>JAYOBI010000002.1:0-174479 GCA_038104735.1 Gammaproteobacteria bacterium | reverse complement strand
AATAGAGGATTGCAATGGAGCAACAAGTAGAACGCGAATCCATGGAATTTGACGTTGTGATTGTTGGCGGCGGCCCCGCCGGTCTTGCCGCAGCCTGCCGCTTAATGCAGCTTGGCGAAGCAAGTGGGCAAGAGCTGTCTGTCTGCTTGGTTGAAAAAGGATCAGAAATTGGTGCGCACATTTTATCCGGCGCGATTTTCGAGCCCACAGCCTTAAACGAGCTGTTCCCGGACTGGCAGGAACGCGGTGCGCCGCTGGATAACCCTGTCACCGAAGACTTGATTTACTACATGGTCAACGAAACCAACAGAATCAAAGTCCCCAGCTTCCTAGTACCCAGCGACGCCCATAACGAGGGCAACCACGCCATCAGCCTGGCAAACCTGTGCCGCTGGCTGGGTGAGCAGGCAGAAAATATGGGCGTAAACATTTTCCCGGGCTTTGCAGCTTCTGAAATTCTTTACGACGAAAACGGTGCCGTACGCGGCGTTGCCACCGGCGACATGGGCATCAGTAAAGAAGGAGACCAAAAAGGCAGCTACGCCCCAGGCTACGAGCTGCTGGGCAAGTACACGATCTTCTCCGAGGGGTGCCGCGGGCATCTTGGCAAGCAGCTGATCAACAAATTCGAACTCAACGCTGATAGTGGCACCCAACACTACGCCATCGGCATTAAAGAACTGTGGACTATTGATCCGGCCAAACACAAGCCAGGTAAAGTCATGCACAGTATCGGCTGGCCGCTAAGTCACATGCCTGGGGGAGCCACTGGGGGTTCCTTCCTTTACCACTTACCGGACAATCAGGTGTCTCTGGGCCTCATTGTAGATTTGAGCTATAAAAATCCTCACCTATCACCCTTCGATGAAATGCAGCGCTGGAAGCATCATCCGCTGATAGCCGACATGCTGGAAGGTGGCGAGCGGGTTTCCTATGGCGCTCGAGCCATTTCTAAGGGCGGCCTGCAGGCGCTGCCCAAGCTCACGGTGCCTGGCGCCTTGATTGCCGGAGACGACGCTGGCTTTTTGAACGTGCTGAAAATCAAAGGCAGCCATACGGCCATGAAGTCGGGAATGTTAGCCGCTGAAGCCGCCTTTGATGAGCTCGCCGAGGGCCACGCCCAAACCGAGGCAACGTCGTTCCAAACGCGCTTCGAAAACTCCTGGCTTTACGACGAGCTGCATCGTTCACGTAACATTGGACCTGCCCTGCACAAGCTGGGCGTGCTGGGTGGTTCCGGCTATGCATTCGCAGATCAGTTTTTCTCTGGCAACCAACCATGGACGCTGACGGACCCAACACCCGATCACGCCACTCTGAAACCGGCATCCGCCAGCAAACCTATCGACTATCCGAAACCCGATGGCGTGCTGTCCTTTGACAAACTGTCCTCGGTGTTTTTGTCCAACACCAACCACGAAGAAGACCAGCCCTGTCATCTGACGTTAAAAGATGCGGACGTGCCGATTCGGGACAACCTGCCCAAGTACGCAGAACCCGCCCAGCGGTACTGCCCCGCCGGGGTCTATGAAATTGTGGAAGAGTCCGATGGGCCGCGCTTTCAGATTAACGCGCAAAATTGCGTGCACTGTAAGACCTGTGACATCAAGGACCCGTCCCAAAACATTACCTGGGTAGTCCCTGAGGGGGCTGGCGGGCCCAACTATCCCAATATGTAAGGTAGCGCCGTAAACCAGCGAAGCCGCCTTCTAGCGTTCTAGGCATGGCGGCTTTTTTATGCCCGCTGCCGCCGCTCACGGGGTCAGTGATGTGTCTCCAGCTGGTGCCACTCTGCCGCTGGCGCGCTAAACCACCGATCCCAGGTTGAAGCACTCACCATCGCTGTAGACAAGAAGATCGTCATTCTGCAGTTCCCCCTCCTCGACCAGGCGATAAAAAACGCTGCGCTGAATTCTGGCCTCCAAGCCATCGCGCACGTGCAGGAATGGGCGGCCTTGGCGCATGGTTATGGAATGCTCTGCACCGGCAATCACGTAGTCGCCGACATTGGTGCTAAAAAGCAGCTGTTTGGCTCGGTCTTGGCCTCGCACATCCAGATCTACGGCGATGAACGGCACTTCCGCCACCTGAATCTGCATTTTCTCCCCGGGGGTAACCAAGAAATAGGCCTCCCCTTCTCGACGCAAAATCGTAGCGAACAGATCCACTAACGGCTGACGCTCAATACGCGTGCCTTCGTGAAACCAAGCGCCCTCGCGGTCGATGCGAATATCGATCACACCCGAATGGGCTGGCTGCCAGGATTGAACCGGCGGTAGGCGTTTGTTTTGCTGCAAGCTGATCAAAGTTTCGAAAAGATCGTCGATGTAGGACATGGGGTCTCAAGCTGCTATTGAATCAATGGCCCAACACGGACGTGGAGCCCGTGGCGCAGAATACGCCAGTTGCTGCACCAGCATCGGGCGATAACCATGACTTTTGTTAACCGAAGAGTACCGGCTAACCGCCAATAAACTTCATTACCGTGACTTCGCCCTGGAAGTTCTCGCTCTGCTTGTCCGCCAAGGCACCTAACAACACTTGATGCAGCTGAGCTTGGGCTTCAGCATCGGGCAGCGCCAACAGGGAGCGGATATCCGTGGATCGGGCGTTGGAAAGACAGCCGTAGAGAGCGCCGTTGGAAGACAATCGCAGGCGCGTGCAGTTACGGCAAAACGGCTCGCTTTCGTTGGCGATTATGCCAAAGGTGCCCTTTTGGGGAATCTCATAGCGCACGGCAGTGGAATCAAAGGGCGCATCGGTTCGACTAAAGCTGTATTGAGAGCCGATGCGGTCGAGTATCCGTTCCATGGAAAAGAACTCGCTCTGGTAGGTTGGGCTCGCCTGCAAATGGCCCATATTCATCAACTCGATAAAACGCAGTTCAATCCCCCGCTCCAGGGCGTAGTCCAGCAGCGGCAGAATTTGATCGTCGTTCACTTGGTGCATCGGCACCATGTTAATTTTGACTTTCAGCCCACCCGCCTGCATCAGCTCAATGCCGTGCAGGACCGTATTTAAATCGCCTGAGCGGGCGATGCTGCGGAAAGCGTCTCGATCCAGGGTGTCCAAGCTGACGTTAATACGCTTCATTCCCGAATCGATAATGCTTTGGGCGTAGCGAGGCAACAGCTGCCCATTTGTCGTCAGCGATACATCCGTAAGCCCGAGGTCCATAATTCCTTGCAGCGTGGCTGGAAACTTCGGCGACAGCAAAGGTTCACCGCCGGTAATACGAACCTTGTCGATGCCTGCTGTTGCGATTAACAGCGCAGTAGCGCGGACAATTTCTTCGCCGCTGAGTTCGTAGGCCGCGGCCTGCAGGCGCTTGCCGTCAGGCACGCAATAGGTGCAGGCGTAATTGCAGGCAGCGGTAAGACTTAGACGCAAATTTCGGAACCTGCGCCCCATTCGGTCAACGATCAAATGCTGCTGGTCGTTGGTAATTTCTTGCATATCAGTAATTCGTAAAAGTCCGTGTAGTGCCCAGGCAATTAGCCCAACCGGGCCAGCAAGCCGTCAACAAAGCCGTTAGTCCAGAAAATTCCGTTGGACCCTTTAACCAATACCCGGTCGCCGGCCCGTAGCGTGTCCACTAACAGGTCCGTAAGTTTGTCGTTGGTTTCGGGGAACCGCCCAAGTAAGCGGGGGCCCAGCATGTCTGGCAGATCGCCGCTTTCGAGCTTCGCCAGCGCTTGGTTCATTTGCTCCCCGACGACGACGATACCATGCAAGGCCGGTTCATGGGCAAGGCGTTCTAGCAGCTTTTCATGGGCCTGGGGCCCCTCTTCACCCAGCTCACGCATATCGCCTACCACCGCAAAAGAGCGGCCGGAGGCGGAATGATTGTCAGCAAGAAACACAGAAAGAGCCTCCTGCATGCTGCTTGGGTTCGCGTTATAGCTGTCATCTACCACTTCGATACCCGCTGCCATATGAGAGTTCCCGCGTCCGCTGGGCACTGCCTGAGCTGGCAATCCTAGGCCTGCTTCCAGCGAAAATCCCAGCAGCTTCATTGCCAGCAAACAGGCACTCAGGGTGAGCGCTCGATGATCGCCGCCCCCGGGCACTCGGGCGGAAACAACTTCCCCAAACAGCGACAACGACAGCCGATCCCCCTGCAAATCCTTAATTTGGGCGTGGCTGGTGGACCTATGACCAAACTGATACCCGGCCATACCCAGTTCGTCATGGACCACTCGCAATCCATCAGCGGGCAGCGTCGAAAAGATTTGGCGCTTCTCCTCAATGAGGGCTTGCCGAGAGGGAAAGTTTTCAATGTGCGCATTTTGTACGTTCAGCAAAATCCCAAGATCTGGCTTAACCATGGCGGTTAGGGGCGCGATTTCCCCGGCGTTGCTGGTACCAATTTCAAACACCCAAGCCGGCGCCTGGGACCACGCATTGGCTAAGGACAGTGGCACCCCAATGTGATTGTTAAAACTTCCCGGCGGTGCAAAGGCGCCCAATGCCTGAGCTAGAAAACTCTTAGCCGTAGTCTTACCGCTACTGCCCGTGATGGCAATAATGGGCCCAGCCAACCTAGCTCGGGCTGCAGCGCCAAGCTCCCAAAGGCCGTTATAGGTTTCTATGGTCTGGTATTGGGGTAGGTCAACGTCCTGCAAACGGCTTACCAGGGCGGCGCTGGCCCCGCGCTCTAGGGCGTGGGCCACGTAGTCGTGACCGTCGGCAACGCTGCGCGCATGAGTTTTGAATCGCTGGCCCGGATCCCCAGCAAGGGCGACAAACAAATCCCCGGGTTGAACCAAGCGGCTGTCTACACTAACTCCGGTGACGGGCTGCAGGTGATACCCCGCAGGCGCCAGCTTGTCCCCAAGAAATGGCCCTGGGAATAACGAGCTTAATTCCTTTGCGGCCCACTGCACCGTATTTGTTGAGTCCGTCGCTGTCATTCCCCATGTTAGCCTGATTTCATCGCGGAATCGCGCAGCCGCACTGGCGAGACTGAGGCCTCACCGGTAATCAGAACCGCGACTAGGCGGCAGTTTAAGAGTTTTCCAACTGGGCCTGCGGATCCAGCTTGATTGGCTGTTGGGCTTGGGTCACCGGTAACGGTAAGCTCTCGCCCTCGGCTTACCAAAGGAATGCACGATGTCGGAAAACGCGCCCAAACAGGGCTTCTTCGCAAAATGGGGCCAACGCATTACCTCGTTTCGAAACTTTGTCGTAAACGCGGGCTTTTTACTGCTCCTCGTCGTGGTCTTGGGCTCGATTTTTACAGGCCCAGAGCGCCCCGAGATATCCGATAACAGCGCCCTGTTCATTGCTCCAAGCGGTGTATTGGTAGAGCAAATATCGCCCCCTTCCGATTGGCGTGACCTTTTATTTAGCTCGGCAGACGACGGTGTAATTGATATTGGCGATCTGATCGAGAGTATTCATCTCGCTGCTGAAGACTCCCGAATCCGCCTCATCGTAATGAACTTCGATCAGGTAAGCGGCGTCTCCTCGGCCCAAGCCAGGCGGATCGGCAACGCGCTCCTTGGTTTCCGGGAACAAGGCAAGGAGGTCGTCGCCTACAGCGAATACAGCAACCAATTTCAATATCTGGCGAGCAGCTACGCAGATGAGATCATTCTGCACCCTATGGGCGCGGTTTTGCTGGCGGGATTGGGCGGTGACCGGCTGTACTTCGCTGACATGCTGGAAAAACTGAAGGTAAAAATGCACGTTTTTCGGGTTGGCGAATACAAATCTGCTACTGAGCCCTTCTCTCGCAACGACATGTCAGAGCTGGCCCGTCAGGACAATCAACGCTTGATGGACAACTTGTGGCAGACCATAACAACGACCCTCGCCACCAACAGGCAAATACCTCAGGAGCAGATTCTAGATTTTGCCAATCAATATGACCGCGCTTTGGCAGCTACCGGCGGTGACGGGGCGCAAGCGTCGTTGGCTAGCAACTTAGTGGATGGGCTCATGATTCCATCGGTTTTCCGCGAGTACGTGGCCGAGCGAGTGGGCTGGCGAGACGATCAGCTAAACGCTATCGACTACCGTTCCTATCTACTGATGCAGCAGTCCTTTCCTGATACAGGTGGCGAGCCTGCAGAGTCCATAATTGGCGTGGTTACTGCCCAAGGTCCCATTGTTGAGTCGGGTGTTCCAAGCGGTGACGCCACTGTTGCCGATGAACTGGTGGAGCAAATCCGTTTGGCCCGAGACAATGACGGCATCAAAGCCTTGGTCCTGAGAGTAGATTCCCCCGGCGGCAGCGCTTTTGCCTCAGAACGAATTCGCGAGGAGCTCGAGGCATTTCAGGTCACGGGGCGGCCCGTTGTGGCCTCCTTCGGTTCCGTAGCAGCCTCCGGCGGCTATTGGATTTCCGCCACTGCCGACGCAATTTTTGCTGAGCCCACCACCATCACTGGGTCCATTGGCATTTTTGGCCTGGTGCCGAACTTCACCGAAACGCTTGGTGCAATTGGGGTTACCGCCGATGGCGTGGCCAGCACTCCGTTGGCACGAGGGTTTAGCGTAGTAAGTGAGCTCAGTCCGCAAGCTCGAAATATTCTGCAGCTATCCATAGAACACGGTTACGAAGAGTTCTTGGATCTGGTTGCTCGGGGCCGGCAGATGCCACGAGCTGAGGTTGCCAGCATTGCCCAAGGCCGCATGTGGAGCGGTATTGCGGCCCAAGAGATCGGGTTGGCCGATGAAGTTGGCAGTCTGGAAGAGGCTTTAGCCTATGCTGCTGAACTTGCAGAGCTGACGGATTGGTCGAGCCAAGACTTACAGCCGCCGCTAGACCCCCGGAGCGCCGTCTTGATGGAACTGATGCAGGCACAGGCAGGGATTGCTCGGACGCTCGGACTACAAAGCTTGGCTCTGGACAAGTTACCCGCAGGGTCCCTGGAAGGTGCGGTAAAAACGACGTTAGCGCCGAGTTTAACCAGCCATCTACCCTGGCAGGGCCAGTGGCTTGGGGCATTGGCTCAAGATCTGAGCCGCCTCGCTATGCTCAACGATCCTCGACACGTGTATGCCATGTGCTTTGCCTGTCGCCCTCTCTAGGGAGGCTCTGGGCTCTTGGTGCTTTTGTGTGCTACATCCCGATCAACAGTGAGCCTTAACCGCGCTCCGCTGACTTAAGCTTGGCCCAGTACTCCTGGGTCATTTGCTTGACCTCTACCCGCATCAATACCATTCCCACCAAGTTTGGCAGGGTCATCAGCGCCACCGTCACCGCAGATATCAGCCAAATCAATGAGGTATCGACAATTGTGGCGGCAAAGAAACCCAGCACATAAAGCCCACGATAAGGCAGCACCCAAGCCGTCCCCAGCAAGTAGGTGATCGCTCGGTCACCGTAATAGGACCAGGCAATGGCGGTGGAAAAAGCGAAAAGGGTCAACCCGATGGTGACCAGCAGACCGCCATATTCGCCCAAAAAACTCTGCTCGAAGGCCTTGGCCGTCAACGGCACCGAATGCAGCAACGACAACCCCTGCAACTGCAGGCTGCCGTCCACAAGGCTGCCCTCTTCTACTAGCACGATGCCATTGAGCGGCGCACCATCCTTAGTAATCTGCACGTCCTCAGCCACGGAACGGTTGTGTAATACCGTGAGATTCGACAGGTCCGGGGTTCCATCCCGTACTTCAATGGTGCCGCTGAACCGGCGCACTGGGTCGTTGCTGGGTGGCACGAAATCCAGGTGGGCGGCAAGTTGAGCCACGTGGACCGGGTCTTGGTCGCTATACAGGCCAGCAACAATTTCCGTGTCCGTTTGACTAAAAGACGTTGGGTATTTTTCCTGCCAGACGCCTGAGGACAAAATGACTAAACCCGTCAGCGTGCAGATAATCAGTGTGTCGATAAACGGCTCAAGGATCGCGACCATGCCCTCGGCTACGGGTTCGTTGGTGCGGGCAGCTGCGTGCGCGATGGGGGCAGACCCCTGGCCCGCTTCGTTCGAGTATAGCCCCCGATTGACTCCCCGATTGAAAGCGTAGGCAAATGAGGCACCGAGAAAACCTCCGGCTGCGGCGGAGCCAGTGAAGGCGTATGCAAAAACCGATGCCAGCGAGGGCAACACGTTGTCCAGGTTGGAAAAAATGACGGCGAAGGCGCCCAGAGCGTAAAGCACACCCATAGTTGGCACTAGCGCGGCGGAAACTGCCGCGATGCGGCGCACTCCGCCAATGATGACAAAGCCCATCAGCACCGCGAACAGCAAGCCCGACACCCACGAGGCGATGCCCATTGAGGCTTCAATTCCCGAGGCCATGTTGTTGGCTTGGGGCATGTTGCCTGAACCGAAGGAGCTAATGACGGTGGCGATGGCAAAAAACACCGCGAGCCATTTCATTCCCAGACCGTATTCCATGTAGTACATGGGACCGCCGGCCATAAAACCCCGGTCGTCTTGTTCACGGTATTTGTGACTGATCGAGACCTCGACGAACTTCGTTGTCATGCCCAGCAAGGCCGTCGCCCACATCCAGAACAGGGCTGCAGGACCGCCCAAAAATATCGCGAAGGCGACGCCGCCGATATTGCCGGTACCCACGGTGCCAGACAGGGCTGTAGAGAGCGCCTGAAAATGCGTGGTATCGCCGGGATCCGAATCATCCGTATGACGCCCGAACAGCACTGACCAAGCGTGCTTAAAAAAGCGTATTTGCGGGAACCCGAGGTAAACCGTGAACAGTAAGCCGACCCCCAATAGAGCAATAGGAAAGTACGCGGCCCCTCCCAGCAAACCATCCAGCAGGGCAAAGAAGTCGGTTATAACTGACATGCTGTCTCCAAATTATTGCCCGAACAGGGCTTTGTGCATGACGTCGAAGAGCCGGTTTTGTTCCATAACGCCGGCGACGGCCCGGGCATTGACGCCAATGGCAAACGCCGCCACATCCTCGCCGGAATGAGTCTCTGAGGCCAGCGGCACCGTGCCAAGCTGTTGATAATCAGGGTCTTCAGTATCCACAGCGCTCAGGTCTTGCGGCTGTTTGCGGTAGCCCGGTCCGTTGGCATAGCTCAATGTCGTGTAGGGTTTACCGGTCAAATCCAGAATGGGTTGCCCTGCCACCATCTCAACGGTGCCTAAAATAGGATTGCCTCGTCTGGGATAGCCACTCATGGTCATGGTGTGGCTGTGATCGGCAGTAACAACGATCAGGGTCTCTTCAAGATCGACATTATCCACTGCCCAGGCTACGGCGTCGGACAAAGCAACCGTATCACCAAGGGCTCGATAGGCGTTGGACAGATGGTGGGCGTGGTCGATTCGGCCGGCTTCGACGAGCAAAAAATAGCCCTTGTCGTTGGCCGAAAGCTGCTTAACCGCCAGGGCTGTCATTTCTTTTAGCGAAGGCTCCTTGCCCGGGTCTTCCGTGCGATCTGCCTCAAACTGCATGTGCGACGGTTCGAACAGGCCCATAAGCTGACCGTTAACGGGCTCAGGCCCAGACGCCCAGCCGGCTAGCACGTCCCCATGCCAAGCAAATTGTCTATTGGCTGCACCGGCGAGCCATTCATCAATGAGATTGCGGCCATCGTCTCGCCGCCCCTGCAGATCCGAATACTCAGGATCTTGAGCCTCCGCGGGTAAAAACTCCCGCCGACCGCCACCAAGGATTACATCAAGACCATCGCCATGAGCCATTTCCACCAGCTGTCGGGCAATGTCTATGCAGCCCTGGGCTTCCGCCTCATCCGGTGTGCTGGCGCTGCTTTCCCAGTTGCGATTGGGGCTATGAGCGTAGGCGCCAGCTGGAGTCGCGTGGGTAATGCGTGCTGTCGAAACAATGCCCGTGGCCATGCCTGCCTGCTCGGCCAGCTCCGCCAGCGTTGGCAGTGAATTCTGCAGCGCAGCCGGACAATCGTCCCGCGCGACGGCGGCGCTGACGCCCAACACACCAATGCGGGTTTTCTGCCCGGTGGTAATTGCGGTAATGGTGCCGGCGCTATCCGGCACCTGAGCATCCGTGTTGTAGGTTTTGATCAGGGCGACGTGGGGAAAGCGGTCAAAGGCTAAGTCATATTCCTCACCCGTCGCGCCTTGAGTTTGACCGGCAAAAATTCGAGCCGCGGTGACGGTACTGATACCCATACCGTCACCCAAAAAGAAAATGACGTTTTTGGCTTGAGCCCCAGTGCCGGCCAATGCCAAAGCTAACGCCAAGGCCAGCCTCATCAGCGCGGGGTGCAAAGTTGTAATTCCGATTAATTTATACCCGTTCATTTCAGCTTTTCCTTCTCAGCTTTACCTTCGGGGGCCGCGTTTAGTTTTGCTTCAAGCCTGACGGCTGACGCTGCGCAGGGTGACAAATTCCTCAGCCGCCGTGGGATGAATGCCTACGGTGGCATCAAATTGGGCCTTGGTAGCCCCGGCAACCATAGCCACCGCCAGGCCCTGAATAATTTCACCGGAATCCGGGCCAACCATGTGAATACCCAGCACACGATCGGTACTGCGCTGAACGATCATTTTCAGCAAAGTGCGCTCGTCACGGCCAGAAATTGTGTGCTTCATCGGTTTGAACTGAGACTCATAAATATCCAAATCTCCAGCAAAGTCCGCGGCGGCCTCAGCCTCGGTCAGCCCCACGGTACCGATATTGGGCTGGCAAAACACCGCGGTGGCGATGTTCTGATAGTCCATGCGGCGCTTAGGAGCATCGGTGAACAGGTTGCTGGACAGGCACATGGCCTCCTCGATAGCGACCGGGGTTAACTGAATTCGATCCGTTACATCGCCAATGGCGTAGATGTTATCAACGTTGGTTTGGTAGTCCTCGTTGATCAGAATTTCACCCTTTTCACCGAGGGCAACGCCGGCATCCTCTAGTCCAATGCCCTGGGTCTTTGGGCTGCGGCCGGTGGCACATAGCAAGGTGTCTGTACGTCTTGATGAGCCTCGAGTGAGCTCCAGCTGCAGTGCGCCATCGTCTTGCTTGTGTATGGCCGTTACCTCGGTTTCAAACAGGAGTTCCACGCCTTTCTTTTCAATCTCGTCTTTAACGAAGTGACGAATGGAATCATCAAAGCCTCGCAGAAACATCTCACCACGATAGATCAGGGTCGTGTTTGCCCCGAGAACTGCAAAGATTACGGCCAACTACACGGCGATGTAGCCCCCGCCGATCACCGTGGCCGTCTCTGGGAATTCGGGCAGGTAAAACGCCTCATTGGAGCTGATGGCGTGTTCAATACCGGGGATATCGGGCATGACAGGCCAGCCGCCGGTGGCCACCAGGATATAGCGAGCGGTGACGGTCTCGTCGCCAACCTGAACGGTATGTGGGTCTAGCAAGCGTGCATGGTGTTGGTAGAGAGTTACGCCTGCGTCATCAAGTAAATTGCTATAAATCCCATTTAATCTATTAATTTCTTTGGTTTTATTATCGCGAAGCGTTGGCCAGTCAAAAGTGCTGGTCGGCACTTCCCAGCCATAGTTTTTCGCGTCCTGGAAATCCTCGTGAAAATGCGAGCCGTAAACAAACAGCTTTTTCGGCACGCAGCCAACGTTGACGCAGGTGCCACCCAAAAACATGGATTCCGCAACGGCAACCTTGGCACCGTAACTTGCCGACATGCGGCTGGCCCGTACACCCCCAGATCCAGCACCTAAAACAAACAAGTCGTAATCAAAATCCATTTTGTATTCCTAGCTCTAGTCAAAATCCGTTCAAGCGACCATTGGGACGCCTGATCTAACAATGCCGGCAATTCGTCGAGGAGGATCCTTAACGTCTTGTGGGTCAGGGAATCCAAGTCTGAACAAGGCTCCCCGAAATAACCAGTGCCACCGCCAACAAGACACGGTTTAGCGCTGGTGCGTAGACAGTCGCGCCAACAATACTGTATAAATAACCAGTTTTTTGAATTAAAGCCCCTGACCCCTATGTCAACAAAACCAAAGTCAACAAAACCAAAGTCAACAAAACCAAAGTCAACAAAACCAGGCCCAGATCTATTGAACCACCCGCTGCTGTGGCGCGGTAAAGACCTGTTGAACAACTCAGGAGTTCGCCATACCGGCCCTACCCTACCAAGCGGACATCCAGAACTGGATAGCCAATTTCAAGGTGGCGGCTGGCCCCAGCAAGGTCTAGTGGATTTATTGCTGCCTCATGCGGGCATCGGCGAGCTGCGGCTTATTCTGCCGATCTTGGAAACCTTGACCCAAACGCGCTTTGTGGTCTGGATCAATCCGCCTTTCATACCCCACGCATCGGCCTTAAATGCGTTTGGCGTAAACCCCCGTAACCAGTTGGTGGTGCAAACGCGTACCCACGAAGACGCTTTGTGGAGCATGGAACGATGCTGCCTGTCCCAAGGCTGTGCCGCTGTGCTGGCCTGGCCCGAAGAACGCAAGCTCAACATCAAAGAAACCCGCCGAGTGCAGCTTGCCGCTCGTAGCGGTCAAACCCTGGCGATATTTTTTCGCCCCATCGATGCCGTTGAGCGCTCCAGCTTGGCCGAGTTACGACTAGCGCTACGGCCTACAGACTGCGTTGATCAACTGGCCGTAGACATCGTTAAGCGCAAAGGCGGCTGGCCTGTGCAAAACATTCGGCTTGGCCTTAATTCCGCCGGCGACCAAGTCCGTTACCAAAGCTGTTACCAAGTTATGGAGCCTCTGCATCAGCAGCTGGCGCTTTGGCAAAAAGTGGCTCTGCAGCAAGAACAGGCTCAAGAGCAGCAGGCCAAGTACGCAAAGGAATCAGAGGGCTTATCCACCGACTTTGTCTACGACTTTAGCCAAACAGAGCCAGACACCCTGCCTTCGAGTTCTTTGCCTGCAGATTCCTTGCCTTCAAAACCCTTAGGAGGCTTGCACTAACGACTGCAGCGGTCGGCACTTTATACGGCACTTAACTCGTCAACAGACTCACCAACAGAAATACCTCGGTTTCAACATGCCAGCAGACCAAGCTCAAACAACGCACAATTTTCGGGACGGCAGCGAACAAAAGACAGGTCAACAGAAGGCTTATCAACAGCAGGCCTGCTGGCTAGCCCTGTATTTTCCAGCCTTACCCTTGGACATTTTTCGCCCTCAGGGCCTGCCCGATTCACAGCCTCAAGTTGTTATAGACGAACAGCGCGTCAGCCACATTAATGCGGCGGCTGAAGCCGTCGGCATCCTGCCCGGCTGCACCCTGGCAACGGCTTACAGCATTTGCGCTGATCTCGCTTACTTCCATCGCGACACCCGACAAGAGCACGCGCGCCTAGAGGATTTAGCCCAAGCGCTTTATCGCTACAGCAGCATGGTCAGCCTAGAGCCCCCGGACTGTGTGGTATTAGAAATTCGAGCCAGCCATATGCTCTGGGGAGATGACCACGCCATCAGCCAAGGTGCGTTAGCGCTCTGTAAAGACATGGGTTATGCAGCCATCTCACGATGCGCGGCGACGCCTAAGGCGGCTATTGCCCTGGCTCGCGGCGGTCAAAACCGGCTTTTCGACGTGCCTCTATACGTCCTTGAACTGCTGGATCAAGGCTTTAGCCAGCGGAACCTAGAGCGTTTAAGCAATATGGGCATTTATACCCTAGGGCAATTGATTCAATTGCCTCGAGCCGGGCTAGGAAAACGGCTTGGCCAGCAGGTGACCCAGTACATCGGGCGCTTACAGGGCGAACTACCGGATCCCCGTCAGCATATTCAGCCGACAACTCATTTTCGTCACCATCAACATTTGCTTAAGCCCATCAGCAATAAAGATGTGCTGCTGCAAGGCCCTATGGTGCATCTAGCCAAACGGCTAGAGCATTGGCTAATAGCCCGTCAGCAGGGCTGTAGCGCCCTGCGTTGGCACTTCGCACCGTTCAAAGGCTCGGGCGCAGAATTATTGGTGCGCTTTGGTAAGGGCCGTCAGCGCCACCAGGACATCTTAAAACTCAGCGCGCTCAAGCTTGATAATGCGGAGCTGCCAGCCGAAGTGCTTTCCATCAAGCTGGAAATGACCTTGGCCCAGCCATGGCTAAGCGATAATCAAGACCTATTTGGCAGTACGGCAAGCGCGACCCTGGAAGTCAGCGGACTGGTGGACGAGCTAACCAGCCGCCTGGGCCCAAATGCGTGCTTCAACCTACAGCCTAGCTCCCAGCACAGCCCGGAACGGGCTTGGCAGGCCCATGCCGGTATGCCGACGCAGGCGCAAAAGCCATTACCTGAAGCAGACCCCGCCGCCACCGACATTCGCAGCGCAGCATTGCTGCCGGGGCAGCGGCCCCTATGGCTATTCCAGACCCCCCAGCGGGTATCAGCACAGCATCTGCATTTACTTCAGGGGCCCGAGCGACTGACTCAAACACAGGCCTTGGCAGCTCCTGCGGAAATCGAGCAGGACTTGCGCTATCGGGATTACTACGTCGCACGACACGTCCAGGGAGCCCTGTGCTGGGTCTTTCAAACCGGCCTAGCGGCGTCTGGGCAAAACTCTACGGATTCTTGGTATTTACACGGTTACTTCGCCTAAATGAGCTTAGATAAACCTCACGGGCAATACTCTACGCCGCCGATCTCGATCCAAATACGCGATCAAGCGCCCCTGTATCTTGGAAAACCCGGCCACCACATCGTTCCCGTGGGCTATGCAGAACTGCACTGCATCAGTAACTACAGCTTTTTACGCGGCGCCTCTCACCCGGAAGAACTGGTTCAGCAGGCCCACGAGCTGGGTTATCAGGCCATTGCCATTACCGATGAGTGCAGTTACTCCGGCTTGGTCAAAGCCCATAAGACCGCCAAGACCTTGGGCATTAAGCTGATCTGCGGTGCCGAATTTATTTTGCAGGACCTTGTCCATGGGGCTGAACCCGGTCCCTCCTCGCGGCTGATTTTACTGGCTAAAAACCGGCAGTCTTACGGACAAATATCCAGCCTTATTAGCAAGTTACGAAGAAGATCTGAAAAAGGATCTTATGTCCTTAGTGACGCTGATCTACAGGTGGGCTTGAGCGCTTGCTTAGCGATCTGGGTATGCGAGGGCCAGTCTATCGAACAAAGCAAGACCACTGTAACCCAGCTGAAAACCCTGCTGCCCCACCTGTGGATTGGCCTTGGCCTTTTTCATGACGGCCAAGATCTGCGCAAAACCGCTAATGCGCTGACCCTATCGACTACGCTAAATCTTCCCATCGTGGCGGTGAACGATGTGCACACTCACATCCCGCAGCGTCAGCCCTTACAAGATGTCATTACCGCCATTCGCCTAAAAACCAACATTCAAGAACTTGGCTATCAAGGTTTTTGCAACGCTGAGCGCACCTTGCGACCCATCAATACTCTCCAGCAGCTCTACCCAGAAGAAATGCTCAAACAAACCACGGTCATTGCAGATTTGTGTGAATTCAGCATGGATGAGCTTCAGTATCAGTATCCCAAGGATTTAGTGCCGCCCCACCTGACGCCTAGCGCCTATTTGCGCCAGCTCACCTATAACGGCGCGCAAGAACGCTGGCCTGATGGCATTCCAGAAGACACGGTGATCCTGATCGAGAAAGAACTCGATCTGATTGCCCAGTTGCGCTACGAACACTATTTTCTGACCGTACAAGACATTGTGCAGTTCGCCCGCAGCCAACATATTTTGTGTCAAGGGCGGGGCTCCGCGGCAAATTCTGCCGTGTGCTACTGCCTGTTCATCACCGAAGTGGACCCGGCACGCATGCATCTGCTGTTTGAACGCTTTGTGTCCATAGAGCGCCAGGAACCTCCGGACATTGACGTGGATTTCGAGCACGAACGCCGGGAAGAGGTGATTCAATACATCTACAAGCGCTATGGGCGCGATCGTGCTGCTTTAGCCGCCACGTTAATCACCTACCGCCCCCGCAGCGCCATCCGGGACGTGGGCAAGGCCGTCGGGCTTGACCCCGGGGTTTTGGATTTGCTCTCCAAATCTCTGGCCTGGTGGGACAAAAAAGACCAATTAGATGAACGGCTGCGCTCAATCGGATTAGACCCAGAGAGCCCGCAAACCCGACAGTTTTTGCACTTCTTTGAAGCGATCTTAGGCTTTCCTCGCCACCTGTCCCAGCATGTGGGTGGCTTCGTGATTTCCGCTGGTCCCTTGGCCCAGCTGGTGCCGGTTGAGAACGCCAGCATGCCAGACAGAACGGTCATCCAATGGGATAAAGAAGACTTGGAAACCTTAGGGCTGCTGAAAATCGATGTTCTTGCTCTAGGCATGCTGACGGCCATTCGCAAGGCTCTGGCACTGGCCCAGTACAGCACGCCGGACGCGCCGGCCCTAACCATTCAAGACATTCCGCCAGAAGATCCCGAGACCTACGCCATGCTCCAGCGTGGTGACAGCGTTGGGGTGTTTCAGGTCGAGTCTCGCGCCCAAATGGCCATGCTGCCCCGACTGAAGCCGCATAATTTTTATGATTTGGTCATTGAGGTGGCCATTGTCCGCCCCGGGCCGATCCAAGGCGACATGGTGCACCCCTACCTGCGGCGCAGACAGGGCCTCGAGCCGGTGAGCTACGCCAGCCCCGGTGTGCGCCGGGTTTTAGAGCGCACCCTGGGTATTCCGATTTTTCAGGAACAGGTCATCGAGCTGGCCATGGTCGCCGCAGGCTTCAGTGCTGGCGAAGCCGACCAACTCCGGCGTGCTATGGCAGCGTGGAAAAAACGCGGCGGCCTCGATCATTTTGAAGCCAAGCTGGTTATCGGTATGCGGGAACGAGGCCACAGCCAAGAATTTGCCGAGCGGATTTTCAATCAAATGAAGGGCTTTGGCGAATATGGCTTCCCAGAGTCCCATGCCGCCAGTTTTGCGCTGCTGGTTTATATTTCAGCGTGGCTGAAGCGTCATCGCCCCAGCGCATTCTACTGCGGCTTACTCAACGCCCTGCCGATGGGCTTTTATTCCCCATCTCAACTGGTGCAGGACGCTCAGCGTCATCAGGTCGAAGTGCGCCCTCTTGATGTGAGCATTAGTGCATGGGATCACACGCTGGAACCGCCGACACAGCCTGGTGACGCGCCGGCTGTACGACTGGGTCTACGCATGATTAAGGGGCTAAACCTGGAGGCCGCAGAGCGCATTGTGCAGACACGACAACAGCAGCCGGTTACCAGTACTCAAGATCTAGCACGCAGAGCTAACTTGAACGACCAACAGCTGGGGTTTTTAGCTCGTTCTGGAGCTCTTTATCGGCTGGCCGGCCACCGTCATCAAGCGCATTGGGACGTGACAGGGATTGCTACGCCACTGCCTTTAGAGCAGCAGACCAGTCCATCATCCCACCCGGTAACGGTAACTCCACAGGCTCTGGATAACGCCGTATTAAGCCCCCCCTCGGTAACTGAGGATATGTTTAACGATTACCGCTATACCGGGCTGACCCTAGGGCCTCACCCCATGACGCTGTTACGAGAGCACCCAGAACTTCGGGGGTTTCGGCGGGCAACGGATTTAGAACATTGTCGCACCGGTCAAATGATTCGCATCGCCGGCGTGGTGACCGGCAGACAGCGTCCTGGTACCGCTAGCGGCGTAGTATTTTTGACCCTGGAGGATGAAACTGGGAACACCAATATGGTGATTTGGGCTACTGTCATGGAGCGTTTTCGCGCCGTGCTGCTACAGGGCCAGCTGCTTAAATTCAAAGGCGTGGTTGAGCGCGAAGGCCGGGTTATTCACGTTGTCGCAGGCCATGTGGAGGATGCCGGGCACCTGCTGGAAGACTCGGTTTCAGCTACCCAAGCCTTTAGATCCAGGGATTTTCACTAGCGCAAACCCTCTTACCAAAACCCTCTTACCAAAACCCTCTTACCAAAGCCCTCTCATCATAGCTCTGCCGGGCTCGGCTTTTATGGGGCTATGCCCGTCAGTCCTTATCCACGCCCGTACTTCTGTCAGCGCTTGCTTTATACCTATCTGCCCGCGCCGCTGTCGCTGCCGACGCGAACCGCTTTGCTCGCCACCTGAGATTCTGCGGGCACATTGCCTTCGTAGCGCAGGGTGGTAAAACCAAAAAACATTTCGTGCATGGTCTGTAAGCCAAAAAATACGGGTCGCGTTGGGTCTGGATTACCCGGATTGCGGTCAGAGTTGTCCATGGCTCCCTGGGCAATGAGTTTTGACCCTGCCGGTAAAAACAGCGGCTCTTGCAGCCGATAGCTAAACTGCCAGTTGAAGTCATATTTGGGTACCGACAGCAGAAGCTCAGAGGAGCCGTCCGGGTATTCCGCAGTATAGCTCATGTATTTGCCGCGAAAGTGCATGTGCGGGGTCATCTGGTACAGGTAAGCGTCTTTCTCGATGAGCTGTTCCCCTCGCAGCTTGTGCTCTTTTGCCCCCGGCGGAATGATGAATCGGCGCTGACCGGCCACACCCCCAGACATGACGTAGGCTGGCGGTTCGTCGTGAAGAAACAAACCCACTTGAGTGGCATCCACGGTTTCTCTGCCTGAGGTGGTGTAGTGCATCTGCAGCAGCAAATTGGAGCCTGCAGGTATTAGGCGACCACTGTTGTCCGCGAAGGCATCTGGCTGCCGGCCAGGGGCAAAGCCGCCCAGATTTTCGCCTTGATCTTCCGCCTCTTCCGCTGCGCTTTTATCTGCAGGGCTGGATAGATAGGCAATCACATGATGCAGTACCTGGCGATCACCGGGTACGAACTCCATGCCGCTGATCCACACATCGCGGTCTAAATTTAACTCCACCGGTATGTAGCGATAGTCGATGACCCCGGTGGCCGGAATCTTTTGGGGCGGCACATCCAACACGATATCCGGCTCTCCCAGGGAGAATTTGGGGTCATTGAAGGTTAATGCCTGCAGAGGATCCGCGGTGCCATCTTGGGGGGCACCCTGATCGATCCAATGAATCAGCTGCTGCTTTTCCCGCGTTGTCAGGCCTGCCACGTCCTGAAAGGTTTTACCCACATGATGATCAATCTGGCCCGGTGGCATGCGCCGAGTCATCACAACCTCGCGCATCATGGGCGACCAGCCTCGAACCATGGCGTGACTGGACATAGACCACGGCGCAATAGCGCCATCGTGGTGGCAGCTCACGCAGTTGCGTTCCAAAATTGGCACGATGTCCTGGGTATAAGACACTTCGCCCATGCTCGCATATTGCAGCTTGGGGCCCCTGGCGTTAGTTGCTTGAACTGACGCCAAGGCGGCTTTATCTGTCAACTTTGTGAGGACGTTTGCCAGAGTGTTCACGCTACCGCGATGCACCAGCGTCATGGCCTCAGGATCAATCACCAGCACTTCACCGAGGGTCTCAACCCCCAGACTTTTTGCCACCATCTGACTTTCGTCCATTAGTACCGGCAACGTTACCCCAACCCCTTGCAGTCGCTTGGCAACGCTCTCACGTTCATCACCGCTCACTGGGTTTAGGATCCAAAACTGTGCCTTTGTGGAATGTGCCTGAGCTAATTTAGACAGCGCTGTGACGGAACCATCCGTGCCCAAACGGTCGCCGCCGTTGACCAGCATCACCACAGCAGGGTGATCGCCAAAGTAACTCAGCTGATGAAACTTGCCGGTGTGATCCAGCAGCGCAAAATCGCCAATGCGATCCGCCGCAAAGCCAACAGGCGCAAGGAAAAGCGCAAATAGAGGTGCTACTAGGCGTCTCAGAAATATCATGTGTTGTGCCTGCGATAGAGGATAAAAAGTAGTTTCGGATCCAGTCCGCTGAAAAGCGATAACGTTTACCTCTGATATATAGCACAATCGGGCTTTTGCGCTGAAGCAAAACCAGCCGTCTATTCTTGGAATTACTCTATGCCGTTTAACGTTGGATCATGGCTCGTGACTTACCGTATCGCGCTTAGCGCGGTAGCCGTAGTCGTGGCCATGACCCTGACCTGGGGTATTCAATACAGCACCTTCGATGGCTCCCCGGAAGCAGTGCTGGCTGAAGGGGATCCTTACAAAGCCGAGGTCGATCAGGCCAAAAAGGACTTTCCGCCCAGCACCTCCCTGCTTTTCGCGTTTCAGGTGGAGGGCGATATTTTCAACCTTACCGCCCTGTCCGCGATCGACGACCTCACACGGCGCTATATCGAGGTGGACTCGGCTCTGGCCGTCGGTTCTATCCTGAATTATCGGCTCAACGAATCCGATAAAAATACCTACGGTCGCACCTATCTAATTCCAGACCTGCAAACCCTAAGCCCGGGGGATATGGCCGAGATTCGGGACATTGCCCTCGCCGACAGCAACCTGACCCGAAACTTGCTCTCTTCCAGCGGCGATTTCTCCGTCGCCACCATTAAGTACAAACTCAGTGAGGACTCCTCCCAGACCCGCATCGCGCTCGCAGAATCCGCCGTCGCGCTGCGGGATTCTCTGCGCGCCAAGTACCCAGACCTGAACATCTATGTGGTGGGTGGCCCACTGTTTGAGCGTGACAGCCAAATCGCCTCGGATAAAGACAACCGAGTGCTGTTTCCGCTGGTGATGACCGTGGGGTTACTGCTGCTGTGGTTCTGTCTGCGCTCGATTTTGTCGTCCCTGAGTTTGTTTGTGCTGACCGCGGCCACCCTTCTGGTCACCCTAGGCACTCACGCCTGGCTAGGCATTCCGTTGAATCAAATATCCCGACTGGGTCCGCTGGTGGTCGCGGTAATTGCCATGGCCGACGGCATTCATATTGTCTCTGTCTATGCCCAAGGGCTCCTGCGCGGGCTGGATAAAGAAACCGCCATGATCGAGAGCCTCAACATCAACTTCAGGCCCATCGCCTTGGCGACCATCACGACGACCATGGGTTTCTTGAGCTTAAATTTCAGCTCCGCGCCGACCATTTACGGTTTCGGGAACATCATCGCCATAGGCGTGTGCTGGGCATTCGTTTTTACGATAATGCTGGTTCCCGCCATGGTGCTGATGCTGCCCGTTTCCCGGGTGCCTAAGCCTTTGGGCATTGGTGGCTTTATTGCAGCCATGACGCGCTTGGCAGAACATCGTGAGCGCCCGGTATTTTGGGGCAGCCTCGGCTTGATTGTGCTGACCTTGTGCCTGCTGCCTTTAAATACCCTGGACTCAGATCGCTTCGCCTTCATTGACGAAGATTCCGACGCCAGGCTTGTGATTGATGCCCTGGGCGAAAAAATCGGCAACGACCAAGCCTTGGTGTATATCGTGCGCAGCGAGGGCTACTACGGCATCACCGCGCCGGATTTTTTGCGTGACGTAAACCGTTTCACGCTGTGGCTAGAACAGCAGCCAGAAACCAGTTTTGTAGCCAGCTACACCGACTACCTGAAAGCGCGCAACAAGGCCGACAATGATGACGACGAAGCTTTTGACGTAGTGCCCGAGGATCAGCTCACGGTTATCGACTATTTGGTGGGGTATCAGCTGGTACAGGAAATAGAGCCCAGTTTGCAGCCAATCTTCAACAGCGACTACTCGGCTGTGCGCTTGGTGGTGGCTACATCCAACCTCAGCAATCGCGAGATCTTGAATTTTGCAGACAACATCGACAACTGGGCCAGGGCCAATGTGTCGCCCAACTTCACCATCACACGAGGCGATAACGCGATCTTGTTTGCCCGTATCAGCCAGACCATCAGCTGGGAGTTGATGCGCGGATTCTCCCTGAGTTTTCTGCTCATCACCCTAACCATGGTTATCGGTCTGCGCAGCATGAAGTACGGCTTGCTGAGCATTCTGCCCAACCTATTTCCTGCCACCATCGTCTTTGGATTTTGGGGGCTGTTTGTGGGCAATCTCAGCCCCTATACCCTGATGTTGTTTTCCATAAGCATAGGGCTGGTGGTGGATGATTCCGTGCATATTCTCAGCAAGTACATCAGTGCCAAGCGCGATGGCGCCACGCCAATAGAGGCCGTGCGCTACTCTATCGACAAAGCAGGTTCTGCCATCACCATCACAACGCTGTCGCTGGCGGTGGGAACCTTTCTCCTGATCTTTTCCAGCTCGGCCATTTTTCAGGACGTGGCGCTGCTGATCACCCCCATCATTGTGACCGCACTGTTTCTCGACCTGCTGTTCCTGCCGCCCCTGCTCATGCGCTTTGATGCATGGCTTGCGCGCCTAAGCTCAGACCGAAAAAAGCTAGCGGCCCAGTAATAGTGAGTTACATTGACCCTTGGCATGACCTAGGCGTGACCATTCCAAAGCGTCACAAAATTTGAGGAGAGCGACAGCATGAAACCAGTTTGTTTAGTGATCGGTGCAGGTGCAGGCATAGGCGGAAACGTGGCGGCAAAGTTCGCCCAGGAGGGATATCACTCGGTGCTCTGCCGTCGCAGCGACGAGGACGGTTTGAACCGCATGGTTGACGACATCAACGGCAACGGCGGCAGCGCCTCGGGATTTCTCCTCAACGCCATTGACGAAAACAGCATTGAAGAACGTGTCGAGGCGGTAGAGGCCGACATTGGCCCGATCGACACCGTAGTGTTTAATTTGGGCGCCCAAATTGGCGATCGCCCCCTGGCGGCAACTACTTACAAAGCCTTTGAAATGGGCTGGCGATTGGCCACTTTTGGCTTATTCCGCACCGCCCATTGCGTGGTTCCCCATATGGAATCCCGGGGTAAGGGCTGCATCTTGGTCACTTCGGCTACGGCGGCAGTTAGAGGTAACGCCGGTCAACACAGCCATGCAGCGGCCATGGGCGGACGGCGCATGCTGTGTCAAAGCTTGAACGCGCAGTTTTCCAAAAGCGGCATTCACGTGGCCCATATTCTGGTGGACGGCGCTGTCGATGCCCCGGACACCTTGGGCAAGATGCTGGGCCCCGAGCGTTTTCAGGAGCTGCGCGAAACCCGGGGTATGGAGCACGATGGCTTGATGCTGCCCGCAAAAATCGCCGAAACCTATTTCCACATAGCCCAACAGCATCGCTCCGTGTGGACGCACGAGTTGGATCTACGAGCCTATTCGGACCTACCGTGGTGGAACCACTAGGCGACCCGCTAGGACGCCTAGTAAAGCGGCCTTAGCTTACTGCTGGGGGTCCAAACGCATCAGGTAGCGCGGCGGGAAACCCGTAAGAATCCGAAACCCCAAGGGCAGCGCGTGATCCGCATCGATCCGGTCATGCTCGGCGCCCTGCAGCAATACCGCCCGGTAAGGGGCGGTGATGCCCGCAAAGGTAATTTCCACCCGATCGTTGGCCAAAGCAGCCCGGTACCAGGCACGAGGCCAATGATTGGCGGCGACGTAAAGCTGTCCGTCGGTTTCCAGGCGCGCAACAACGCGATCCGAGCCAACGCCATCAGCGTCAAAGGTGGTAATCACCATGGTTTGGGCATCGGCTGGCTGAAAGTAACCCAGCAAGGATTCAAACGTGGCCACGATGCCGACGTAAATTCCGCCCAATATCAAAACAATTTTCAGTAAGCGCACCTTTTCCCCTCCTGCACCGTTTTTCTTCCTATACCCTTCGGCCCCTTCACTTAAGTTCGCTGCAACCTGCTCGAGCTTAGGCAATAAGTTGGGCTGTCTGGATAAGGGTGACCCGGAGTACTGTAGACACTGAGCTCACTGCATCGCAACTGTGCTGTTGGTTCTGGAGGATTAAAGGCACAAGTGGCTAACATTACCTTGTGCTTGCTTGAGGAGTTCGTCAAAATCCCCGAGTCGGAGAGATGGCAGAGCGGTTGAATGCACTGGTCTTGAAAACCAGCAAGGTGTAACAGCCTTCCAGGGTTCGAATCCCTGTCTCTCCGCCATTATTTTTGCCACAACTGGTCATGCCTCCGTACAATTCTAGTGATACGGACGTTGGAGCAACCAACGAGCAAAGGTTCGGTTTTCGCAGCAAAACGTTTGCTCACTGACACGAATAACCTGTAACGCTCGCTAGAGCTGCTCTAATGGCGGTTGGCCCAGTGCCTGGCGATAGTTGTTGTGAAAATGATGAAGTGCTGGCTCATTGCGCCCAAAGATAATCTCTTTCAACAGGCCGCTTTCTGCCGCCCGCTGCTGCATTTCACCCATGACGTAATCTTCGTTTTCCACCGTGGATTTAAACACTTCTAAGGCATTTGAAAGACTCGCGCCCGCGCCTTCATAGTCGTATGCATCCTTGGGTTTTGCAGAATCATCATTTAAGTCCAACGCCCCTTCGGCGATTTCTGGTGCATAGTAGAAACTGATACGGGTGACAGACCGCGATGGATTACCTTTCACAGGATATATGCGAATCAGCGTCGTGGACGCTTTGCTGGTCAATAGCTGCACATTTGGAAACAAGTGGTAGAGCACAAACGTACATTTTTCAATGTTCCACTCAGCCTGAGGTAATTGGCGCATGGCGTCCATGCCTCGACTAGCCGTTACAAAGCGGTGGTGGCGCCCAAATTCCTCAAAATGAAGATTATTGCCATAGTAAAGCCGCCCTAAGGTATCTTTATGCAACTTGCCGAAATGATAGGTCTCGCCGAAGGTGTCGTTAGCAAACTTCCAATTCAAAGCTTTATCAATTGTCGTTTGGCCCACACTCACTTGACGATCCATTTCAAAAGAAGCGAGTTCATCACCCAGCCCATCCAATAATTTATCTAGGTCAAGATTCTTCTCCGGATTCGGATGCACCCAAAGCAGACCACTCTCTTCGAGAGACGGCAATTCGACTAAGCTATTGCAAAACTTATCAACGGTACCGAAATGATCGTTGTTTGGGATTGTGAGGAGTTCACCGGTGTTAGCGTAGCTCCAATGATGAAATGGGCAGGTAAATACGTGCTTGGTGCCCTTCTCCTCCTGCGCTACTTTTACGGAGCGATGACGACACGCGTTTAAAAACGCATGAAACACACCATGTTTGTCGCGAGTCGCCAGTATCGGAGCACCGAAGTCCTCGAGGGTCATAAACGACCCGGGGGCAGGCAAGTCTCCGGACAAACCTATGAGCTGCGGATGATCTAGGAAAAAATGCTGCTGTTCCTGCTTAGCAATCTCTGGACAGACATAGGATTCCGTTGTCATTTTGTACTGCACGCCGGCGTCGATGTTACGGCCTTCGTCCAATTGGCACATTAGTTCTTTGATGATCGCTACTTGAAGATCGTGATTCATTTCGCACCCTACAACGCAACTTTTTTTGCGCATTTAGAATTGGAATCGCTCGCCGCTGTCGGGTCGGCGGATGACTTTTAACCCTTACAAGGCCAGCAACGTTACCATCATTTTCAAGTAGTTGGAGGAAACCTGGAGCCTTGACGGCCGTCGGCTTTACATCAAAGCAGTTAGCATTGCGTATGGTGCATGCTGACCAATGCTTAGTCTTTGTTCATTCGATTTGGGGTTGGCAAAACTAAACCGAGGCTGCACGTGCATTTATCCCAGCAATCGACGCAGCCTGCTGCGCTACCAGGCAAGGGCCGTGCTAGGTTATGAAGCCAAGACTTCGATGATCGCCCGATAGCACCCGGTCGGCAGGAACTCCTAGCCAATCGCTGGTAAGTGTTCCGTATACCCTTCGGAAGTCCGTGGTATGACGAAGATTATCGCCTTCACCCAGTCCCTGCAGAACAGGTGGAGCCCCGTAGTGTCCTCCAATCACCGGCGTGCCTGCCACCAGCATCAGGTTAGCGCTCCCGTGATCCGTGCCTAAATTAGCGTTTTCCTTCGGCCTTCGGCCAAATTCCGAGTGCAGCATGACAACCACCCGCCGATCGTGCCCCTTGGCTTTTAAGTCCATTAAGAAACCATGCACCGCATCGGACACGTAACTGAGTAGCCTGCGATGCAGGGCCGCCTGCTGAACATGGGTATCAAAAACGTTGTTGCGCACCGCGACATGATAGAGCTGGGTCGGCAGGCCAGCATCAATACACGCCGCCACTTTGGGTAAGTCCATGGGCACAACGCCGTAGTCTGCCCTTGGTTGATAGTCACTCCATGCCTGTCGGATTCGCGCCGAGGATGCTTGAGCGCTCGCATCGACTGCCAACAGAAAGTCCCTATTCGACTGCACTAGGGTTGGACTGGGTAGCGGGTCGATCATTTGTCCGTGGCCACTGCGCTGAAAACGCATCGGATCATCAAAAACCACGGGCGTATGCACTGCGCTCTTTACGGCTAAGGACTGGCTGGTGCCTACATTGATTAACATATTCTCTCGGCGCTGACCGACCATCTGGTCCGCCACCCTGCCCATCCAACCGTACTCATTGCCCTGATGGGGCGCACCGGTGTGCCAATAGGCCATGGCGTTGAAATGAGAAAAACTTGGATTATCGTAGCCACAACCATGAATCAGGGCCAACTTATCGTTTTGCCAGAGTTTTTGAATACCCCGCAGGCCAGGGTTAAAGCCGAAATGCTCATCCAGCTCCAACAACGACTGCTGCCGAATACCCAAATTCGGACGCAGCCGGTAGTAGCTGTCATCGGCGAAAGGAACAACAGTGTTTAGGCCGTCGTTGCCTCCTGACATTTCCAGCACGACTAAAATCGGTGCATAACGGTCCAGCTCAGCGGCTTTATTGTCTAGCCATGGACCTAACAGAGAAAACCCAGTCAGACATTGCAGCACCTTGCGTCGTCTCATAATCACCCCTTCGCCTTTGACCCAAATGCCACCTGTATTGCCACCTATCCCAACTGATACTCCGGGCGACTCAGCATGGCGTGCAGAAGAAGCCTCAAGGCCTCTTCGGCAAAAGTGTCAGCCGCGGCCACATCGGCCGTACCCAGTTCTTGTTCTAACCGCGCGGCCAGGGCGTTGCGGACTTCTGATGTTAGGTTAATCTCAAAAAATCGCCTTTCGAAAAAAAGCACGACAGCCAAAGGATCTCTCAGCCCCGCATCCCTCACCTGTTGACTTAGGTTTAGTCGAGCAAAGTCTCGCGGCAGAGGTTTGACCCGTTCGATGGCTTTTTGCCAGCCGCGCATACTGCCCAATCGCGTGTTGAACGCCTCATCCCGATCTGCCAGCTTATTAGATTGTGCCATCTCAGTTCCGTCTATGCCGGTGGGTTTTGTTGCCGAAGATACGCTCTGTCCTTGCCGCAACCGCTTCTGAACTTTAGCCACTTCTGGCGTTAAAGCAGGAAAACGGTCTGTGGCGACGAAATTCAAATCTGGGAAAACCACATCCAACACGAAATTGCCACGCTCATAGAGTAAGGAGGGGGTAATCCAGCTTCGCCCCTGTGACCAACCAGCTACAGTTGGTGGATGCAGTAAGCGCTGTCCCAGCGCACCTGTGGTGACGTTGAAGTCCGGAACTCCGGGCACACTCGAAAGGCCCATTTTTTTGTAGGTGGAAACCACCAGCTCTACCGGGCTTTTGATGTGCTCGCCATGACGGCTGTAGAAATCCGCACTGACCAGCAGCTCAGCTAAAAACCCACCAATATCATAGTTGTGATAGCGCAGGCGTTCGCCTAACTGATGGCTTTGTGCTTCGGTCAAAACGTCACTTACAAAATAACGATATAGCTTAGACGCTATGAAGCGACTGGTTTGGGGCTGCGCCAAGATCTGATCGATGATGTCGATCCCGTTAAAATCACCGCGCTGTCCTAAAAAGGTCTTCTCGCCAAAATCTTGAGTATTTGAATCCAAATAAAAGTTCAGGCCACGCACCGACCAGCCGGTGAAAGCCCTTGCCGCTTCACGTACGTCCTCTTCGGAGTACTGCCCCACCCCCATGGTGAAGAGTTCCATAATTTCCCGGGCAAAATTTTCATTGGGGGCATCCTTCGTATTCACACCCGCATCAAGGAATACCAACATTGCTGGATCTTGGGCTACCGCAATTAGCAAATCTCGAAAATTCCCCAACCCCAGAGCCCGAAAAGTGTCGAGCTGCTGAAGCATCTTTCGGTAGTCCCGCACCTTGTCCTCATTAGTGGCAAAGTGCCCGTGCCAGAACAGAGCCGCTTTTTCCTGCAAGGGAGTTTGGCTTGTAAGCATCTGCTGTGCCCACCAATAACTGACCCGATCGGTTTCGAGTCGACTTGCACGAAGCCAGTAAAAAAATTGATTAACGATGGGCTGAAGAGGACGATTGCCTCCCGGTTTTACGTCAATTCCAAGTGCGTGACCCTGACGTTTGGCCATTTCAGTTGTGGCGGGACGGCTGGGCGGAAAAGGATCCAATCCCGGCTCAAAAATACCTGAATGTTCAAACGCCGTTCCCGCGTCTCCGTGCTCGCCCATAAAGGTTCTCAAAGCTTGCGCTGGCAACAGTCCAACCAACGCACCTACTTGCTCTGGTGTGGCTCCAAATCCAGCTCTGGAGGCAAGATGTTTTGCCTGCCTGACGGATAACGGTTGGTTGTATGGAGCTAAATCTAACAGCTCGTCGGGTGCTGTGGCTTGAGCGGCGGTTACAGTTGCAATCGAAAACGGGACTAACAAGCTAACAAGCAGTAGAACAAAGCGGAAAATCGACCCTACAACACCACCCTCGGTCAACGGCGTATCGGTACGGCACTTTTTCAGGAGTCCGCACATTAGCTTTGCTGAATGGTTTTTTCTTGCGTCAGCGTTTGAGTCGATCACCGATATCCGCCTCACTCCTCAAGCTCCTGTTTTTCGGTACTATTGAACAGCAGTTTCTGCTGCTAGCACACATTGGCGATAGTCTACTTTCAAGGCGTAAGCATACCTTGCAAACGCGTTTCATCACGAAAACCCATGAAAAAGCGGCAGTCTAAAATTTAGCTCGTTGCGGAGCATCTACCTACTTTTGCAAACCTGAGCATTTGCGACGCTTCAACGTACCGCGAGGTTTTTTGGCGCTGCAGTATTTTTAGCGGATTACCGCCGCCCGTTTTCGGTTCGCTCGACTCCATTGCTCGCCACCCTGTGGCCGCCTTTTTCCCATTAATGACAGTGGAAAAGGAAGAACTATGAGTCACTTTTTTACAACCATGCTGATTTCTCGATCTACTGTGAGACTGTGCAACAGGAATCGGTTTCTAACGCCTACTCTTTCGCCCTGTCAGTTTGCGCCCTACGCGAACGCGTCGGGTTAAAGGTGTCCTGTTCTGCCGCAGCTGCTTCGAACCAAACCTGGGGCACTTTGCCCGCGTAGGGTTCATATTCGTAACGGCATGGCTGCTCTGTCAGCCTAGGGTCTTCGTATTTTTGCAGCACTGCAATCAGGCGCCGCTGCAAATTCTCTCTTTCTTCAGCATAAGCGCTATCTTGCGCAACGTTGTTCATATAGTCCGGGTCTTGCTGCAAATCATACAACTCCTCTCTTGGTCGCTTGCCAAAGGCAAGCTCATAAAGCGGTTCTACATCAAGCTCCTCTCTATGCGTAACAAGCCATGCTTTTGTTGGGCTGGCGTCCATATCACGTAACGTCGCAAAGGTATCGTGGGTTAATTCATCCAGCGTCGGCGTAGGTCGGTCATCATCATTCAATCCGACGGGGTCTCCCATCGGCCATCTGTCCGGCTCAAAGTTGATGATGTAAATGAAGCGGTCTGTGCGAATCGACCGTTGTGGATAAGGCAACATGCCCTTTCTGGCATGAGCAATATGTCTTTCGCGGCCCATAACGACAAAGTCTCGCCCATGCTCAACCTGTCCGCTTGCTGCACTGCGCAACAGTGGTAGCAAACTTTTAGCACTCATAGACGATGGAGTTTCGATTCCCCCTACCTCACAAAAAGTGGGCGCTAAATCCATTAGGTTAATGAAGTCGTGAATAACTCGGCCAGCTTGAACATGACCGGGCCAGCGTATGGCCAGCGGCACTTCACAGCCGATGTCATATAGATTGCATTTCGCTCTTGGCATGCCCGGTATTCCATGATCGCCACTGACAACCAACAGGGTATTGTGCAGTTGGCCAGCAGATTCGAGTTCTTCAAGCAAAATCCCCAGCCCAACATCTGTTGCCTGACATTCGCCCAAATAGTCGGAGACGTCCTCACGTACGTCGTGAACGTCGGGTAAGAACGCCGGCAAATATCCAGCGAGCGAGTCAGGGTCGATGTCCCACAGTGCCTTGCCGGAACCGCGCTCCCACGTTCTATGGGTGTTTGTTGGTCCCCACCAGTAACAAAACGATTTTTCGTCTGGCACCGCCTGTAAGAAGGCACGCACGTTTTTGCGAGTTTCCTCGTAAAGTGCTGCTTTAGCACCTTCGATACCCTTCTTGCCTGCGCCAAATTCCCCGGCGTGGTCAGTGACCCAGTGCGAAAACTGATTGAAGTTGTAGCCTGCGGGATTGAAAGCTGTGCGGCTGCCCCCCATTGGGGCGTTCATGGTCATTCCTGGGCTCCACACCTTATAAGTGTGACCAATGAAATAGTCTGCTTGGGCTTCTAAAGCCAAGGGGAAGGTAGGTATCGACTGGTCCCATTGGGCACCCATTAAAATCGCACCCAACCCCGTTTGCCAAAAATATTGACCAGCGAGTATGGAACTGCGGCACGGTGTACACGAAGGAGCAGGCACGATGGCATTCAAAAAGAGCGCGCCTTCAGCAGCCACTCGGTCAAAGTGCGGTGTGTCTAGCAGCCCATTAAGACTTTTCGCTCCCTGGTACTTTGCGTAAACGCTTGCATAGCGACCCCAGTCATCAGCGAACGCGAAGACAATATTGGGTTTCTTCACGGTCTTTGCCCCCTTTGTTCCACAGTTACGGCAGCGTCAAAACAAAAAAAGCCCTAACGCCGCCTCGTGTACAGCGTTAGGGCTACGACTAACCGATGCTATTGCGCAGCGTATACCTGCTCGCACTCCTGTATGTAGTCGCTGGCGATGCGGGAAACATAGCCAAATGCTTCGTCCCAGGGGGCGCCAAAACTAGCTCCTCCATAATATTCGTCCAGGACTTTGCCAAAGTCGGCTGCGGTTCGAAATACAGCTCGCATGTGCAGCGTACTCGCTTCGTGCTTTCCGCCTCCGATACCCACAAACACGCCAATGTTCAAATCGTGGCCGGCTTTCTCAACCGCCCTTTCTGTTGCTTCCATACCAGCGACGAACTTGGCGACATTGTCTGGCGCTACTTCAACCCGAATCATTCGCTCATACCCTGGTGCCAATTTGAATGGCTTTATCGGCTTCCAGGTGACAGCGTATTTTACTCGCCGCAGGCTCGAAAGCGCGGCGTCTGGCGAAAGCATTGGATCATACTTCAGCGGCGCCTGCATTGCTTCCTCTAAGCTATTGAAGGCATTCCAAATGAACATTTGGCCTGGATGCTCATGGCCGCTGCGCGTTAAGCAAAAGCCGGCATTCGTGCTGCCCGTAGCCTCGAATGCCGAGCTGTTAGATTTCAACGCATCAATGTATGCCATAGGGTCATCGCTCTGCACCATCATTGTGATAAAAGCTCCATCTGTGGTGCCCTCGTTTTCATGATGACCAGCGTACGCACCAGTCGCCGAGACCAATAAGAGAGATAGCAGTATTAGCTTCACATGTTGCTCCTTGTTTTTGTTGTGAGAGTTCTAATCAACCGTTTGCCATGCAGATTGACGAACAATTTCATTCACGTCAAAACTCGACGCATCGTTCCAATGCAGGCACCGTTCACCAAAGCCGACAGTTTCGGCGTCCAAGGGCCTTAGTCTCTCCTCGCCTCTCCGCCTTCCCTTCGTACTTTGACCTATCGAGCAATTTTTAACCTTCCAGCGCTGGCTAGTCATTGCCAACTCAAAACCCCACGGAGCAAGAAAAAACTGCTTAGGGCAGCAGCCCGTGACTACTTTGAAGAGGACATGACTGCATGCTATTGCTTCGCTGCTACAGGAGAGATAGATCACTTTTGATATGCGTAAAAGTCCCTGGCTTTTTGCCGGAACTGTGGCGATTAAGCTTTATTATTTTGCTCGGCTGCGCTTTTTTCTTTGTTTTCTAAGCGCGCCAAATACACCGCTAAATTCTTGTGCAGGTGAGCAATCGCCGACTCAAAGCGACCAAATCGGTAATGCGTATTCGCGCCAGACCCTATAGCTGCCTGAATATCACTAACGACCTTTGCATCCTCTTTGTCGCCAGTATCAGATAGGAACGCCACATCTTTTTTTGCTCGCGCTATCGCCTCATCCGAGATCGCCTCGGCGCCGGGAAGCGTCATTCGGTAGTGAAAATACCGAGTACGCGTCGGTGATTCAGGCTCAGCAAAGCTCAAGGCATAGTGCTGAGACAGACGAGTAACTGAAGTGAAGGGGAAAATGCGATTGACCAACGTAACCATTCGATCGAGCGAAACTTGGTCGCGAGGCGAATCGCGTAATTTTTCAACGCGCCTAAAGGGAAAACAGACGCGAGAGTTAGGCCCCTGCATTTCGACAACATTTAGGTTGTCGTAGCCGAAGGGGAAGAAAGACTCAGGATGAGTAGGCTTAATGTGATAGCCCTCGAGTGTAGCTTCTGCCGTTAACTTCCAGTTAACGTCCTCTACCTTTTCATTTGAATCAAAAACTTCTTGGTCATCGCTCAAAAGATAAGGGAGAGACTCCAGTGCCCCACGCCCTACTGGATCGTCCTGTGTGACGAAAACTAAACCACTATGGACTTCGACCGAGTGGACAGGCACTAAGCCGTTGATACTTTTATTCAGGTCAGGGAACCCGTGTTCATGGGGCACGTACTCTAATCTACCATCCAGACGATAGGCCCAACCATGATAGGTACAACGAAAGATTTTCGTGCATCCCGAGCCGTTCGCTAATTGCATACCGCGATGACGGCACGCGTTACGAAAAGCGCGGATAGTACCCTGCTCGTCTCGGACGACAAGAATCGGCACGCCCGCCGAATTGCGCGCCACATAAGAGCCTGGCTCCGGTAATGCCGCAACGGGGCAAAATGGAATAGGTAGTCGCCGCATAAGCCGGAGTTCAGCATCGAAACGCACTTGGGAAGCGTAATTCTCAACAGGCTCTAACCACTCCTCGTCACCCAGATCCGTTGTGCCGTTATCAATATGATTTAGGATGTGTTCGAGCAGTTCGGCGTCGTTTCTCATGTTATTAATCCTGAGCTTATCGTTAGCCTGGTGCGGCAATTTAAACCATAGACGTTTGGTATTGTCTAATTGGCCCTGAAACTGGCACAAAAACTACATATCGGACAAACGTTACGCATTGTCCGTATCTGGAAGCGATCAGTATTAACCACCTCAGTGCGGTCTAGCTGGGTTGCGACTCCTGTAATGGTGAGTTGGGTATCTGCTGGATATCTAGGCGCAAGAACGTGCTTTGCCTCCTCTTTGATTGCCGGAAAGGTGCTCGCTTCAGCTGCAAGTCGACGCCTCAGCGATCGTTCACTTAGATTAAAAGCTGGGCTGTCTCTCTGCCATTCCCAACCCCCCTAAAGCTCCAAAGCAGAACCACCCGGGAGCAAGAAAATTCCACCTTGCTAGGATCAAAAGTCCCCCCATTCCTTTAGACTCATGTTTTGCCAGTTAAGGGAGATAAGTCATGCAGTTTGATGAAGTCGTGCTTGGGCGTCGCAGCATCCGGGGCTACAAGAGCGATCCGGTGCCTAAATCGTTAATCAAAGAAATTCTCACCCTAGCCATGCGGTCACCGTCGTCCATGAACACCCAGCCTTGGAATTTCACCGTTGTTTCTGGCAAAACTCTGGATCTGATTCGTCAAGGCAACACCGAGCGCAACATCGCAGGCGTACCTCATTCGCGTGAGTTTCGAATCGGTCAGCCTTTTGCCGGCCAGCACCGTGATCGTCAGGTGGGTGTGGCCAAGCAGCTGTTTGCTGCCATGGACATCGCGCGGGAAGATCAAGAAAAACGCCAAGATTGGGTGCTGCGCGGATTTCGCCAATTTGATGCGCCGGTGTGCGTCATCATTACCTACGATGCGGTGTTGGCAGACAGTGACGATACCGCCTTTGACTGTGGTGCTGTAACCACTGCCCTGGTCAATGCCGCCTGGTCTCGGGGGCTCGGCGCTGTCATTAACAGTCAGGGCATTATGCAGTCGCCAGTTGTTCGCGAGCACGCCAAGATTGCCGATGACCAAGTCATCATGAAAGCGGTGGCCCTTGGCTGGCCAGACGACTCTTTCCCGGCCAACGCCGTGGTTTCTGAACGCAAAAGCGTCGACGAAGCAGCCTCGTTTTTAGGCTTTGACGACTAGTCCCTGGGAAGACCGAGCGCTGCAGGGCTGGGTAACCGGGCAGCTAATTTCTGCCGTCCAGCCCAAGCGAGCCTGACATAGCCGCTATAGGCCAACGACTACACCAGGTTAAATTTGAATCCGCACAGGTTTAGTGTCTGGCCTGCTCGAGAGCGATCTGACGCGCGTAGATCCGCCGCCGCCAGACCATCGCCTCGACCGTCTGCGTCTTCGACAAACCGAATCTGGGCATCTTCTAGCTGGATAACGCCATCCGTGGCGGGGATACCAATCGCCTTGGACCAGCGTTGAGCCATGGCTTGAGGATCTTGGGCCTGAATGTCGATGGCAATCATAGCGGTTACCACGCCGCCCAGCGAGTGATAGGCCCAATCCGGACCCGCCCACAGCCAACTCTCCGGTGGGTCCGCCTGATCCACCGACAGAATCGCCCCGCCGACGTCTTTGGGGTGAAGATGAATGCCGCGAATAGCGGCATCGTCCTGGACAACCTTGCCATCGTGAACGATTCGAATACCCACACCCTCCAGCCGTTCTTTGTGGCTGGCAACGTCGTCAGTTTGCAGCAGCACCATATAGCCGCCGTCGCCTCCCCGACGCTCAAGGAACCGACCTGCCGTCGTTCCCTCTTGCTTTGGTGCAACCACTTCGAGCAACTGATCACCGATGGCATAAAGGCCGTGGCGCAAACCAAAGTGAGCTAGTCCAGGGTCTCGATAACAAACTTCCAGACCGAGCTCGGCGCAGATTTCTTCTTCAACTTGGCGCAAATCCGCCGCTACCAGCGCTATTTGTCGTAATCGCATTGAGCCCCCGTGCCCTAGGTTTTCCTCAGTCTAGCCAAAGGGTTGCGGCTTTACGAGACACTACTCTGTTGATAGCGGACCCGTTTCCTATGCAAGTTGCCGCAGTTGGCCGCAGAGCGTCTACGCTTCGCGCTTCATCTTGGTGCATCTTGCGAAGAGACAATCGCTGCAATGCGCACAAATGAGGCGAGACTGGCCTGGCCCCTTACCGCGAATGGGCGCCGGCCCACGGAAAAGCCCCAGAAACAAAAGGCTGATTCCGTCTTTCGTGTTTTTGGCACGGAAATCGCAGTACCTGGATTGTGGTACCGGGTGTTAGATCTCTCCCTCCCCTAACTCCTCTCCCGCCCGGTGCCACAGCCTCTATCACTAACAACCACCTCGCGATCATTTCTGATGGCCTGACCGTACTGCCAGCAAATCCACGGTGGTAGCCTAGTCGTGAGCTATTGTCGTTCGTGTTAGCCGAGCGCCACCTAACAACACCTCTACCAAGCCATGGACAAACAAGCCGCAACTCGTATCGTCGCAGAATTCTTTCCCGGGGCCGTGGTGCGCGATATCGCTGCCCTCGCCGGCGGCGTGTCCGCCAATGTTTATCGGCTGTCACTACAAAACCGCGATGGCACTACTGCAAACGTTGTGCTGCGCGAACACGGTGAATCCCACAGCGGGCATCCGGCTGACGTGGAATTTGCGCTGCTACAGGCACTGCATGAAAAAAACCTGGCAGTGCCTGAGCCCTTATACGTTGATGCAACCCGTACCAAGCTTCCTAACCCCTACCTGATCATGGCTTTTGTAAAGGGCAGCACTGATGAATTTCTGCACCAGCGCAGCCAATACATCGGCGCCATGGCCAACTTGTTAGCGGACATCCACGCCACATCTTCACAAAACCTGCCGAAGCTGCCGATTCGCCGGGATCCCTACCCGGAGTTATTGGACTTTCTTCCCAAAGGAGACGACTGGCTTGACGTTCACACAGTGATGCAAGACCAGATAAATACTGCGGATCCTGCTGAGCCTAAGTTACTGCACGGAGATTTTTGGCCGGGCAACATCCTGTGGCAGGGCCAGAGTGTCGCCGCCATTCTCGACTGGGAAGATGCTGCCCTGGGCGACCCGCTATCTGACGTGGCTTGCTGCCAGCTGGAGCTGCGCTACAAATTCGGCCCCGAGAGCATGACCGAGTTTTCTCAGGCCTACACAACGCGCCACACAGTGGATCAACGGCGGCTCAATATCTGGCAAGTTTATGTTGCCGCGGCCGCGCAAAATTTTGTTGGCGCTTGGGGTCTCCCCAAAAATCAGGAAACGCATATTCGCCATGAGGCATTAGCAACTATTCGCGAGGCCTGTATGAGGTTAGCCAGTAGCTAACCTATCGGGATGTTCTGCTGGCGGTGCTGGCGTCCTGCCCCCACAGCTGAAAGCAGTCCTGTTCAATTGGCTAGGATCAGCTTACGACCCCAGCGCTGCCGCTTTAGGGTTAGCTATCAACCGATTCCATTGACCTGCGTGAGCCGGTGTGTTCCTCTGCCCCATCGATTTTCTGAGAACAACAAGAATGCGTAATCGACACCTTAATTGGGCCACAGGCTTGGCTTTGTTAGTCGCCACCTCCACCAGCCAGGCATTTTTCAAAGTCCCGGATACCGATTTCGGGGCGCCTGAGAGCCTCAATCTGGTGGGTTATGAAACCAAATCCTTGCTGATGAAGTTCAACTACAAGACCCAAAAATTGAACATTGGCCCGTACACCGGCACCTGGAAGAATCGCAAATCCAGCGGTGGTTTTTTAGTCTTCGACAAACGCAAAACGTCAACCGACATTACGCTAGTTCATGACTCCCACGGCACCTGGACCATGTTCTGTTCTGGCATGCTCAAGGGCCTTTCCTTCGGCGGTGTGTCCTTCGACCGCAACAACAAAATCGACTATCAATGCGTCATGCAGCAGGGTGATAACACGGTGCGGCTGGAAGTTTTGCCCTACAAAAAACCAAAGTTCGCGATGGGGCCACCCAAAGAACAGCGCACTGTAAATGTCTATTTACCGGACGGATCGAAAATGACCGCTCAGTCGGTTCACGAATTTAAGGGCACCCGGCGCACGTCGCCCATGCCCGCGGGCTATAAAATTCTGAAGGACGGGCAGATGATTGGCGGTCTGGGGCGACAGGACAAAACCCAGGCTATTTTGATCAGTTCAGACGTTCTCGCCCAGCCGGATGAGCACTATGTGTTCATGACGGGCCTGGCCCTACAGTTTTTCACCAACAACCGGCTTGAGAAAGGCCCCGAGGACTATTAGGCCAGCATCCTGACGGCAGTCATGAGCTACAGGATAACCAGGGGGCTAATGGGTGGTGTCGCGGTCAAGAAACTCCACTAGCTCTTGGGGCGGTTGCTGGCTGCGAACCTGTTCTACCAGCTCGATAAAGCTCTCGTGGACTAGCGGCTCCTCCAGCGAGGCTTGGTAGTTCAGAACAATTCGAACGCTGTGATCCACGCTACTCAGATCAGCAGCCTCATAGGCGTAGAGCATCAAGGCTGCCGTTAACTCGCCTTTAAACATGTAAACAGGTAGCGTGTTGAGCCACTCACAGACCGCTGTGAGTCGATGGAAGTCTAGATTTCTCAACAATTCACTCCGCGCAATTTGCGCCACCATACGCGCGGTGGCGCCAGAAAGACAATTTGAGGGTCCACATGAGCGATGAGAGGCAAATTCTCGAGTTAATGAACCAGTACTGCTTTGCAATCGACGGTGGCGACTTTGCTACCTTTCAGCGGCTTTTCGAACAGGCAGAATGGATCGCCGAAGGCCAAACGCCTGGCAAAGAGTCCGCAAATAATTTAATTGTTTACCCAGACGGCACCCCTCGGACTAAGCACGTGATCAGCAACATTCACATTGCCGTGGAGGATTCCGGAGCAGCGGCTCAGGCACGCTCTTACGTCACTGTTTACCAAGCCACGGATGACTTCCCACTGCAGGCCATCTTCGCCGGCGAGTATTTCGATCAATTCGTCAAAGAGCGCGGCGATTGGCGGTTTGCCGTTCGCGAGATCCGCCATAGTCTCGTCGGTGACATGAGCAGGCACCTAAAAGTGCCCAGTCTCACGATCCCGGGAGCCTAGTCGCAGGATTGTCTGTCCAGCCCAGTCCCCGCATTTAACATTGGTTACGTGCACGAGATGGCCTGCTATGCTCGGCCATCAAACACCGAGAAACACTGAGCCGCAAGATCATAAGAACAACAACCAGAGAAATAGTATGAAAGTAATATCAACTCTCCTCCTCGTCGCACTTACCTCGTTCAGTTTGTCCGCCCAATCGGGTCATCATGCAATGGGACATGGCGGCGACAGCGAGCAAAACTTAGGATCCCTGCCTGTTGCGGAAAAAATCGCGTTAGCCAAAGCTGCCGCCCCAAGCAATGTCAGTGATCGGGCAACGATTTTAGATGCCGACAATTCCGTGCTGCAGAAAGGCGATAACGGCTGGACCTGCATGGTGGGCAGCCCGCCTAACTATGAAAACCCCATGTGCGTGGACGAAATTTGGTTGGGTTGGCTGGATGCCTGGATGAACAAAAAACCCTATAAAAACGAGGACGGCGCAATCGGTGTGAACTACATGCTGGTGGGCGACATCCCAGTGGACAACGATGATCCCTACAACACCGACGAAAGTCAGGGTACCTGGGTTCAAGAAGGTCCTCATCTGATGCTGTTGGTACCGCAACAACTGTTCGGTGACCTGCCGCGGAACCCTTACGAAGGCGGTCCCTACGTCATGTGGGAAGGCACGGATTATGCCCACATCATGATACCCCTTGAGAAGACCACGCCAATTGTCTACGACGAATAACATTTCCCAGTAATCGCAACGACCACAGTCGCCGCTTCGGCGGCGGCCAGCCGGGCTGCAAGCTGAAACAAGGAAACAACGGTGAATCCGGAAAGCTATCTAGAGCACATCGACTTTGCAGCCACGACCAAACTGGATTTCACGCCTTTATTTGTGAACCCCAAGGTGTTCCGCGCCTTGGTCCTTGATCTTTGTCGACCCTACCGCGACACGCCTTTCGACAAAGTTGCCTGCCCAGAGTCTGTTGGCTTTCTATTGGGCTCGGCGGTGGCTGCCGAGTTAAAAAAGGGCCTGGTGCCAATTCGCAAGGCTGGGAAGCTACCTAACATCAAAGCTAATGTTGCCCGGCAAAGTTTTAAAGACTACACGGGCCTGTCCAACGCCTTCGAAGTCAACAAGGCGCTAATCAGCCCCGGTGATCGAATTTTATTGATAGATGACTGGGTGGAAACCGGCGGCCAGCTTAGAGGCCTGACAAAACTTCTGGAAAAAAGAGGTGCCACCATCGCGGGGATTTCCGTGCTGGGTTACAACACCGCCGGCAAACCCGGGAAACTGCGTGAGGAATACTCCATAGCAAGTATTTTTGATTATGAGGCCCCGGGCAAAAGAGACCTAAGCCAGCGATTAGACCAGCGTTAACAGGCATTTCCGACGCTATCCCGAGGCCACCCTTCACGGTGATTACACGCCCGCTAAGACACTCTAGCTCCTTGTTTTTATTTAGACCTCGTTATGCGTTCCTTACTTCTGTTTTTCGCGGCTCTGCTTTCCTCGGGCTGCGCCAGTATTGCCAAGACCACCCTGCCCTTTAACAATCTCCCGCCCCCCTCAGGTCCCTTTGCCGTCGGTACGGCCATTGAAACCTGGAGCGATAGATCTCGGCCGGAGACCTTCACCGACAATCCTGACGATTACCGCCGTATCGCAGTGCAGTTTTGGTATCCCATCGCTGCAGACGCCGTTGGCGAAGCATCTCCGTACATCGATCAGCCTGACCTTAAAATGCGCGCCTTTGCGGCGAATATGGGTTTGCCGAGATGGCTCGTTGGGCACATCAAAGACCTAAACACTAACAGCACGTTAAATGCGGCATTAAACCCAGCCACTCCCAGCCTTCCGGTGGTGATATTTTCCCATGGTTTAGGCGGCATGAAGACTCAAAATTCTATCCTTGCTGAGGACCTGGCGAGCCAGGGATATTTGGTGGTCGCCGCCGACCACGCCTATGACGCCTTTATGACGGTTTTTGCAGACGGCACCATCGCCGACTATCGCTCGGGCAGCGACGGCATCAACACAGAGGCCGAGTTTTGGGCCGCTCGCGGGCCTCAACTGGCAGCACGAACGGGCGACGTTATATTCATGCTGAATCAAATCCACCAACGACAATTCGATAGCCAATCTGCCCAATCTGCCCAATCTGCCAACCCAGTCTGGCAACGGGCTGACTTGTCTCGGGTCGGGGTATTTGGCCACTCCTTCGGCGGTGCCACCAGCATTATGGCCAGCGATCAAGATCCGCGTATCTTAGCTGCCGTGGCCTTGGACGGTTGGATGGTGCCCATACCGCCAGAAGTCATTAAGCGCGGCACCAGCAAGCCCTTTCTCTACCTCGGCCAACAGCAGTGGGATGACGAGCTTAACTACAAGAAGCTTGATAGATTTTTAGCAAGCAGCAACGGCATCGTGCACTCCGAGCGCTTGCCTAACACCAAGCACATGGATTTCGCCGATGCCCCGCATTTGTCGAGTTTTGCCAAGCGCATTGGCTTCGCCGGCAGCATGCCCAGTGAGGAGTTGCGCGCGAAGCTTAGTGCAGACATCCTGGGATTTTTCGACACTCACCTAAATGTCAGTTCAGAAGGTGTCCAACAACAGACTCTCGTTCAGCCATGAAAAACTATCCCATCATTTCAATAGCGCTAGTCATTGTCGGCAGTGCCAGCTGGCTTTGGCTTAATCCGTCATCTGACGGCCAAGGCGTTGTCGACAAAGCGACGCGATTACTCGGCGTAGATACCAACCCTCTGCCTGATTTCCAGCAGTACCCTAACGTAAATGCCAAAAAGCAGGCGTTCTTCGATTATCTAGGGCCCATCATAGCCACCAATAACCAGCAAATTAACGAGCAGCGAGCGCGTATTGCTGCCGTTGCAGTAGCCGCGAAAAACAACGCCGGCGACTTTGCGCACCTGAACAGTGCAGATCAACGCTTTCTGACCGCGATGATTGAGCGTTATGAGGTCGACCCTGAGATGCCCTTGGAGCAACAGCTGGTAGCCCTGCTGTTAAGAGTCGACACCATACCTGTGTCGTTAGCGCTGACCCAAGCCGCTATGGAATCCGCCTGGGGCACATCTCGTTTCGCCACGGAAGGCAATAATTTGTTTGGACAATGGTGTTATGAGCAGGGCTGCGGTCTGGTGCCGCGCAATCGCGGCGCGGGACAAAAACATGAGGTTGCTCGCTTCGCCAGCGTGGATGCCGCGGTGAGTTCCTATATGCGCAACATCAACAGCCATTATGCCTATGCCGATCTGCGGGCTGCTCGAGCGGCCCAGCGGGTGCTGGAGCAGCCAGTGACCGGACACGACCTAGCAGAACATTTACTCAGTTACTCTGAGCGAGGCATTGCCTACGTTGAAGAGCTGCAGACAATGATTCGCATCAACAAACTCGCCCCTCTGGATCTCAGGGTCTCTCAATAAGCGGCGCTGCTGCCCCGGGTCCCCGCTGCGTTAGCCAATCACCTGACCCCGATGGGCATCGTGATAGCCGTTGACGGTATCAAAGGCCACCGCGCCACCAATGATTACTGTGTTCACGCCATGGGCATCCCGCACGTAGCGATAGCCGTCGCCAGGCACGTCTTGCACAAAGTGTTCAGCGCCTCGGTCGACCAGGGCTTCATCGAAGACCGTTACGTCGGCCACAAAGCCTTCTCGCAGCAAACCACGATCACCCAATCCCCACAGGTTCGCCGGATCTGCGGTGATTTTCTTCACTGCGGCTTCCAGGCCCAAGTACGCTGTGTCACGCACAAAGTGACCCAACAGGTATCCGGTATCGCCGTAGGTTGCAAATGACAGAATGTGGGCCCCGCCATCACTAGCGCCAATCATGACATTGGGGTGCTGCAGCAATTCGCCGACTAGACTGTCGTCGTTATGCCCCATGTCCGCTGATAGGAAGTGAGCCTCAAGGGACTCTTCCAGAGAAATATCAATCATCACGTTGAGCGCATCGGTCTGACGCAGCGCGCCAATTTCCTTAAGGGTTTTACCGACCAGGTGCTGATTTTGTTCCGACTGCACCTGACGCAACACTAAGCGATCCCACAAGGACATCATGCCTTTCGCTTCAGCCACTAAAACATCCCGAGTCTCGGGATTTTGCAGCCCTGCAATGATCTGCTCCGGAGTATTAAAACGCATCAAGGCGTACCACTTGGGTAGGCGAATGAAAAGCAGGCTTGGTACCGCGAAGTTGAAAGAAATGTCGATGGGCCGGGTTTGCACCTGAGGCCAAACTCGCGCGCCCCGTTGGGTTTGCTCAACAATCCGCGCCATGATCAGCTGCGCGTCGTCAGCATTGTCGTGACTGACAAATAACGGAGACAGCGTAGTGTTAATACCGTGCTTCAAACTGATATCCGCTAGTTGGTCGATGCGCGCCAACGTCAGGTCCGTGTTGTAAAACTCGTGAACTACCTGAAGGATCTTGTTGTGCTGGGAAAGTACGCCACAAAGCGCATCCAGCTCGTGGATATCTGCATATCGGCTGGGCACAGGCTGCAGGCGCTCATCCATGTCTACGAAACTGCTGGATAGGCCAATGGCACCCGCGTTCAGACATTGATCCAGCAGCTGGCACATGGCCAGAGTTTCTTCCTCACTCGCAGGACGCTTCATGGACTCATCGCCCATTACCCACAGACGCAAGACGCTGTGTCCCACTAGGGGTGCTACGTTGATGTCCAGATTCTTGCCGATTCGCGCTACAAACTCTTCAAAGGTTTCCCAATTCCATTCAACGCCTTCAGCAAAAGCCTTGTGAGGCATTTCCTCGATTTGGTTGAACATCCCTACCAACTTCATACGGTGTTCGGCTTTTAGCGGCGCCAAGGAGAGAGAACAGTTGCCGGGGACAATCGTTGTTACTCCGTGCTCTATCGCGGGCTTTGCGGCACCGTCCCACAGCAGCTGGGCATCAAAGTGCGTGTGCGGATCGATAAAACCCGGCGCAACGACCTGGCCCTGAGCGTCAATCGTCGTCTTCGCATCTTCTTGAACCCGGCCGATTTTGACGATGACGCCATCGCGAATTCCTACATCGGCTGTGAAAGCAGGCAAACCGCTTCCGTCTACAACCTTGCCGTTTTTAATTAACAAATCGAGCATGTCTCTCTCCCAATAGACTAGTAATTGTGATTAATCGGCGTCGTTGAAGGCATGGGTTAGCGCGTCCCGCACCTGCTCCCAGCCGCATCCGATCAAACCCTGTACTTCACTGGCTCCGCAATTTTCCATCAGCCGCGCACCGGCTACCTGATCCAGCGCCACCTCTGAACGGCCGCCGTTGTCAAAGGTCAACGACACGACGATTTCCGCGACACCCTCATGGGCTGCCGCAAGTCGAACATCCGTGATGATGGCCGGCACTACTGCTTGCCGCCTAACGGCGGCTCTAAAAATAAAATATCGCTGGGCAATATGGGATTACCCATTTCTCCGGTAGCGTCGTCGATGACCCGACGCGCAAACACATGCAGATTCCAGCTTTGCAGCTGTGCTACCGCAGCTTCTAGTGTTTCGTCAGGCAATTCCCTTTGCGCGATGCTCTGCCAGGTATCGTTTGCCTGCGGGTGAATGGAACGTCGTTTTACTGCCACCAAAGTCGCTGCCGTTTGCATATCTCTCTCCCGTTTCCCGATCGGACACTATATGCCAAGCAACTTGGCAGACAAAGGGCTGGTTAACTTACGTTGCTTTTTCCACATCAGTTTTCCATAGTCCGAGATCAGCGTTGACAGAGCGTCGTAAGAACGAATTCCGAAGAGCAAATCCAAAGAATAATTTCCGGGGAGAGAAATGTGGCTAATGAAGACAACAAGTCCATTGATGCAGTAATCGTAGGAGCCGGATTCGCCGGCATTTACATGCTGTACAAACTGCGGCAACAGGGCCTGGAAGCTCGGGTGATTGAGGCCGGCTCCGGCGTCGGCGGTACCTGGTATTGGAACCGCTATCCCGGTGCCCGCTGTGATATCCCCAGTATGCAGTACTCCTACCAGTTCTCCGAGGACCTGCAGCAGGAATGGGAGTGGAGCGAGAAATATGCCACCCAAGGCGAAATCTTAACCTATGCCGAACATGTGGTGGCGCGCTTTGGCCTAGCTGACGGCATAACCTTTAACACCCGGGTCCTAGGCTCCCATTATCTGCAGGACCAAGATCAGTGGCGGGTGGAGCTGGACAGCGGCGCAACCATCCAAGCGCGCTTCGTCATCATGGCCACTGGCTGTTTATCCAAACCCAACTACCCCAACATAACTGGGCTCGATCAGGCGACGGTTCCGGTTTATCACACCGGTGCTTGGCCCCATGAGGGTGTGGATTTCACTGGACTGCGAGTGGGCGTCATCGGCACCGGCTCCTCGGCCATCCAAAGCACGCCAATTATCGCTAAGCAAGCCCAATCACTGACGATTTTTCAGCGCACCCCCAACTACTCCATACCCGCCTACAACGAACCCCTGGACCCGGATTACGTGGCGCAGCTGAAATCTCGCTACCGGCAGTACCGCGAAGAAAACTGGCAGCGGGGTTTTGGTGCGGATTTTGACGACAACGATCAGTCGGTATTCGACGTCAGCGAGAGTGAGCGGCAGCGTGCCTACGAGGAACGCTGGGCCAAGGGCGGGCTGGCATTTCTTGCGGTCTACAACGACCTCGTGTTTGACATGAAAGCCAACAACACCGCTCGAGATTTCTTCAAAAGCAAAATCGCACAGCGAGTTAACGATCCAGCACTGGCGGCAAAGCTTATTCCTAGCACCCCCATTGGCTGCAAACGACTTTGCGTGGACTCGGATTATTACGAGATTTATAACCGCGACAACGTGCATTTGGTGGATCTAAATGAAACTCCCATTAGCCAGATAGACGGCAACGCGGTTGTGACCGGGGGCCAGCGCCACGAGGTAGACGCCTTGGTGCTGGCTACGGGTTTTGATGCCATGACCGGCGCCGTTATGAACATCGACATACGAGGTCGAAACGGCTTAACCCTTCAAGACAAATGGGCGGCGGGCCCCAAAGCGTACCTTGGCCTGGCAACGGCAGGATTCCCTAATTTGTTTTTAGTGACCGGCCCAGGTAGCCCTTCGGTGCTCTCAAATATGCTGCCTTCCATCGAACAGCACGTGGAGTGGATTTCCGATTGCATTGAGTACATGAACGCCAACCAACAGCGCACCATCGACCCGGAACCCAGTGCCGAAGAATCTTGGGTCGAGCATGTCAACGAAGTCGCGGAAACCTCGGTTTATCCGAGCTGTAACTCGTGGTATCTGGGCGCCAACGTTGAAGGTAAGACTCGGGTGTTCATGCCCTATCTGGGCGTGCCGCCCTACGTGGAAAAATGCAATCAGGTGGTCGCCGCTGGCTATGAGGGTTTCTCGCTAACCGGGGATTAATGGCGTCCAAAGCAACTCTCAAGCACATAACCAAAACCTTGATACCACTAGCGGGCTCATGCCCGCTTTGGGTTCATGTTCAGATGCCAGAACCTTTGAATTCACCCGCCTGCAGAATGGCTGCGCAAAGGCGGCTTACAGAAAATAACGGGGAATATTCATGAGCGGTTTTTATCATGCGGGTCACCGGCAGCTGCAGGAAGAGTTCCAGTCCCAGGCTCTGGCTGATCGCCTGGAAGAGATCATCGTGCAGCCCGCACTGGATGAAAACGCCCAGGCATTTATTCAGGCCCAGGACCATTTTTTTCTCACCACAGTAGACGCAAGCGGTTTTCCAACGGTGTCCTACAAAGGCGGGAACCCGGGATTCGTTCGCGTGGTTAACGCAACTACCCTGCTATTTCCTTGTTTCGACGGCAACGGCATGTGGCTCTCAATGGGCAACATCGCCCAGCACGATAAGGTGGGCATGCTCTTCATCAACATGGTCGAACCCCACCGCATTCGTATTCAAGGCACCGCGGAGTTAACTCGAGAACCCAGCGTGCTAGACCTTTGGCAAGATGTAGGCCTTGCGGTGCAGGTAAACGTCACCCACACCTGGATTAATTGTCCCCGCTACATTCACCCGGTTGAAAAACGCCGGCAGTCTCCACACGTGCCTGCTGCTGAACACACTACCGAGCCTGCCGAGTGGAAGTCCTTGGAGCTAGTGGCTGACGTGGTGCCGCCGCAGCCGCACACCCTGCGCAAGGACTAACTCGAAACCCATAAAGGCTGCTTCTAGCCTGCCCTTATGTCCAGCCGAGTGGCCTCTACTCCCAATACATTACCGCCATCCATAAAAGCCTTGCGTTGATGACAAAAATGACGAGAATTCGTCCACCGTGCACGCTGAAAACGTTATTTCAGAGGCGCTAGCGCTATAGCCGACTCGGCAGCCAAGAGGATTAAGAATGTCTCTTTATAAGACCGAACCGGCTCAGCGGGATTACCCCACCATAGGCTGGCGCGAGCGCGTTGCCCTTCCGGCCTTGGGCATCGACCGCATTACCGCGAAAACCGATACCGGCGCATTTTCCTCATCCATACATGCATTCGATATCCAGCCCAGCCAGCGTGACGGGGAATCCTGGGTAAGCTTTAGCGTTTTGGCTTCCAGACGGGACCCCAGCCCGGTGATCCACTGTGAAGCTAAAGTCTCGGATCAGCGACGGGTAAAAAGCTCGGACGGCTCATCCAATCTGCGATATTTCATACGCACAACGCTGGTAATTGGCGGGCAAGCAATGGAAATAGAGCTGTCCTTGGCTAACCGCGGCACCATGGGCTATCGCATGCTACTCGGACGCACGGCCATTCGCGGCAATTTCATTGTGGACCCTGCCGGCTCGTACCTGACCAGTCCGAAAAAATCAGCCACGACAACCGGAGCCAACAGTTGAAGATCGCGATCCTATCCAGAAGCCCTGCCATTCACTCCACAAAGCGTTTGGTCGAGGCCGCCGTCGCGCGCGGACATGAGGTAAGAGTAGTCGATCATGTACGCTGCTTTATGGACATCACATCGGACCGACCATCCCTGCACTATCAGGATGAGGAATTCGCATCCGAGCATTTTGATGCCGTGATTCCAAGGATCGGCGCGTCGGTCACGTTCTATGGCACGGCGGTGGTCAGGCAGTTTGAGATGATGGGGGTGTATAGCGTAAACGAATCCGTCGCCATTACCCGATCCCGGGACAAGCTGCGCTCACTGCAGCTATTGTCCCGTCGCGGCGTTGGCATTCCGGTTACTGCGTTTGCTCGTTCACCCGACGATGTGCCGGGATTGATCCGAGAGGTCGGCGGCGCGCCGTTAGTCATCAAACTTCTGGAAGGCACTCAAGGTATCGGCGTGGTGCTGGCGGAAACTCGTACCGCGGCGAAAAGCGTGATTCAAGGGTTCATGGGATTGTCAGCTAATATCTTGGTTCAGGAGTACATCAAAGAAGCCGGTGGTTCTGATATTCGCTGCTTTGTGGTCGGCGGCAAGGTTATCGCCGCCATGCAGCGCACAGCGCCCGAGGGCGAATTTCGTTCCAACCTGCATCGAGGCGGCAGCGCATCACTGGTTAAACTGACGCCCAAGGAGCGGCGTACCGCGGTGAACGCCGCCAAAATCATGGGGCTGAACGTTTGTGGGGTCGACCTGCTGCGATCAGACCGGGGCCCACTGATTATGGAGGTGAACTCTTCACCCGGCATCGGCGGTATCGAAGCAGCCACGGGTAAAGACGTGGCCAATCTGATCATCGAATTTATTGAACGGGAAGCTCGCCCTAAGCGCACCCGCACCCGGGGCAAAGGCTAACCTGACAATCAAGCAAGCCCTTTAGAGAGATCAAACGCCTGAGCGCTTTCACGCTGTAGCTGAGGCGATAGCAAGTATTCGGCAGCCGTTTGGGCCAGCGCCTTGGCACCATCAATGACCGCCGCATCTCCTTTTTCAGACCGGGCCCATTTAGCGAATTCCGGATTGTGGATGACCACATTGGGGGGGGCCACAGCCAACATAGGGTGAATAGACGGTAACCGATAACTCACGTTCCCCATATCCGTGCTGCCCGCGCCAAATTTCAGTGCCTCTTCGTGCTCGACAAAGTCCCGCCCCAGCTTTTCTGCGTGATGTCGGAAGCGCTCAGCCAGGGGCCAGTTGGTATTCAGATCCAAATAATCGACCCCTGCCCAATTTACCTCTACCGTGCATCCGCTGCCCGTCGCGCCAGCTTCAAAACAGGCCTGTACCCTGGGTTTTAACTTCGCCAAATCTTTTTCGTTCGCGGCACGCACATAAAACTGACCGACGGTGCGATCCGGTACGATGTTTGGCGCAGACCCGCCTTCTTCGACGATGCCGTGAATACGCTCTGTGGCCCGTATGTGCTGACGCAAATTGGATATGGCCTGATAGGCCAGCAGCAGGCCGTCCAGGGCGTTCACGCCTTTGTGAGGCATTGCCGAAGCGTGCGAAGCTTTGCCGTGATAAATCACCTCCACTTCAGCGATACATATCGACGGCATCGTAGCCAAATTCACCCCCGCGGGGTGGATCATGAGGGCTGCATCGATGCCCTCAAAGGCCCCGGCGCGTGCCATAAGCTCTTTACCGCCGCCTCGTTCCTCAGCCGGAGTGCCGAGCAACTTGACTCGCCCTGGCAGTCGCGCGGCGACCTGATTCAGGGCCAGAGCAGCACCCAAAGCCGTCGTCGCAATGATGTTATGCCCACAGGCATGCCCAATGTCCGGCAGCGCATCGTATTCTGCAAGCACGGCTACGGTGGGTCCCTGCTGGCTAGCATTGATGGTGGTTTCAAAGGCTGTGTCTAAGGAATACACCCCGGTTTGCACCTCCAACGCATTTTCGCGCAGGGTATCGGTCAACAACCCACAGGCGAAATGCTCTTCAAAGGCCAGCTCTGGCTTTTCGTGAATGGCGTGAGACACCTGTAGCAGCGTGTCTGCGGAGGCATCTACTGCCGCCTCAATGTCCAAGTAAATGTCGTTTTTCGTAGCCATTATTGTCCCCTGGTAGTCGGCGCCGTCATAGGCGCGCACTCGCACCGTCCAAGTTCTTAGCGCACCGCAAACTGAACGAATCTGGAGCTGCGATAACAACAATCAGCAGCAGCAAAGCAAGGCCTGAGAATAGCAGAAGTTTCTTGTGACACGACCCGGGTAATCAGTTCGAGTACACTGGCGCTTCATCCAGCATCAGGGAATTTGGAGGGGAAACAATGGAGCTACAAAACAAAGTCGTAATCATCACCGGCGGCAGCGGCGGCATCGGTAAGGCCATGGCCAAAGCGTTTTTAAGCGAAGGCGCAAAGGCCATCATGTTGGCGGATCTTAACGCCGACGCCGTCAGCCAATCCGCGGAGGAAATAGGCTGTGACGGCATGACCTGTGATGTGACCAACGAAGCCCAAGTGGCCGCCCTAGTTGAGGCCACCACGGAGAAATACGGTCAGGTCGATGTATTTTGCTCAAACGCCGGTGCCGGCGGTACCGGTGTGCTAACCGATGCCACCAACGACGTTTGGCAGCAGCAGTGGGAACTGCATGTAATGTCGCATCTCTACGCGGCTCGCGCGGTGTTACCCGGCATGATTCAGCGCGGCGAGGGCTACTTACTGAACACGGCCTCTGCCGCAGGATTACTCGCGGCGCTGGGTTCCGGCCCCTATACGGTGACTAAGGCGGCGGCAGTGAAATTCGCCGAATTTCTTGCCATTACTCATGGTGATGACGGCATTAAAGTCTCCGTTTTATGTCCCCAAGGCGTTAATACCGCCATGGCTCCGAAGAGTCTGGGCGACGGTCAAACCGACGGCATCATCGAGGCTTCGGCGTTAGCAGACACCGTGGTGGAGACCATGCGGGAAGAACGTTTCCACGTACTCCCTCATCCAGAGGTAGAAGAATACGTTCGCCGCAAAGGGGACAACGTAGACCGCTGGCTGTTGGGTATGCAGCGCCTGCGCAAGCGAACTTTAGACGCTTAGGCTGTCTCTACAGCAGGCCCTCATCGCGGCTGGAATCCTAATTAGCAGCTTATTCCGCCGTCTATTACTAGCTCAGAGCCCGTCATATAGCTGGACTCATCGCTGGCGAGGAACAATACGCCATTGGCGATATCCACAGCCTGTCCGGCGACCCCCATGGGCACTGCCGTTTGCGACATTTCATCCGGGTCGTAATTATTCGCCCCATCCGTGGCCATCAGCGGGTCAATCTTGTCCCAGATCGGTGTGGCGATGATTCCCGGATGTACAGAGTTCACCCGTACCGGCCAGCCGTTGCGGCCGCATTCCAGAGCAACACCCTTGGTAAATAACCTTACCCCGCCCTTGGTGGCGTTATAGGCAGATAAGCCTGGTGCACCTTGCAAACCAGCCACGGACGAAATGTTAATAACCGAACCGCCGTCAGCCATATCTTTCATCACGGGAACACAGTGCTTCACCCCCAAAAATACGCCGTCCAGGTTAATGGCCTGCTGGCGCTGCCAGTCAGCTAAGGACATCTCAAACACATCGCACATGATGGCGATGCCGGCGTTATTGACCAAAATATTCAACCCGCCAAAGTGGTTAACGCAGTCGCCAACCACGCGCTGCCAGTGCGCTTCGTCAGTGACATCGTGCTGGGCGAACTTCGCTCGTCCGCCCTCAGCGTTAATCGTCGCTGCAACTTCTTCACCAAGAGCCACATCCACATCTGTTAGTAACACTGCTGCCCCGGCAGCCGCCAGCCGTTTCGCACAGGCGGCTCCAATGCCCGAAGCCCCGCCGCTAACCAAGGCCACTCTTCCCTCTAAACGATGATCCGATGTCGTCATTTCTCCCCCCTACCGATTAAGTTTGCCTCGACAGTAAGCGCCCGGCGCTGGCTGATACGAGGTGCCCCGCTAATGTAATGAAAAATCCTCTCGGCGGCACCCGATTTGGAGCGAACCTGAAAGGCGGATGCCGCTACCCATGAGCAAGGCTGTCCTCCAGCCGCTTAGGATACCGCCGCTTCTCAGCAAGTCGGCGCTGGATCATGTTTGGCTCGGTTTTAACCCACCCCTGCTTCGGCGGCCGGGGCTTGACGCCCAGCGATGGCGTCAGAAATTTTCTCTGCCATCATGATCGTTGGTGCGTTGGTGTTGCCGGCGATCAGCGTGGGCATCAAAGACGCGTCCACGACCCGGAGCCCTTGCAGTCCATGAACCTGGCCATGTTCATCGGTCACCGCCATCTCGTCCTGGCCCATTTTGCAGGTGCCGACGGGGTGATAAAGGGTCTCACCAGTCCGCCGTATCCAGGCGTCAAGCTCGTCATCGTTGTCCACGTCGATATCCGCCGGCGGCTTTAATTGGTCACCGCGGTAGTCGTCAAAGGCAGGCTGCATAAACACGCGACGGGTCTCACGAAAACCGTTGCGGGTATCGATTAAGTCTTGTTCTACGGCAAAGTAGTTCGGATAAATCGCCGGCGGACTGTCTGCCTTGGCATCCTGTAATCCGATGTGGCCTCGACTTTGGGGACGACAGGCATAAACGATGCTGGAAAAGCCATGCCCCGGGGTTACCCCAGCCCTGCCGTGCACGTCTTGCATCGCTGCACTGACGTAGTGAATCTGCATGTCCGGCAGATCTTTGCTGGGATGAGATTTGAAAAAAGCACCTCCCGCGGTAGGCGGAAATGACGCGTCGCCAGTCCCGCTTGTCAGAAACTTGATACCCGCCCAAAGGGTGCGCAGCGGTGTCGCTGAGCGTGCCAAGGTCACTGGCTGGGTACACTCAAACTGACTGACCACACCGATATGATCCTGAAGGTTCTGCCCTACCCCAGGAAGTTCATGAACCATGGAAAGACCGTGGGGCGTTATTTCAGCAGCTGGCCCCACGCCACTGCGCAGCAAAATCTGGGGCGAATTCAGCGCACCCGCAGACAAGATAATCTCTTTGCGAGCGGTCAGCGTTCTTCTCTGGCCGTTAACAATAACCTCCAGCGTCACCGCGCGACGATCTTGGAATCCGATGGTGTCAGCAGTGGCATTGGAAAGAACGGTGAGATTTGGTCGATGCAAAACAGGGTGTAAATAGGCCTGAGCTGCACTGCATCGCCGAGACCCTTTCATGGTGTGCTCGTAGCGAGAAAAGCCTTCTTGCTGGCGGCCGTTAAAGTCGTCGGTTAACGGGAAACCTGCCTGTTGTCCTGCCTCAACAAATCGATCCAAAAGTACGTCGTCAGTGCGATTCGATTTTTTTACCGCTAGAGGACCATCGTAGCCGTGGAATTCGCTGTCGCCGCTGCCTTCAAAAGATTCTGCGCGCTTAAAGTAAGGTAATACTTCTGCGTAAGACCAGCCATGATTACCCGCTTGGGCCCACTGATCGTAGTCCGCTGCGTGTCCTCGGATATAGACCATGGCGTTGATGGACGACGATCCTCCCCAACCCCGACCGCGTGGCCAGTACATGCGACGTCCGCCCACATTCGGCTCGGGCTCTGTCTCGAACCCATAGTTAGATGGATTGGCTTCAGGCACTAACCGCGCGTAGCCCGCCGGCATATGAATAAAGAGGTTTTTATCCTCTGCACCAGCTTCAAGAAGCAGTACCTGTACGTTTGCATCTGCTGACAACCGACTCGCCAGCACGCAGCCGGCGCTGCCGGCTCCAACAATAATATAGTCTGCTTCTTGACCCATTGAATGCTCCTTATTTCGCCCAAGTATGCCTGACGACGCTCACATCATCAGTGCTTAAGACACCACAACAAGCTGTCCGTGCAACGATCGGGGCCAAACATCAGGCGATGGGCAGGCCTAAACCAACCTGAGTCTGCGGCGACAAAAGCACCACTGCGCCGTTTGCATCAATGGCGCCAAGGATCAAACATTCACTCATAAATGATCCGATTTGCTTGGGTGGAAAATTAACCACCGCAACCAATTGACGCCCGATTAGGTCTTCGGGCTGGTAATGATCGGTTATCTGAGCGCTCGTTTTACGCACGCCTACATTCGGTCCGAAATCCAGCCAGAGTTTAATGGCGGGCTTTCGCGCTTCGGGAAAAGCCTCGGCCCGCTGAACCTCACCCACCCGCATATCAACTTTGCTGAAATCGCCCCAAGAGATTGGCGCTTTAGGCTCCATGCTCACCTTCAAATCCGCTAACAAATTTAATCTGTTTTACTAAATGCTAGGCTCAACCCTGAGCAAAGTCCGCGACTTTATGCTACCTAGCCTCGATGCAGCATCACCGGCTGCCAAGCCCCGTCAAAGTCCTGGGTCGACTGCCACACCCGCCTATCCTGCCGAGCAAAGAGGTCCAGCGTGCCCCCTGGACAAATCGTTAGATCATTCTGGAAATTGAAGCTTTGCAGCTGCTGGGCATCGGTGTCGAGCAGTGAGAAGCCTGCGTACTGGCCTTTGAGGGTGCCGCCGTTTATCACTTGAGTGTTAGGGAAATCGATAACGGTGCGGAAGTGCATGTGACCGTTGATCAGAAATCGCGGCGGATTGCCGTGCTGCAGCAAATCATCCAGGGCCGGTGAGCAGCGGCTATCCGAGTTCTCAGACCCAGGCCAGATTTTCGCTAAATCGTCTTCCAGGACGCCATGACAAAGCAGCAGGCTGCCTGCTTCGGTTTGGATTTTCCTGGTCTTTGGAAGGCTGGAGAGAAAACTAACGGTCTCCGGGGCCGCATGCTCGCGCAAATGCGCCCCCGCCACGTGCCGGACTTTATCCTGCAAAAACCACCGTTCGTGGTTGCCTGCTACCGCCAGCACTCCGTGCTGTTCAAGCAGCTGGCAGCAGCGGTCGAGGTCTCCGCGACCGTCGGGTAGATCTCCGGTGCACAAAATCACGTCGACCTTTGCGCTCTGCAAAAAGTTCAGCGCCTGCGCCAAGCGATCATGTTCCGCGTGGACATCGCCAATAAGACCAATACGTTTCATGTTGCACCTTTTTTCGGTGCACAGAGGCTAGGTCCGGCCTGGTGAAGCTGGTGTGAACTTATAGTTTATGATTCTGCGACAAATCCTTTCCAGCTGTTCATGTACTGGATAAACACGGGGCTTAGCCCTTCCGCCGCCAAATGCGCCGGGCTCACTGGAGTCGCAACGGGCTCGAAACCGGAGTCCGCTAGCACCAGGCGAGGAAAGTCATGATGTAAAATCGCCGCACGGCCGATGGTGACGAAATCAATGCCGGCGTCGACGACGGCCTGACACTCTGCCGCCGTACGAATTTTGCCCGCCACGGTGAGTTTTACTGCCCCTCGATTGAGCTGCGCAAAATAATCCAGCAGGCTTTGATCCTGATACTCCTCCTCTGCCGGAAGCTTGAAGCTATCCCAAAGAGAAATATCGAGGAAATCCGCAAGATCTTCGTCGATCAAGCGCTGGCAGGTCTGCAAGACTTCCTGCAGGCGCATACCAAAGCGTTCCGGCGACACGCGTACACCAAGCATAAAATTAGGCCCGCACTGAGCTCGAATTCCTGAGGCTATCTCTATCATCAGACGCTGGCGGTTCTCCAAGGTTCCGCCGTACTCGTCTTCACGCTGATTGGTTTCCGGGCTCAAAAACTGACATACGATGTAGCCGTGAGCACCGTGGATTTCCACACCGTCGTAGCCTGCCTGTTGCGAACGCACCGCGGCGGAGATGAAGTCGTCTCGCAGAGTCCTGACTTCTTCCAGCGATAAGGCTCGAGCACCGGTTTCTTCATCATCAGAAGGGCACACGGGCTGCTGACCAATCAATTCGGCAGGGCTGCGATTTCCTGCGTGATGAAGCTGAAGAATGGCCACGCTGTCCTCGGCCTTGATCGCCGTTGCCAGGCGCTTATGCCCCTCCAGCTGATCGTCACTGAAAATGCCTAACTGACCGGGAAAGCCCTGACCCACCGCCTGTACGTGAGCAGCACAGGTCATGGTCAAACCAAACTGGCCCTCAGCGCGCATGGTTAACCACCGATACTCCTCGTCTGACAGGCGGCCATCCGGGTGACTCTGAGAATTGGTCAACGGCGCCAACATGAACCGATTCTTCATGCGCTGGCCTGATTTGAATTCTAAAGCCTGCCCTAACGCTGTCTCTGAGCTTGTCGTGGTAGTCATCGCAATTCCTTCTTTTTTCACTGAGCGTCTTGTCATTGAGTGTTTTGTCATTGAGCGCTCGAGCTTGTGCCGATGCCCATGCTGCTTGGCGCGCCATTGTACTCGCTTTGTGTCTGCGACTCATGGATTTACCGTCTCTAGGGCAATGATGCAATGCTGACGGTCGGCTTAACCCCGAGACCGTCTGCGCACTCACTTTCTTCACAGCATGTTCACCGTCGCGCCCCCAACATGAAAGGTCTGGTCATAGACACTCAGGACCGACAAAGCAAATCCGATGATGAAAGGCTTACGAAAAATCCGCCCAAACGGTACCGCTGCGCCCCCGCATTCAGAGCAAGAAAGCCCGGCAGTGGCGCTGGATGAGGTCCCTACCAATCTCGATAACGATGGCCGCAAACTGGGTGGCAGCCTCGTGGGTATACTGCAAATACTTGGAGTATTGGCCGCTACTGCCGCGGCGGTGTATTTTTCCCGAGAGCCCGCCGTACCGGTCACGCCAAGCGGAATGAATGCCGGTGCACCGATTTTTGTTCCCCAAGTATCCACAATTTCACCTGCGGCGGGTGCTCAACAAATTCTCATTAGCAGTAGTGGCAGCGTTAGCGTTACTGCCTATGTGGATTTGGTGCCGCAGATCTCTGGTCGAATTCAGGCATTGGCACCAGCCATGCGTGTGGGCGGTGCGTTTCAGGCTGGCGAAACATTGATTGCCATCGAACAAGATGACTTTCTGTTGCAGGTGAAACAGGCCCAGGCGGATGTTGCCGTGCAAAGAGCCAACCTGCGACTGCAGCAGGCCCGCAGCGACGCAGCGGTGAAGAATTACGCGCTGCTCAACCCAGGTAAAAGCGTACCCAGCCTGGTCGCTTTGGGACCGCAAATCGAGCAGGCCAGGGCGCAGCTGCGGGCGGCAGAAGCTCGGGCTGATGTCGCTCGACTGGCCCTAAACAGAACCCAGTTCGCCCTGCCCTTCGACGGCATGATTACCCAGTCGTCAGCCCAGGTCGGGCAGTTGATTACCGGTGGACGAGCCTTCGGTCAGGCTTATGCCCTTAACAGCGTAGAGTTAGTCGTCCCCATCGCCCCCAATGAGCTGGCTCAGCTGGCACCAGCAGCAGGGCGCCGGGTTGTGATTACCACGGATCACCAGACCCTGGAAGCGACCATTGATCGCATCAGTGCTGAGCTGGACACCCGCAGCCGCTTTGCCAAGGCTTACATTCCGCTAACCCAAACCGCGGAAGCACCGACAGCCTTGCAGCCTGGCACGTTTGCCGACGTGGTTATTTTTGGCCCGAACTTTCCGGACAGCTTAGTTGTGCCTGAGTCTGCCCTTCAGGCCAACGGCGCTATCTGGTTCGTGAAAGAAGGCGAACTGTCGCAACACCAGCCTCAGCTACTGGGTCGCAACGATCAAGGCATTGTCATTTCAAGCTTCGATTACGCTGACGGAATCGTCGTCAGCCCCCTAGCTACGCCATCTCCGGGCATGACGGTGAACCCGGTTGCCAAGGCGACGTTACCAGTGCAAACCCAAAGATAGTTCATGAGCAACGAAGGATACCCCACCACGCCGGAGTCTAGCTCCGGCAACGTCCCGGAACGCGGCGTGATCGCCTACTTTGCAAAGAATTCTGTGGCCGCCAATTTGATCATGGCGTTGATGCTGATTGGCGGTCTGATTGCCGGTATCGCCCTGAACGCGCAGGTATTTCCAACACTGAACCCGGGCATTATCACCGTCACGGTGCCCTACCCCGGAGCAACACCCAGCGAAGTCGAGGAGGCCATTACCCGCCGCGTGGAAGAGGCTGTCCTCGGTATTGAGGGTATCGACGAAGTTCGCTCCTCTGCAGCCGAGAACTTTGGACGGGTAACCATCGAACTAAAAGATTCGGTCGACGACAAAGAGGTCAAAGATGACGTCGAGGCAGCAGTTGAACGCATTGCTGACTTTCCGCCGGAAAATGCCGAACAACCTGAAATCGAGCGCGCCGAGACCGTCAGTGACGTCATGACCCTTGTTGTGACCTCTAGCCAGGGTGACATGGGTCTGCGCAACGCCGCCGAGTATGTGGCCGATCAACTTTTGACGTTGCCCAAGGTCACCTTGGTTTCGCTCATGGGGGCCAAGGATTTAGAAATTGCCGTGGAAGTCGACGAGCAAGCCCTGCGTCAATTCGATCTGACCATCAATCAGGTTGGCCAGGCCATTCGTTCGTCGTCCATCAATCTCTCAGCGGGCGAGCTTCGCACCGACGCGGGCGACCTGCTACTGCGCACCAACGAAAAGCGCATGTACGGCGACGAATTTGCCGACATCGTGCTGCGCGCAGAGCCCGACGGCAGCATTCTGCGCCTTGGCGACGTTGCAACGATTCGCGATGGCTTCGTCGATGACCCGGTCATTCAGGAGTTTAATGGTCAACGCAGTCTGCTGATCAAAATTGAAAAGTCCGAAGCCGAGGATGCGCTCCTGATCGCCGCCCAGGTGAAAGCCTTTTTGACAAAATTCCAGCCACCCTCCGGTGCTAACGTGGAAATTTGGGAGGATCAATCCGATATTTTGCAGCAGCGTCTGAGCCTGCTGGTTCGCAACGGCCTGCTGGGATTCGCCCTGGTTTTCCTGTTTCTCGTCATCATGCTTGACCTGCGGCTGGCTACCTGGGTTGCCATGGGCGTTCCAATTTCATTCCTCGGCGCTTTTTTGTTCTTCGCCCCCTTCGGCGTCAACATCAACATGATTTCTTTGTTTGGCCTCATCATCGTCTTGGGCATCGTGGTGGATGATGCAGTGGTTGTGGGCGAGAACATTATTACCGAGCAAGAGCGTTTGGGTCAGAGCACTGCCGCCACGCTAAGCGGCGTGCGCGGGGTTTTCAGTCCGGTCACCATCGGCGTGGTAACCACCATGGCAGCGTTTGCACCCCTGCTGTTTGTCACCGGCACCTTTGGGCAAATTTTAGGATCGGTGCCCATCGTGGTGATCTTGGTTCTCACCATGTCGCTGCTTGAAGTATTTTTCATTCTTCCTGCCCACCTCTCTCATGGCCAGGCCTGGAGTAAGGGTCCATTGAAAAATTTTCAGGGCCAAGTAAGCCGCCGCATCATGCACTTCCGCGACAACGTGTTTTTGCCCAAAGTTCAAATGGCGGTAAGCCGGCGATATTTATCCTTGCTGGCGGGCATTGGCATGCTGGTGGCAGCAGGCTCTCTGATCAGTTCCGGAGCCGTACGCTTCATCTTTTTCCCGGCGCTGGATTCCAACAGTATTCGAGCTTCCTTAACCTTCCCCGTGGGCACACCCTTTGAAACCACCGAGGCGGCTGCCAAACGTATTATTGAGGCGGCCTATCGAGTGAACAACGCCAACGGCGGCACAGCGTTTAAAGCCATCAGCTCTACTATTGGCGGTGCGACCAGGTCTGGTGGCGGCCCCGAGGGTGGCAGCGGTATGACGACGGCAAGCCATCTGTCGTCTATTGCCATTACCCTCCAAGATGAACCGCTGCGCAAACTGTCTGCCCAAGCCCTAGAGCGTCAATGGCGTATAGAGACGGGCACCATTGCCGGGGTCGAAAGCCTGTCGTTTCGATCCGATTTTTTCAGTCGCGGTGCGGCCGTGGAGTTCCGCCTGGCCCACCAGCAGGATGACGTGCTGTACGCGGCCGTGGACGAACTCAAAGCCAAATACGCATCACTTACAGGCTTTTATGACATTCAAGACACATTCAATCTTGGTAAGCGCCAGTACGACATCGAATTGACCACGGCCGGTGAGGCCGCTGGGCTGCAGCCCGCAGACATTGCCCGACAGCTGCGTAACAGTTTTTTCGGTGAAGAGGTTCAGCGCATTCAGCGCGGGCGCAACGAACTAAAAGTGATGGTTCGCTACCCGGAACGCCAGCGCCAAAGTACGCAAAACCTGGCGGATGTGCGCATCCGCTTGCGCGATGGCACCCAAGCCCCCCTCTCCGCCGTGGCCAAGTTAAGTGAATCACGGAGTTTTTCGACCATTGAGCGCGTTGATGGCTTCCGCATTGTCAGCGTCACCAGCGAAGTAGACAACGACCTCACTACACCAACTCAAGCGAACAACGAGGTGCTGAACAATATTGTGCCCGCTCTTATCCAGCGCTATCCGGGCTTACGGGTTGAGCAGGCCGGACAGGGCCGGGAGGAGTCTGAAGACTTGGCTTCCCTGGGTAACATGATGGCAATCGCCATGCTCACGATTTTTGTTTTGCTGGCCTCCCAAACCCGAAGTTATTTGCAGCCGCTGGTGGTTTTAGCGGGCGTGCCATTTGGTGCCGCCGGCGCCACGATCGGCCACTATTTACTGGGCTATAACATTTCCTTCATTTCCATCTTCGGCATGGTTGCCCTCAGTGGCGTTGTGGTTAATGACTCACTGGTGCTGCTGGATCAATACAATCGCAATCGGCGTCAGGGCCTAGCCATTCACCAGGCCATTAGTGAGGCTTCTCGGCGGCGCTTTCGGGCCATCTTTTTAACCACGGCGACCACGGCCTTAGGCCTAACCCCCATGCTTTTCGAAACCAGCACCCAGGCGCAGTTTTTGATCCCCATGGCGGTAAGCCTGGCGACAGGCATTGTTTTTGCCAGCGTCATCATCCTGTTCTTAATCCCTGCCCTGATCGCGATCCTGGAGGATGTAAAGGGTATCGGGCGAGGCTTTCGCGGTGTCGAGCAGCCAGAAGGCGGCTAACCGAGGGTTTCCATGGCCTGGCCTTTTGCTATTCTGCGGTTATGAATTACGCCCTCGCAGTTCACGGTGCTCCTTACGCCGGTACCGCCGCAGACCACGCCCTGGGCTTTGCGAAGGCACTGTTGGCTGAAGGCCACCATGTCGAACGAGTATTCTTTTTTCATGATGGGGTTTATCAGGGCCTAGCGGGCCAGGTGGCACCCCAAGAGCACTTCGATACCGATCTACTGAAACGCTGGCAGCAGCTTGCGCTACAGGGAATCGAGTTGGCCATTTGTATCGCCAGCGGCATTAAGCGCGGAGTCATTAACGAAACCGAGCAGTCCCGTTACGAACTGGCACACCCCTCGCTAGCACACGGTTTTGAGCTGGTTGGTTTAGGCCAGCTTATCGCCGCCATTAACGCTGCCGATCGGTACGTGGAGTTCCCGGCGTGAAGCGCTATCTGTTTATCATTAGCCGTACGCCCTATGGCAGTACCCATGCGCTGGAGCAACTGGAAGCTGCCATGGTAGCCGCAGTGTTCGATGGCCGAGTGGCCATCTTGTGCCGGGATCAAGGCGTGTGGAATCTTCAGGGCAACCAGGACGGCGCAACTCAAGGACAAAAAACCGTATCCCGGGTACTAGCCGCCTTACCCAGCTACGACATCGAAGAACTCTATGTCTGCGCGGATTCTTTAAGCAGCCAACAGGTTCAACCTGATGCGTCTCTGGACATAAAGCCACTGACGTTAGCCGAGCAACAAACCCTTATTGCTTGCAGCGATGTAGTCATTACGGCCCAATCATGAGCCTGCATTTGATTTTCAACGCGACTGGCCTCACCGCCTGCACACGCCGCTGCAGCAGCGGCGATAAGTTTTTGTTGCTGGGAGACGGCATCTACGCTCACGCACAGGCGCTGGAGGCGGGAATTGAGCCTGCCAACCTGTTCCTGCTGGCTCCAGATGCCCAGGCCCGCGGGGTTGGCTCTGACCTGACTGGCACCTTGTTGAGACTCGAGTACTCGGACTTCGTGGCGCTGACCGAGCAATGCTCACCCATCGTTAGCTGGAATGAATAAATGACTGACAATATCCCAGCGGTTTTGCAGCGGGACCAGGAGGGATTCTTAGTGAACCTTAGCGATTGGTCTGAAACCAATGCCCAACTGATTGCGCAGGGTGAAGACGTTACCCTCACCCCTGACCATTGGGAGATCCTGCAGTTACTCCGAGAGTTTTACCGCAAAACCGAAACCGCCCCAGCCATGCGCCCATTGGTGAAACTGGTTAGAGAGGCCTGCGGATCAGAGCGCGGTAACAGCGTTTATTTAATGACGCTTTTTGGCGGCCGCCCGGCGGTGACCGCTGCAAAAATCGCCGGCCTGCCCCGACCAACCAACTGTTTGTAGGAGCTTTCTATAGCGATTTTGGGGCCTGGGTCGCTGAGTCTAATCGAGCAGCTTCCGCCTGCCGAGGCACATCCACGACCTCACCTACGATGATCACCGAGGGCCCGGTGATGGCCGCGGCGGCCACTGATTGAGGCAGCGCGTCCAGAGTTGCGTAGATTTCCCGCTGATTTTCTAGGGTGGCGTTTTCAATCAACACCGTTGGCGTTTGTCCTCCGCGGCCGGCTTCGAGCAAGCAGCGCTGGATACTGGGCAAGCTCACCAAACCCATATAAATTACCAGAGTTTGATCGTCCCGGGCCCAGTCAGACCACTCGGTGTTTTCCGCGTCGACCACCCGATGCCCGGTCAAGAATCGAACCGCCTGGCTAACCCGTCGATGCGTCAATGGAATACCCGCATAGCTGGCTGCAGCCATACCCGCAGTGATGCCAGGTACCACAGCCACACTCAGGCCGTGCTCGGCGGCAGCCAGTAGTTCCTCACCTCCACGTCCAAAAATAAATGGGTCACCGCCCTTGAGCCGCACAACTTTCTTGCCAGCCTTAGCCTCTTCGATCATGCGCTCATTAATGGCCGCCTGCATTTGCGTACCGCTGGGGCGTAAGCGGTCAGAGGTACGGTTGCTTGCGCCCCAGCCTGCGGCACCGGCAGCCTCCCGGGGCCCCTGTTTGCCCACATCCACCAGTTCCACGTCCCGGCGAGCGTAATCCAGCAGCGCCGGATTCACTAACTTGTCGTACATCAGCACGTCAGCGGTTTGTATAGCGCGAAGCCCCCGTAGCGTAATGAGATCCGGGTCGCCGGGACCGGCGCCCACCAAGAGAATTTCACCAGCGTTGGATTGGCCCTCTAGCATTTCTTGGGCCAGGCTCACCGCAGTTTCTAGGTTGCCCTGTATGGCTTTGTCGGCGGCAGCGCTGGCAAAAACCGCGTCCCAATAGGCCTTGCGCGCATCAACACTGGGCAGCTCTTGTTTAACCTGAGACCGCAGACGCCCGGCCAGCTCTGCCAGCCGCCCAAGCCCCTGCGGCAGCCGGGTTTCTATCCAGCCGCGCACGCTACGGGCCAAGGTTGGCGACTGTCCCATACTGGAGACCGCGACCAAAATAGGCAGCCTGTCGATAATGGCGGGAAAAATAATGGTGCACAGCTCTGTGCGGTCAACGCAGTTCACCAAAACATCGTGTTCTAGCGCCGCCAAAAAAACTGCCTCGCTTACGTTTGGCGCATTGGTCGCGCTGATAATCAAGCGCAACCCGCGGTGGACGGCTTGTGGGTAGAAGGACTGTTTTTCAATTCGCAGCCGGCCGGCATCGCGCATGCGCTGGATCTCTGGATCTACCTCCGGCGCGATAACGGTTATTTGCGCTCCGGCCCGAACCAGCCAGCGCAGTTTCCGCAGCGCCGTTTGCCCGCCGCCAACCACCACGCACTGGGCACCTTGGAGCCGATGAAAGAGAGGCAGGTAAAACATATGCCGTTATGCTTCCTCGGGCACTGACCTAAGGATTGAGCGGCCAGCGGTCAGTGCCTCCCAAATAGGGTCTTAGCGCATCAGGCAGCTGTATTGTTCCGTCACCTTGCTGGTAGTTTTCAATCAGCGCCACTAGGGTGCGCCCTACCGCCAATCCTGAGCCATTGAGGGTGTGCAGCAAATGGATGTCGCCTTGAGCATCTCGGTATCGGGCCTGCATGCGCCTGGCCTGAAAGTCTAAAAAATTACTGCAGGAGGAAATTTCCCGGTACTGGTTCTGACTCGGCAGCCAGACCTCCAAATCGATGGTTTTTGCAGCAGTAAAGCTCAGATCACCGCCACACAGAACCATGGTTCGATACGGCAGCTCCAGCTGCTGCAGCACAGTCTCTGCGTGTCCGGTAAGACTGTCCAAAGCATCCCAAGAGGTTTCCGGGTGCACTAGCTGTACCAGCTCCACTTTTTCGAACTGGTGTTGGCGGATCATACCTCGGGTGTCCCGGCCATAGCTGCCAGCCTCGCTGCGAAAACAGGGTGTATGACATACGTGCCGCACGGGGAGATCAGCTTCATTTAAAATATCGCCTCGGTAGATGTTGGTTACAGGAATTTCCGCTGTAGGCACTAAGTAATAGCCCTGCTCTCCTTCTAGCTGGAACATATCCTCCGCTGCCTTGGGTAACTGGCCCGTGCCTCGGGCGCTGTCCGCATTCACCATGTAGGGAACATAGACTTCCTGATAGCCGTGTTGCTGGGTGTGCAGATCCAGCATGAACTGGGTCAGCGCTCGGTGCAGCCGCGCCAGCGGTCCGCGCATGACGACAAACCGCGCCCCCGTAACCTTGGCAGCGGTTTCAAAATCCAGCCCTCCCTCACCGGCCAAATCCACATGATCTAAGGGCTCATGATCCATGGCTTTGGGTTCACCCCAGGACCGCAATAGCGCGTTGTCCGACTCGTCGGAACCCTCCGGTACGCTGGCATCCGGAAGATTGGGCAGCGACATTAGCAGGTCCTGAAGCTGCTCTTGAACCTGGGTAAAGGCGGCTTTTGATTCGTCTAAACGCTCACCCAAATCCCCTACCTGCGCCAGCAGTGGAGCAATATCCTCACCTTGCGATTTGGCTTTACCAATGGATTTTGACTTTACATTACGTTCGTTCTGCAGCTCCTCGGTACGCTGCTGCAAGGTTTTACGCTGCTCTTCTAAAGATGCAAAAGCTGTAATATCAAAGGTAAAACCTTTAACTCGTAGTGCCTTTGCGACCACTTCTGGATTATTGCGTAATAGCTTGATGTCTAACATGACGTTTTCCGTAACAGATGGGTAAGTATCCAAGGCTCTAGAAGCTTTGGTGTCGGCGTTAGGAGCGGTGCTTAGCTTCTTCGTCCGCTTGGGCCAAGCGCTGCAATCGCTGACGGATTTTATCTTCAAGCCCTGCGGCGGCGGGATGATAGAACGTCACGGGCTCCAATTCATCTGGAAAGTAATGCTCTCCGGCCGCGTAAGCTCCAACCACGTCGTCGCCTTCATTGTGAGCATGTCGATAACCGTCTCCGTAGCCCAACGATTCCATGAGTTTGGTCGGCGCATTGCGCAGGTGCATTGGCACGCTGTGGGACGGCGTTTGTCGTACGAAAGCCATAGCTTCGCCGAAGGCTTTGTACGCAGCATCACTCTTCGGCACGCTGGCGAGGTAAAGTACCGTTTGCGCCAGGGCTAGCTCGCCCTCCGGCGAACCCAGCCGCTCGTAGGTGGCCATAGCCGACTCTGCCAGCTGCAAAGCCCGGGGGTCTGCGTTGCCGATATCTTCACTGGCCATGCGCAATAGCCGCCTGCCGATATAGCGTGGATCCGCGCCACCATCCAGCATGCGGCAAAACCAGTACAAGGCTGCATCCGGCGCACTGCCCCGCAGGGATTTGTGCAGCGCGGATATTTGCTCGTAGAAGATATCCCCGCCCTTATCAAATCGGCGCAGCTGCTCTGACGAAACGGCAAGAACCATGTCTGAGGAGATTTTGTCACTGGCAAGCTGAGCGGCAATTTCCAGCATATTCAGCGCGCGCCTGGCGTCGCCGTCGGCCGCATCAATTAATACCTGCTGGGCTTGGGAGCCCAACTTACGCTCCAAGGCATTTGCGCCACGCTGCAGCACCTCGGTCAGTTCCTCGTCGCTTAGCCTCTGCAGAACATAAACCCGGGCTCGGGACAGTAAGGCTGGGTTCACCTCGAAGGAGGGGTTTTCGGTGGTAGCGCCAACGAAAATCACCGTGCCAGCCTCCACATGGGGCAAAAAAGCATCCTGCTGGGCTTTGTTAAACCGGTGGACTTCGTCCACAAACAGTACGGTGCGATGTCCTTGAGCTAGATGCAGTTTGGCCTGGGCTACCGCCTCACGGATTTCTTTCACGCCAGCCAATACCGCCGACAAGCTTATCCACTGGCAGCCAGCGTTATCCGCCAATAATCGCGCCAAGGTGGTTTTGCCTGTGCCTGGTGGACCCCAAAACAGCATAGAATGGATTTGCCCCCGAAGAGCAAGACCGCCAAGGGGTTTATCCGCCGCCAGTAAATGCCTTTGACCCACGTATTCGTCCAGCTGCCGCGGACGCAGCCGGTCGGCTAAGGGCCTGGGGTCAAACCCGGTCACTGGCTCCTGGGAGAACAAGTCAGCCATCAATCACGTCGGTACCCTCAGGTACCGCAAGCCGGAATCGGCTGGGCGACAAGGATCGGTTCATGGCGACATTGGTAAAACTGAGCAGCGTTTGTTGATCCTGCCAGTCGTATATCGCTATTTGGTTAAGTACGCCCCTGACTAAGACAATATCCACAGCCTGGAACAACGACGAGCCATTGCTGGGTGACAAGCGGTAGGTAATGGTGTCTCCCCGAATTTGGCTGGACACTCGGTAGTCGCCGTTTGCCAGCAGCTCAGGCTGCAGTAACAAATCCGCTGGCAGTGGGCCCAAGCTGGCCGATCGCGATCGAATGGTCAGCTGGGCCAAGTCTTCGTCGTAAATCTGCAGCTGGCTCTCGTCAATCAACAGCGTTTGCGGGAATGGCTTCAGGATGCGCCAAACTAATAGCGGCGGTGCCATCGCGAAATTGCCCTGGCTCTCCTCCAGTAGTTCGCCGTTCGCATAAATCCGCTGCACTAACGTGGCTTCCAGGGTTTCGAGGCCTTGTAGCCACTGCATCAGGCTCGAGTCTGATTCCTGATACGCCGGGGAGCTCTTGCGTACCGAGGTTGGTTGGCCTGTGATTGCTTTGGCAGATTCGCTAAGAACCTCTTTCACAGGTTCCTGGCCCCCCTCTTGAACCTGCTCTGCAAGTTTTTGGCCTGGCTCCGGGCGCTGGCCGTCGTTATTTTGAGCACCTAGTGAACCCGCTGGCAGCACACAGCTGCTAAGCATTAACGCGGCCAATGCCCACCCGCCGAGACTAGGCATTTCGATCAGGCACCAGCACTTCTCGGCTGCCGTTGGTGTTCATAGTTGAGACCACGCCGGCGGCTTCCATCGCTTCAATCAATCTGGCGGCTCGGTTATAGCCAATGCGGAGCTTGCGCTGTACTGCAGATATGGATGCCCTACGCGACTCCAAAACAAAAGCCACCGCCTCGTCGTAGAGTTCGTCGGCTTGCTCGGTATCGTCGTCGGAGTCGAGCTTCACGAAGGCCTCACCTTCGGTCTGGCCGGTCAGGATGTCCTCTAAGTAGTTCGGTTCGCCGCGCTGCTTCCAGTCTTCAACCACCCGATGCACTTCATCGTCGGACACAAAGGCTCCGTGTACCCGTTGAGGTAGCGCCGTGCCGGGTGGCAGATACAGCATGTCGCCGTGGCCCAGCAGTTGTTCTGCGCCGCCTTGATCCAAAATGGTACGGGAATCGATGCGAGAGGAGACTTGAAAGCTTATACGGGACGGAATGTTGGCTTTGATTAACCCGGTAATCACATCAACAGATGGGCGCTGGGTTGCCAGCACCAAATGTATCCCGGCAGCCCTCGCCTTTTGCGCAATCCGCGCAATCAATTGCTCAACTTTCTTACCCACGATCATCATCATGTCGGCAAATTCATCGATGACAATGACAATGGCCGGCAGCGGCTGCAGCTCTGGTATATCAGGGTCATCCGCCGGCCAAAGCGGGTCTTTCATGGGCTCGCCCTTAGCCGCCGCATCTTTGACCTGGCGGTTAAAGCCCGCCAAATTTCGCACCCCCAAGGCCGCCATAAGACGATATCGCCGCTCCATTTCACCCACGGACCAATTCAAGGCGTGAGCCGCTTCTTTCATGTCCGTGACCACGGGGGTCAGCAAATGGGGAATGCCCTCGTAAATAGAGAGTTCCAGCATTTTAGGATCAACCAGGATCAAACGAACCTGTTCCGGGGTAGCTTTCAGCAAGATGCTCAAGAGCATTGAGTTCACACCGACGGACTTACCTGATCCGGTAGTACCCGCTACCAGCAGGTGGGGCATTCGCGCGATATCGGCAACAATAGTTGCCCCTGCAATGTCCTTGCCCAGAGCCAAGGTTAAGTGACTGGTTGCCTCCTGAAACGCCGACGAATTGATCACCTCCCGAAGCTGAACCATTTCTCGGTGTTCGTTGGGTATTTCAATTCCAACGTAGGGTTTGCCAGGGATGACCTCAACGATCCGCACGCTGATTACCGCCAGCGAACGGGCCAAGTCTTTCGCCAGGCCGCTGATTTTTTGTACTTTGAGTCCTGGGGCTGGCTGTATTTCGAACCGGGTTACAACCGGGCCAGGCAGCACAGACACCACTGAAGCTTCCACGTTAAAGTCGGCTAGCTTGAGCTCTAGTTGCTTTGACATCGCCTCGAGGGCCTCGGCGCTGTAGCCTCCTGCCGCGTTGCCGTTTGGCTGGTCCAAAAGGTCTACATCGGGTAGCTCACTCACGCTTTGACTATCGAAAAGCCGTTTTTGTTGAGACTTACCGGCAGGCTTGCGCTCTGCCGCCGCCGGGAGGATCTGCACCGAAGGAGCCGTTTGTTCAGCTTGGGGTGCCCCGACTGTTGCCTGCTTTGCCTCCAGCGTCGCAGCAAGATCGCTTTTACGCTTTTGCGCCACCGGATCCGCTGTTGCCTGACGTTGCCGAGCTTTGGCCTGCCGCAAATCGTTCATGCGGTCATAAAATTCGGCCCCCCTGTGCCAGATTTGGGTCAGAGCGCGACCGAGCATTTCCGTGATCTCCAGCCAGGAAAAGCCCACTGCTGCCTGGACGCCGACTAAAACGCCGGCAACACAGAGCACCGTCAGACCCACCAGGCCGAACACCTGAGCGCCTTGTTCGCCCAGGGCCAAACCCAGCACGCCCCCGGAGCCGGCAGGCAGCGATGCGCCTGCGGCGTTATGCAGATACATCAGTACGCAAGCGCAGAGTAACGAGGCAATCCAGCCGCTGGTGCGAACGCCAATGACCACAGCATTCGCTTTGGCGTGCCTGGACTTGAGGGCAACCAATCCGCCGTAAACGAGACCCAAGGGCAGCAGGTATGCGACCCAGCCAAACAAAAATAGCAAAATGTCGGCAATATAAGCACCACTGGTGCCGACCAAGTTATTGGTATCGCTATTTGTGCCGGTGTAGTTGAAGGACGGATCCTCTGGCGAGTAGGAAGCAATGGCGAGGAGCAAAAAGAACGCCAAGGTACCGGTCAGCACCAGGAACATTTCGCGCAAAGGTAACGGGCGATTGGGGGCAGGCGTCAACAAACAAGGATCCTCTTATGCAGGGCCAAGTGTACGCACTCGCCGTTTTCGGCACAAATAGGCACAATGTGTCGCCTCGACCAGGCTCAGCCCGGTAAGCTAGGAGATCTCAGTAACATCACGCCCCAAAGTAATTTGGGACAACGGAGCCAATTATGCGGCCAGATAAAGCCAAAGTTATCGACGAAGTGTGGGATGACGAGCGTATCAACAGCTTTTTAACCAAGGAGCCGTTGGGCGACGAACCTGAGGACTTCAGCCGACTGCTACACGCCTATCGCAGCATGCGCGTGGACGATTTTCGAGTTTTCCTAGAGCGGTTTAAGGCCCAAGGCGGTGACGTACAGGCCAAGAGCAAATCCGGTGAGTCGCTAAAAGAGGTCATCAAAACTCACCGACAGTCAGCAGATTTTCTAGCGCTGTTGCAGGACTAGCGGCCCACTGTGGCTGGCATTCCCTTATTGCCTCCCCACCCCGTCGGCTTTCCGGATCCTCGTGAGGCTATGGACGATCCTAATGGTTTGCTCGCCGCCGGCGGCGCGCTGACACCCGAATGGCTGGTGGAAGCCTACGCCCTGGGAATCTTTCCGTGGTTCGATAGCGATGACGGCCCCATTTATTGGTGGTGTCCCGCCGAGCGAGGCGTGATTGCGCCTGGCGACATGAAAGTTACTCGGAGTCTTGGAAAACGCCTGCGCAATGGCGGCTTTGATGTAACCTTTGACCATTGTTTTACCGACGTGATTCATGCCTGCGCCAAAACCCGGGCAACGTCGGTAGGCACCTGGATTACCCCGGAGATGTGTAAAGCCTACGGTGAACTGCACGCCACGGGTATTGCCCACAGCGTGGAAGTTTGGCGCGACGGCATCTTGGTCGGAGGACTGTATGGGCTCGCCCTGGGCCACATGTTTTTCGGCGAGTCCATGTTTGCCCAGGTGCCAGATGCCTCGAAAGTAGCCTTCTATCATCTCCATCAGCAGCTGCTGGCCTGGAACTTCAGCCTTATCGACTGCCAGATGATGAATCCCCACTTGGCCTCTCTGGGTGTTGTACCTATGCCAAGGGAGACCTTCTTGACTTTGTTAGCACGTAACGATTTAAGTAAAAGCCGCTTGGGGCCCTGGAGCAACCAAGCCTCAACAATGAAAGCTGAGTGCCCATCGTGAGTGTGAGTTCGGACCAAGACAAGCCGCTGGATTTTTATCTGACACCGCCGCATCCGTGTTCGTATTTGGATCGCAACGACGCGCAAACCCTGTTTGCGGATCCGCGCCGGATCATCACCAGCGCCAGCTACCAGCATTTATCGGACCAGGGTTTTCGCCGCAGCGGCGCGCACCTCTATCGCCCTCGCTGCAATCACTGCAGCGCCTGTATTGCGGTTCGTGTGCCGGTGCAGTCGTTTCGCGCCAATCGCGCCCAGCGCAGAGCGCTCAAGCGCAATGACGAGCTCAGAATTAGCGTGGAACCAGCTCAATTTACTCAGCGCTACTTCCACGTATACGAACGCTACATCAGCATGCGGCATGCTGACGGCGACATGTATCCCGCTACCGAAGATCAGTTCAAATCATTCTTGCTCAGTGCTTGGGCAGACACGCTTTTTGTCTGCGCTTATGAGGGTGATCGCTTGCTCAGCGTTGCCGTAACGGACCGCTTGAACGATGGGTTATCAGCGGTTTATACGTTCTTTGAACCAAACGAAAGCGCCAGAAGCCTGGGCGTATTCAGCATCTTGCAGCAGCTTGAACTTTGCAAAACTCTTGGCCTCAGTCATCTGTACTTGGGTTACTGGATTAAAGAATCGTCGAAAATGGCTTACAAAAGCCAATACCGACCGCTGCAGATGTTCATCGATGGTCGCTGGCTTACCCTGCGGTGACAACAGGAGCTGTGTTCGGGCACGCGCCTGGCAATTCCCAGACTTCTCTTTGACCTTTGCTTCTGGCACCATGCCGCCCTCGTTGACCACCTAGAGGCCGCATGGCAAAAGAAGAACAGATCGAAATGGATGGCACCATTATTGATACCCTCCCAAACACCATGTTTCGGGTTGAATTAGAGAATGGCCATACCGTCACGGCGCACATTTCCGGCAAGATGCGCAAAAACTACATCCGGATTTTGACTGGAGACAAAGTCAAGGTGGAGTTAACCCCCTACGACTTAAGCAAGGGCCGCATTACCTTCCGTATGTAGCCCTGCGGCAGCGTTTGCCTTAAGCCTCTGCTGCCGCCAGTACCTGAATATCCAGCTCGTCATTAGCGATAGAAACCTTCACGGTACCGCCAGACGCAAGGTCGCCAAACAACAAGTCCTCAGCCAGCGGTCGCTTAATCTTCTCTTGAATTAAGCGCTGCATGGGTCGCGCGCCCATCTTCTCGTCATAGCCTTCTTTGGCCAGCCAAGCTCGCGCTTTATCGTCAACCTCTAGGGTCACTCGCTTTTCGTCCAATTGAGCCTGTAGTTCGGTTAGGAACTTATCCACCACGGTTTTGACGATCTCAATGTTCAGCGCACTGAATTGCACAATGGCATCCAGACGGTTACGGAACTCCGGCGTAAACATCCGGCGAATCACCTCCATGCCATCTGTGGAGTTATCCTGCTCGGTGAAGCCAATCGACGGGCGCCCCATCTCTTGGGCACCGGCATTCGTCGTCATGATTAGCACAACGTTGCGGAAGTCGGCTTTGCGACCGTTGTTATCCGTCAAGGTGCCGTGATCCATGACCTGCAGCAGTAAGTTGAATACTTCTGGGTGCGCCTTCTCAATTTCGTCGAGCAATACAACGCTATGAGGATGCTTGGTTACCGCTTCGGTCAACAGCCCGCCTTGATCAAATCCCACATACCCCGGGGGGGCACCAATTAGCCGTGAAACCGTGTGTCGTTCCATATATTCGGACATGTCATAACGCAGTAGCTCCACGCCCATAGCGTTGGCTAGCTGTTTAGACACCTCGGTTTTACCGACACCAGTAGGTCCTGCGAACAAAAAGGAGCCAATGGGTTTGTCCCCACTCTTCAGTCCTGCCCTAGACAGCTTAATGGCCGACGCCAGCTGCTCAATTGCCTCGTTCTGCCCGAATACAGCAAGCTTCAGATTGCTCTCCAGATCGCGCAGTGATGCTTTATCCGACGTCGTTACCTGAGCGGACGGAATTCGAGCGATTTTAGCCACTACCTGTTCTACATCGGCAGCACCTACGCTTTTCTTGCGCTTGCTGGGCGGCTGCAGTTGCTGAGCCGCACCAGCTTCATCCACTACGTCAATGGCTTTGTCGGGCATAAATCGGTCGTTAATGTAGCGTGCCGCCAGCTCTGACGCCGTGCGAAGGGCTTTATCCGTATAGCGCAGGTTGTAGTGCTCTTCAAAACGGGACTTCAAGCCTTTCAAAATGCGATAGGTGTCATCCACGTCGGGTTCTTCTACGTCGATTTTTTGGAAGCGTCGGGAGAGAGCCCGATCCTTATCGAAGATGCCTCGATATTCTTGGTAAGTCGTTGACCCCATGCAGCGCATCTGACCTGAGGTCAGCAGCGGCTTGAGCAAATTCGAGGCATCCATAACCCCGCCAGATGCGGCTCCCGCGCCAATGATCGTATGGATCTCGTCGATAAAGAGAATAGAGCCTTCAATCTCTTTGAGTTCCGCAAGCACGGCCTTAAAGCGTTTTTCAAAGTCTCCGCGGTACTTAGTGCCTGCCACCAGGGCACCCAGGTCCAAGGAGTAAATCGTGCTGCCAGCCACTACTTCCGGCACTTTGCCGTCAACAATACGCTTCGCCAAGCCCTCGGCGATGGCGGTTTTACCTACGCCGGACTCGCCAACAAGCAAAGGATTGTTCTTTCTGCGCCGACACAAAATTTGCACTACGCGCTCAAGCTCATCCGCACGGCCCACCAACGGGTCAATGCGCCCTGCCTTGGCCTCTTCATTGAGGTCTGTGGCGTAGAGCTGGAGCGCCTTTTGACCGCCTTCAGGAGACTCTTCGCCTTCCGCAGCCTGGCCACCGGCTTCGGTTTCCTCGTCAGATTCGTCGACCTTACTGATGCCGTGAGAAATATAGTTCACCACATCTATTCGACTGATGCCCTGGACCTTTAACAGATAAACCGCCTGGCTCTCCTGCTCACTGAAAATCGCCACCAAAACGTTGGCTCCCGTGACCTCTTTGCGCCCGGAGGACTGCACATGGAACAAAGATCGAGAAACCACGCGCTGAAACCCCAAGGTGGTCTGCGGTCCGTGCTCTTGGTCGTTTGGCGGTAGAATCGGCGTTGTCTCTTCGATGTACTTCTCAAGCTCCCGGGTCAGCTTTTCAACATCGCCGCCGACATTTTTCAGCACCTCTATGGCGGCTTCATTGGTCATCAACGCCAGCAGCAGATGTTCAACCGTAATGAATTCGTGACGGCGCGTGCTAGCGTCTTGAGCTATTTCATTCAGCGACTTTTCAAGTTCCTTGCTTAACATTATTTCTCTCTTTTTGCGGACGCTTCAGCTTGGGTTAGTTGGGTGGTGCCTAGTCGGCTAGTTCTACCGTGGACATCAGTGGGTGATTATTTTCCTGAGCATATTGATTAACCTGCTCAGACTTCGTTTCGGCGATATCGCGGGGGAAAATCCCCACCACCGCTGCACCTTCGGTGTGCACCACCAGCATAATTTGGGTCGCCTTCTCTCGGTTCATGCCAAAGAATATTTCCAGAATATGTACCACAAACTCCATCGGGGTGTAGTCATCGTTTAATAACATGACCTTGAACATTGGTGGCCGCTTGAGTTCAGGTTCTGCCTCCTGGGTCACGACTCCAACATCCCGATCTTCATCGAGGCCCGGAGGATCCTCATCCCCCGATGCTGTGAGGGTTACCGGCACCCACAGCAACGGATCAACCTCCTTACTTCTTGGCGCCGAACCTCTAAAGCTCATGTCCATAGCTGCAATTGGATCTTCAATGGTCATGGTTTTCCTATCACTGTGTGTTTGCACGAGATTTCCGCGTTCAACTTACCATTCTCACGGTCTCTTGGGGCCAGCAGGCGAAAGTTCTCATCTGCAACAAAACTCACACGTCCGTTTACCTTAACGCCTAGCCTAGTTTGAGAGATGTAAATAAACCGTGTACCGATCGTGTCATCGGCAGTGATGGCCTCAAGGGTGGGTCTCAGATCCATGGCTATTTTGCGCTTTCGAAGATAGTTGGGGCGCTATCGCCAATACCCAAGTGCTTTTTGTGGAAATATGCGCGGCACTCCTCACTAAGGAAGCTGAGCTCCCCTTGACTGATTCGCGGATATTGCCGACTCTCGCCTTGGGCAAGGAGGAGTATCTATGCCGAATGGAACTGTGAAATGGTTTAACAATGCCAAGGGCTACGGGTTCATCGTTCCGGAGGGCGGTGGCGATGATCTTTTCGCACATTTTTCTGCGGTTGCGATGGAAGGTTACAAAACCCTAAGCGCTGGGGACGAGGTCCAGTTTGATGTAACCGTTGGCGATAAAGGCCCACAGGCCACCAACATCGTGACCACTGGCGCCAGCAACATAACGGCAGGTGCAGCCCCCGCAGCAGGCGCCGAATCCGAAAATCCGGTTCCAAGGGAGCTGGACTCGAGCCACAGTGACCCGGGTAACGGCGGTTAGGAGCAGAAAAACTGCGCTAGAAAAACCGTCCTAAACAGATTCGATGGCCGCGTTTAGCGTCGGTGAAGGTCGCATGGCTTTTGCCGCCAACGCTGGGTTCGGCGAAAAATAACCGCCAACATCCACTGGTTGGCCTTGGGCCGCCAGCAGTTCCTGGTTAATTTGCTCTTCATCTGCCGCCAATCGCTCCGCCAATGCGGCAAACCGAGCCTGTAGGGCCGCATCCTTGTCCTGTCTAGCGACGGCCTCAGCCCAAAATTTCGCTAGATAGAAATGACTGCCGCGATTATCGATCTCATTCACTCTCCGCGACGGCGACCGATTGCTGTCTAAAAACTCTGCAATCGCCTGATCCAGGGTCTCCCCTAACAGCTGCGCCGCGGAGTTATCGAACACTCTGCCCAGGTGCTCAAGGGATGCGCCTAGGGCAAGAAATTCACCAAGGCTGTCCCAGCGTAAGTGTCCTTCGGCTTCAAACTGCTGCACGTGCTTTGGCGCACTGCCACCCGCGCCAGTCTCGAACAGGCCGCCGCCATTGATCAGGGGCACAATAGACAGCATTTTTGCGCTGGTGCCGAGCTCCAGAATAGGGAACAGATCGGTAAGGTAGTCGCGCAACACGTTACCGGAAACGGAAATTGTATCTTTGCCCTGACGCATGAGCTCAAGTGATCGCTTGGTAGCGTCGGCAGGCTTGAGGATGCTGATGTCCAGCCCCGTCGTGTCGTGGTTAGGCAGATACTCCTCGATCTTGGCAATCAGCTGCGCGTCGTGGGCTCGGCCCGCGTCCAGCCAAAATATTACGGCCGCTCCGGTTATCTGTCCCCGCTGCACCGCAAGCTTGACCCAATCCTGAATGGGCGCATCTTTTACCCGACACATACGCCAGATATCACCGGCCTCCACCTGGTGCGTGTGGATGGCCTGCCCCAGGCTATTGATGACCTCTACTCGGCCAGTTTCGGCGATTTCAAAAGTGGTGTCGTGGGAGCCGTATTCTTCGGCCTTTTGCGCCATCAAGCCGATATTCGACGTAGACCCTATAACCGTTGGGTCCAGGGCACCGTTGGCTTTGCAGTCATCGATCACTTCTTGATATACCGAGGCATAGCAACGATCTGGGATTACCGCCTTGGTATCGTGTAGGCCACCGTCTGGCCCCCACATTTTACCAGACTCGCGGATCGCCGCTGGCATGGAGGCATCCACGATGATGTCGCTGGGAACGTGTAGGTTCGTGATGCCATAGTCTGAGTTCACCATAGCTAGGTCAGGTCCCTGTACCAGGCAGGCATCCAAATCCGCTTTGATCTCGCCTTGTTGATCTTCGGGCAGGTTTTGGATTTTGTCGTAGGCATCGCCGATACCATTGTTGGGGTCAACACCAAGCTCCGCGAATACAGCCTGATGTTTGTCAAATGCTGACTGGTAATAGGCCTTTACCGCGTGTCCGAAAATGATCGGATCCGACACCTTCATCATGGTCGCTTTCAAGTGCAGCGAGAACAGCACCCCGTCCTCGGTGGCAGCAATTTGTTCCTGATAAAAGCTGCTCAGTGCGGCCTTGCTCATAAAGGCTGCGTCTACTACCTCGCCAGCCGATACGGCTATGGCCGACGCCAGGGTTTGACTGGCGCCGGTAGCGCTATGAAAAACAATGCTTAACTCATCGTCCGCAGTCATGGTTGTCGAAATTTCACTGGCATAAAAATCGCCGTGGCTCATGTGCGCTACGTGGGTTTTTGAATCTGCCGACCAAGCACCCATCGAGTGCGGGTGCTTGCGTGCGTAGTCCTTAACTGCCTTGGTTGCGCGGCGATCCGAGTTGCCCTCGCGCAGCACCGGATTCACGGCGCTGCCTTTCACGCGGTCGTAGCGCTCTTTGATGTCGCGCTCTTCATCGGTTTGTGGCTCTTCGGGATACTCAGGCAGCGCGTAGCCTTGGTCCTGCAGCTCTTTTATTGCCGCCAGCATTTGCGGGTTTGACGCACTGATGTTCGGCAGCTTAATGATATTTGCTGCCGGGTCCTGGGTCAGATCACCAAGCTCAGCCAAATCATCGTTAATGCGCTGCTCTGGGGTTAGCCATTGAGAGAAGTTGGCCAGAATTCGGCCTGCTAGAGAGATGTCCCGGGTCTCGATTTGGACCCCAGCGGCGTCTGAAAACGCCTTGATAATCGGTAAGAAAGAAAACGTGGCCAGTCTTGGCGCTTCATCTGTTTCGGTGTAGATGATTTTTTGATCGTTGCTCATATATCCCTCGAGTTCGCGCAAGCGTTCGTGCATCAGGACGCGAGCCCCTCTCGGCGACGCGTTCAAGCACTCTCTGCGGCGTTGTCTCCCACCCCCTCTGGTACAAGACGCGCGGAAATATAGACGCGCACCCTTGTGAGTGCAACTTGTACACGCCGCTTGGATGCGTACTTTTTGTTAACACGCAGGGCCGCTATCTTTTTGCCCTGTCTCGTCCCCTAGCTCGGTGCGGTGCCAGGAGGACGCCCGATGTTTGTCCGTAAGAGTAGACTCGATCCACTTAACCCCTTGATCTGTCAATTCTTTTTTCCAAAAAACCGCGCGGGTCTTGAGGTAATCCATGACAAATTCGGCGGCCTCAAAGGCCGCATCACGATGAGCACTGGCAATCAGAACCATAACAATTTGATCTGCGGGCGCTAATTCCCCAACCCGGTGGATTACCGTGGCCGCCAGTAGCGGCCAGCGGGCTGCAGCGTCATCAAGGATGCTGGAAATACTCGACTCGGTCATGCCTGGATAATGTTCCAGGGTCAGCGTTCCTACCAATCCGCCATCTCCCGCGCCGAGGTTGTGATCACGAACTAACCCGACGAAAGCTGCAATTGCCCCAGCAGCGTTGCCGCATTGCTGACGCATTTGCGCGTAGTGATCAGCCAGTTCAAAATCCCGTTCCTGGACTTCAATCAATCGATGCATGGCTCGCCGTCCTCGGATTAGCCGCCGGTAACCGGTGGTAGGAAGGCAATTTCGGCAGTGTCCTCTATCGCAAGGCTGGCCGTACGCCAATCGGATTCTAAAAACTGTTGATTTACCGCCATACGCACCCCGTCTGCCCACAGTGCCTGCCGCGCGCGCTCCACAAGCTGCTCACTAAGGGTGCTGCGCAGCTGGGCCAAGGTCTGTGCTGGAACATTGAGACTGTCGCAACCGATGTCCTCGCGAAGCGAGGCAAAAAATTTAACCGTTATCATGCTGCTGTCGCTGCCAAGTTCCGCTTTTGCCGCCGATCTTTTCTTCCAGAGCTATGCCCGCGATGGTCATGCCTTTATCCACCGCCTTGCACATATCGTAAATAGTTAAACAGGCCACGCTGACCGCGGTTAACGCCTCCATCTCCACACCGGTTTGACCGCGTAGCCGGCATTGTCCTATCACCCGAAGCTCTGAGTCCGATAGCTCCTCAAAGGTGACAGACACCTTGGTTAAGGCTAGGGGATGACACAACGGTATTAGATCAGAGCATTTTTTCGCGCCCTGAATGCCCGCAATACGCGCCACTGCCAATACCTCTCCTTTTTTCAGGGTGTCATTTTTAATTGCCTTTAGCGTACTTGGCTGCATGCGCACGATACCGCTGGCAATGGCAGACCGTTCGGTTGCTTCCTTACCACCAACGTCAACCATGTTGGCTTCGCCTGATGCGTTTATATGGCTAAATTCCATAAACAATTCCAAAAATCTCGTCTGGGGCTCGCAGCCCGCTGTCTCACCCCTGCTCGGCCTTACAGTAGCACGCACACGGCCAGAGAGTGGACACCAACAGCCTGTGTATCACATTAATCCACATTGGCCGCGGATTAAGAATGAGCGCAGGGCACGTGACAACTGACCCGCAAGTCCGCCTGAGCTATGATGCGGCCTCAGTTTTCCTGACTAGCAGCTTGTCCATGTCAATCGAACCTAATTCAATCCCTACAGCTGACAGCAACGCCACGGCAGAGGCCGCAAAGGTGGTTGTGGGCATGTCCGGCGGGGTCGATTCGTCGGTGGCCGCCCACCTGCTGCTGGAGCAGGGCTTTCGCGTCGAAGGCCTGTTCATGAAGAACTGGGACGAGGATGATGGCACCGAGTACTGTACTGCCATCACAGATCTCGCCGATGCTGAACAAGCCTGCCAGCGCCTTGGTATTCCTTTGCATACTGCGAACTTCGCCGCGGAATATTGGGACAACGTGTTCAGCCACTTTTTGCAGGAATATCAGAATTGGCGCACCCCGAATCCGGATATTTTGTGCAACCGCGAGATTAAATTTGAACAGTTTGTCCGCTACGCGGAAACTTTGGGCGCCGACTATATCGCCACGGGGCATTACGTCCGCCGGTCGCCTGGCCTGGATAGCGGTGCCTCGGCGAACAAACCATCATTGGCCCCAGTTACCTTCTTAAAGGGCATAGACGCCGGTAAGGACCAAAGCTATTTCCTGCAGGCAGTGCCCCAGCAAAAGCTCGCTCGCTGCCTGTTCCCCCTTGGCGATTGGCACAAAAGCGATATCCGAGAATTGGCTAAGTCACTTGGGCTGGCCAACCATCGCAAAAAAGACAGCACAGGAATTTGCTTCATTGGCGAACGCCGGTTTGCGGATTTCTTGGCGGGCTACATTGCCGACACCCCAGGGCCCATGCGAGATCGTCAAGGTCGCTATCTGGCAGAGCACCGAGGCCTTCATCAGTACACTATTGGCCAGCGTCAGGGCATTAATCTTGGTGGTCTGGCGGGTCGTGCTGAGGCCCCTTGGTATGTCATGGCTAAACAACCGCAAACCAACACGCTCTTTGTCACCCAGGCTGAAAGCGACTTGGCGGGGACATGGCTACGCGCCACAGATCCAAACTGGTTGACCGAGGTAACCCTACCACTGCAGTGTCAGGCGAAAATACGCTATCGGCAGCAGGACCAGGCCTGCACGGTGCAAGCGGCGGCAGACGGGACTCTGTTGGTGCGTTTCCGGCAGCCCCAGCGCGCCATAACAACCGGCCAGTATGTGGCTTTTTATGACGCAGAGCGTCTCCTCGGGGGTGCCAACATTGTCCGAGCTGATGAACTACCGCTGCCGACACATCCTACCCATTAAATCTAATCACCCACTTTGGAGTACGTTTTCATGTCCGAACTAGACCCTATTTTCGCCATTGGCGCTGCAGATGGTCGCTATCGTTCCAAGGTTAAAGATTTGGCCCCTATCGTCAGTGAATTCGGTCTAATGAAATTTCGGGTGCAGGTTGAATGCGCCTGGGTACTTTTCCTCAGCCAATGTCCGGAAATCAGAGAATTTGCGGCCTTGGACGCCAGTGATACCGAGTTTGTACAAAACATTATCGGGAATTTTGATGAACAGGCGGCACAGCGCATCAAGTCTCTGGAGGCCACAACCAATCACGACGTAAAGGCCGTAGAGTATTTTCTCAAAGAGGCCTTCGCCCAGCGTCCTAACCTCCAGGCGGTGAACGAATGGATTCACTTTGGCTGTACCTCAGAAGACATTAACAACACCGCTTATGGTCTGATGATTAAGCACGCTCGAGATGGCGTATTGCTCCCTCACATGGATCAACTTATTGGGACTCTTGAGCAGTTGGCTGCAGCCAATGCAAACCTACCCATGCTGTCCAGAACCCATGGTCAAACCGCCTCCCCCACCACCTTGGGCAAAGAAATCAAAAACGTTGCCGCGCGCTTGCAGCGTCAGCGCGAGCAGCTTCAAAGCGTTGAAATCTTGGGGAAATTCAATGGTGCCGTGGGCAACTTCAATGCTCATTTGGTCGCTTATCCAACCTTGTCCTGGGCGGATCTGTCTGCAGAGTTCATCACCGGATTAGGGTTAACCAACAACCCCTGGACCACTCAAATCGAACCCCATGACTACATTGCCGAAATTAGCCACTGTTTGATGCGGTTCAATCAGATCCTGCTGGACTTTGACCGGGATATTTGGAGCTATATCTCCATCGAATACTTCAAACAACGCAAGGTAGAAGGCGAGACCGGCTCCTCCACGATGCCCCACAAAATCAATCCCATCGACTTCGAAAACTCCGAAGGCAATATCGGTGTCGCCAATGCGCTGCTCGATCACCTAGCCAGTAAACTGACGGTTTCGCGATGGCAGCGGGATTTATCCGACTCCACCGTGCTGCGCAATCTCGGCACCGCTTTCGCGCATTGCGCCATCGCTTATCAGGCCACGCTGAAAGGCCTGTCCAGACTCGACGTCAATCCCGACGCCATCGCTAAGGACTTGGATAATAGCTGGGAGGTGCTAGCCGAAGCGGTGCAAACCGTCATGCGTAAATTCGCCATGCCCGAGCCTTATGAGCAACTCAAGGCCGCCACTAGGGGGCGCAGACTGTCCGCCGACGTATACCAGGAAATTCTGCTGGAGCTAAAGCTTCCAGAGGCGGCCATGCAGGAGCTTCAAGACCTCACCCCTGCTCATTACGTGGGTATGGCGGCCACGTTGGCGCAAAAACCACTCCCTCAGTAGCCGAGGATAACGCCGGCGCATTTGGGGCTGACTGGGCGCGGGACTGGGGCGCGAAGTTACTATCCCCCAGATCCGGCAGCCCTTCTCGACCAGCGAAAGGTTCACAAGCAGCGCCCAATGCTGGAGCGAGTGCAGGATTCGCGGCACAATGCCCAGCCGCAGGTAACCCGATCAATACGACTATCACAGCGAAGCAACTCTATGAATCACAAGTTCCGAAAACCACTGCCAGGCACAACCCTTGATTACTTCGATACGAAAGAAGCCATTGAGGCTATTAAACCCGGTGCCTACGCGGGCCTTCCCTACACGTCCAAGGTGCTGGCTGAAAATTTGGTGCGGCGCTGTGCCCCGGATGACTTAAACGCCGCCCTCGGTCAAATCATCGAGCGCAAGCGGGATATAGACTTCCCCTGGTTTCCTGCAAGAGTGGTGTGCCACGACATTCTTGGCCAAACCGCCCTCGTAGACTTAGCAGGCTTGCGCGATGCCATCGCCGCCAAGGGCGGCGATCCAGCCAAGGTCAACCCCGTGGTGCCCACCCAACTGATCGTGGATCACTCGCTGGCTGTTGAACACGCCGGATTTGAAGAAGACGCCTTCGAAAAAAATCGCGCCATTGAAGACCGGCGTAATGATGATCGCTTTCACTTTATTAACTGGACCAAGACCGCATTTGAAAACGTCGACGTCATCCCTCCCGGCAACGGCATCATGCACCAGATCAATCTCGAGCGTATGTCGCCAGTAGTGCATGACCGAGATGGCGTCGCTTTCCCGGACACCTTGGTCGGCACGGACAGCCATACCCCTCACGTAGATGCTTTGGGCGTAATCGCAATTGGCGTCGGCGGCCTTGAGGCCGAGAGCGTGATGCTGGGACGTGCCTCTTACATGCGCTTACCCGACATCGTCGGCGTTGAGTTGGTGGGTAAGCGACAAGAAGGCATTACCGCTACCGACATTGTGCTGGCCATTACCGAGTTCTTACGCGAGGAGCGCGTAGTGTCTTGTTATTTGGAGTTCTTTGGCTCAGGCGCTGGAGATTTGACCTTGGGTGACCGGGCAACGATTTCCAACATGACCCCGGAATTCGGGGCCAGTGCTGCCATGTTCTACATCGACGACAAAACCACCGACTACTTGCGCCTAACCGGTCGCAGCGATGCACAAGTAGCCTTAGTGGAAACCTACGCCAAGGCCACCGGCCTGTGGGCTGACCACATGCAGGAAGCTCAGTACGAACGGGTTTTACGCTTTGACCTCTCCACCGTTGGGCGCAATATCGCCGGACCGTCTAACCCTCACCGCCGGGTTTCCACCACGGATCTGGCCGCCCAAGGCATTGCCGGAGCCGTGGAATCTGAAGACGGTAAAATGCCCGACGGAGCCATTATCATCGCCGCCATAACCAGCTGCACCAACACCAGCAATCCTCGTAATGTCATTGCCGCGGGCCTGTTGGCGCGCAACGCCAACGCTAAGGGATTAACTCGCAAGCCTTGGGTGAAGAGTTCCCTGGCACCAGGTTCAAAAGCCGTGCAGCTGTACTTAGAAGACGCTGCGCTGTTACCGGAACTGGAAAAGCTGGGCTTTGGCATCGTGGCTTTTGCCTGCACAACCTGCAACGGCATGAGCGGCGCTTTGGACCCGGTGATCCAGCAGGAAGTTATCGATCGCGACCTCTACGCCACTGCCGTGCTGTCCGGGAACCGGAACTTCGACGGACGAATTCATCCCTACGCAAAACAGGCATTTCTGGCATCACCGCCCTTGGTGGTCGCCTACGCCATTGCAGGAACCATTCGTTTTGACATCGAAAAAGATGTGCTGGGTCTCGACCCAGAGGGCAATCCGGTTCGGCTTCTTGATATCTGGCCAAGCGACGAGGAAATCGATGCCATAGTCGCCCAAAGCGTGAAACCTGAGCAGTTCACGGCGGTTTATGAGCCTATGTTTTTAAACGTCAAGGATGTCACCAACACTACCGAACCACTGTACGATTGGCGGCCCCAAAGCACCTACATCCGTCGCCCTCCGTACTGGGAGGGGGCGCTGGCAGGCAAACGATCATTAACCGACATGCGCCCATTGGCGGTACTGGGTGACAACATCACCACAGATCACCTTTCCCCGTCCAACGCAATTCTGATGGACAGCGCGGCCGGAGAATATCTGCATAAAATGGGTTTGCCCGAAGAAGACTTTAACTCCTACGCCACCCACCGGGGCGATCACTTGACCGCCCAACGAGCAACCTTCGCCAATCCGAAATTACTCAACGAGATGGTGCAAGAGAACGGCGAAATCAAGCAGGGGTCCTTAGCCCGGGTGGAGCCCGAAGGTAAGGTTGTGCGTATGTGGGAGGCCATCGAAACCTATATGGAACGCAAGCAACCCTTAATCATCATTGCAGGAGCCGACTACGGCCAGGGTTCCTCCAGAGACTGGGCGGCCAAAGGCGTAAGACTGGCAGGAGTTGAAGCCATCGTTGCCGAGGGTTTCGAGCGAATCCATCGTACGAATCTCGTTGGCATGGGCGTGCTGCCGCTGGAATTCAAAGCGGCCAAAACGCGACAAAGCTATGCCATTGACGGAACAGAAACCTTCAGCGTTCTAGGTGAGCCCGCACCCGGGGCTGACCTGACCGTGGTGATGACCCGAACCAATGGTGAGCAGGTGGAAATACCCACTACCTGTCGCCTGGACACCGCAGAGGAAGTATCTATTTATTCCGCAGGTGGCGTGCTGCAACGCTTCGCCCAAGATTTCCTCGACGCATCGAACAATTAGCAAGGACGGCATCATGAGTTCAGGTCAGATACGCGTTCCCGCCACCTATCTGCGCGGTGGCACGAGCAAAGGCGTCTTCTTCAACCTCAGCGAATTACCCGAGGCAGCCCAACAACCCGGCGCTGTTAGAGACGCCCTGCTGCTTAGAGTGATCGGCAGCCCGGACCCCTACGGCAAACACACCGACGGCATGGGCGGAGCCACCTCTAGCACCAGCAAAACCGTTATTGTTAGCCCCAGTACTCAGCCTGACCATGATGTGGACTATCTTTTCGGGCAGGTGTCCATTGATCAGCCCTTCGTAGACTGGAGCGGGAACTGCGGCAATCTGTCTGCGGCGGTGGGCCCCTACGCTATCGCCCAGGGCATGCTACCCGCAGATCGAATACCTCAGCACGGCATCGCTGAAGTGCGCATTTGGCAAGCCAACATTGGCAAGACTATTGTTAATCGGGTGCCAATTGTGGAGGGTCAGGTACAGGAGACTGGCGATTTTGAACTGGATGGGGTGACCTTTCCCGCAGCCGAGGTGGCCGTGGACTTCCTAGATCCAGCTGATGCGGACGGCGGCGCTATGTTCCCCACCGGGAACCTGGTGGATGACTTAGAGGTACCCGGTATCGGTACGCTGAAGGCGACGCTGATCAACGCTGGCATACCGACGATTTTTTTGCACGCCGCCGAACTGGGCTATACCGGCTGTGAGCTTCAAGATGACATTAATAGTTCCGCGGATGCGCTGGCCCGGTTCGAAAATATTCGCGCCCACGGCGCCATAAAAATGGGCTTAATCAGTTCCGTAGATGAGGCCCAGGCTCGTCAACACACGCCCAAGGTTGCCTTTGTCGGCCCCGCTCAGGAGTATGTTGCCTCAAGCGGCAAGCGCGTGGACGCATCAGCCATTGATCTGGTGGTACGAGCGCTATCCATGGGCAAGCTGCACCATGCCATGATGGGCACTGCTGCCGTAGCCATTGGCACTGCCGCGGCAATTCCGGGGACCCTGGTCAACTTAGCCGCCGGGGGTGGACAACGCGATCAAGTCACTTTCGGCCATCCATCGGGCACGCTAAAGGTTGGCGCCAAAGCGACGCTGAGTGGCGATCAATGGCAGGTGATGTCGGCGAGTATGAGCCGCAGCGCCAGAGTCCTGATGGAGGGCTGGGTTCGCGTCCCCGCAGACAGTTTGTAACGCTGAAGCCGTAAACCCAGGACTGTAGACCTTTGCCAGATGTCCCGGGCTAGCGCGCCAGGAATCCCCAGTGGCGGATGACACTGGGCCTCCCGGCAGACCTCCCTACAACCTGAGTGGCAGCTCTCTAGCGCTGGGCTATGGGTTTAAGTACTCGCGGCTCAGGACCCACATAGTCGGCACTGGGTCGAATGATTCGGTTGTTTTCGCGCTGCTCCATTACATGGGCGCTCCACCCGGATACTCTGGAACAGACGAAAATCGGCGTGAACAACTTGGTGGGTATGCCCATAAAGTTATAGGCAGAAGCATGGAAGAAGTCGGCGTTAGCAAACAGCTCCTTCTCGTCCCACATCACCTTTTCGATAGCGCAGGACACTGGGTACAGCACGGTATCCTCCACCTCTTTCGCCAGCTTTTCCGCCCATTGCTTAATGATCACATTGCGCGGGTCTGACGTGCTGTAGATGGCATGGCCAAAGCCCATGATTTTTTCTTTGCGCTCGAGCATGCCCAGCAAGCCGCTGCTGGCCTCTTCTGCAGTAGAGAACTTCTCAATCAATTCCATGGCCGCTTCGTTCGCACCGCCATGCAGGGGGCCGCGCAGCGAGCCAATGGCGCCGGTTACGCATGAGTGCATGTCAGAAAGGGTTGACGCACACACTCGGGCGGTAAAAGTTGACGCGTTGAATTCATGCTCGGCATAAAGAATCAACGACACATCCATGACCCGCTGATGCAGCTCGCTAGGCTCCTTGCCAGTCAGAGTCTGGAGGAAGTGCCCGGCCAGGGAACTGGCGTCGGTATCGGTATCAATGCGGACACCATCATGACTGAAGCGGTACCAGTAGTTGATGATGCCGGGCAAGGCCCCCAGCAGCCGATTTGCTACGGCTTGCTGATTGCTGAAGTCACCTTCTGGCTCCAGGTTACCCAGCATGGAACAACCGGTGCGCATGACGTCCATAGGGTGCGCCGATGCGGGAATACGCTCCAGCACTTCCAGCAGCGTGTCAGGGAGCTTGCGGTTTGCCTTTAGTACCTTGTGATACTCGTCTAACTGACTGGCGTTGGGCAGCTCGCCGTAAAAAATCAGGTAGGCGACTTCTTCAAACGTCGCATTGTCCGCAAGATCGGTGATGTCGTAACCGCGGTAGGTCAGCCCGGTGCCACTTTTGCCTACCGTGCACAGCTCCGTGCTGCCAGCGCTTTGTCCGCGAAGCCCCGCTCCGCCTAATTTTTTCTCAGCCATCAAAAATCTCCTGTGCTACTGCGTTGATGTTGTAATCAATCAAGAGGCGTTTCGGTTATGCCTTCCCTTGATCAGCAAATAGTTCATCTAGTTTTTCTTCATAGGCGTGATAGCCCAAGAAATCGTAAAGCTCCATGCGGGTTTGCATGGTGTCGACAACGCTGGTCTGGCTACCCTCGTCTTTCAATGCTTGGTAGACGTTGAGCGCCGCTTTATTCATCGCGCGAAAAGCCGACAGCGGGTACAGGGCCATGGCAATTCCCACCTCAGCCAGTTCATCAACATGGTATAGGGGCGTTTGACCGAACTCGGTAAGGTTGGCAAGGACAGGCACTCCGGCAGCCTCGATAATCGGCCGATACATATCTATTTCCGTCATCGCTTCAGCAAATATGGAATCCGCGCCAGCCTCCGCGAAGGCACCAGCCCGATCAATCACCGCATTTAGCCCGTCCACAGACAGCGCGTCGGTGCGAGCCATAACGACGAAATCGGCATCGGTCTTGGCGTCTACAGCGGCTTTGATCCGGTCAACCATCTCCTGCACTGACACAATGGCTTTATTCGGACGATGACCGCAGCGCTTTTGCGACACCTGATCCTCAATATGCACTGCCGCGGCGCCGGCGGCCGTCATGTCTTTTATGGTCTTGGAAATGTTAAAAGCACCACCCCAACCGGTGTCTATGTCCACTAACAAGGGTAAGTCCGTTGCTCCGGTGATACGTCGCACATCCTCGAGCACATCGTTCAACGAAGTCATACCCAGATCGGGTAATCCATAAGACGCATTGGCCACCCCGCCACCGGATAAATAGATGGCTTCGTGCCCTACGCGCTCGGCCATCAGCGCGGTGTAAGCATTTATCGTGCCCGGAATTTGCAGCGGCGTTGGTGCAGCGGCGGCAATGGCTGCTCTAAACTTCTTGCCTTGACTCATAGATCTCCCTCAATGAATTAACGGCCCCATCAGCGGAGCTCATGATAACCAAATTGCCCAACGAGATCCCGCCTTAACCAGAGCGCTCCTCGCAAGGAGGATCCGCTCTATCCAAGTACCCGGCCGTTGGGCCTGCTTTTTATTCGCTGAACCTGCCCTAGAATCCAGCCTGGGCCTGAAGAATCAGATGCTGCAGCGCTTGATAGTCTGTGGCCAGGGGATATTGGGGGAATTGGGCGCGAACATTCTCAGGTGCCTGAAAGAAAATACCCGCATGAGCCTCCTCCAGCATGGACACGTCGTTAAAAGAATCCCCTGCTGCGATGACATTCAGCTTTAGGGATTTAAAGGCTTTCACCGAGCATCGCTTTGGATCCGGCTGCCGCAGCTGGTATCCGACGACCCGGTCATCGACAACCTTGAGCTTGTGGCATAGCAGAAACGGCTCGTCCAGCTGTGCCATTAGCGGCGCGGCAAATTCGTAAAATGTGTCAGAGATAATGGCAACCTGAAAGTTCAGTCGGGCCCAACGAAGAAATTCTGCGGCACCAGGCAGCGGGCTCAACTTCGCAATTTCCGCCTGAATCTGGCTGAGGGTAATACCGTGCTGGTCGATGATTCCCAGCCGATAGCCCATCAACTCGTCGTAGTCAGAAATGTCTCTGGTGGTCTTTAGCAGCTCCGGGATTTGCGTTTCATTTGCCACAGCCTGCCAAACTTCTGGCACCAGCACGCCTTCCAAATCCAAACACAGTACGTCCACGAATTACCCCAGAAAAAATTTGGCGTAAGCATATAGCAACAGAGTATTTTTTTTGAAATTTTCGTGCTGGTAGTGTGCGCGGCCTGATAACTGACAAGCCTCAAACACGAGCATGCCCATGACCCCAGACCTGAATAACCCCGTTGAAAAATCTCAGCTGAGCAGCCGCATCGCGGAAACTGAGGACCTTCTGAATCAAGCCCTGACCGAGTTCGACACGGGCTCTATCGCTTTGTCTTTCAGCGGCGCTGAAGACGTCGTGCTGATCGATCTGATACAGAGTCTTGGTCTGACCGTTGACGTGTTTTCACTGGACACCGGCAGGCTGCCGGTAGAGACCTACGAGTTTCTAGAAACCGTGCGCAACCACTACCAGCAGCCAATCGAACTGATCTATCCCGCGCCGGAAGGAGTTGAAGCCCTAGTCAAAGCCAAGGGCTTGTTCAGCTTTTATCAGGACGGCCATCAGGAGTGCTGCGGCGTCAGGAAAGTCGCCCCGCTGCGCCGCAAACTGGCGACGCTAGGGGCCTGGATCACCGGTCAGCGTCAAGATCAAAGCGTTACCCGCAACGACATCCCACACCGTCAAAAAGACGAGGCATTTTCTGGCGAGGATCGCACTCTGATTAAATTCAATCCGTTGGCGCTGTGGTCGTCGGCAGAGATTTGGCAATACATTCGCGATTATCAAGTGCCCTACAACCCGCTACATGACCGTGGCTTCGTCTCGGTGGGCTGCCAGCCCTGCACTCGCGCGGTAGGCCCCTACGAGCACGAGCGCGCCGGACGCTGGTGGTGGGAGGAGGCAACTCAAAAAGAATGTGGTCTACACGGGCAAAACATCATCCCCCTCACCCAGGTTTCCTAGAACAACCTGATTATTCACCGTCACGCATCTATGAGACATATTACCTTCGTAAAAAAACTGGGACCGGATGGAACCCCATGCGCAAAATGCGCCCAAGTCCAAGAGCGGCTAGCGCGGGCCGGTTTCCTGAGCCGCATAGACGAAACGGTTGTTGTGCTTGAGAACGATATCGAGTCACCCGGGGCCCTTTTGGCCACCAAACACGGTGTCAAACAGGCTCCCTTTTTTATCATCGCTGACGATAGCTCGGGGGAGTGGCAGGAAACCGTCTATACCGTTTACTTTGCCTTCGTTAAAGCGGCCTTCTCTTCGCGGGCCGCTTAGCGCTATCGGTTATCGAACAGGTAAATCCACTTCGGCAAACAACGCCTCACGCTCAGCCGCGGTAAAGCAATTCTGCGCCTCCTGAACCCGGCGGTGATCCAGGTGGGGCGCAAAGGATTGAATGAGATCCAGCATATAGCGCCGCAAAAACGTTCCTCGGCGAAACCCGATGTGTGTCACGCTGGCATCGAAGAGGTGTCCGGCATCGATCCGCACTAAATCGGTGTCCTGCTCTTCGTCATAGGCCATGGACGCGATAATTCCTATGCCCAACCCTAATCTGACATAGGTTTTGATAACGTCGGCATCGGTGGCAGTAAAGACAACGTTTGGCGTCAACGACTGTGCGCCGAAAGCGTCATCCAGACGCGAGCGGCCGGTAAAACCAAAGACATAGGTCACAATAGGATGATCGGCAATGTCCTGCAGGGTAAGGCTTTCCGGGTCCCCTGCCTGGGCCGCCAGCGGGTGGTCTTTTGGCACCACGACGCTGCGGTTCCACTCGTAGCAGGGCATCATGATGAGATCCTTGAACAACTCCATACCCTCGGTGGCAATGGCGAAGTCAGCGGCTCCCGAAGCCGCTAACTCGGCGATTTGCGCCGGCGTACCTTGCTTCATGTGTAGGGCGACGTCGGGATAAGCCTCAGTAAATTGACGAATCACCTGAGGCAGGGCGTAACGTGCCTGGGTATGGGTGGTGGCAATGGTTAGATCCCCTACCGCCTCGTCAGAACACTCCTGGGCGATTTGTTTAATGGTGCCCGTCTGGCGCAACACCTCGGTGGCCATATCAATGATTTGTTGGCCCACCTGGGTAACCTGGGTCAGGTGTTTACCGCTGCGTACAAAGATCTCGACTCCCAGTTCATCCTCCAACAGACGGATCTGTTTGCTGACGCCGGGCTGGGATGTAAACAGGGCTTGGGCTGTGGCGGACACATTGAGGTCGTGTTTTGCCACTTCAACGATGTAGCGAAGCTGCTGCAGTTTCATTGGATGCGTTCCACATAAGAAAGTGGGCGCATTATACCTTTTTAGTTATAAAAAGATATTTTTTATTCTGATTCGCTGGAATCCGTATTCACTACGCCGTGAGGTACGTGGCCAGCAGGTATGTGGGGATTCGCGCGATCGCAGTGTGTCGCTTGATCATCAAAAAAGATGTCTGCCTCGAAGGCCCGTAAAAACGCAGTTTTATCCATTCCGCCCAGAAACAAGGACTCATCCAAACGAATATCCCAGTTCCGCAAGGTTCGGATAACCCGTTCGTGAGCGGGTGCTCCCCGAGCCGTGACTAAGGCTGTTCGAATAGGGCTTTGCCCTTCTGGAAATTCCTGCTGTAAACGGTGCAAGGCCCCCAAAAACGCCTTGAAAGGCCCTCCCGCCAAAGACGTCTTGGCCCGGTCCTGCTCGGACTCACTAAAAGCTTCTAAGCCCCGTTGCTGGTAGACACGCTCTGCTTCATCGGAAAACAGCACCGAGTCACCGTCAAAAGCAAGTTTTAGCGTCGCACCGCTGGATTCCTTCATTGGACGAGTGCGACCAAGCAGCGTTGCTGCCGCAACGTTTTGCGCCAAGGCCTGACGAACATCGTCGGCGTAGGTCGATAGAAAGAGGTCGCAGTTAAATCCCTGTATGTACCGATAAGGCGATTCACCGCCGCAAAAAGCTGCCCGGGTGATGTCAAGGTCATGGGCTCGGATGGAATTAAAGACCCGCAGGCCCGTATCCGCAGAGTTACGCGACAAAAGCAGGATTTCTACTCGAGTTTTGTCGAATAACTTATTGATATTCAGAAGCTTTTCAACCAGGAAAAAGCCATCTCCGGGCTCCAAAACCTCATCTTCCTTAGCGATCTGATAGCGCCGGTAAGCCTCCAACCCCTCGCGTTGGTAAATCTCGTTGGATGTGCTCAGATCGAAAAGCGCGGTGGAAGAAATTCCAACGGTAAGCGGTTTGTCCGGGGCGTTATCGCGCATCTCAGGCATCCAAGTCGGGAATCAACTCCCCCTCCATTTTGTGAATGGCATCTTTGAGCTTTAGTTTGCGCCGCTTCAGGCGCTGAATGCGCATGGTGTCGTGATGGCGACTGCTGAGCAGATGGTTAATGGCCACATCTAGGTCGCGGTGCTCGGTTTTGAGGGATTCGAGCCAACGAAGCTGTTGCTCTTTATCGTCTTCGAAATCCAAGGTGATTCCTCAGCTTAAACCGTTAATTAGCGAAAAATTTTGCCGACGAAACCCCATGAACCGGGGGCACCCTTACCCAAGGTCTAGGCAAGCCCCAACATGGCGGCGCCCTCAGCCTCCAGCAACGACATCCGCTTCGTCCAGTTTTCGAGCATGGCGAAATGCCCTTCACTGATATCGAAGGCCTTGCGAATTTCGTTAATCAGGCATTCTTCTTCAATCTCAAAAGCGCCGTCAGCATAGCTGAGCTTGCACAGATTCATCAGCACGATCAGTTGGGACTGGCGATCGGGAAATATGTCTTCGACACCATCGAGCTCTAGGTACTCCACCTCAAAATCACTGGCAATGCCCATTTCTCGGCGAAACGCCTCCAGCATGCCCTCTTCGTTAGGATCCAAGAGCCCATCCGACACGATTACGTTGTGGGCCAGCCGCAGCATGGCCCTTTGCTGGTCGCGATTGAGGGTCGCAAGCCACATAGCCCTAGGCCAATACCTGCTGAATTAGGCTGGCAAACATAATCAGGACAGATAGCCACCCCAACCCCAAGAAGGCTTTCATCACGATGTTTTGGTCAAAGAAATCCTCAATTAAGTGCCACATGGCTCTTGCTACTCCTGGTCAATTAGTCCGAAAGATTGTTTGGCCCCAGGGCGCTGCTTTCACGCCAAGGAAGCGCCGTTTAACACTGCCCTGGGTATGTGCCCAGGCCATTGAGACCGCGCTATGCGGCGGGATTTTAACCCTAGTTGAACACGCTTGATAGCGCTCACAGCAAAAGTTTGCGATAGCTAAGACTAACCAAGACTGTCTGCACTCAACCGACTTCGTTAAACTCCGGGCATGCCCGCCGCCTTTGCGTACATACCAGCCCAACATCTCGATGATATTGCCGGCAGCCTTGTGCTAACGCCAAATGAACGATTGGCTCGTGAATTTGCCGGTGCTTACGACCAAGCGAGAATCGCTGACGGCTCTGGGGTTTGGCCGAGCCTGCAGTGCATGAGTCTTCGTCGCTTTTGGCTGCAGCAGTTCTCGCGCCTGCAAACCACGGACCTATGTCAGCAACGGCTGCTCTCAGAGCAGGAAATTCAACTCCGCTTTCAGCAAACTGCCGCCGAGGACTATGCCCAGCAGTGCCGCTCAGCTGCAGCCGCATGGCAGCTGGTCAGGGGTTATGACGTTGACTTACACGGCCCCGAAATGAGCAGCGAAAGAAGCCGCTATTTTGCAACCTGGTGCGCGGCGGCGATTCCCGAGAGCAAAACACAGATTGTATGTGAGGCGGACTTACCCAGCCTACTCGGTGCGCATCTGGATGAGCTGGCGCGGATGTTGAATCAGCCCCTGCTTTTGGTGGACGTAGAACATCTCACACCAGCGGGACGGGACTTTTTCCAAGGACTGTATGAGCGCGACAGCGCCTGGGTGAACCGCCTCCACGGTGGCATTTTAAGCCCAGGGTTTGATCCGGATCTCGGCACCGCACAGCCCGCCAGTCATGCCTCGACGCCACATGACAGCCCTACCGATTTCACGCCGCCCCTTGTCAACATTGCAGGCATGGCTTCCTTAGGCGAGGAGCTCATGGCGGCAGCCAGTTGGGTCCGAGATTGCCACCAAGCCGATCCCAACGCCACCATTGGCGTGGTTGTTCCGGACCTCAGCGCGAACTACGACCGCGTGCTGCGCCAGTTCGCGGCGACGCTGACCCCCACAGGAGATAGCCGGCAGCTGCCGTTTGACCTCTCCGGCGGCAAGAGCCTCGCCAGCCAACCCGTTTGGCGCCACGCGAGGATTTTTTTGGACTGGCTGCGCCTGGCAGCGGATCGGCAAACACTGGCACCCCTCCTGCAGTCACCCTATCTAACCTTGCCCTGGTGTGAGGAGCTAAAGGCCAACTGGCCACGGTGGGCAAGGCGCAAGCTTCCTATCAGCGCCATGTTGCGCCGAGAAGGCGCTGAAGAACTGCAAGAACTCGTGACTGGGATGCCAAGACAAGCGCAGCTTGATAGCTGGGTAGAACTTATCCAAAGCCTCCTGTCCAGCGTGGGTTGGACTCGTACCCAAGCGCTGGGCTCGTTTCAGTATCAGGCCGCCATGCGAATACAGGCTGTGCTCGGTGAGTTGGCAGCTCAGCCCGGTACCCCGCTGATTACGCTGTCAGACGCACTGCAGCTGATTGACTGGGCCCTGGACCAAACCTTCGCGCCTCAGCGCCAGCGCTCCAACATTCAGATTCTCGGCATGCTGGAGACCACCGGGCTGAGCTTCGATCATCTGTGGGTTTGCGGTATGAGTGCCGAGCAATTCCCGGGCAAAGCTAATGTATCGCCCTTCATTCCCCGCCGCGCTGCCGTAGCGTACGGTTTGCCTCGCAGTACACAAGACCAGGAGCTAGCCTTTGCCCGGCGAACATTGGGGGCTTGGGTCGCCGGCAGCCGTCATCTGCACATGAGTTACACCCACACCGTTAACGGGGCCAGCGTCTATCCCACACCCCTGGTCACGCCGCCAAACTCCGCGGACGCCGAACAAACTAATGCTGGGACTTCTTTGCAACATCGACACCCCCTGATGATTCCACTTGGCGTGACCCCGATGAGCCAGGAGGACGGCACTGGCACACCCACCCAGCCCGGTCTAACACCGGGCGGTACACATCGCCTGGAAGCCCAGGCTCGATGCGCCTTCAGCGCTTTTGCTATGTACCGCCTTGGACTGGACGAGCCCCCCGAGCCTCGGGACTTCCTCAATCCCATGGAACGCGGCAGCGCTTTGCACTGGATTTTCGAGCAGCTGTATCGACGTTTTCCGGACTCTGACTCGGTTCAGGCCCAGCCCACTGAGGTCATCATGGACATCAGCCGCCAAGCTTTGGGAAAGTACACCCACTTACCAGATGCTTTCGTCGCCCTTGAACAACAGCGTCTTTGCCAGCTCGCCGAAGAATTTATCGCTCTAGAGGCTCAGCGCAGCCCGTTTGAGGTCATCGAAACCGAGAAACGCTACACGCTGGACTTAGGTAATCTTTCGTTCGCCTTGAGAATCGACCGACTGGACAAGGTGCGCGACGCGGTCATTGTCATGGACTACAAAACCGGCCAAGTCGGCGTCGGCGGGGTAACGGATACGCTTAGCGCGCCTCAGCTGCCTTGCTACAGCATCATTCGCAGCGACATTGCCGGGGTCTACTATGCTCAGCTACGCGATGGCGACTGCAAAATTCTCGGCCTGAGCGATGATGAACTACAGCTAGTTGAGACAAAAAACCGAAAAATCAAAGGCACGGTGACCGACGCCAGTTGGCAGCAGCAGCGCTCACGCTGGTCAGAGCAGCTGCATGAGCTGGCGGAGCAGGTTGCTGCCGGTGCAGCTCAGGTTAATCCTCAGCCCAACGTCTGCCGATACTGTCATTTGAAAGCCTTATGCCGGGTCGACGAAAAACGTAAGTTCAAGGCAGCACCCTGACCATGAACAAACAGCTGCCCCCGGATCAGGCACAGCGTCAACGCGCATTAGCTGTGGACTCATCCTTTATCGTCCAAGCGCCTGCCGGATCCGGCAAGACGTCGCTGCTGGTGCAGCGATACCTGTGTTTGTTAGCCACGGTGCGGCGGCCAGAGGAAATACTTGCCATTACCTTCACCCGGGCTGCGGCGATGGAAATGAAGCAACGAGTGCTGCAGGCACTGCAGGAGACCACTCCACTAACCGCGGCTATTCAGCGACAAGATCAGGCCAACGGCTGGAACCTCGCCCAGAATCCTAATTTATTAAAGATCCAAACCATCGATAGCTTCGCTACAGAGCTGGCAACCCAAATACCCAGCAGTCAGAGCGCTGACGGAATGGCCATCGAGGACAAACCGGAACCACTTTATCTGCAGGCGGCGCAAAACGTACTGACAAAGCTCTTCAGCAACGATCCCAGCAATTTTTACGTCGGACAATTTCTGCAGGCTCTAGATAACAACGCTGACACCGCAGATCGATTGCTGACCAAAATGCTGGCCAAGCGCGATCAGTGGCTGGCGGTATCTCGGCGCATCGCCAGCCTGGCGGTTAGCGGCAGCGGCGAGTTAGCAGATACCCTGAATCACGCCGTATACGAGCTGCGGCAGACCTTGCTCGAACCGCTGCAGCATAGGTTGGATGAAGATGACAGACAGATGATAAGTCGAGTTGCCCAAGCGACCCATAGAGAGGACCAGATAACCGACCTGCTGCCCTTGGTGCTAACGCAAACGGGCACCATCCGCAAAAGTGTCGACCGACGACAGGGCGACGCGTTTACCGACAAAACTTTTAAAAATGATTTCCTGGAGTGGCTCGACAGTCTGCGGCAGCGGAACCTGGAGTCCCTACTTGCTGCCTGCGCCAAGTTGCCCGGATTACACAACAAACCAGAAGATTTCGATACCCTCATTGCCACCGCCGTCACCTTGGCCCTAGCCGCAGCCGAGCTGGAGTCACTGCTCGAACAGCGCCGCTGTCTGGACTTCACGGGAATGCTAATGCGCGCCAGCAACGGACTCGAGGATGAGCACGGACCCACAGATCTCGCCCTTTACTGGGACTATCGCATAAGCCATTTACTGGTGGACGAGTTTCAAGACACCTCGCGCAGTCAGTTTGATTTTTTCAATTTACTCACCGCCGGTTGGGCCAGCGGCGACGGCAACAGCTTTTTCGCCGTAGGCGATCCCATGCAATCGGTCTACCGCTTTCGCGATGCGGATGTTTCGATTTTCAGCCAATGCTGGCAACAGGGTCTGCCTAACGTTCCCCTCGAGCCTTTACAGCTCACCGCTAACTTTCGCTCAAGCCCCAAACTAGTGGAGTGGAACAACGAATTATTCGAGGTTCTATTCCCAGCCAACGCGCTGCCTCATTTGGGCGCCATTCCTTTTTCTCCCGCCAGCGCCCAAGGCAACAACGAAGGACAAGCCGTCCCCGCGCAGCCGGCAATAAGCCAGCACATATTTGCAGACGACGACCAGGAAGCCGAGGCAATTGCCGAACACGTGCAGACGCTACTGACGAACATGACCGAGAACAGCCAGCAGAGCATCGGCGTTTTGTGTCGCGCGCGCTCTCACCTGCCAACCCTGCTGCAGGCCTTCAAAGCCGCGAATATCAACTTCACCAGTACAGACATCGACTCACTGTCCGAGGAACCCATAGTCCAAGATTTATTGAGCCTGCATCGAATGCTGCTTCAGCCCAGCCACCGCTTGTCCTGGTTCAGCATCCTCCGCAGTCCAATGATCGGCCTGCGGCTCAACCAGCTAGAGCGCTTTGCCGACGCGCCTGATCTGATCCAAGTGTGTCAAACCCTGATGGATCAAGAACCTGCCTTGGCGAGATTTGTGTCAGCCTGGGCTTGGGCTCAGCAGCGTCTCTACGAGCTGCCGGTTTGCGAGGTCGTTGAGGGCTGCTGGATGCGCCTCGGTGGCGTCGACGCCTACCCGGCAGCAGCTCTCGACCATGCTCAAGCTTGGTTCGACTTGCTGGAAGCTCAGCACGATCAAGCCTGGGATCCGGATCTGGTGGACGCTAAAACCGCCGATCTCTTCGCCCAAGATCACCGCCAAGCGCAAGTGAAGGTCATGACCATTCACAAATCCAAGGGCTTGGAGTTTACCCATGTGGTGCTGCCCAACTTGGGACGCAAAGGCCGCGCTGACGATAAGGCTTTGCTGCTGTGGCGACCAACGACCGCAGGGTTACTGGTAGGCACTCGGGATGACCCGGTCTATCAGTGGCTGCGCTTTGAAGAAAAAAGCAGGAGCGAGAACGAGCTTAAACGACTGCTCTACGTGGCCTGTACCCGGGCCGAACAGAGCCTGTGGCTGAGCACGGCAAGTCATCGCAAGCGGCCCTTGGGGCTTGCGCAATATTTACCGGCGCTGGCAGCGGCGGCAGACCAAGACTCCATCATCTTGACCGATGACGAGGATGACCAGGCTGTTAACCGTCACATACCCCTCAGTCGCCAAGCACTGCATATGCGCCTTCCCGATAACTATCGATGGCAGCCGCAGCTCCAGCCGGTTCCGGAGCCACTTGATCATCAGCAAGAAGAGGCTGGCAGCGAGAGCCTTGAGGATGACCGGCGCAATCGCTTCAGCTTGTCGCTGGGCAACCTTGTGCACCAAGCGCTTGCGCTAATTGGTGAACACAATCGATTATCCCGACCAATCAGTAAGGATCGACTTGCCGAGCAGATGCAAACCTGGTTACCCAAGCTTGATGCTGCGCCCCATCAATGGCCAGACGTATTCAAGGCTGCTCAGCAGCAGCTACAAACCACGCTTGCAGAGCCAACTGGCCAGTGGCTGCTGCAGGCTCACCCGGATGGTCACTTTGAGTGGCCGCTTACCTTGGCCGATTCCCAGGGGCCTAGAAAAATCGTCTTTGATCGCCTTTTCCGGAGCGAAGACGCTTGGTGGATTGTGGATTTCAAAACCAGCGAACCAGCACCAGGCCAGCCGCAACCCGCGTTCTTGGCTGAAGAAGTGCTGCGCTATCGCCCACAGTTAGAACACTATCGAGAGGCGCTCTCGGCCCTAATCCAGCAGCGTCCGGAAACCTTCACGGCTCCGCCAAATCAAAACTTGCCCATCAAGACTGCCCTGTATTTCACGGCCCTGGCCCACTTCGAGGAACTGACTCACTAGCCTGAGGACAGGAACAGCTGGCGCACCTTGGAAGAAGATTGCTTTTCCACAACGGGCGTTTACCATGCGCCGCCTGAATCTGAACGCGACGCGGGCATCCAGCCCGGCAAAGGAGTAATTCGTGCAGCTGGAGAATTTGAACATCGAGCAACACCAGGTGTTGGTGACGCCGGAGGAACTGAAAGCGCAGCTTCCTGTTGATACTACCCTGCGAGAAGCCATCAACCAGTATCGGCAAACCGTCAAAGATATTGTCGACCGCAAAGATCCTCGCATGTTGGTCGTCGTCGGCCCCTGCTCCATCCACGATGTTGAAGCGGCTAAGGAATACGCAGGCCGCCTGAAAGTTTTGGCCGATGAAATCAGCGATCAGGTTTTTGTGGTCATGCGCGCCTACTTCGAAAAACCCCGCAGCACCGTTGGCTGGAAAGGATTAATCAACGATCCGCACCTGGATGACAGCTTTAAAGTCGCCGAGGGACTGCAGATCGGACGCCGGCTGCTGCTTGAGCTATCCGGTCTGGGACTGCCTTTAGCAACCGAAGCGTTGGATCCAATTACCCCGCAGTATCTGCAAGATTTGATTTCTTGGTCGGCCATTGGCGCTCGTACCACGGAGTCGCAAACCCACCGAGAGATGGCGTCAGGGCTAAGCTGTCCAGTGGGTTTCAAAAATGGCACCGACGGCTCTCTTGGCGTTGCAATTAACGCCCTGGAGTCGGTGGCCAGCCCCCACCGTTTTCTGGGCATTAACCCAACCGGTCAAGTCAGCGTAATTGAGACCAAAGGTAATGCCCACGCCCACGTCGTTCTCAGAGGGGGCAGCAACGGACCCAACTACGAATCTCCGCATATCACAGCCTGTGAAAACGCACTGGAGAAACTAGGCCTAACCCAATCAATCATGGTGGATTGTTCTCACGCCAACTCCAACAAAGACCATAAACAGCAGCGCAAGGTCGTAGAGTCCGTGATTGCCCAAATCGCCGAGGGTAATCGCTCGATTACCGGCCTGATGATTGAAAGTCATCTAAATGCAGGCAACCAAAGTATTAACAACCCTCAGGGTCTGTCCTATGGCGTATCCATTACTGATGCCTGTATCGACTGGGAAGAAACCGACGATCTGCTGCGCCACCTGGCGGATCGGCTGGCATCGCGATCCGCCTAAAATCCGCGAAAAGAGCCAGACTCTTAGCGCGGAAGCTGTTTTGCTGAGCTAGCTGTAGTAGGCGTTCTCGGTTACCGAGTGATCGGTCATATCCTTCACGCCGGTTAGCTCCGGTACGCGCTCCAGCAGCGTGGTTTCGACACTACCTTTCAGCGTTAGGTCAACGGCTGAACAGCCTTGGCAACCGCCACCGAACTGCAGCACTGCTTCGCCCTCGGTCGTTACCTCTACCAAGGACACGACACCGCCATGAGCGGCTAGCCCCGGATTAATTTCGTTGTAGAGCACGTAGTTAATACGATCTTCTATGGGCGCATCGGGCCCAACCTTGGGCACACGCGCGTTAGGCGCTTTAATCGTCAGCTGCCCACCCATCTGGTCTTCCTGATAATCGACTTCAGCGTCCTCGAGGTAAGGTTCGCTGCGGCCTTCAAACCACGCGCGAAATCCTTCGTATTCTACTGCAATATCCCCTTCCTGCTCCTCGCCGGGACGACAATAGGCGATGCAGGTTTCGGCTTGTGGCGTGCCGGGCTGTGCCACAAAAATACGGATACTCACGCCTTGGTCATCTTGCTTTGCGAGTAAGTCATGCAAATAGGTTTGTGCGCTCGCAGAAATTTCTATCATGTGTTGTCCAGCAAACAGGTTTCTGTGGAAGCGGCAGGTTGCGCCGGAGGGCCATTGTACATATCACCGAAGCATTTGCAGAGATTCTATCCAGACAAGCGCTCACCGGCTTTTTACCCTGGAGCCCACAGCAAAGCGCCTGCTCAAAACTTTCTATCATGAACAGTTCTCAAGACCAGATATCAGCCGACGATTTGTTCCCAGCCGCCGCCTTGCCTAAAGTGCCGGTCAAATGTCCATGCCAAGCCCCATTCGAAAATCGAGGAAACCCAGCCCCATGCCAGCCCACCCCGTCAGCAATCCACGTGTGACCCGAGCAACGCTGCAGCAACTGATGCAGCAGCGCATTCTGGTTCTGGACGGAGCCTATGGCAGCGCGTTTCAGGGCTACAAGTTACCCGAGGAAGCTTTCCGCGGGACGCGTTTTGCCCAGAGCAAATATCCCTTACAGGGCAACCACGACCTGTTGAATTTAACCCAGCCGGACATCGTCGCCGAAGTACACAACGGCTATCTGGCCGCGGGCTGCGACATCATCAGCACCAATACTTTCAACGCCACCGCAATCGCCCAGGCAGACTTTGGCACTCAAGACCTATGTTTTGAAATTAATGAGCAAGCGGCCCGTATCGCCAGACAATGCGCTGACACCTTCGATAGCCCTGACCATCCTCGATTCGTAGCGGGCAGCATCGGACCAACCAACCGCACCGCCAGTATTTCTCCAGATGTGAATCGCCCGGAGTTTCGTAACGTAGACTTTGACGGGCTATGCCAAGCCTACGAGGAAGCCGCTCGCGGACTCATCGCCGGCGGTGCCGATCTGTTCTTAATCGAAACCGTCTTCGACACCTTAAATGCGAAAGCGGCCATCACCGCCTTGGATAACGTCAATGCAGAACGAGACGAGCCACTGCCGTTAATTGTGTCCGGCACCATTACCGATGCCAGTGGCCGCACCTTATCGGGCCAAACCTGCGCCGCGTTCCTTTACTCAATTGAACATGCTAATCCATTGGCCGTGGGGTTAAATTGCGCTCTCGGAGCCGAACAGCTGCGCCCCTACATCGCGGAACTGGCTGCGTTAAGCGATACCGGCATTAGTGCTCACCCCAACGCCGGTCTGCCCGACGCTTTTGGCGAATACACCCAAGACCCAGAACAGATGGCTGAGCTCATCCGAGAGTTTGCTCAAGCGGGCTGGCTGAACATCGTTGGCGGGTGCTGTGGCACCACTCCAGAGCACATCGCCGCCATCGTACAGGCGGTGCAGGGCCTCTCACCGCGGCCAATACCAGCATTGGCCCCGCCGGAAAAACACCTCGAACAATCCGCCCCTCACAAAAGCCAGCTCAAGCTGGCCGGACTGGAACCGCTAAGGCTCAATGAGGATGCCCTGTTCATCAATGTGGGCGAACGCACAAACGTTACCGGCTCGGCGAAATTTGCCCGCCTGATTCGAGAAAATCAATTTACCGAGGCGCTGGAGGTTGCACGCCAACAAGTAGAAAACGGCGCGCAAATCATCGACGTCAACATGGACGAGGGCATGCTGGACGGCGTTGAGGCGATGCAGCACTTTTTGAACCTGATAGCCACCGAGCCGGACATTTCCCGGGTCCCGATCATGATTGACTCCAGCAAGTGGGAAATTATCGAGGCGGGCTTGAAGTGCGTACAGGGCAAAGCAATTGTGAATTCACTGAGCCTTAAGGAAGGCGAAGCAGCCTTTGTTGCCCTTGCCAAGCGCTGCAAAGCCTACGGTGCTGCCATAGTGGTCATGGCGTTCGATGAAGCGGGTCAAGCAGATACCTATCAACGCAAAATCGACGTCTGTAAACGCAGCTTTGAGGTTTTGACTCAACAGGCCGGCGTGCATCCCAGAGACATCATCTTCGACCCCAACATCTTTGCCATCGGCACCGGTATCCAGGAACACGCAAATTACGCCGTGGACTTCATCAACGCCGTCGCATGGATTCATGGCAATTTGCCCGGGGTAAGCACGTCAGGGGGGCTGAGCAACGTTTCTTTTGCCTTCCGCGGCAACAACCAAATTCGCGAGGCCATTCATACGGTATTTCTTTATCACGCGATCCGCGCGGGATTAACCATGGCCATCGTCAACGCCGGGCAGCTTGAAATCTACGACCAGTTGCCTGAAGAGCTTCGCGAAGCTGCCGAGGACCTGGTGCTGAATCGCCGAGCCGATGCCACTGAGCGCCTGCTAGACCTTGCTCAGAAATTTTCGGGCACAGGCGATAGCAAGGCTGTGCAGGAACAAGCATGGCGAACATTACCTGTACAAGAACGCCTTACTCACGCCCTAGTGAAGGGCATTAACAGCCACGTGATCGAGGACACTGAAGAGGCTCGGCTGCAGGTGGGACATCCACTTGAGGTGATTGAAGGCCCGTTAATGGCCGGCATGGGCGTGGTTGGAGACTTGTTTGCCAGCGGCAAAATGTTTTTGCCTCAGGTAGTGAAAAGTGCGCGAGTAATGAAACAGGCAGTAGCGCATTTGGTTCCCTTCATAGAGGCGGAAAAAGCCAGCCGGCCCAACACCCAGCAACGGGCTAAAGGGAAAATCTTGCTTGCGACGGTGAAAGGCGATGTTCACGACATTGGTAAAAACATCGTCGGCGTCGTTCTTCAGTGCAACAATTACGAAATCATTGATCTGGGAGTTATGGTGCCCGCAGAAAAAATTCTGCAAACCGCCATAGAAGAGGACGTGGATGCCATTGGCTTGTCCGGGCTGATTACCCCCTCCCTGGACGAGATGGTGAACGTTGCGACGCAGATGCAGCGATTAAACCTGAACATACCCTTACTCATCGGCGGCGCGACCACCAGTAAGGCCCACACTGCGGCGAAGATCGCACCGGCCTACACCAATCGCGCCACGGTTTACGTCAGCGATGCTTCCCGAGCCGTCGGCGTTGCAGCCAAGCTGCTGGCACCCGACGCCGCATACCAGGAGTACGCGAATGAAGTCCGTCAGGAATACGACAAGATCAAAGACCGGGTAGAAGCACGCCGTGAAAAGCGGGCCTTTCTCACCATAGACTCGGCCCGAGATAATGCTTTGAGCCTGGATTGGCATAACTACGCTCCGCCAAAGCCAAAGTTTTTGGGCACCCGGGTTCTTTCGCCAAGCTTGCAAGAGCTGGTTCCGTTTATCGACTGGTCCCCCTACTTCATGACCTGGGAACTCGCTGGCAAATTCCCCAATATTCTTGAGGATGAAGTGGTCGGCGAAGCCGCCAGCAATCTGTGGCAGGACACACAGGAAAGGTTGCAGTGGTTACTCGACGATGGCCGTCTTGAAGCTCGCGGCGTTATTGGGTTTTGGCCGGCAAATCGGCACCGGGACGACGACATTCGCCTGTATACAGACGAAACCCGCCAAACCTCCCTGGCTGAGCTTTACCACCTGCGTCAGCAAGCACCCAAGCCCGATGATCTCAGTCCGAATCTGTGCCTGGCAGACTACGTTGGACCACCGGGTGTGGCTGACTATCTTGGGGGCTTTGCGGTGACCGCTGGCATTCACTTAGCGGCGGTGCTCGAGGACTTTCCGAACGACGATTTTAATCAAATCATGATTAAAGCCCTGGCGGACCGGTTTGCAGAGGCCTTTGCTGAATATGCTCACAGGCTGGTTCGGCAGGAGTTTTGGGGCTACGCCCTGGACGAGGATTTAGATAACGAAGCGCTGATCAAAGAGCGGTATCGGGGTATCCGTCCGGCGCCTGGCTACCCTGCCTGTCCCGAGCACAGCGAAAAGGCCACTTTGTTCCAGCTGTTGGACGCGCCTTCAGCGACGGGGATTCAGCTTACAGAGAGTTACGCCATGACCCCGGCGGCAGCGGTTAGCGGCTGGTACTTTTCTCACCCCGAGGCCCGATACTTTGGCGTCGGGAAAATCGATGAAGACCAACTCCAAGACTACGCTCAGCGCAAAGGGTTGGATCAAGAAGACGCTCGACAGCGCTTGCAGCCGCTATTAGCGGACTGAAGCCGCCGGCACCAACGAAACAGCGTCTAGAGGTCGAAAGACCAGCCTGAAATGTAGAAAACGCAGAACAATACTGCCGCAGTAAAAATCACCACAATGGCTGTGGCATCGGCCTTACCATCGCTGTCGACGGGTTCAGACACCGTCGTTGCAGCCTCTTCCACCACTACTTGCTGTTCGTCACTCATAAGACCCCCGCTCTGGCTGTTGCATGCACTGCTGATCTAATTCACCTTGATCGCGCCCAGTACACCGAAAAAGTTTTGGGACTCCCCGCCCCGTTGCGCGACAATTATAGGGCCACCGCCCATCAGCACAAGCTTTAGAAGGATTCGCAAGCAAAAAACCCCGGGCGAACAGCCGTTGCAGAGTAATTAATCTGTACAGCCCAACAGCCCAGAATAAACTTAGAACGAAATGGACTGACGGCAAGACGACACCCCTGCGGTACACTGCGCCCCCACGCGGCAGTAGCAAAGCGCGACCCGTCTTGACGATTTGCTTTGGCGATTTGATTCGCTTGCAGCGACAGCGAAATAACCCATCCCACAACATTGTCCCTGGATCATTCGACTATGTATCAATACAGCGAATTTGACCGCAGCTTCGTGAACCAACGGGTTGCCCACTACAGAGATCAAACTCAGCGCTATCTGGACGGGCAGCTGTCGGATGATGAGTTTTTGCAGCTGAGACTACGCAATGGCCTTTACATTCAGCGCCTGGCACCCATGCTTCGGGTGGCCGTACCTTACGGCACGTTGTCCAGTAAGCAGCTTCGCGCTTTGGCCAGTATTGCCAGAGATTACGACCGGGGCTACGGGCACCTAAGCACACGCCAAAACATGCAGTTCAATTGGCCAGACCTGGCCGATGTGCCAGACATTCTCCAAGCTTTGGCCGATGTGGACATGCACGCTATTCAAACCAGCGGTAGCTGCATTCGTAACGTCACGACGGATCAATTTGCCGGCGCTGCCGCCGACGAGCAAATCGATCCCCGCCCGTTTTGTGAGCTACTCCGACAGTGGTCTACCTCTCACCCTGAATTCGAGTGGCTACCGAGAAAATTCAAAATTGCCGTCACCGGTGCCAGCCAGGACCGAGCGGCTATCGGCGTGCATGACATAGGCATGCGAATCCATGGTGATGGGGCAACGCCAGAGGAAGCCCTAGTCGATATTTACGCCGGAGGCGGCCTAGGCCGCACGCCGGTGCTGGGGGCCCTGATCCGCGAGGGCCTGCCCATTAAGCACCTGCTGAGCTACACCGAAGCCATCATGCGGGTTTATAACCGCTACGGCCGTCGGGATAACAAATATAAGGCGCGTATCAAAATTCTCGTGCGCGCCCTGACTGCTGAGGGCTTCAAGGCCCAGGTAGATGAGGAATGGCGGCACATCAAAGACGGCGTGACTACCGTCCCAGCCGCGACACTGCAGCACCTGAGTGACTTTTTTGCACCGCCGGCCTATCGCCAGCAGCCCGACCTGGGCGACATGTTGGCCAATCACCGGCTCACGCATACGGCGTTTAACCGTTGGATGACGCACAACGTTGGAGCCCACAAGCAACAAGGCTATGCGGTTGTCACTCTGTCCACCAAAAGCGTCGGCGTGCCGCCGGGAGACGTCAGCTCTGAGCAGATAGACGCGGTAGCTGATTGGGCTGAGCGCTACAGTTTTGGCGAGATCCGCATCAGCCATGAGCAGAACTTTGTGCTTGCTCACGTGGCCCAGGCAGATCTATTCGAGCTTTGGCAGCAGGCGGATGCTTTTGGCCTTGCCAGCCACAACAATGGCTTGCTCAGCGATATGATTTGCTGTCCGGGCGGCGACTACTGCTCTTTGGCGAACGCAAAATCATTGCCTGTCGCTGAAGCTATCCAACGTCGCTTTGAAGACTACGACTTTCAATTTGATCTCGGCGACATTGACCTGAACATTTCTGGCTGCATGAACGCCTGCGGGCATCACCATGTTGGCCATATTGGTATTCTCGGCGTGGACAAGAAAGGCCAGGAGTTTTACCAGATTTCCTTGGGCGGCCATGCCGGCCACTCGGAACAGCCAGCGAAGCTGGGCCAGATCGTGGGCCCGTCGGTGCCTCGGGCCGAGGTTTGCGACGTTATCGATAAAATACTGCAGGTGTACTTGAAGCTGCGGCTGGATCACGAGTCGTTTCTAAGCTGCTTCAACCGGGTTGGTATCGACCCATTCAAGGAGAATATTTATGCCTCAGCTGCTTAGAAATACAGAACAAGGCTGGCAAATTACCGACGAGCCAGAGGCCCACTGGACCGATCTAGACCATTGGTCAGATAAGGCCGAGGCCGGCTCTTCTCTGCTGGTCAGCGTGGACAGTGAGCCAGATCAAAGCTGGCTGAGCGCCCAAGCCATTGGCATTGAGTTCCCAGCTCTCACCGATGGGCGGGGTTTATCTTTGGCGGTCCTGCTGCGCAGCCGCTACGGCTTTAGCGGTGACTTGGTGGCCACAGGGGCCGTGCACGAGGACATCGCTCACTTTTTAGCCCGCTGCGGCTTTAACGTCATTGCGCTTCCCCAGGACCGGGATTTGCAAACTGCGCTGCGCTGGATCTCGCCCCACAGCGACTACTACCAGGCATCCGTTAGCGACCCGACGCCCCGCTTTAGCGGCTGAATTTCCGTCGCCAAGTCCCAACTTCTGGTTATAGTCCAACCGCTAACCACCGGTGTTTGCTAGGCTAACGCTATGGCCGACCCAGATATCCTTACCTCGTTCTTTATTATTTTTAGCGGCGCTGCCGTCATCGCTACTGCAGCGCTTTACACGCGACAGCCAATGCTGGTGGCCTATATTGCGCTAGGGGCCATGTTGGGGCCTTTTGGCCTTGGCTTTCTCAACGACACCACGCTACTGGCGAATATCGCAGAAACCGGCATCATTTTTTTGTTGTTTCTCGTGGGCCTGGATCTGCCCACGCAAAAACTCAAGAACATGCTGGGAGAATCACTGCTGACTGCCCTTGGCACCACAGTCGTATTCTTCACCGCTGGGGCCGGGGTAATGCTGGGTTTTGGTTACTCAGCCACGGAAGCGGCCATTGTGGGCATCGGCGTGACATTCTCCAGCACCATTTTGGGCATCAAGTTGCTACCGACCACGGTGCTGCACCACCGCCACGTTGGCGAAATCGTTATTAGCCTGCTGCTGGTGCAAGACCTTCTTGCCATCATCGCCATACTGCTCATTGGCTACCTCGGCGCTGGCCCCAGTCAGTCCAATCAAGAATTAATGATGTTAGCGCTAGGGCTGCCGGCACTGATTGCAGGCGCGCTAGTGGTCGTCCGCCTGGCCATCTTGCCCTTGCTAGCCAGGTTCGACGCTTTTCATGAGTACATTTTTTTGCTGGCTATCGGGTGGTGCTTAACCATCGCATTTGCCGCTCACAGCCTTGGGCTCTCTTTCGAAATCGGCGGGTTCATCGCCGGCGTCAGCTTAGCAACGAGCCCCATTGCCCAGTACATTGCTAACCACTTGCGTCCGCTACGAGACTTCTTCTTGGTGCTGTTCTTTTTTACCGTTGGCGCTTCTATCGACCTGGGTCTGCTCGGCAGCCTGTGGATGCCTATAACCGCCTTAGCCTTGGTGGTGCTGCTGATAAAACCCTGGACGTTTCAACGTTTACTGCAGGCCCAGGGTGAAAGCCCACACACCGCCCAAGAGGTGGGCTGGCGACTTGGCCAAGCTTCCGAGTTTTCTTTACTGGTCAGCTACATGGCCCTCAGCGCTGGCTTGCTGGGCACCGCCGGGGCGACCATTTTGCAAACCGCTACGGTGGCCACCCTGCTCGTGAACAGTTATTGGGTGGTCTCGCGCTACCCGAATCCCATCGCTGCAGATCCTGCCCTGCGGCGGGATTAGGCAGCCTCTGAAGCTTGGCTGCCCATGGGTCCTAGAGGTGCACAACACCTCTGCCGACCATGTTACCGGCGAGTATTCGATCAATACCGTCGGATAACGTATCCAGGGTCAACACCTCCTCCAGCGCGCTCAAATCCATCAGCCAGTCTGTGGCAAGCCGCTGCCAAATCTCCGCTTTTTGTTCCACCGGCAGCTGCACGGAATCAATGCCCAGCAAGTTCACGTGCCGCAAAATAAAAGGCAACACCGAAGCACCGAAGGTGGGCGCTGCTACCAGACCGCAGGCGGCTAAGCTGCAGCCATAGCGGAGACTTTTCACCCCATTGAACAAAATGTCGCCGCCGACGGTATCCACGACGCCACCCCAAGTTTCTGGTAGCAGCGGTTTATCGGCGCCAGCCGCCGCGTCTTCCCGGCTGATCACGTCGGTTGCACCAAGCGAACGCAGCCAGTCGGTCTTGTCAGCTTTCCCCGTTACGGCGGTCACCTGATACCCAAGCTGAGCGAGCAGCTTGACGGCCACTGAGCCCACCCCGCCGGTGGCACCAGTGACAAGCACAGGTCCTGAATCCGGTGTCATACCCGCCTGCTCCAGCTTCTGCACGCACTCTGCCGCGGTAAAACCCGCAGTACCAATGATCATGCTCGCGTGCAGGGACAGACCCTCGGGGCGCTTCACTGCCCAGCCTGCAGGCACGCGGATCCGCTGAGCAAAGCCGCCGGAAGTTCCCATGCCCAAATCAAAACCGATAACAATGACCTCATCTCCCGCAGCAAAATCGGCGCTAGAGGACTCCAGCACGATCCCAGCGGCATCAATTCCCGGGGTGTGGGGGAAGTTACGAGTTACCCCGGGGTTACCCGTCGCGGAAAGGCCATCTTTGAAGTTAAGCGAGGAGTACCTGACGTCGATGAGCAAGTCACCCTCAGGCAGGTCGCTTTCGTCACGCTCAACGACGCTGCGACTGAACCCCGATTCGTTTTTCTCCACCCGAAATGCGCTAAAACCCATACTCAACTCTCCTACTACTTTCTGACAAATTCCAAGACGTGATTAATTCGGTCCAGGGCCCCGTTGACCTTGTCCAGGACTCGGTCAATCGGACGTTTTACTTCCACCCAAGCAACGTCGAAAACGTCGCGTTCCTGGCACTGCTGCGCCAAATACTCATCACTGGCAGCGAGTTCATCCACCAAATGTAGCTCCAGGGCACGAGTCCCATACCAGGCCTCACCAGTAGCAACCGCTTCGATGTCCAGTTCTGGCCGATTCTTCAGCACAAAATCTTGGAACAAAGCATGGACGTCTTCCAGCTCCTGCTGGAATTTCTCACGCCCTTCTTGGGTGTTTTCACCCAGCAGCGTCAGGGTGCGTTTGTATTTGCCGGCGGTCAGCACTTCCACGTCCACATCGTTTTTCTTCAATAGTCGATGCACGTTGGGCACCTGAGCAACAACGCCGATACTGCCGATTACCGCAAACGGAGCGGCAACGATTTTGTTCGCCACTGCCGCCATTAGATAGCCACCACTAGCCGCCACCCGGTCAACTACTGCCGTCAATGGGATGCCTTTGGAGCGAATACGCATCATTTGTGAAGCCGCTAGGCCATAGCTATGGACCATGCCGCCAGGGCTTTCAAGGCAAACTACTACCTCGTCTGCAGGCTGGGCCATGGTAAGCACCGCGGAAATTTCGATTCGTAAATGCTCCACCGCCGAGGCGGCCACATCACCGTCGAATCGAATGACAAAGGTGCGAGGTTTGTCATTTGCTGTCGCCTGAACCTTGGGTTTTGGGGAGTTAGACTTTGCCGTGCCCTCTGCCCCAGAGGCTGGTTCTGACATCCCATCTTGACCGGGTTTACTCGACGCTTTCGAGGCTTTTTTCGCCGCTTTTTTTGCGTCGGCTTTGTCTTGTTTTAGTTCCGCCTTGTGCTGCTTCTTCGCTTGATCCCGAGTCAGCAAGTGACTCTCCATGGCAAAGCGTAAATCTCGCAGTCGATCATTGAGTTTTCGCACCTGCAAATGCCCCTGGTCGCCTGACGACCCGCGTTGGCTCATAGACGCTAAAAACGATACGACGACCAAGAAACCAATAACCAGCGTAACCACCTGACCGAGGAACATCAGGTATTCATATAAGAAGCTCATGCAAGTGTCGCCGTGACGGAAAGGAGCGCTACTTTAGCGATTACTCACCGCGAGCGTCCAGCGTTGGGCCACCTAACGTTGGACTGCAGTACCATCAAAGGGATCGGTTTGGTTGCCGGTTCAATCCTTGACCTTTGGTGAGGCTTTGATAGCTTCCTCGCCGGTTTCTGGCGCGGTCTGGGTCAGGGCCCCGGACTGAGATCCTGGCCCAAGCCCAAACTCAGTCACCACTTCTTCGAGGAATCAGCCATGCAGTCGTTTTTACAACAAAATTTTGCGCCGGAAGCAGCGGCAGATTTAGCAACAGACATTGAGCTGAGATTCCCCGACGACAGCATATTTTGCGATATTCGCAACGGTGTGCTGAGCTTTCCCCAAATCACCAGTGCCGAATTAGTTCTCTACTTTGAATCCCAATCCCAGGCCCAACGCCTATTGCGCGGCCAGGAGGATGTGATGGAAGCTTTCTTGCAAGGCCATATCCGTTCAAATGGCCATCTGATTTGGGTGTTCAAAACCTTCGCTGCGTTCAGCAAAAACCGCGCGGCGGCCTAGAGCGCCGGGCGTCTGCCGTGGCCTGCTGCCTAGCCAGCGAGTGAAGCCCGGGAATTTAGACCAAACGCCTTAAGCCAGCGCCTGAATAAACTCATCAATCAACCATCCCGAGATTGCGGTCTTGGGCGGTGTCTGCGGCAGCGTGTCTTTGGAAAACCATTGAGCGTCTGCAATCTCGTCTGGCTGACAGACAATATCGCCACCCTCATATTCGGCGTGGAAACCGAGCATAAGTGAGTTGGGAAACGGCCAGCTTTGCGATCCAAAATAGCGAAGGTTCCGCACTCTCAGACCCACTTCCTCCATTACTTCACGGTGCACGGTCTGCTCAATGGATTCGCCGGGTTCAACGAACCCCGCCAGGGTGCTGTACATATTGGTTGGCCAGTTAGCGTTGCGGGCCAGCAACATCTCATCGCCCCTAGTGACCAGAACGATAATGCTGGGGCTTAACCTAGGGTAGTTGATAACGCGACAGTCTCGACAGGTCATGGCACGATCCTGAGCGTGCAAGGTCATCGCTGACCCGCATCGGCCACAAAATTGATTCGTATCGTGCCACTCGATTATCTGCTGGGCTCTACCCGCCAAATAAAATAACGATTGGGCCGTTCGCCCCAACAGCCCGCGCAGCGGCATCAACGCATAACCCTCAGGCACATTACCGCTGGCGCTGACGGCAAAGCAGCCCAGGCTACCGTAATGACCCAGAAAGTGTTTGCCGTGTACCTCCACCTCAAACCAACGAAAGTCATCGCCGGTGATGGGTTCTGGCGCCCCCTGAACGGTCTTGCAAACCAACTCACCGCGCATGAATACAAAGTACCAAGCGTCGCCGCTATCCGCCCCATCGGGCATGACGTGATTTGCTACGAATTCGTCTGGGTTTTTGGGCCACATATGAAGCTCCCCTTGCCACAATTTTGGTTGACGCCAAGCATAACGATCCCAGCAATAATTCGCACGGCCAGAAGTTTTACTCTGGCACCCTCTTGCTCAAATAGGCGGCACCGGGATATCTTTCGTCTTCGTTACGCGCATTTGCCGAAACATCGTTCCGCCTATCTGACCACTTATGATGGTCACCGTTAGAGCAGTCCGGAAATACGATCTCACTCAATCAGCTGTCACTAAGGATCCAGAATGCAAACCACCATGAGCGCTTTCACTCAGAATTTCTTAGGCCATGCACCCGACTGGTACAAAAAAACCATCGTTGCTTTTTTGCTTTTGAATCCTGTTCTACTGGTGATCGCTGGCCCCTATATCACCGGCTGGGTTTTGGTGTTGGAGTTCATATTCACCTTAGCCATGGCCCTGAAATGCTATCCGCTGCAACCCGGTGGGCTATTGGCCTTGGAGGGCGTGCTTATGGGGATGACCAGTCCAGATACCGTATACCACGAGGTGGTCGCTGCATTTCCGGTCATTTTGCTGTTGGTGTTTATGGTCGCCGGCATCTATTTCATGAAAGAACTGCTGCTGTTCACCTTCACGAAGGTACTGCTTTCCATCCGATCAAAAATGCTGATCTCTTTCTTGTTTTGCTTCATCTCCGCTTTCTTGTCCGCCTTCCTTGATGCCCTGACCGTTACCGCCGTCGTGATCAGCGTCGCCGTGGGGTTTTACACCGTTTACAAAAACGTCCAGGCCAGCGGCGAACCCGAAGACCCGGATTTCGAAAAATTCCGCGCGTTTCTGCGTAACTTACTTATGCACGCCGCGGTAGGTACTGCCCTTGGCGGTGTCTGCACCACGGTAGGTGAACCGCAAAACTTACTGATCGCAAGCTACACCGAGTGGAATTTCGTTGAGTTCTTCCTGCGCATGGCGCCGGTCACTATGCCTGTTCTCGTCGTGGGCCTGGTCACGTGCCTTCTCTTAGAGCAAACAAAGATCTTCGGTTACGGTGCCCAGCTGCCCGAGCGAGTTCGCCAGGTGCTGGTGGATTTTGATGAAGCGGAAGCTGCCAAGCGCACTCAGCAGGACAAGGCGCGTTTGGTGATTCAAGCCATCGCTGCCCTTGTATTGATCCTGGCTTTAGGCTTTCACGTCGCCGAAGTCGGTTTGATTGGTCTCATGATCATCGTCCTGCAAACCGCGTTTAACGGCGTGGTTTCTGAACATGACCTTGGTAAGGCCTTCGAGGAAGCCCTACCCTTTACCGCCCTGTTGGTCGTATTTTTCGGGGTTGTTGGCGTCATTCACGACCAGCACCTATTCTCGCCAGTCATTGGTTACGTGTTGTCCCTACCTGAAGATGCCCAGCCAGGCATGTTCTATATTGCCAATGGCTTGCTTTCAGCCATTAGCGACAACGTCTTCGTCGCGACGGTCTACATTGGTGAGGTAAAACAGGCGTTCACAGACGGCGTGATCTCTCGGGCGCAGTTCGATGCACTGGCGGTGGCCATTAATACCGGCACCAACATTCCCAGTGTCGCGACCCCCAACGGCCAAGCCGCATTCCTGTTCCTTCTGACCTCTTCCATCGCCCCGCTGATTAACTTGAGCTACATGCGTATGGTAACCATGGCCCTGCCCTACACCGTTACCATGGGCATCACCGGCTACCTTGCCGTGCTCTACATGATTTAACGCCAAGATCTGTTGAGCAGCTCCGCGACGACGAAGCCTACACATCAGCATACCCCACAAGGCTCCGGATTAACCCTGAGCCTTGGCTTCACCGTCGCCCGCTGTGAGAGTTCAGAGAGGATTAAGGTTAATCAGTCTGACTCAGGCCTGACCAGTGGAATGGATAGCTCTTCGTGTTCTTCCCAAGCCAGTTCCACCCGCTGTCCTACCGACACTTGAGTAAGCGGGTCATCGACGCCGGTGACGTTAGTCAGAAAACGTGGCCCTTCGTCCAGATCCACATAAGCCACCGCGTAAGGCACCTTGGTGCGGAAAAAGGGGTGATAACTCAGGCGCACCACGCTGTAAGAATAGATGGTTCCCTTACCAGCGGAGACTTTCCACTGTAAGTCACCGTCCACACACCCGGTACAGTGCGCCCGTGGGTGCCAAACGATGGTGCCGCAGTTACCGCACTGCTGGTAACGAAATTCTTTCTGAGCCGTTGCCTGCCAAAACTCAGCGGTATCCAGTTCGGTCAATTTGGGCAACGGTCGCGTTGGCGTTTTCTTTTCTGCCTTGCTGTCGATCTTGCTATCACTCATGCCTTAGTCCCTCCCCAAAATGACTGTGCCCGCAGAATGCCGGGCACCCAACATACCGCCATTACCATGAGCAATGGCCAACCGTGCATCCTCTACTTGTGAGGTGCTCTCGCCGCGCAGCTGACGGGTGGCTTCCAGCAGCAAGAAAATACCCCGCATGCCCGGATGGTTAGAGGACAGGCCTCCGCCGTCGGTGTTCAGAGCAGGACCGTCACTGGGTCGGTCGAAGCGCAAGCGTCCGCCCTCTACCCAGGCCCCTCCTTCACCCTTGGCGCAAAACCCCAGATCCTCCAACAGCGTGAGCACCGTGATGCTGAAAGAGTCGTAAATCATCGCAATGTCCATCTCGGCCGGGGTCACACCGGCCTCGGCAAAGGCGATGGGCGCAGATTGCGCACCGGCCGAGGTCGTAATGTCGCCACCATTTTGCGGGTACTTAGTTGCTTCGCCAGTGCCCAGAATCCACACCGGCGGCTTGTTGCAGTTGGCCGCCACATCCGCGCTGGCAATAACCACAGCGCCGCCGCCGTCAGACACCATGCAGCACTCAAGGAGGTGCAGTGGATCAGCAATCATGCGCGAATTCACCACGTCTTCGATGGTGGTTTCTTGAATGCCCACAAACTCTAGGTCTGTCATGGCCTGTACCGCTTCTGGATTGCGCATGGCGTGATAGCGAGTTGCAGTCGAAATCTCGGCCAGTTGCTCGCTGGTGGTTCCATACTGGTGCATGTGTCGGTGCGCTACCATCGCGTAGTTTGCAATCAGCGTCTGGCCCGCGAAAGTTTCCATGTTGTCCCCCGGGGTGACACCGCCCCCACGCCCCCCAGCACCAATGGCCATGGCGTTGCTGTGCGCGGTTGAGCCGTAGGTCAGCAGTGCTACCTTGGCCTTGCCTTCCCGGATCGCCCGTAACGCGTGGGCCGCATGGAACTCGTAGGAACTCCCCCCCACACCAGTCGTGTCCATAACCGTTGGTTGAATGCCAAAGTATTCGGAAATCATCAGGCCGCTCATGGGGGCGCCCTCGCCGGCGTCATAGATTGCGTCCACGTCGGACCAGTTCAGACCTGCGTCGGCTAAGGCTTTGGCCGCACTAGCAGCTTTAATTTGCAGGGCATTTACCTTGCCTTCAACATCCCTGGATGGGTATTCATGAATGCCAACAATCGCAGCATCCCGGCGTTGGGTAGCCATACTCTCTCCCTATTTATTGTTATGTCTAGATTATCTCGGCTTCGATCCCGAGTACACGAGATGGTCGGGATCCTCTGGGTCAGTGCTCTCTGAGCGAGCCTAGAGCAAGCCGCCCAGATGCTTCAATTCGTTCAGCTTTTCAACAAAAGACTTCTCATAGGCCTCTTCTGGCGCTTCTCTGACCAAACGATCCAAGTCACGGGCATCTTGTCCGATCAAAATCCGCCACCGGTTCTCGCGAACACCATCGAGAATGACGGTCGCGGCTTCACTGGCCGTAGTCGGCGCTTGAGTACGAAATGCTTCTGCTCGGTCCGCCAACATTTGGCGAATATGGTCGTCGGGCACGTTACCAACAGGAAGCCCTGCCGCAAGCATGCGCTGGCGGATAACCTCAACTTCTTCAGCGGGCAAATCATGGCCCCAGGGCTTGCCTAGAACCTTTGACGAGTTCTCCATTATCGAGGTTCCGATATGACCCGGCATGACCACACTGCAGTGCACGTGAGGTGCATGGAGCCGCAGGTCCGTCAGGAGAGCTTCGGTGAAGCCTTTGACGGCGAATTTTGCTGCTGCATAGGAGGTGTGCGCCTGGGTGGTGCCAAGACTGGCCCAGAAGCCATTAACGGAACTGGTGTTGACGATATGTCCGGCATCACTGGCAACCAGCGCGTCCATAAAGGCCCGGCAGCCGAAATAAACCCCTTCCCAGCACACTGCAAAGGTGCGCTCCCACTCATTGCGGTCGCCCTCCACAAAAGAGCCGCCTCCGCCAATTCCGGCGTTATTAAACAGCAGATTTATATGCTGGGTTTGATGGAAAGCAAGCACCTCATCGCGGAATGCCAACACCTGACTTTCGTTGCTTACATCGCAAATATGGTCACTTAGGCGCCCTTCTTCGGAGCTGGCAAGGCGGCGGGTTTCGTCCATGTTTTCCTGAGAGACGTCGCACATGGCTACCCGTGCACCGGCAGCGATTAGCTGGCATACCAGTTCCCTGCCCATGCCCGTACCGCCACCGGTGACCACTGCTATCTTGTCTTTAAAATCTTTCATGTTTCTCCCTGCAACGTGTGTTGAATGTTAGTCAAGCTGGTTGGCCTGAATTTTGCCCTGTCGGTAAAGGTTCGCCAGCGCTGCTTTGACAATGGCATCGGCGTCCACTTCAAAATGGGCCCGCAGCGCGGGTCGAGATTCAGACAAGCCGAACCCATCGGTGCCTAAAACTTCATAATTCGCGGGCATCCAGGCGGCAATGCCTTGCGCCAAGCTCGCCATGTAGTCGGTAACCGCAATTATGGCTCCGCTGGCGTCGGCAAACAGGTTCTCTAAGGTACTGGTCTGGCGGGGTTGTTGGGGATTGCGCCGGTTTTGAGCTGTTGTCGCTAGAGCATTGCGCTGCAGTTCTACGAAACTCGTGATGCTCCACAGGCTCACAACAAGGCCTCTTGCCTCTAGCCTCTCTTTGGCTTCTCGCGCCTGCTGCATGATGCTGCCGCTGGCCAACAAATGAACGTCGGCTTCCCCTTCGGCCCGATCAAAGCAGTACCCTCCGGCCAATACACCCTTGTTAATCGCTTCTTCGCCTAGCCCGCTGCTTGCAACCGCCTCTTCTAAGCTCGGCATTTGATAGTTCTCGTTGTATAGCGTCAGGTAATAGAAGATTTCCTCTTGAGCTTCATACATTCGATACATGCCGTTTCGGACGATCATTGCCAGTTCGAAGCCAAAGGCCGGGTCAAAACTGAGCATGCTCGGAACGGTGCTTGCCAAGATGTGAGAATGGCCGTCTTGATGCTGTAGCCCCTCACCGTTGAGAGTGGTGCGACCCGCAGTGCCGCCGAGCAAAAAGCCTTTGCACATCATGTCGCCACAGCCCCAAACCAGGTCCCCTACCCGCTGCATGCCGAACATGGAGTAGAAAATATAGAAGGGAATCATGGGCAATCCATGAACTGCGTAGGCGCTGCCCGCAGCCATGAATGACGCCATGGCCCCAACCTCGCAGATACCCTCCTGTAATATCTGACCGTCGCTGGCCTCTCGATAGGGCAGCAGACCATCCGCATCTACCGGCCGGTACTTTTGACCTTCGTGCGCGTAAATCCCTGCGACCTTGAACAAACCATCCATGCCGAAGGTCCGTGCTTCGTCGGGAACAATCGGCACCACATAGCGGCTGACTTCTGGTGTTCGCAGCAAGGTTGAAAGCAGCCTCACCATGACCATGGTGGTAGACACTTCTCGCTCGCCACTCCCCTTTAGGAATTCAGCGAGTCGTTCCAGGGGTGGAATTTCTAGCGGCGGACAATCAACAACCCGATTTGGCACCCAGCCGCCATGCTGGGCGCGCCGTTGCTGCAGGTAGACCATCTCTGGCGAGTTTTCCGGCGGACGATAAAATTCGGCGGCAGCGGCCTGCTCTTCACTGATCGGTATATCCAGTTCCGCTGCGACTTTAACGCGTTCGTCTACGGACATATTTTTATACTGATGGGCGGTGTTTTTACCTTGGGCGCCCATGCCATCACCTTTGACGGTTTTCACCAAGATCACCGTGGGTTTGTCCTTCGCTTGGCTAGCTCGCGCAAATGCGGCATAGATTTTCTTTTGGTCTTGGCCGCCTCGCTTAATGCCGCGAACCTCCTCATCGGTCAGAGTGTTCATCATCTGCTCAAGCTTGGGATTACCCTCTACCCAATGTTCCCGCTGCACGTCGCCGGGTAACACCGAGTACATTTGGTAATCCCCATCCAAACATTCGTCCATGCGCCGCTGCAGCACCCCTTCGTGATCACGGGATAACAGCGCATCCCAACCGCCGCCCCAAATTACTTTGAGGACGTTCCAGTCAGCGCCCCGAAAGGTACGTTCCAACTCCTGAATGATTTTGCCATTGCCCCGCACCGGGCCATCCAAACGCTGCAAATTGCAGTTCACTACCAAAATCAGGTTATCCAGCTTTTCCCGAGCGGCAATATTGATGGTCCCTAACACCTCAGGCTCATCTGCCTCACCATCGCCGATAAAGCACCAAACTTTGCCGCTGGCTTTGTCTTTTAGGCCTCGATTCTCTAGATATTTGGCAAAGCGGGCCTGATAAATCGCCGCTGGCGTTGACAGCCCCATGGACGCATTGGGCAATTCCCAAAAGTCCGGCATGCTGCGGGGATGCGGGTAGGACGAGAGCCCACCCTCGGGTGCTAATTCTTGACGATAATTATCCAGCTGCTTTGCGCTCAGCCTGCCCTCAAGGAAGGCGCGGGCGTAGATGCCCGGGGCAGCGTGTGGCTGGGGCAGCAGCATATCTGCAGATCCGCGGTCATTGTCAGGCCCAGCACCCTGGAAAAAGTGATTAAAACCCACCTCTAGCATGGTGGCACAAGACGCGTAGGTAGCGATGTGACCGCCGACACCGATGCCTTTGTCTTGGGCGCGCAGCACCATGGCCATGGCATTCCAGCGCAGAAGCCTTTCAACCTTTTCTTCTAGCTCTATATTGCCCGGATAGGCCGGCTGAGCGTCGGGACCGATAGTATTTCGATAAGGCGTATTAAGCGTGGCCTCGTCCAGCGAAATATTGTGTGCCAAAACATGATTTTGCAGGCTCCTCAGCACCTCTCTGGCACCTTCGGCACCATACTGGGCCACAATAGCGTCCAGGGATTCGGCCCATTCTGCTTTGTCATCAGCCAGTAGCTGCCCTAGATCCATACACCCCTCATTCATTCCCTCTCCTTACTCCCTGGCGCTACCGGACTTTACTCGTTCCCCCGGGTTACTTTACTCGAGCGCGTCCTTAATCCGCTGAGCATGCACCTCTAACTCGGCAAAATCTCCGAGACCCCGGGCGTGCATTTGCAAATCAACTCCCTGATCCCGAGGCAAAATGTGGAAATGAAGATGGAAAACCGTCTGTCCTGCAGCAGCACCGTTCAGCTGCGCCAGCATGATACCCGGGGCATCAAAAGCTTGCTTCACTGCGCCAGCAACTTTCTGCACCGTCCTCATGGTGTGACCCAGAATGAGCGGGTCAACCGCTAAAATATTCTCGGCCGGGTCTTTGGGTATGACTAACGTATGCCCGGGCACCTGGGGCATGACGTCCATAAAGGCCAGCGAGTATTCGTCTTCATAAACCTTAAACGCCGGCGCTTCACCGCGTAGTATCTTGGCGAAAATATTCTCAGGATCGTAGACCATGGCTGCTGCTCGGAAATGAAATCAGGGAGCGAGTTTGGCGACAACCCCACTTTCGTTCAAGTCAGCGTTGCCAGAACCTCGTCTGTATGGGCACCCAGGGCCGGTACTCGGTTGACGGTATTTGGGTCAGCGACAGCGCCTGGTACTCGGGGCAGCTGCACCAAGCTCCCGCCCACCTCCACGCCAACAGTATGAAAATCCGGGTGGGATTTTAGGTCTGAGATTGCATTCACCGGGGCAAAAGCTAGGTCGGCGGCATCAAACTGCTGCTGAACTTGAGTGTAATCCATCAGAGAAACCGCTTGCTGAACTTGGCCGTCAACGAATTCCCGATTCGCCACCCGGGTTTCGTTGTCCGCGCAGCGGGGATCCAGGCGCAGCTCTGGTCGTTGGATGCCAGCGTTGCATAAACGCTCCCACTCACGCTGATTTTGAATGGACAGGATGAACGATCGGCCGCAACCGGCGACAAATACGCCATAGGGACAGATACCCGGATGAGCAAGGCCCAGGCGCTCGGGCGGCGCTTCACCGTAACGATCCAACAGATATGGTACGGCTAGCCATTGGGCTACGGCATCGAAAAGCGACACGCTCAGCTGAGCGCCGCGACTGCCGTTCGCCCGCTCAAATAGCGCACCAAGAATTGCTTCGTAGGCGTATTGTCCAGTGGCAATGTCCACAAGAGATACGCCGACCCGACCTGGCGCATGGGGACTGCCTGTAATAGCACTGAGACCTGATTCGGCCTGCATTAACAGGTCGTAGGCCTTACGGTCACGACCGGGGCCGTCTGGGGCGAAGCCGGCAATCGACATTGAAATCAAAGACGGCAATTCCGCGTGCAGTTCCTGAAGATCCAGCCCCAACTTGGCCATGGAACCAGGCTTGAGGTTCTGGATTAGCACATCAGACCTGCTGATCAGCTGCCGCAAAATTTGCACTTGATCGTTGCGGGCAAGATCCAGAACAACAGATTTCTTGCCGGCATTCAGCCAAACGAAATAACTGCTCTGCCCTGCTACGGCAGTATCGTAGCCCCGTGCAAAGTCCCCCTCTGGGCGCTCTATTTTAATGACCTCTGCGCCTGCTTGGGCTAGGCGCATGGAACATAACGGGGCCGCTACCGCCTGCTCAATAGCCACCACGGTTCGACCGCGAAGAAAGCTCATCTACAATCCTTTTATCCATAAAAAAGAGGGCCTTAGCCCTCTTTTCTAACCTACAGACTTAATCTAACTCTTGGGGTTGTGGCCCATAATCGCCTTGGTTTCTAAGAACTCCTCAAACCCATAACGACCCCATTCGCGGCCATTACCCGACTGCTTGTAGCCGCCAAAGGGCGCGCTTTGATCTGCCGGCGCACCGTTAACGTGCACATTGCCGGTACGAATAAGTCGAGCAAGTTTGTTGGCCCGCTCTGGATCTTCCGAGGAAATGTAGCCGCTGAGCCCGTACAGAGTATCGTTGGCTATGCGCACCGCGTCGGCGTCGTCTTCATATCCGATCATGGCTAGAACCGGGCCGAAAATCTCTTCCCGGGCAATAGTCATATCGTTAGTTACGTGGCTGAATACCGTGGGCTTAACATAGTAGCCAGCGTTCAAGCCATCTGGTCGGCCAGTACCGCCGGTCTCGAGTTTAGCGCCCTCATCAATACCCTGCTGGATTAACCCCTGGATTTTGTTGAACTGGACTTCCGAAACTACTGGGCCAATCGTGGTGTCTTCAGCGTTCGGGTCGCCAACTTTCACCTGCTCTGCCGCTGCTTTTGCCACCGCCGCAGCCTCATCCATGCGCGCGTTGGGCACCAACATTCGGGTCGGCGCGTTGCAGCTTTGCCCTGAATTGGTCACCAGTCCGAAGACGTCTCTGGTAATGGCCTTAGCAAAGTCTGCATCATCCAGAATGATATTGGCCGACTTGCCACCCAATTCTTGGGCTACGCGTTTCACCGTTGGCGCTGCCGCTTTGGCAACCTCCACGCCGGCACGGGTGGAGCCTGTGAAGGACATCATGTCCACATCTGGGTGAGCCGACAGCCGGGCACCTACGGTAGGGCCGTCACCGTTGACCAGATTGAATACACCGGCGGGAACGCCGGCAGCGTCCAACACTTCGGCGAACAAAATGGCATTAAACGGTGCAACCTCAGACGGCTTGAGCACCATGGTGCAGCCAGCAGCAAGCGCTGGGGCCACTTTGCAGGCGATTTGGTTAATCGGCCAGTTCCAAGGGGTAATAAAACCGCAAACTCCTGCAGGCTCCCTGATAATTCGAGTGGTACCCAGGTCTTCCTCGAACTCAAAATCTTTCAGAACACTTACTGCGGTCATAAGATGGCCAATGCCCGTCGGCGCTTGCGCCTTTGCAGCAAGTTTCGTCGGCGCACCCATCTCTTCGCTGATTACCGCCGCAACATCGCCCATTCGCTCCGCGTATTTGGCTATCACCGCCTCAAGCAGAGCAATGCGCTCTTCGCGTGTCGTTTGCGAAAAGGTCTCGAATGCCGCTTTCGCCGCGGCCACAGCCTTGTCGACATCAGCAGCGCCACCCATGGCCACCACGTCGATAGGCTGCTCGGTAGCGGGATTAATGACGTCTAGGGTCTCAGTGGTCGACGGGGTCACCCATTCACCATTAATGTAAAACTTTTGTCGGTTACTCACGTGCGCATCCTCTTATTAGTAATAAACATGACATTCCTCCACCCACCACTGTTGTTAGGGCTGTGCGGCCTATCGGCAATGGTCGGTGCTTTCAGCAGGCACAAAACGTTGTGGAATTTACCATTTCGGCAGCCACTGTGCTTAGCTCGGTCTCGGAGTACTGCAGCTTAACCACCGAATAAAGATATGCAATGGCTTGCGAGAACTCATCCGAGGATGTCTCACTATAGGCGGGTGGGGGTTTGCGCGGCAAAGCCCAAGTAAAGGCAAAAAATGCTGAGTCAGCTTTGCAGCCAACTCAGCATTCTTTTCGACGCGGGTGTCCTAGCGTAGGCGTGTTCGAGTCGTGGTCACCGTAGCCACCACTCGGCGATTCAATCGCCTGTTTTCTCGGTTTTCCGGTACCTGAGCAAGAAGAGTCTCTCCGTAAGCGCTTACGAATACGTCCTCAGCGTCAATGTTCAGTGTATGCACCAATAGCCTTTTGATCGCCGCGGCCCGTCGCTCGGACAACTCCTGATTATAATCGACCGTACCAATCGAGTCGGTATGCCCTGCAAGCCCTATCTGGGTGTTCTTGCCGCCGCGAATAAACCTTGCGACTTCCTGAGCTGTCATCCGGTGCTCGTCTTTTATCGCCGCAGAATCAAAATCGAAAGGGAATATCACCTCGGTTTTATCCGAAACCATCACCTCAACGGGCTCGTAACAACCATAGGCGTCCACTTTGCGACTTCTATCTGTAGTGCCGGGACAACGATCCTGAGCGTCACTGACGCCGTCACCATCGCTGTCCAGGCGAATTTGACAGCCCCTGGCATCCACTGAAGCGCCTAGAGGCGTCCCGAGGCACCGATCCTGAGAATCCATCACGCCGTCACCGTCGCTATCCACCGGCTCTGGCGCTGGGGTCTCTGTCGCACCCAATCGGTAAAGCAGCCCCACGTTGAAGCTACGCTTTAAAATACCCTCGCGGTTGCCATCATAAAAATTAAAGGCTGCCCGGCCATCAAGCTTCTTCCAAATGTTCCAGCGCAGACCAATGCCGGCATTAATCTGTTCTTCAGTGCCCGCTCCTCTATAGTCAACATCCTGCTGGCCAAAACCTGCGCTCACGTAGGGATGAAGCGTGTCCGTTTCCAGAAAATGGTAGAGCGCCCGGATACTCCATACATCAACATCCAAGTCACCCAAGCCAGCTTTGGGTTTCGTGTCACCGGTCAAAAAATCTGCCTCCAGCGCCACTGGTCCATCGAACCGATAGCCAGCGCCAGCGCCCCACAGCCCGTCTGACTGCAGATCACTGGCTTTGGAATATTCCGGGGCAGCGGCTTGAGGAAAAACGTAGACGCCTTGTTCGTTGGCTATCGTGATAGCTGGTGCCGCTCCGATGCACAGAACGAAGCTAAGAAAGGGTGCGAATAATTTCATGCTGATATCTCTCTTTACAGAAGACGTACTTACAAAGTTCTTTTTTAAAAAGTTTTTTAAAAATGCTTAGTTGAGGGCCTGGTGCCCAAGTTGCGGCAGGGAATTTACCGACCTCAGCCCGTAACGCCGGAGCCCCTTCGATAAAAGGTGCTTTTTTGGAGATGGGAGGTAGCTAAGCTTAGACTGTCGGGACGCCTTCTCGAGAAGCGGCAGGTAAATGTTGCGCGCAGCAAAACCCGCTGGCCCAAGCCCACTGGAAGTTATATCCCCCCAGCCAGCCGGTCACGTCCAGCGCTTCGCCAATGGCATAAAGCCCGGGATAGCGCTTGGCCTCAAAAGTTTTCGAGGAAAACTCATCGGTACAAAGGCCCCCTAAGGTTACCTCTGCAGTGCGATACCCTTCAGAGCCCCCAGGTTTGAAAGGCCAATGCTGGATTGCCAGCAGCAGACGCTTTTGCTCTTCCGCGCTCAGCTGGCTCATGACCCGATCAATAAACCAGTGGCCGGAAATCGCATCCACAAAGCGCTTCGGAAGCAACCCTTTCAGTACGGTAGACAAAAGCGCCTTAGGCCGCCTGGCCTGCTCAGTTTGCAGCCGTTGGGCAAGGTCCAGACCTGGCAATAAGTTGATGTAAATAACGTCACCGGGACGCCAATAAGAAGAAATTTGGAGTACTGACGGACCACTGAGTCCGCGATGAGTAAACAGCAGGCTCTCTTGAAAGCTTTGCCCAGCACAGGTGACCTCACACTCAAGGCCTACCCCGCTCAGCTCACTCAGCACGGCGCGGTCCGTATTGTTCCATGTCAGCGGCACAAGCGCGGGACTTGGCGCCACCACGGGCAATTTAAGCTCTCGAGCAACTCGCAGTGCCAGATCCGTGGCAACTTTTGGCAGCGACAAACCGCCGCTGGCAATGACTACCGAGGGGACCAGTAAACTTTCATGGGTCCCATCATCCGCGTCCACAGCCCGCTGTATGCCGCTGGCATTTCGCCCAGGCTTTGGCGGTTTTTTAGCCAAGGTGATTCGATAGCCCCCTTGCGCCTCAGACAACACTGGCGCTACATGGGTTACCTCGGTGTTCAGGCGAATGATCACGTCTACTTTCACCGCCTCGGCCAGCAGCATATCCAGAATGTTTTGAGCACTCTGATCGCAGAACAATTGCCCTAGCTTTTTCTCGTGGTAGGCAATGCCATGAGCATCAACCATGGCGATGAAGTCCTCTGGGGTGTAACGCCGCATGGCAGAGATACAAAAGTGCTCATTGTCTGACAAATAATGTTCCTGAGGGTCCACCCAGCGATTGGTAAAGTTGCAGCGCCCTCCCCCAGAAACCAGGATTTTCAGTCCCGGTTTCGCGCCCTTCTCCAAAACCAGCACCCGATGCCCCAGGCGGCCAGCATGGATTGCACACATCAATCCACTGGCACCCGCGCCAATGATGACCACATCGTATTGAGACTGCGGCGGTTTTTTAGCACCGGCAATGTTCACGACCAAAGCTCCCATACCGGCTGACAGCGATCAGGCAGCGGCTGGACATGACCTAGCTCCGCCCAGGGTTGCCCTGGGCGATGAAAGTCCGAACCTGCAGAGGCGTGCAGGTCGAAGCGCTGAGCCAGATCCGCCAGGGTTCGCGTGGGACTGGAATCCTGATGGCCGGTCACCACCTCCATGGCCTGACCTCCCGCCGCCACAAAATCTGCCAAAAGGCTTCGCAGCTTAGTGAGGGTCATCTTGTACTTTAGCGGGTGGGCAACTACGGCCACGCCGCCGGCTTGGGTAATCCAACCCACCGCGGTCTCCAAACCGGGCCAATTGGCTTTGATATCGCCAGCCTTGCCGCTACCCAACACGTGCTTAAACGCCGCGGCCAATGAGGGCATCTGCTGGGTTTCCACTAAATATTGAGCAAAGTGGGGGCGACCAATCATGCCTGGGGCAGCCAAGTCTTGTACCGCTGCCAAATTCACGTCGAACCCTAACCCTTGCAGAGCCGCGCAAATGCTGTCCCCACGGCCTAGACGTGCTTGGCTCTGCTGCTGCATTGCCTGACGGTAGCCCGCATGACGCAAATCCATGTTCAAACCCACAATATGGATGTTCCGTCGCTGCCATTGACAGGAAAGCTCGCAGCCGGTGATCAGGCTCAAACCCTCATTAGCGGCCAGAACCTCTAAGGTTCTGGAGTAGGCAGCTACCGTATCGTGATCGGTAATGGACAGGTGCGTTATCTCCCGCTGCAAAGCCAACCTCACTAATTCTTCCGGGGCTAGCGAACCATCTGAAAAATGGCTGTGACAGTGAAAATCGATTTTGCGAGGTGCTGACATATGCGGTGCCGTTTTAGGATCGACTACGGTACACAAATCCGGCGGCATAAAGAATCCGATGTCCTACTACTACTGGGTTTCGGTGCCCACTTGGGGCAAACTTTCGCTCGCCGTCGGGACTGGCTATTTTTCCCGGCCAACTAAAACGATTTATCACTATTTGGAATTCTTCCTGGGGAGACACAATGAAAGGATCCGTCCATTACGAAGTGCGCGGTAATGTAGCGCTAATGACCATCGATAACCCGCCAGTGAACCCCTTGTCTTCCGGGGTCCGACAGGGCTTGCACGATGGACTTGCAAAAGCGCTGGGTGACGACGCTGTGGCCGCTATCGTACTCACCGGTGCGGGCAGGGCCTTTATCGCCGGGGCCGATATCTCAGAATTCGGCGGCGAGAGCCAAGGACCAAGCCTTCACGATTGCCTAACCGCCATGGATAACAGCAGCAAACCCATCGTCGCTGCGATCAACGGCACGGCCTTTGGCGGCGGACTCGAAGTGGCCCTGTGCTGCCACTACCGAGTTATCGCCCCCAGCGCTCCGGTGGGGTTGCCAGAAGTGAAGCTTGGTCTGCTGCCCGGCGCTGGCGGCACCCAACGACTTCCCCGGCTTATCGGTGCCGAAAAAGCCCTAGACTTTATGTTATCTGGTGACCCAATCCCTGGTCCGGCGGCGGTAGCAATGGGCATTGCCGATGAACTGGCAGATGGTGACATCGTGGCTGCAGGTATTACTTTCGCAACGAATTTGATCGCCCAGGGCAGCCCTGTGCGGCGTATCCGCGATGAAGAAGAGATCGTTAGCCAAGCCCGGGGTAACGCTGAAATCTTCGACAATGCTCGTAAAAACGCCGCGCGGAAGATGCGTAAGCGCTTCGCACCGGAGATGATTGTTCAATGCGTTGAAGCTGCGGTGAATCTCGGTGATTTCGACGCCGGCATTGCAGTGGAGCAAGAGTGCTTTGCCAAGTGCTTAAAGCACCCACAGCGTGAGTCACTGATCCACATGTTCTTTGCTGAGCGTGAGGTGGCGAAGATCCCAGACGTGCCTAAGGACACACCCACCCAAGAGATCGCCAGTGCCGCTGTTATCGGCTGTGGCACCATGGGCGGAGGCATTGCCATGTCCTTCTTAAACGTGGGGATACCCGTTGTTTCCGTGGAGATGGACCAAGAGGCACTGGACCGTGGTCTGGGCGTCATCAAAAAGAACTATGACATCCAAGTCCAGCGAGGCCGCATGACCGCAGACGAGGTGGACCAGCGGATGTCGCTCATCAGCGGCACCACAGACTACGCGGATCTCTCTGGCGCAGATGTCATCATTGAGGCGATTTACGAAAACATCGACGTCAAAGTCGAAACCTTCAAAAAGATGGATGCGGCAGCCAAACCCGGCGCCATCCTGGCCAGCAACACTTCTGGCCTAGACATCGACAAAATGGCAGCAGCCACCAGTCGGCCAGAAGCGGTCATCGGCTTACACTTCTTCAGCCCAGCAAACGTCATGCGGTTGCTGGAAGTAGTGCGCGGCGAAAAGACCAGCAAAGAGGTCATCGCAACGTCTATGAAACTCGGCAGAACTCTCAACAAAATTGCCGTGCTGTCTGGCAACGCGCCGGGCTTCATTGGCAACCGTATGCTGGCGGGTTACACCCGTCAGGCTGGCGAAATTATCCTGCAAGGCGCAACGCCCTATCAGGTGGATAACGCGATTCTTGGATTTGGCATGCCCATGGGCCCCTTCCAGATGAACGACCTGGTGGGTCTGGACCTTGGCTGGAGAGCCCGCAAGCTGAACGGCACTGCTCCAGAGGATGTGCCCATTACCGCCCGGGTGGCAGATAAGCTGTGTGAAATGGATCGCTACGGACAAAAAACCAGTCGTGGCTACTACATTTACCCAGAAGGAAGCCGCGCGGGACAAGCCGATCCTGAGGTTGTTCAAATAGTAGAAGAGACTTCCGCAGAATTGGGTATTCAACGCCGTCCAATTGACGACGATGAAGTACTCAAGCGCTGCTTGTATCCCCTAATCAACGAGGGTGCACGTATCCTCGAAGACGGCATTGCTATTCGCCCCTGCGATATCGACATTGTTTACATCAACGGCTATGGCTTCCCGGAAGTAACCGGTGGCCCAATGTTCTGGGCAGACCAAATCGGTTTGGACAAAATCCTAGCCGACATCAAGAAGTTTGAGGCGGAGTACGGTGGCGACATTTGGAAGCCAGCGCCGCTGCTTGAAAAACTGGTTGCTGAAGGCAAGAACTTCGCGAGCCTGCAGGGCTAAGGCGAGAACCTACCGCAGCTCCGAGGTTGGGCGCGTTACCGCCCATAACGAGCTAGCCTGCGCGGGACCGCAGCAGTTCCCAGGGGCGGCGCTGGCTGCACCTGAGACAACCTGCCTGATGAGGGCCCATGACAAATAAAGAGACGGATAAAGAGACAGACAAAGAGACAGAGGCAGCGCGCATTGAAACCCAAGGCATTCACCACGTCTCCATCAACGTAGACGACGTTGACGCGGCTCTGGAGTTTTATGTGAACACCTTGAACCTGCAGACCCTGCCCCGGCCGGATTTGGGCTTTCCTGGTGCTTGGCTGAAGGCTGGCGATCAAGAGATTCACTTGCTTGGCATCCACAGTGGTGAGCCGCTAAAAGAGCAGCATTTCGCCTTTGCTGTGGCCGATGCGAAATCTATTCGCAGTTCCTTGGTGCAGGCGGGTTTCAGCCCATCGGAAATTCGTGACATTCCAAACATTTGCCGACAGTTTTTTGCCCATGACCCCAGCGGTAATATGGTGGAGTTCAACCAGCGCCTCAGCTGACCTGAAAACCTCAAAGGCCTGGCAGCAACTTCGGCGATCTCCGCGGTGGCCCACGACGCTGTCACCCTTTTTCTTGTGAAATGGATCACCGCCGCCCTTAAAGATCCCGTAACCCATCTGTTTCAGTTGATTGATCTGTCGCTAACAGGCTATTTTCAGGCATCGGGCAGCCAATCAGGCCTGCCATCCTGGGAACATGGGGGGATTATGGGACAGGCACTAGGAAGCCAAACGCAACCAACAGTTGATGAACAGGCATTATTTCACTCAGCAGAAACCCTGGCTGATCGCTTTGCTCCCCTGGCCGGTGACTTCGACCGGGACCGGAAAATAGCCCAAGATGCCAGTGATGCCATGGCCGCTGCGGGTTTTTACCGGCTTTTCGTGCCCGCGCATTTGGGGGGCCTGGAAGCGTCCCCGGTTATCAGCGCCAAGATTTTTGAGCGGGTCGCTCAAGGTAACGCAGCCTGCGGATGGGTGGCTTTTATTGCTGCTACCAGCGGCTCTACCCTTGCCAGCATTCCCGAAGCGTCCGCAAGAAAGATTTTTAACCACCCCAATGTAATGGTCGCCGGGGTTTTCGCGCCCTCAGGTAAGGCCACAGTTAACGGTAATCAGGTAACGGTGAGCGGACGCTGGCAGTGGGGATCAGGCACGCAAAATGCCGATTGGGTGCTTGGCGGATGCCTGGTGGAGGATGAGTCCAAACAAACCGGGCAGCACATGGTGCTCATGCCCACGGACGCTATCGAGTTCTTGGATACCTGGCATGTTTCCGGACTTCAGGGCACTGGCAGCACGGATTACCAAGTGGCTGACCTTTGCACGTCCGTGGATCATATCGTTGGCTACAATCGCTGCCGCCCCCCCAAGCGCCCCCTGTATCAGTTTCCCCAATTCACGCTTTTAGCCATTGGCATCGGTGCAGTGGCCCTAGGTATTGGCCGAGCGGCCATTGACGAGTTGGTGAACCTCGCGCAAAGCAAAAAGCGCATTAACAGCAAAGCAACCCTTGCCGACCGGGTGCATTCTCATTTGGAGGTCGCCCGGGCTGAAGCTTCCTTACGCAGCGCCCGGGCGTTCTACTATCAGTCTATTAGCGCTGCTTGGGATACTGCACAGGCCGGGGAAAAGGTAAGTATCGACCAACGCAGAGACATACGACTTGCCACTACCCACGCGGTAGAGGCTAGCATCAAGACCGTCGACGCCATGTACACCTTGGGCGGTGGGGCCGCGGTATATCAGGACTCACCGCTACAGCGTCATTTCCGCGATGTGCATATGGCGTCACAGCACATCATGGTAGCCCCCAGTACATTGGAAACCGTAGGCCGGCTGTATCTGGGCCAGGAAGCGCAAATCGCCACGCTGTAGCCGGCGAGAAATGCTCGGGGGCTAGCCCACGACCCAACCGCCGTCCACGTCAATTGTGGTGCCGGTGACAAAGTCATTTTCCACCGCGAATAAAATTCCTTGGGCCACCTCATCCGGAGTTCCGGGTCGGGGGATCAAATTACTGGCCGTAGCGCCCCCTAACATCTTTGCTCGAGCCTGAGCATCGTCGCCGAACATGGGGGTATCAATAATGCCCGGACTCACTACGTTAATGCGTTTGGGGGCCAGTTCAGCGGTTATCGCCCGCACAAATTGCTCCACAGCGCCGCCAACCGAGGCAATAGCCGCCTGCCCAGGCTTCGCCCGCCGCGCGGGAGAACCAGATACCAGCACAATGCAGCCATCCTCGCTCAGGTGCTCGGCTCCCAGACGCACCACATTGGTGTACCCCCAGAGCTTGTCAAAAGACGCCCGATAACCGGCCAAATCCATTTTTAGGAAGGGCCCAGCCGCGCGCTCACCCCCCGTGGCTGCGGAAATCAGCACGTCGAAAGGCGCGTGCGCCGCAAATAACTCAGCAAGAGCGTTTTCGTCCCGTACATCGCATGCAACCAGCTCTGCGCCGGGGATATCGCCCGCCTTGTCCGGATTGCGGCTGATGGCCACAACATTGGCACCACCAGCCTGTAGTCGCTGCACGGTGGCAAGACCAATGCCTGAAGTACCGCCAAACACCAGCGCTTTTTTTCCTGATAAATCCATCGCCCCTTCCCCTTAATTTATGATGCACGCTATTGGAGCAGAGCCATGGGGTTCTGTCACCAGTGCAAAGGAAAACCTCGAAACCCAGGGCACACTTTCGTTACACTTCGCAATCAGCTAGCAGAGCATATATCGTGTATCCAGAACGCCCGCTTCCCGAAGCCTTAGAGCGCATCAGCAACAGACGATCCGTCAAAGCCCTGGATTTGCAGGAACCCGGTCCCGATCCGGACACGCTTGCAACGATACTGAGCACCGCTTTGCGCGTGCCGGACCACGGCAAACTGGGTCCCTGGCGATTAGTCACCTTTCAGGATGACGACCGCGGCGCCTTTGGCCGGATTCTGGCTGAACGCTGGCAGGCACTACACCCAGAGGCCAACGATGCGCAACTTGCTTTTGAGCACAACCGTTTCCTACGCGCACCCGTCGTTATCGCCGTTGTTAGCCAGCGACTGGCGGATCACAAAATTCCCGAGTGGGAGCAAATTCTGTCCGCCGGCGCGGTGTGCCAAAATTTGCTGGTCGCTGCTAGCTTGGCGGGTTTTGCCGCCCAGTGGCTCACCGAGTGGTACACCTATGACTCACACATTCAGTCGCTCTTTGATATCGGCGACCACGAAGATATCGCAGGCTTTGTGTACCTTGGCAGCGCCGCTGGGAGGCCTGACGAGCGCGCGCGGCCAGATGCTGGCGCACGCATTCAATCCTGGCGTGAGGCGGCGACCAACCGCACTTAAAAACGCGCAATAAATAATCGTTATCAATAAAGAGGGGAAACTCATGGAAGAAGTCGTAATCATTGACGCTGCTCGATCTGCAGTAGGTCGCAAAGGGGGCAGCATTGGCGGCGCACATCCAGCGGATATGCTGGGTCAGGTCATGATGAAGCTATTAGCGCGCAACCACCTCACCTCCGCAGACGTGGAACAAGTAGTTGGCGGCTGCGTCAACAAACTGGCCTCTCAGGGCATGAACATTACCCGCACCGCCTGGCTCGCCAGTGGCGGCGCTATTGAAACGCCCTGCATCACCATCGATTCTCAGTGCGGCTCATCCCAACAATCTACCACCCTCGCCCACAACATCATTTGTTCCGGCGCCGCTGACGTTGTCATGGCCTGCGGAGTGGAAAACATGACCCGGGTGCCCATTGGCAGCGACGCCATTCCCGCCAACAAAAAAATGGGTAAACCCATCGGCCGCAGTTATTTCGAGCAGCGGGAGTTCACCAGCCAATTCGAGGCAGCTGAACGACTGGCAGAAAAGTACCAGCTCACCCGATCAGACACAGATAATTTCGGCCTGCGCTCGCAGACTTTGGCCAAGGCAGCAATCGAGGGCGGCCATTTCGACAGTCAAATCATCGAAATCGAAGCGCCGGAAATGGACGACGACTTCGAGCGCACCGATACCATGCTCCACGTCACCAAGGATGAGGTGCCCAGAGAGACTAGTTTGGATGCGCTGGCCGGCTTAAAAAGCGTCGCGCGGGAAGACGGTGTCCATACCGCTGGCACGTCATCGCAGATTGCCGATGGCGCTGCTGCAGTGCTGATGATGAGCGCGGCAAAAGCCGCAGAACTTGGGCTCACCCCAATGGCTAAAGTTCGTGCATCGGCGCTTGTGGGCTGCGACCCGGTGATGATGCTGGAGGGGCCCATCCCAGCCACGGAAAAGATGCTGAAACAAACAGGCTTGAGCATTAACGACATCGACGTCTTCGAGGTCAACGAAGCTTTCGCCTCAGTGGTGCTGGCCTGGGCTAAAGCCGTTGACGCGGACATGACCAAGGTGAATCCCAACGGCGGCGCCATTGCGCTAGGGCATCCGCTAGGCGCTACTGGCTGCATTCTGGTCACCAAAGCCCTGCACGAGCTGGAGCGCACTGGAGGGCAATACGGACTCATTTCCATGTGCTGCGGCGGCGGTTTAGGCACTGGCACGCTCATCGAGCGGGTGGCCTCCTAGCCTTCGGCTTGATTCGCTAAACGGCGTCTAAGCCAAGCCTGCGAAGAACCAAATCCGAGGGCGCCATGGATCTTGCATCCCCGGCGTCTTCGGCGCTTCGCACTGATGCCGCTGATCACCTTCGATTAGACCGATTAAGGCTCTCTTGAGCCTGACTACAAAATCCGTTCCAGCCACCACCGAAAGCCTTTGGCAACCGTTGGCGTCATTCGCGTACGGCTGTAGGCATCACCAAGCCGTTTGAGAAATTCGCTGCGCGTGGGATAACTGAATATGGTTTTCGCCGCCGCAGACAGCCCTAACTTGTTGGTCATCATCAGCCCAATCGGCGCCAACAATTCTCCGGCGTCATAGCCAACAATCGTGGCACCCAAAATTTTATCCGTGCCTTTGGCCGTGTAGACCTCCGCATGCTGAACGGACTGCTCCAGTACTCTAGGGTCTGCCCGAGACCGGTCCAGCTCGTTTAAATCCACTTCAAAGGTATCAAAGAGAACGCCTCGAGCCGCCAGCGCTACAGCGTTCTCCCCCACACTGGCCACTTCCGGATCGGTGTAGGTACAGTGAGGAACCACCAATGCATCCACCTTGGCGGTGGGCGCGAACAGCGTGTTTTGAATCAGGGCTCTGGCTTGGGCATCTGCGTGATGCGTGAACTGAAGCGTCGCCGCACAGTCCCCTGCGGCGTAAATCTTTTTATTGCTGGTCTGCAGTTTCGCGTTAGTCTGCACCAGCCCTTGAGCAGTTAGTGTTACTCCGGCGGCATCTAAATTTAGAGAATCGGTATTCGGTTTACGTCCAAGAGCAACCAAAACTCTCTCGCAGGTAACCTGTGTATCGCCACAGACAATAGTGCCCGCACCGCGCACTTCCTGAACACCTTGGCCTAAAAACAATGTCACGCCAGCCGCCTCAAGCGCGGCGGCCACTGCTGCGCTAGCCCGAGGGGTTTCGTTCGGCAAGACTCGATCCGCAAGTTCAAACAAAGACACGTTTACACCCAGGCATGCAAACACCTGGGCCAATTCACAGCCAATAGCGCCGGCACCGAGAATGGCTAAAGACGCAGGTGCCTCCTGCAGGTCAAACACGGTTTCGTTAGTCAGCGGTTGCGCTTCAACCAGGCCAGGAATTGGCGGCACTGCTGCGCTGGCTCCCGTACACAAAGCGATGCGGCGGGCATTGATGGGCAGACCATCCACGCAAATTTGCCCCGCATCATCAAATGCACCATGACCTAAAAACACGTCGACACCAGCCTCAAGGTAGCGCTCTACAGAATCGTGTGGCGCAATGCCGGCGCGTACCTGACGCAGCCAGCCAAAGGCCTGCTGAAAGTCCGCACGGGGTCTTTTACTAAAAGCCAAGAGGGACTTTGAAGGCATACAGCCAACGTTGAGACAGTCGCCGCCCATTTGATGACGCTCAATCAGGGCCACCTTTGCACCGAGCCCTGCAGCGCCAATGGCGCTGATTAAACCCGCAGGCCCTGCGCCAACAACGACCAGGTGATATCGCTCCTGAGGGCGAGGGTTGACGTAGTCTGGCGGTGCGAGCAGCCCCCGGGACACCTGATCGAATTCCGCACCCAGATAATTAGACGTGTTCATTCATCGACCCTCCGTGGGTTTTCAGGCGCTGGGGCGACGCCCTCCGGTTGCGACTCCAGTTGCTGTTCCAGGGCTCCACTGGCAAATCGGGTAATCAGTACCGTCAGTATTAAAGTGGCACCGAGCCCGACATACATCAAACTGTTTCCCACGGGTGACTGCCCTAGCTCTCCGCTAAACAAGGCCGTTAAGTCTTGAGCAATGGAACCCAAGTAAACGTAAAGCAATGTGCCGGGGATCATGCCGAGCCAGGAAACGAGGACATAAGTTTTCAGCGGCACCTGGGTTAAACCCAAAGCGTAGTTCAGTAAACTAAAGGGAAATGCCGGCGACAGTCGCGTTAACAGCACCACCAAGGCGCCCCGCTCGCCTACGGCACGGTCCAGTGCAGCGAACCTGGGCATGGCGGTGAGCTTGCCCGCTACCCAATCTCTGGCTGCAAACCGTCCCAGGATGAATGCACAGGTTGCGCCTAGGGTGCTGGCCAAAGAAACGATGACAAAACCCGTACCCAGCCCAAATAAGTAACCTGCTCCCAAAGTCAGCAAACTGCCGGGCAGCATCAATACCACGGCGAGGATGTAAAACAATACAAATACCCCCCAGGCAATGCCGGGATTGGCCTGTATCCAGGCAAAAAAACTCTGCAGCCATTCCGTCACAGGAAACGCGAGGGCAGCGGCCACTAATATGACCAGCGCAAGGCCGAAAATCAGAGGTTTTGCCATTAAAGCGCCTCTGCCAGTTCTCGCAGAGCGTACTTTTGCACTTTCCCGGTTGAAGTCTTGGGTAGCTCAGTAAATAGGACGTTTTTTGGCACTTTGAAACGTGCCAAATGGTCTCGGCAGTAGTCCAACACCTGAGCTTCGCTAAGGGATTCACCCGCCTTCAGGGTCACGAAAGCGCACGGCGTTTCTCCCCACTTGGCATCATTTTTCGCAACCACTGCCGCCTCTAGAATTGCTGGGTGCTTAAACAGCAGGTCTTCGATCTCGATACTGGAGATGTTCTCACCACCGGAAATGATGATGTCTTTAGACCGATCTTTAATCTGAATGTAGCCGTCTGCCGACCACACCGCCAAATCACCGGAATGGAACCATCCACCGGCAAATGACTCTGCCGTTGCCTCAGGGTTCTTCAGATAGCCCTTCATGACGTTGTTGCCGCGCATCATCACCTCACCAATGCTGATGCCATCTTGGGGCACGGGCTCCAATGTCTCAGGATCTGCCACCATTAAGCCTTCTAACATTTGCCCACCAACGCCTTGGCGAGCTTTCAGACCGGACTGGGCCGAAGGGTCTAAGCCACCCCACAGATCATCGCGCCACGCGCACAAGGTTACTGGCCCATAGGTCTCGGTCAGACCATAAACATGGGTAACGTCAACGCCTTGCTCCTGCATGCCTTGGATGATTGCCGCCGGTGGCGCAGCACCGGCCGTCATCGTCTTGATGGGTTTGGTCACCAATTGCTTGAGGGAATCCGGAGCATTGAGCAAGGTATTTAACACCACTGGCGCGCCGCAAAAATGCGTAACCCCGAAGCGCCCAATCGCCTGATATACCGCATCCTCTCTGACCTGGCGCAAACAAATTGACGTCCCTGCGTTCACCGCAAGGGTCCAGGGAAAGCACCAACCGTTACAGTGAAACATGGGTAGCGTCCATAAATAGACAGGATGCTCGCCCATATCCCAGGTCAGCGCATTGGAAACCGCGTTCAAGTAAGCACCCCGATGATGATAAACCACGCCCTTGGGGTTGCCCGTGGTGCCAGAGGTGTAATTCAGCGCGATGGCATCCCACTCGTCGTCTGGCAAAAAAGCTTCGGCGTCTAGCGCCTTCAGCGGATCCATCGCCACAGGACACTGGGTGACCAAGTCATCGTAACTTGTATCCCCCAGCAAACTTCCCTCGCTGTAGGTCTCGTCCTCAATGTGCACTACCCTAGGTGGCGCTGACATCTGCGCTAACGCCTGCTCGGTTACCGGCCCGAACTCTTTGTCCACCAACACAAGCTTGGCTTCGCCGTGTTCGAGGATGAAAGCGATAGTCGCCGCATCCAGACGAATGTTAATGGCATTGAGCACGGCGCCGGCCATGGGCACCGCGTAGTGAGCTTCAAACATCTCGGGAATGTTGGCGCTAATAATGGCAACGGTGTCGCCCTTTTTGATACCCCGGGCGTTCAAAGCGGCAGCCACATTAACGCTGCGGCAAAAAACCTCTCGCCAAGTCAGCACTCTGTCACCGTAGCAAACCGCCGCTTTATCGCCATAAACCATGGCCGCGCGGCGCAGCATGGAAACCGGCGACAACGGCACGAAGTTCGCCGGGTTCGCATCCAAATCTTGGTCGTAAATACTCATATCTCGTTTTCCGTATCTTCTAACGGGCTTTGCTAAAAGCCCTCTACGCCTAACCCGAACCGTGCATTAGCTTACCTGGTGCCTCAAGGGAGTTTAATTTGCTGAGCGCGCAGCTTTGTTAACGCATCCTCGTCCATGGTGATGGCTTTGCGGGCCCGTAAATCCATGCGTAGCGCCACCGCTTGGGCGCATACATGGCAGCGCTGAGTTTGGGGATTGAAAACTAAATGGGCGAAAGACTGCACTTTCGCGCCAACATCAACTATTCCAGACATCACTCGAAAGGGGTCACCGGCACCCAAGGCGCCATCATAAACCCGGCGGAACTCAACCACTGCGCCACCCTCCTCTTCGTTGGCGTGGCTTTCGGGAAAAATCGTTCCCCACAGATGCGGCATAGAATCCGATATGCGGCCCATACAATGGTAAGGCAGCAGGAACCCGGAGTCTGAGCATTCATCGCGGTCAATCACCCCAGCTCCAATCGTTCGAAAGCCCAGCAACGCCGCCCGCTCAAGATTGATGTCATGCAGCTCCACATTGCGGGTGATACCTCGGGGCCAGGCGTAGGCAATATCCTGCGGGCTTACGCTGTCAGCCACTCGTTCAAGCCCGGCAATGATCTCCCTGCTGCTCAGATCGCACAGCATCGAACAGGCCACGGCCCCAGTCGCTTCGTTGCGAAGCTCTACCAATACCTGAAAGTCACCGCTAGCCACTGGGCTGAAGTATCCGCCCAGCGGCGCGGCAAGACGAGATTCCGCCTGAAAGCGGATGTGCTGACGGCGAATCAGATTAGGCAAATGGGCAAGATCCTCTGCCGACAAGCACTGATGCTCCAGCAACCCGGACAGAAGAGTCTGATAAAGTTTTTGCTCACAAAATCGAACGTTCAAATGATCGTTTTCATCGCATTCCCAGCGATTTACGCTGCCGCGATAAGTCAACTGCATAACGCAATCCTTGAGGGTTGGGGCTGTTAAAGCCCGGTAATTAAGATGATTAATACGGCGGGAACAACGACAAACCGCATCAGCGTCCACCATAGGTTAAACCAAACGTCGCCGGTAATGCCCAGTTCGTCCTTGCTAATGCCTGCCGGTAAGCGCCAGGCCACCAGTATTGCGATTAACAAACCACCAATGGGCAACATGACTTGGTTTGGTAAGTACTCGATCCAGTGGGCTAAGGTTTGGCCCAGCATAGCGACTTCAGACCACGTGCTGAAGCTCAAAGCGCTGATTACCGAGCAAGGCAACAAGGCGCCGAAGGTAATAACTGTGGCGCGGCGGCGTGAGAGCTCCAGGCGTTCCTGAACGTAGCCGGTTATAGGTTCCGCAAGGCCGACAATTGAGGTTACAGCGGCAACACAAAGCAGCAGAAAAAACACACCGCTAACTAAAATACCACTGTCCATGCGCCCAAAAGCCACCGGCAAGGTTTGAAAGATCAGGCCAGTCCCTGCTCCCACGTCCAACCCGTGGTGAAAGACCATGGGGAAAATCACCAGTCCAGCCAACAACGCCACCAGCGTATCCGCGGCAACAATCAGCATGGCCGATTGAGCAATGGAAATGCCCTTTGGCAGATAAGCGCCAAACATCATCATGCCGGCCATAGCCACGCCGATGGAGAAAAATGCCTGGGACAATGCCGCCAAGAATGTAGCACCGCTGACTTTGGCAAAGTCCGGCCGGAATAAGTAATCCAGCGCAGCGGGCATACCACCCACAAATAGGTTATGAATCATCAACAGCAACAGCAGCACAAACAACGTCGGCATCAGCACTTTCACCGCCCGCTCTATGCCCTGCTGCACGCCACTGGCAATGATGATTGCCGCGGCGCCCAGAGCTACCGCGGCCCAGAAAATCAATGCACCAGGATCAGCCAGCAACTGCGCAAAACGCTGTCCTGCAAGTGCAGGAGTTGCAGTAAGCAACTCGCCTTGCATGGCTAAATAAAAATAGTAAAGCACCCAGCCAGCGACCACTGCGTAGGACGTTAAAATACCAAAAGCGGTCAACACCGTAAGATTGCCGACCCAGGACCAGCCAGCGCCAATCCCAGCTTCCGCGCTAATACGACCGATCGCATATGGCGGAGCCTTAGCCCCCCTGCGCCCTAACAAGAACTCCGCCATCAGAATCGGCACGCCAATGCCGAAGGCGCAGGCCAGATAGATGACTACGAAGGCAGAGCCGCCGTTTTCGCCGGTGACATAGGGGAAACGCCAAATGTTCCCTAGCCCTACAGCAAAGCCAATGGAGGCCAGAATAAACCCGCTACGGGAACCCCAAGCGGCGGTGGCTGCTGTCATCTAGCGCCCTTGAAAGTTGGGAGCTCGTTTCTCAACGAAGGCTTGAGCTGCGTCTTTGTGATCCTGGGTGGTAAAACACCGCGCCATGCCTGCGGCCTCGCGGTCTAACACTTGGCTCAGGGTACTGGTGTAGGCCGCGTTTAAGTTGCCTTTCATATGGCCCAACGCCACAGTGGGCAAAGCCGCTAACTGGGCAGCGGTTGAGGCCACCAGGGCATCGTAGCCGGCGGCGTCTGCGACGGCAGTGACCAGCCCGAGCTCGTGAGCTTGCTGCCCGCTGATCACCGGTGCCGTAAAGAGCAGTTCTCGCGCCTTGGCCTGACCCAACAGGTACGGCAGAAAGTAGGAAATACCGTAGTCCCCGGACAATCCCACTTTGGCAAACGCCGTAGTCATTTTCGCGGTATCCAGGGCAACACGAAGATCACAAGCCAGCGCCATTGAGAGCCCCGCACCTGCCGCAGCACCGGGAATTGCCGCCAAGGTAGGTTTGGCGATTTCGTGGAGCATTTTAGACACCTCGAAGCCGCCGCGCAGACCGGCTACCCGCTCCTCGTGGCTTGGCGCAGCACCACCACCGCCCGAGGCGAACCCTTTAACGTCGCCACCGGCGCAAAAAGCACCGCCGGCACCGGTAAGGACAATGCAGCGCACGTTGCTGTCTTGAGCCAACCGCGGCAGAGCCTCAAGTAGCCCTTGGACAATCTCGCCGGTCATGGCGTTGCGCGCCTGAGGACGATTCATGGTCAAAGTTGTAACCCCTGCGTCGTGGTTCTCGATCAGTTGCGCTTCCTCACTCATCCCGGTCTCCTCAGTTTTTATTTGCCCTGATGCTACCGTTGCTAAGAAAGTCGTACCAGCGTCCTCGGGTGGAAATTAACGGCTGCCTCGTTGAGTAGCCCAGTACACCAGGCCGCCCAGAACAATGAGTAGCAGCGCCATCAGCCCTTCTAACGGTCTCTCCAGCACTAAATAGATCAACGTCCACAGAATAATGACCGAATACACCACAAGGGGCAGAGGGAACCAGGGCATGGAGAAAGGCCTAGGTAAGGCCGGTTCCCGCAAGCGCAGCACTAGCGCGCCAATAGCCGTCAGCAGGGAATTCAGCGCCAGAATCGCTCCGGAGAACACGATAATCTGCTCGAAACTGGAAGTAACGATTAGCAGGATCGTCAAGGAAATCTGCACCGCTACGGCGATGGCAGGCACACCGTTTGTCGTCGTGCGAGCTAGTATTCTTAGGGGCGCGATATCCTGGCCCATGACCTGCAAGGCTCGAGGCCCGGCCAGTAACATGGCGCTTACGGTAGAAACCAGCAAAATGCCCAGCATGCCTCCAATCAGTGCGGCCCCGGTTGATCCAAAGGCGTAGTCTGCGACCACGTAGCCAATCTCAACTTTGCCTGCCATGGCCTGCATAGGCGCAACGCTCAGGAAAGTAACGTGCAGGGCCAAATACAAAGCCGTTACCGCCGCGGTGCCAATCATTAAAATGCGCGGCAAATTTCGAGTTGGGTTCTTCACTTCACCGCTTAAATAGGTAGCCGCGTTCCAGCCAGTGTAGGCGTAGTTCACGTATATCAATGCCACCGCAAATCCGCCAGTTGTCATCAAGCCGAAATCTTGAGTTTCCGGGATCCAATCTACGCTTTGCAGAGAATCCACTTGAACCCAGGCAGCCACCATAAAGGCCAGAATGAGCAGTATTTTGATGGCCGTGAAGGTTTGCTGAAAGGCACTAGAACCACTGCGGCTACCGAAGTGAACCGCGCCAATCACCATGACCAAGGCAATACTGGTGGGTACCACGGCAAGTTCGGGAAATACCGAGCGGAGATAAGTTGCTGCGGTAATTGCCGCAGCCGCAGTGGGTGCTGAGAAACCAACGGTCACAGAAATCCATCCGGATATAAAGCCGGCGGCGGGATGATAAATGCGGCTCAGAAAATTGTACTCGCCCCCAGATCTTGGCAACGCCGCTCCGAGCTCCGCATAACAAAGGGCGCCGCACAGGGCGACAATGCCGCCAATCAGCCAAAGCACGAGGATCATCCCGCCATGCTGGATGTCCAGGAGCTGAAAACCCAGACTGGTGAACACCCCGGTGCCAACCATGTTGGCGATAACCAGCGTGATCGCCGTTCGCTGACTAAATAAATTCTCCGTCTGGTGCATTGACCCTCGCTTTGTGATGTCGTGGCAACCCGTAACGCAAACCGGCAGGCTAACTAACGTGTCATTGACCCATCTTCGTTCATAATTCACCGAAATGCTTCACGGGTTACCTGTTATGTCCGAAAATAAATTTTTGCCCGCGCTGACTTTCCGGCCTGCCACCCCCGCAGACGAGCCCAGCCTGCTAGCGCTGCTGCCCTATCTTGCAGACTTCTCCATTCCGCCCCAGCGTCATCCCCAGCACCTATGGCAGGGTGACGCAGCTATGGCTCAGGCCGTTTTATCCGGCCAAGCGGACTCATCTTTCATTGATGTTGCTGAGGATTCAGGCAATCAAATCATCGGGTTAATCATGGTAAGCCTGCGAGCCGAACTGCTTAGCTGCGAACCCAGTGCGCACCTGGAAGCCATCGTAGTAGCCCCCCAAGCGCGAGGATTAGGATTAGGTTCTAAATTAATGACCCACTGTGAGCAGCGAGTTCGGGACCTAGGCGCCAGGTCCTTAACCCTCCACGTCTTTGCGCGAAACCAACGAGCCCGGGGACTTTACGCAGCTCAGGGGTTTGACGAGGAGCTTTTGCGCGCCATTAAGTGGCTGGACTGACGGGCGGCACCAAGACAACCTGAGAACCGACTCACAATTCTCGCCAGCTAACGCGTTCTTTTCGGGGAAAGCGACCTTCTAGCCTCAAACATATCTGCAAGCTATGCCACATTAACTGGTCCCAACAGCGAGCTGGCTATGCCATGGATATGACCGAACTTTCCACCATGATTGCGCTGACTCTTGGCGTAGGCTGGGCAAGCGGCATTAATCTTTATGCCGCCGTCATGGCTTTGGGTCTGGCCGGTGCTACCGGCTACGCAGACCTGCCTCCCGGCTTAGAAACTATACAGAACCCCTTCGTCATCGCTGCCGCCGGGCTGATGTACCTAGTGGAATTCTTTGCAGATAAAATCCCCGGCGTGGATTCGGTCTGGGACACGCTGCATACCTTCATTCGACTACCTGCCGGCGCCATGCTTGCCGCTGGTATGTTTGCAGATCAAGCCGTGGGGCTTGAGTTGGCCGCAGCCATCGTCGGCGGCGGACTCGCCGCTACTTCTCACGCCACTAAGGCAGGCTCGCGCGCACTGATTAACACAAGCCCAGAGCCTTTTTCCAATTGGACCGCCTCGGTTGCTGAGGACGTTTCTGTCTTTGGCGGAGTTTGGTTAATGCTTAACGAGCCATGGCTCTTCCTGGGCCTGTTAGTGGTTTTCTTGCTGCTGCTGGTGTGGTTGCTGCCAAAGATTTGGCGCGGCGTGAAGTTCCTCTTTGCGAAGATACGCAGTTTCTTTGGCGGGCCACCTGCCACATTACAAACAGCCAGCTCAGTGCCCGGGGCAATTGGTCTTCCCTCTGCTCCTGAGAAAAAGTCTAACGAGCCACACCACTGATGCTGGACGGTGGCCGGGCTATGCCCAACCACCTCGGCATGATCGCTTCAACTACTCGCCGCGATAGTTTCCGGGACGCTTCTCAAAAAACGCCTCAATGGCTTCGGCGTGATCGGGTTCCGCGTGGCAGATTGCCTGATAACTGGCGGACTTATCTAACAGCTCGTCCAAGCTGGCATTCTGACTGGCCCGCATCAGTTGTTTCGTTAGACGCACTGCGTGAGGCGGATTCGCCGCAATAGCTGCCGCCAATGTCTGGGCGCGCGCTACCAAGGCCTCTGGTTCCACCACCTCGGAAACCAGCCCCATCTGCAGGGCAGCATCTGCCTTCACTGGTTCGCCGGCAAAGGCCATCAGGCAAGCATTTGAATAACCCACCGCTCGTGGCAGGAACCAGGCACCACCGTCGCCGGGAATGAGCCCAAGCTTGGCAAAGCTCTCGGCAAACATGGCCTTACTGCTGGCGATTCGGATGTCACACATGGTGGCCAGATCACAGCCCGCACCCACTGCTGGGCCGTTAACTGCAGCAATGATCGGCACGTTCAGGCTGTAAATCGCCCGCGGAATACGCTGAATACCCTTACGGTAGGCCTCAGCCTGATCCATGGGGTCGCCGCTGAACATACCTGTGCGGTCGCGCATGTCTTTCACGTTACCACCGGCACAAAACGCACTGCCTTCACCGGTGAGCACGACGGCTCGAATGGCCATGTTGTCGTTGATCTCTTGGCAAACCTGCACAATGTCATCGAATTGCTCAGGGCCAGTCAGCGCGTTGCGCGTGTCCGGGCTGGACATGGTTAGGGTCAGTACGTGGTTGTCGAGAGATCGAGTTAAAAAAGCCATGAATGCTCCAATCAATAAAAATAAGCAGCTAGACCAGCTGCACGGCAGCGCAAATGTTACCTATTGGGCCAAGAAAGAGGTACGCCGATAGCGCAGCATTTGACCGCTGCCGACGCCACTGTGTTGCCCCCTCTCCATGGCGATTTGGCCATTCACCACCACCATGTCGATGCCGTCGGCCTCGGTCTTCGGTTCGTCGTATGTTGCTCGGTCTACGATATCGTCTGGTCGGAACAACATCAGATCAGCCCAATACCCGGTTCGTATTTCCCCCCGCTCACTCAAACCAAAGGTTTTAGCCGACAGCGACGTCATCCTTCGCACGGCATCCGCAAGGGTTAGAACGCCGCGCTCGCGTACATAGTAACCTAGGACTTTAGGGAACGTGCCAAAGAGCCTGGGGTGGGGTTTACCGCGTAAATCTGGAATGCCGTCACTGCCAACCATCATATCGGTATGGGCTAAATTGGTCTCGACATCCGCTTCGTCAATGATGAAGTGAATACATAGGGTTCGATCACCAAAGGGCGCGGTCAGGATCTTAATCACCAGATCCGTCAAGGAAATATTTTCCTCTGCAGCGATGTCTACTAGCATGCGCCCTTCGTACTCGCGAAACGCCTTACAGCTGGCAATGCGCACCACCTCGGCCAGGTCTTCGCTAACCCGATCCAGGTTGAAGTATTCGATCATGCGACCGCTACCTGCGGTGTAGGGGTACACATCCAGCGTTACTGGCTGGCCTTGCCGCAGGGCCTCATCAACGCGTTGAAGTGACTGTCGTACCTTGCCCCAATTACCCTTACCCGCTGCCTTGTGGTGGGAGATGTGCAGATGCACACCGCTGTCCCGGGCGATTTGCAGACTCTCTTCCACTGCCTCGATCAGTTTATCGCCCTCGTTGCGCATGTGGGTGGTATACAGCGCATCAAAGGGAGCCGCCATTTTTGCCAGTTCGGTAACTTCATCTGTATCGCTGTATCGACCCGGTCGGTAAATCAAACCGCTGGAAAAACCGCAGGCTCCCTGCTCTAACGCTCGAGTGACATGGGCCTGCATTTCACTCATCTGAAGCTCGTTGGGGGCTTGCTTACTCTCGCCCATGACCAGAGAGCGCACGGTGTTGTGCCCTACCAACATCATGTTATTTATGGCTGGCTTGCGTGCTAGAGCGGCGGCGTAATAGCCGTTTAAGTCAGTAAACTCGCCTTCTAATCCAGCCAGAATTCCGCCGCTAGCGGCAACAGAATCTTTGCTGGGATCTGCGGGAATTGCAGAGAATCCGCAGTTACCGCTGACCACGGTGGTTACTCCCTGAGACAGCTTAAACTCCATGCCCGGGTGACGAAAAAAAGCACCATCGTCGTGAGCGTGGGTATCGATCAGTCCAGGGCACAGCACGGAGCCTTCGGCGACGATCTCGCGCCCATGAGGCGCCAGCCCCTCGCGCACGGTACCTACCTCGTTCACACGCCCTTCGCTGACACTGACATCACCAACGCGCTCGGGCCCGCCCGTGCCGTCAAGAATCCGCACCTGCCGAAAAATCAAATCGTTCATGCTTTCGTCCTCAATCAATATCCCCGCGACCATGCTCGACGGCGGATCAAAAGAATTTATCGTTATTGTTTTTACAGTCCGAACTCACTGGGCTGGGTTCGCACCCATTCACCGATACGCTCACCAATCATGAAGCAGGTCAAATTCGTATTAGCTCGAGGCACGGTTGGCATTATAGATGCGTCCGCGACCACTAAATGTTCCACACCGTGGCATCGCCCTTTGGCGTCCACCACTGCCAGAGGATCTTCTGAGGGGCCCATTTTTGCCGTGCCGCAAGGATGGTATCCGGATCCGGAAAATGCTCGACATAAGCGCTCCAAGTCCTCCTGGGCCACGCCGCGGGACGCGTCTGGAAACGTCACCCCTTGTATCATTTCTGCCAAGGCACCGGTTCGCGTAAAGGCCAGGGTGTCACGCATGCACGAAGCCAAACGGCTGGCGTCTCTGGGGTCCTCACAAAATCGATTAGCCACTGTCGGTGCGGTAAACAATCCAGCGTCCGACAACGTCAGTTCCCCGCGGCCGTACTGATACTCCAAAACCGGAGCCAACATAAACAACGGTGGCCCACCGCGACGGCCTGCAAAACTGATTTGTTCGATCTGCAGGTCGTTGCGTTTATCCGATCCCTCGGCGGTGTAGCGCAAGATGGTTTGGATAATGGGGCGGTCAAAGTCAATCAAACTAGGATCCTTAACCTTGCAAACCACGCCCAAGGCGGGATGATCACACAAGTTTTGCCCCACGCCTGGCGCAATGCGAATGGGGTCTTTTCCTAAATGCGCGAGTTGATCCTTGGGGCCGATTCCAGAGCGCAGAAGCACCGTTGGAGTCATCAGCGCGCCGGCGCACAGGATGACTAAACGCGCAGTTACCGTGGTCACCTGATCGCCGTCCGGGGCGTTACTGGGCTGTACTTGAGCTCCAATGCAACGGCAGCCTTTGAAAAGCAGCTGCCGCACCATGGTATCGGGACGCACGGTCAAATTAGGGCGAATCCGAGCTGGCGCCAGATATCCCACTGCAGCGGATATGCGCAGCCGCCCTAACTTGTTCATGGGTTGGGGCCCGGCCCCGTAACCTTGCGGATCGTTTGCGTCAGGACACGCGGGGTAGCCCAGGTCACGGGCCGTATCCAGAAAGGCTTGATGTTGCGGCTCCAGCTCCTCCCAGGGATAGCGACGAATCGTTATCGGGCCGCTATCGCCGTGGTAATCCTTTTCGCCAAAATCAAGATCTCGCTCCAGCCGCCTGAAGGCAGGCAAGACCGAGCCCCAATCCCAGCCATGGTTGCCCAGCTGGGCCCATTCGTCATAATCCTCGGGCATGCCCCGTAGCGCAATGGTGGTGTTCACCGCCGAGGAGCCGCCAACGACCCGGCCTCGGGGAAAACGATCTTGCCGACCTGCTGTTGGCTCGTATTGAAAGCCCCAATCGTGTTCAACATAGGAATTGTTGTGAGAGTTAACAAGGTCTTGGGGCGTGCTCTCCAGCAGCGGATAATCCGGACCGGACTCAAGGAGACATACATTTAAGTTTGGATTCTCACTGACTCGGGCGGCAATAGCACAGCCCGCGCTACCCGCGCCAACAATCAATACGTCAAACGGCTCTGCTTCCACCTTACTCCCCTTGCTTGCCATCGGTCGGTTGCCACGCACACATTGGCACTACCAGCGCCTTTGATTCAATCAAAGGGCCCAGCCAGATGATAGTCTTGGCGCTGGAAAAAAAGGTAGTGGCATTGACTGGACTAAAGCACATTACGGCGGTGATTCTTTGTGGCGGCCATGGACGTCGCTTTGGCGGTGCAGAAAAACCCTTGGCCCGCCTGAGTCTGGCCGGTAAGACTCAAGCCATGGTGGACCACGTCATCGACGCTCTGCCCCGCGATGTGCCGCGGTTAATCAGCGCTAATAACTTTGCCGAGGAATACGATCAGCGCGGACAAGTCGTTGCCGATCGTTGTCTGGGAGAGCATGTTGAAGGGCCATTGCTGGGCATCTACAGCGCCATGCTGGCAGCCGCCCGCCCCTGGCTTTTGGTTTGTCCCGGCGATATGCCGCTGCTGCCTCTGAACTGGCATGCGCCGCTAATCCACTCAGTGGGCGACTCTCTCAGCGCCTCTAGCCGGCCCCGAGTCATCCATGATGGAGAACGCCTGCAGCCCCTGCTGTGCCTGGTTCCAGTATCGCTAGCCAGCAGCCTTAAAGACTATCTGGAGCAAGGCGGCAAAAGTGTTCAGCAGTGGCACCGCAGCGTATTTTCGCACCCTGTTGAGTTTTCCGGTTCAGCGGAGGCGCTGGTCAACGTCAACACCCGGCAGGCGTTGGCGCGATTGAACGTGCCGCTGCTCTAGCCCCATTGGGCAAAGCCGCCTATTCGCCCATTTGCGCCTGTAAATAATTCTCCAGACCTGTCTTTTCTATAAGCCCAAGCTGGGTTTCTAGCCAATCCACATGCTCTTCTTCGGATATCAAAATGTGGTTAAACAGATCCCGGGAGACGAAGTCTCCGCAGGCCTCACAGTCAACGATAGCTGCCCGCAAATCCGGGACGGCGATCATTTCCAGAGCCAAATCGCACTCCAGCATCTCCTTTACATTCTGGCCAATCATGAGCTTGCCCAGATCCTGTAGGTTCGGCAGACCTTCTAAAAATAAAATCCGCTCGATGATGGAATCCGCATGCTTCATTTCGTCCACAGACTCTTCCATCTCCATTTTGCCCATCTTCTTTAGGCCCCAATCATCCAGCATTTTTGCGTGGAGAAAGTACTGATTAATGGCGGTTAGTTCGTTTTTCAGGACTTTGTTGAGGTGGTCGATTACTTTGCTGTCCAAACTCTTCATGCCTAGGGCTCCTTGATGGTGTGGGAGAAGGCTGCCTGAAACCACCCCGCCAAGCAAGAAATTATTTCCTAAGTTATTGTTTTATAACGATAATCAATGTCATCGGAGAGTAAGACTCAAAACGTTATTGCAATCAAGAATGATTTGCATTTAGAATTAGAGATTCAATTTGCTCCGGAACTCCTCGTGTATATATGCCTGTGTAAAGCCGTCACCGACCACGACATCGAGGCCGCTGTTTTAGCTGGCGCTGATTCTCTGGATCAGGTACAGCACGAGCTTGCGGTCAGCAGTGGCTGCGGTAAATGCGCTACTGCTGCTCAGGTGGTAGTAGAGCAGGCTTTGGCAAAGCGCTGCGACACCGGTGAATCAGAATCCGGCCTGGGTCTGACAGCGTTGCCTGCTCCGGAGCTCAGCGCCCTGGTGTACGCCGCCTGAATCTCCTTCGGTGGTCATGGCTTACGCTTGCCAATCCACTAACCAATGACTGGCAGCCCCGGACAGTTTTTGTTGAAGTCCTGCTCCTGATTCTTGCACTGCCTCCCCAACCAGGGTCTTTGCTCACTGGCATTGGCGGTAAGACCTAAGCCTTGCAAGGGTCCCAGGGTTAGTAACGTGACGTCCCTGGCGAGAATCTCGGTGACCAGGAACATCGCCAAGAGCGCCTTGAATCTCCATACTGCCGCTATCTTGGCGACGAAGATTTCATGATGACCGATACCAACCCTCAACCAGATTCAGTCCGAAATCCCGTGGACTACATTCAGCGCACCCGAGATCTGTACGCCAGTCTGGGGCACACACCTTATCAATGGGTTGAGAACACGCCCCCCCCACCCTTCCATCGACCGACAAAGCCACTGGCCCAGAGCAAGCTCGCGGTAATCGCCTCGGGGGGCATTTACCGCAGAGGCCAAGTTGCTTTTCACTATAAAGACGACATCAGCTATCGTCGCATTGCCGTGGACACACCGGCATCGGATCTGCGCGTTACCCATTTTGCTTACGATCTGAGCGCAGCCCGGCGTGATCCCAACGCGGTTTTGCCCCTGGAGGCCGTACGCAAACTGGCCGAACATGGCCGTGTAGGCTCTTTATCTGCTAACGCGCTGACGTTTATGGGCGGTATCTATTCCAGCCGCAAAGTGCGCGACACCCTGGCACCTGCCTTGGTTGAGGAGTTACAGCGAGACGAAGTGGATCTGGCCATTTTAATCCCCGTTTGACCCGTCTGCCATCAGTCCGTGGGACTGATCGCCAGAGCCTTAGAAGAAGCCGGTATCGCCACCGTGAGCCTGACCAGCGCTTACTCTATTACGGCGGCGGTGGGCGTCCCCCGAGGCGTATTCATCGACTATCCGTTGGGACAAACCGCAGGGCGCGCCAACGCAGCCGAAGAACAGGAACTCATTTTGGAGTCCGCGTGTCAGGCCTTCGAAGACGCCGGTTCCCCTGGGGACATACGCCAGGTGCCCTTGGTTTGGCCTGGAGATGCTGGTTGGAAAGACGCGGTAATGAGACCCGAAGCAAGAGATCAGGAAGCCCCAGACCCAAACCAAGCTCAAGAGCAAGCCAGCCATGCAAGCCTTCGAGGTGACCAACGCGTCGAGCGTTACGATTCCCCTCAGTATCAGTTGCCTGATGATGCCGTTGCAGCAGAACCAAACTGCTCTAGCTGCGTGTTCTTAACCCCAGAGCCATGATCTGCCATTGACACAAATCTCTTTTTGCACGCGATTTGGGCCATCACTAACGATCGCGGCTCGCGCTGGTTTTTGGCGCAAATGCATGGGAGGCCATCATGCCAAATAACATCAAGGCACAGCCCAGTAGCTGTCGTGGCGTTAGCAACTCATTGAGTAACCAATAGCCGCCTAAAGCACCGAAAACGGCTTCCAAGCTAAGAATGACCCCCGCATGAGCCGGGTGCGCCCTGGCCTGGGCAATGACCTGTAGTGTATAGGCCACCCCTACGGTAATTATGCCAGCGTAAAACAGTGTTGGGCCTGCCTGAAGGAACTGTGCCCAGGTGGTGGCCTCGTCCATCACCACGCCGGAAACAAGTGCCGCGATCAACGAGCAGACGAGAAATTGTCCAAAGGCCAGCAACAAACCCGGCGCGCGCTGACCGAAATGATCGATGGCTAAAATATGCACTGCCCAGAGAGCCGCACCAGCAAGCTGCAGCAAATCGCCGTAACCTACTCGCCATTGGTCATCTACGCCCAACAGAAACAAGCCAATACAGGCGGTGAAACAGCCAATCCAGACGTTAACGCTCGTTTTGACCCGCATGGTGAGACCTATTAGCGGGACAAAGATCATATACATACCGGTGATAAAGCCGGCGTTTGAGGCGGTGGTATAGAGCAGGCCAACCTGTTGAAAAGACGATGCGGCAAACAAAATGGCGCCGCAAACCAAAGATGCTCGCGCCAGCGGAATTAGCGCGAGGCTCTGCCCCATCCACTGATGCCGCAAAAACCAAATAACCGGCACCAATGATAGCGCTCCCAGTAGGAAGCGCGCGCCAATGAAGCCGAAAGGCTGCAGGTAATCCATGCCGATCACCTGAGCGACAAATCCGAAACCCCAAATCGCCGCAGTCAGCAGTAAGAGCAGGTTCGCAGTCATAGCAAGGCTTTATTGGTTATGGGCAGGCATGCTGGGTCGCAAGCATCTAAACGAACCTCCTAGCGCCGATCAGGCAATGGCCCGCACCTGAGGCTTGGCGCGCCAATCACCCTTGGGCGACTGGCAGTTGGCGCTCGCGTAATGAACCGAAATCGCGCGACGGAAGTCATTAGAGCGATTTCTGCCTGATCCATGAACCAACAATGGATGAAAAAGCAGCGTATCCCCCGGATTCATGGCCACGTGCTGTCGTTTATCCCGATCAACATCGTCAATCCCAAAAAAACCACTATTCACGTAGTCCCAGTCCGGGGTCGCGTGGGTCAAAGCCCCGGCGTTATGTGAGCCTGGTATTACCGCCAAACAGCCGTTCTCACGATTAGTGGGGAGCATGGCCGTCCACACCGCAACGATGTCCGACGCTGGCCGCATACTGAAATAACGGAGGTCTTGATGCAGAGGGTGCTTGCCATCCACACCAGGGGGCTTGTTAAAAACATTGCTGGTTAAACTGAAGATATCGTCACCGATGATGCTGCGAACGCAGCTCACCACTTCGGGCAAACTGGCAAAGGCGCTAAGCACTTGGTCGTCTTCAAGACAAAACAACTTGTTGACACCGTGTAGCGGTGTTGGGGGCTGTACCGCACCCTTGACCACCATCACGTCTTGCATGATTTTCATCGCGCCAGCAACGGGCTCTCGGCCAGCCACAATATCGAGAAAACGCTGGTTCAAACTTGCCAAAAACTGCGGGTCTACCAATCCAGGCAGAAGTAAATAACCATCGCGCTCATACTGCCGAATCTGATCAGAGCTCAGCATAGTTTTCCTCCCCTTCCCAACTTCTTAATTTGCGTGTCGGCGTCTTGTGTTGCAAGGCCCGGATCTGAGTTAATTTTCTCCTGGCCATAAAAAAACGCGGCAGGTGCCGCGTCTTTTTTGACGATTCAAGTTGTGTTTGGAACCCCGTCTAGTTGCCCGATCGAGTCTTAACCACCGAAATCGTCGAAGGCAATGTTTTCAGGTTCGACACCCAAGTCTTCAAGCATGTTCTGCACCGCCTGCGCCATCATCGGCGGCCCACACATGTAGTATTCGCAATCTTCAGGGTTTGGGTGATCCTTCAGGTAGTTTTCGTACACCACGTTATGAATAAAGCCGGTGTACCCCTCCCAGTTGTCTTCTTCTAACGGATCCGAAAGAGCGACATTGAAGTTGAAGTTATCGTTCTTCGCCGCAAGTTCTTCAAATTCTTCAATGTAGAACATTTCTCGCAGGGACCGAGCGCCGTACCAATAGCTCATCTTGGTTTTGGTGCCCTTGCGGCGCAGTTCATCGAATATGTGTGAACGCAACGGCGCCATGCCCGCGCCACCGCCAATCCAGATTTTCTCAGCTGGAGTATCTTTGACGAAGAAGTCTCCATAAGGCCCAAATACGGTGATCTTGTCGCCTTCTTTCAGGTTAGCCACATAGGACGTCATAGCGCCCGGAGGCAGGTGATCCATTCGTGGTGGTGGCGGAGAGACTCGGATGTTGAACTTCAGGATACCCCGCTCTTCAGGATAATTAGCCATGGAGTAGGCGCGGATAGTGGGTTCCTTCACTTCAGATTTCAGGTCCCAAAAATTGAACTTATCCCAATCCTCCCGATACTCCTCCTGCACGTCGATGGACGACCAATCCATGGAATAGGGAGGAATTTCTAGCTGCACGTAACCACCAGCTCGAAAGGCTACGTCAGCACCTTCGGGTAACTTGAGGTTCAGTTCTTTAATCATCGAGGCAACGTTAGGGTTGGAGATCACCTCACATTCCCAGCGCTGCACGCCAAGCGCATCGTCTGGGACCTCGATCTTCATGTCCTGTTTCACCGCTACTTGGCAGGATAAACGCCAATTGTCGTTAATCTCGCCCCGGTTAAAGTGCCCCTCTTCGGTAGCGAGGATGCTGCCGCCACCATCGACTACTCGGCATCGACACTGGGCACAAGTGCCGCCGCCGCCACAGGCGCTGGCAAGGAAAATGCCCTTGGCCGCCAAGGTACCAAGCAGCTTGCCGCCCGCAGGTACTTCCACTGCCTTATCAGGATCGTCGTTAATAAGAATTGTGACGTTTCCTGCACTCACCAGCTTAGAGCGCGCAAATAAAATCACTCCGACCAAGGCCAGCACCGTGATCGTGAACATAACGACGCCAAGTAAAACAGTTGAATCAACCATGATGGCTCCCTGGAACTAAGTTAAATATCGATGCCGCCGAAGGACATAAAGCACATGCTGATTAGCCCAACGGAGATAAAAGTGATGCCCAGCCCTCGGAGGCCCTCGGGCACGTCACTGTACTTCAGCTTTTCGCGAACTCCGGCTAAAGCGGTGATAGCTAGAGCCCAGCCCACTCCTGCGCCCAGCCCGAAGACCACACTTTCGGTAAAGGTTTGGTCTTGGTCAATCATCATCAGCGAAGCCCCCAAGATAGCGCAATTCACCGTAATCAGCGGCAGAAACACGCCAAGAGCGTTGTACAGAACCGGGACATACCGGTCCAATACCATTTCCAAAATTTGCACCATGGCGGCAATGACGCCTATGTAGGAAAGCAGCCCCAGAAAGCTCAAATCCGCGTTGGGGAACCCAGCCCAGGCCAGTGCACCCTCGCGCAAAAAGAGATTAAAGATTAGGTTATTCACCGGCACCGTAATCGCTAGCACTACGATAACCGCAACGCCCAATCCGAATGCGGTAGAAATTTTCTTGGATATCGCAATGAACGTGCACATGCCCAGGAAGAAGGTGAGCGCCATGTTCTCGATAAACACAGCCCGAACGAAGATGCCTAGGTAATGCTCCATTAGATGGCCTCCTTGTACTGACCATTGGGGGCAATCTCGTATTCGGGCTCCTCTACTTGATCGGTTTTCCAGGCACGAATAGCCCAGATGAACAAACCAATAATGAAGAATGCACTAGGGGCCAGCAGCAGCAGGCCGTTGGGCACATACCAACCACCGTTAGCCACAGTAGGGATGATCTCGTACCCCAATAACGTGCCGGACCCCAACGGCTCCCGCACCAAGGCGACCCCAATCAATATGACGCTGTAGCCCAGCGCATTACCAAAACCGTCAAGAGCAGACAGCCAAGGGCCGTTTTGCATAGCAAAGGCTTCTGCCCGCCCCATGACAATGCAGTTCGTGATAATCAGGCCGACGAAAACCGACAGACTTTTGGAAATATCGTAAGCAACGGCCTGCAGTACCTGGTCCACTACAATCACCAAGGAGGAAATAATAGTCATCTGCACGATGATGCGAATGTTGGTCGGCACACGATGCCGCACCAGAGACACCGCCAGATTGGACATGGTAATCACGAAGGTTACAGCCAGACACATGACCAGGGTCGTTGCCATGTTGATAGTCACCGCCAACGCAGAGCAAATTCCCAGCACCTGGAGCGCAATAGGGTTGTTATTGAAGATCGGATCGATCAGAACTTCTTTTTGAGTCGCCATGGTATCCCCCTACCCCTGCGCCAAACCGTTGGATCTCAGACGCTTAAGATAGGCGCCAAAGCCCCCATCTCCCGTCCAGTAATTGACCATGTTTTCTACGCCCTTGGTCGTGAACGTTGCACCAGAAAGGGCGTCCACTTCATAGCTGGCAGCATCACTCGTGCTGGCTGAGCGCTGTTTCACCAGACGTACCTGGGGCTGTCCCATGTCGTTAAAAAGCCGCACCCCCTGCCATGCAGCCTTCCACTTGCTGTTATCCACCTCACCGCCAAGCCCCGGAGTCTCCTTGTGCTGATAGAAGCCAAGACCTGCGATGGTATTGAGATCTCCATCCAGCGCGAGGTAACCGTACAGGGTCCCCCAAAGACCATAGCCGCGCACCGGCATAACGATTTTCTCGATGCCGGTGGCCGTAGTCTTCAAGTACACCAGCGACACATTTTCGCGGCGCCTCAGAGTAGCGATATCTTCGTCCGGTGTTAGCGCTACGGACATGGAGGCGTCCCCCGCTGCGCGAATCGGGTCGTAGTTCGTCACATCAATATCATTGACGTATTCCCCAGTTTGCAGATCCACCGCTCGAACCGTGAATTCTGCAAACAGCTCTTCGATTGAGCGTCCGTCTGAACCGATATTTTGGTCCGACGCCAGCATCCCGGCGGCTCTGAGAATATTTTTCTTCCGGTCCAGTTCTTTATTCAGCTGCTGCATAGGCTTCAAGGCCACGGCCATGGATGACACAACAATGGAACAGACAAGGCATAGGAACACCGCGATGACGAAGGTATTCGCCAAGCTGTCTTTATCTAATTTAGCCACGGGCAAGCCTCCGTTTGATGTTGGATTGCACGACGAAGTGGTCGAGCAGCGGCGCGAACAGGTTGCCAAATAAGATCGCTAGCATCATGCCCTCTGGGAAGGCTGGATTGACGACGCGGATCAAAACACACATGAAGCCGATCAGAATGCCGTAAAACCAGCGCCCGTTGTTGGTCATGGCTGCGGACACGGGATCCGTGGCCATAAATACAGCACCGAAGGCAAAGCCGCCTAGTACTAGGTGCCAATAAAAAGGCATGGCGAACATCGGGTTGGTGGACGGCAATATGTTGAACAGCGAAGACGTCAAAACCATTCCTAGGAACACCCCTGCCATCACTCGCCATGAGGCGATTCGAGATAGGCACAACATCACGCCGGCAATTAATATGGCCAGCGTAGAGGTCTCGCCGACGGAGCCAGGCATCGAGCCAATGAAGGCCGACATCCAGTCCACACCATAATCCAGATCCAGCGCCGCGTTTCCTAACGGTGTGGCCTGGGTCCAGCCGTCCACTGCAACCCAGACCGCGTCGCCAGACATTTGCGCTGGGTAGGCAAAGTAGAGGAACGCTCTGCCCGTTAGCGCAGGGTTCAAGAAATTTTTGCCTGTGCCGCCAAACACTTCCTTGGCAATGACAACGCCGAAAATCACGCCTACCGCCGCCATCCAGAGCGGGATCGAAGGCGGCAACGACAGGGTGAAGAGGATAGAGGTCACGAAATAGCCTTCATTCACTTCGTGGCCGCGCTTGGAGGCAAACCAGATTTCGAAGGCGATGCCAGCAACGAAAACCGTCACATACAGGGGAATGAAGTAGGCCAGACCGTGAACCACACAGTCCCAGACACTGTTCGGATCGTAGCTAACCAATCCGTTAAGAAAAATACCTCGCCAGCTGTCAACACTGGTCATGCCCAGCGCCTGCATGGCTTCATTGGCGTTCAAGCCTATGAAATAGCTGCCGGCAAAAACCGGCAGGAAAGCGCAGAGCCATACGGTAATCATTACGCGCTTTAGGTTCAGGCCGTCCCGAACATGCGACGCGCCCGACGTAGTGGTTGCTGGCGTGTACAGTGCAGTATCGATGGCCTCGTATGCCGGATACAACGCTTCGAACTTGCCGCCTTTTTCAAAGGATGGCGCAATATCGTCGAGGAAGGACCTTAAACCCATCGAATTAACCCTCTTTTTCAATTTGTGTCAGCATGTCTCTTAATACCGGCCCGAACTCATACTTCCCAGGACACGCATATGTGCACAGGGCAATATCATCTTCGTCCAATTCCAAGCACCCCAATTCAATGGCTTTCTCCACATCCCCAACCAACAAACTACGCATTAACGGCGTAGCCAAAATATCCATGGGAATGACGTCGTCATAGGTTCCAATGGGCACCATGCCTCGGGTGCTACCGTTTGTAGTGGTGGTAAAGGACACGGACTTCTCACCGATCCATTTCGATAAAAACGCCGGGAAAACCGAGTGGATCGCTGCGCCAGGAGCCAAATACCCAAACATTTTGCGCTCGCGACCTTCGGGGATTACCGATACCTGATTGTGGTATCGACCCAAGTAGGCCTGCTGTCCACGGGATGTTCTACCCGCCAGCACCGAACCCGAAATCACCCGCTGCTCGCCTTCTGCCAATTCACCGGCAGACAGTTCCTCTAAGTTAGCTCCTACGCAGGTGCGGATCAGCCGTGGCGATGTCACCCCAGGGCCCCCAAGAGCAATAACACGCTCGCTTTGCACCCTGCCGGTCAGAAATAGGTGGCCAACCGCTATGACGTCCTGATAGCCAATAAACCACACGGTTTTCGACGGACTAACCGGATCGACGAAGTGGATGTGAGTGCCCGGCAGCCCGGCGGGGTGGGGCCCGGCGAATTGGTGGTTCGTCACGCCTGCTTGACCCGCAGCCGCCAATGCTTCACCGCTGTCCTGGCACAAGTGGACTGGCCCATCGGTCAGGCACTTCAGTACCTTCAGCCCCGCGGCGAACTCTTTCTCACTTGCAGCGATGACAGGTTTTGGATCTGCGGCCAGGGGGTTGGTATCCATGGCAGTAACGAAAATGGAATTGGGCACAGTGGTCGGCGCTGGAATCCGCGAGAAAGGTCGCGTGCGTAAGGAGGTCCAAGCTCCACTTTGCAGCAGTTGTTCTACCGCTACACCGCGTTCAAGGTTGTCTAATGCGACCTCATCGTGGGCCTGAAATTCCACTGCCTCATCGCCACTAACCTCGATCACGAGACTGATAAAAGCGCGTTTCGCGCCGCGATTAATACCGGCAACCGTCCCGGATGTGGGCGCAGTAAAGGCGACACCCTCGGTCTTTTTGTCGGTAAAAAGAACCTGACCTTTCTTAACGCTATCCCCTACCGCCACCGCCATGGTTGGCTTCATTCCAGGGTAGTCTTCACCAAGGATCGCGACACTTCGCACCGTCTTTGCATTGATCACCGATTGCTCTGGAGCACCGGCAATGGGTAGGTCTAACCCTTTCTTTATCTTAAACATATGATCTCGTTGTAGCCCTAGTGCGCCAACGCGTTGTCGTCCATCCGGCCGGATATCACGACGAACCGGTCACCGCCTCTCTTGTTCTTCCCTCGGCGGCGTCGAACCGTTTCTCCCCACAAACACAGTGGTTTATGAAAAGCCTTATCCCCGCGATCAGGCTAGGTTCGAAGCCGCCGGAAGTATAGTGGCGCGGCCAAGCAAATCCAACGACCTTGTGGCAAAAGCGCGTGAATTTTTAGTGAACGCGCCTTTGACAGGGCATTCAGTGCAAGCACGCAGGCTGAAGGTTTGTCTTTTTTGCCCTTTTTTTGTCTTTGGCTGACAACTTGGGCTGGGACCTGGTCTCGGACCTGGGCTTGGGTTTGGCTTCTTAAGCCCGACACATTACGCGGTTTTCGTCCGGGGTTACCTCGGCGGGAATTTTACTACCTTGGCTTGAGTTCCACCCTGACGGTGCCGCCACAAACGTCAGTGGGCTTGTGAGGCAGACTGAGCGCCTTCGTGCAGAATGGGCATGCCCTCACCGCTACGGGTATCCGCCTGCAGCGTTACCAGTTCCCAGGCATCGCTGCACCGCAAAATGGCTCGAGCAAGTTTGTTATTCAGCGCATGCCCAGACTTGTAGCCGTTGAAAGCGCCCAAAATCGGCTTACCCAACAGATACAGGTCGCCGATCGCGTCGAGCAATTTGTGCTTGACGAATTCGTCTTCATACCGCAAGCCGCTCTCATTGATGATCCCGTCGTCTGACACACCTACGGCGTTGTCCAGACTTGATCCGAGGCATTTTTGTATAGACTGGGCGTAGGCCAGCTCTTTTTCCAAGCCAAAGGACCTGGCGCCACTAACCTGGCCAATATACGACGTCTGGGAAAAATCCATTTCGATGTGTTTTGGGTAGCGGTCATAAACCGGATGACTGGCAACAAAGGTGTATCCGGCCTTGAACCCGTCATAAGGCTCCACAGACGCAACGGCGTCCTCTTGGCATACGGAGATTTCCCGCGTGATGCGAATAAATTGTCGTGGTGCCGCTTGCTCAACGATGCCAACGGAGTCGATCATATCGATGAACGGCGCTGCGCTGCCATCCATAATGGGCACCTCTTCTGCAGAAAGCTCGACTTCCAGATTATCGATTCCCAACCCCCACAGGGCTGACATCAAATGCTCTACCGTGGCAACGCTAACCCCACCATCGGCAATACTGGTCGCTAATGTTGTGTCTGCCACGTTTTCGGCGCTAGCCAAAACCCAGGTGCCGGTTTTCAGGTCGCTGCGAAAGAAACGTATGCCGCTGTTCACGGCACCAGGCCGCAGCGAGATTCGCACCTTTTGGCCAGAGTGCACCCCAATTCCGATACCGTAAACGCTGGCGCTTATCGTGCGTTGATTTAAGGAGCGATATGAGGCGCCATCGCGGTGGGAGGTGAACTGGATGTTCTTTGGCATAGTTTTTATGTCGCTCGTGTCTTGGGTTCGATAAACGATTTGGTCAGCGTCTGGTTTGCACCCTGCTAACCTTCTGCTTCTGCTTCTGCTTCTGCTTCTGCTTCTGCTTCTGCTCCCGCTCGGGCTCTTTGCTCGTTTGCCGGTAACTCGTTTACTTTCTTGCTTAACCGTTACTTCTTGCTTTTCGCTTTCACCGCACTGCTTTCATCGCACTGCTGTCACCGCAGCTCTCTGCAGTCTTGGCGACATACGATCTTTGCTAACGCCGGATGCTACAGAGTCGCCCAAAGAAAATGAAGGAAAAGTGGAGAGAAAACCGCAGAAAAATGAAACAAATTGTTTCATTTATTTCGACAAAGCAACCGGGCTTGAACAACCTTTATAGCGTAGATTCTCTCGCTGGCTCCCAGCCCAAGCTGATACCATTGGGCCATGCTTTCCTCTACCCCCAAGTTACTGGCAACCGCGCCGATGATGGCCTGGACCGACCGGCACTGCCGGTTCCTGCACCGTCAGTACGCACCCAGCGCGCTGCTTTTTACTGAAATGATTACCACCGGCGCCCTGCTCTACGGCAAACAGCACCATTTGCTGGACTTCAATTCATGCGAGCATCCGGTGGCGGTGCAATTTGGCGGCAATGATCCTGGGGCCATGGCTGAATGCGCAGCCTTGGCGGAAGAGCGCGGCTACGACGAGGTCAACATCAACGTAGGCTGCCCGTCGGACCGAGTACAAAGAGGCACCTTCGGCGCTTGCTTAATGCAGCAACCGGATCTCGTCGCTGACTGCGTCAAGGCTATGGGCGAGGCGTGCTCCATTCCAGTAACCGTGAAATGCCGAACTGGCATCGTGATCAAAGGCGATCCGCAAGTACCCCAGGACGACACGTTGCTGCAGCGCTTCGTCAACAGCGTCGTCGATGCAGGCTGCAACCGCCTCTATCTGCATGCCCGAGTCGCTGTGCTGGGCGGACTGACTCCTGCTCAAAACCGGGAGATTCCACCGCTTACACCTGAAGCAGGCGAGAGACTCAAGCAGCGTCACCCAGACCTTGAGGTCATCATCAACGGGGGCATAACCGACACTGAGACCGCTCTGACTTACTTACATTGGGCAGATGGAATCATGATCGGCCGTGCCGCTTACCACCAGCCGCGTTTTCTCAACGAGCTGGAGCAGGCTATATTCGGCGGCACCGACATACTCGACGAGCAGGCCATCGTGTCGCGATACGTGGACTATATGGAGGAACAGATGCGCGCCGGCGTGAAGCTCAGCGCATTGACCAAACACCTTCTGCACTCGTTCAACGGACGCCAAGGCGCTCGGCGCTTCCGGCAAATTCTAAGCGATGCAAGAAGACTCAAAGAAAACGATCTCAGCCTGGTAGCGGAAGCGCTAGAACCCCTCGGCTTAACGGGCTGAAGCAGGGAAGGAAGAAATGTTGTGCTTGCCAAATTAAGAGCCTTATTCAGCAGCGACGATCCAGATCAGCCTGAGGCAATTCGCCCGGAACTCGCCGCGGCTTCATTAATGCTGGAAGTCTCATGGGCTGATCATGAGCTAAGCACTCAAGAGCTAGAGGCGGTGGCGACGCTGCTTACGGATCTTTATCCGGTGAATGCCGAACAAGCCCAGCTATTAATAGACGATGCTAAGGCGCGACTGCAAACAAACGTTGGGCTTCACCCCTACACCAGCTACTTGAATGAACACTTGGATGAAGCAGGTCGCTTCGCGGTGATCTGCGCGCTATGGCGGCTGGCTCTCGCCGATCATCACCTGAATCAATTCGAGGAACACACCATTCGTCGCGTCGCCGATCTGCTGTACGTCAGTCACTCTCGCTTTATTGAGGCCAAGCTCCGAGCTAAATCTGATGTGGTCGATTCTCAGCCCGAAGCCTAGCCTTTCGCCGTTCCTGAGGCGCTAGCCTGCTCCTGCTCAAGGGCGGCAACCAGATCTTTAAAGGTTTCTGCGTTGGTAGCGTTGAGGGCCATCAGTTGTTTGTGGGCGGCAATTACCCGCGCTCGCGTGCTCTCAATAGCCAGGTCTGCGCCCGCCGGCAGTTCGATACTTTCGGGCAGCGCGGGGAGGGACATCGCATCATAGGCGTGACGGTCAACGATCATGAAAACATCCTGAAAGCCCATGCTCTCCAGCACCCGCCGAAGGTTTTGCGAGTTACATATCAGTGTGGGTACGCGCTGGAATCGAGACTTTACTCGGATTGACAATCGGGCAAGGCAGCCAAGAGCCGTGCTGTCTAAATTTTCCGTTTGCTCAAGGTCCACCACCACCGCGTGAAAGTTCGGATCTTTGAGCATACGGTCACAGTAAGCCTCCAGCGACGCGCATAACGCCACACGCACGTCGCCAAGAAAACACAGCACATGTGTTCCCTCAAGCTCGCCTGCACGAATACTGCCTTGCACGCGCATCTCCTCCTAGAACGCCTGACTTGACCGGCGGAATGCTACGCCCTTCTTTCATGCTTTACAGCCAGCAAACTCACATCGTCGAGTTTTTTTAACGACTCGCATAGGCGACTCCAGAGCTTTACGGGTTCTCGCAGCGTCATCGAGAGATCTTTCAGAGTCGCCTCTTTTTCGGCAAATTCAACTGGCGCCAGGCAGTCCATTACGCCATCAGAAAATACTAAAAGCGTGCTACCTGGCGGAAAATCCGCCCGATCAGAGCCGTAGACAGCTTCTGGAAATAACCCCAAAGGCTTAGCAGATTGCTGCAGGGACACCACCTCGCCTTGGGGGGGCAAGATCAGCGCCGGGGGATAGTGAGCGGCCATACTGTAGTGCAGCAGGTTTGTTTGCTTATCGATAATGCCCAAGAACATAGCTACGTGTTTTTCAATTCCCTGGGCTATGAGGGTCTGGTTAATCCAGCCCAACATGTCGCCGGGGGACTCAAACTGGGGCAAACCAAATTTTTGCTGTAAGCGCCAGGAAATATTCTTCAGCATTACGGTAAGAAGTGCCGATGATGCGCCATGGCCGGCTACGTCGGCTAAAAAACAGGCAAGGTAACGCTCTCGCAGCGGAAAATAATCGACAAAATCACCGCTGAGCATCAGCGAAGGCTGCACCCAGCGCGAGAATAAAAACGAACCCATTTGCTTATGCTGACTGGGCAGCATCCCAAGCTGAATCTGCTGACCTGCGCGCTGATCATCTTGGAGTTCCTGCTCCAAATCCGACAAGCGGGCTGCCGCCTTTGCGTTTTGGGCTATTTCCAGACTCGCCGCATGGGTTCGCCGCAATCGGGCCATCAGAGCTTCACCCCGCGCCGTCAGGTCAGCACTGGACATTTCGGTAGACCAACAGTCCACGCTGCCGTTGGCCAGCGCTTCGAGCATTGCCGTGACCGTCAACGGCTGTTGACTGAACAAAATCGGTATCACCGCAGGATGGTGACACTCCAGGATGCTATCCGCAGAGAAACAAATCACCGCCAGCAAGCCATTACGCTCGTCGTGCACGGGCAGTTGCTGTGCGCTGCTTACGACTTCGCAGCGATACCCACCTGCCTCAAATAGCGCCTGAGCCTCTCCCGGGTTGTCTTCAGGGGCCAACAAATAAAGTTTCACGACCACTCCCATGGTTGGTGGCAACCGCCAGCAGGGATAAAACCCCTGTGCTCCGCAGCCGCGGTAGGTTCTGCCGCGGCGCAAAAAGTACGCCTGATTGCTAAGGTACACAAGCCATCGGGAATTGCACCCAACCCAAGGCTCTAGGCCAAGCCCACACGCTGTTCCTCAACGCGTATTTTTTCCTCCACCCGTTTCAGGGAGACTTTCCAGCCTGGTCCGACAAAGGCAGGCTGGACTCGCTTACGCAAGGCCACGGGTTCGGCAAACAATTTGAGCCGCAACTCTTGGAGGAAATAGTGAAGCTCGGTCAAGATCTGCGGGTCACAAAGCTCAGTCTCTCCGATAGCCTTGAGGCGTCCGTGCAGCGGCGTCACTTGAGCTATCAAGGCGCGATCTTTAGGCACATGACCTCGCAGCTGTTGCCGCCGGAAATCAAGCCCTTCGAGATACACGGGTAAACTGGGCAGGTAGCGCCAGGGGGTAATTGCCAACACATCTTTAGGTACTAGGCTATCCAGCTGGGCGCGAATATCCTGAACGCTTGGCACGAGTCCCGGTGACTCCAAATCATCGAGTTCGCGAATCAGGTCAAAGCGCTGCTTCAACACCGCTTCAAAGGTGTCCAAGGTCAAGCGGAATACTTCTGCCAATTCTCCGCGTCTTGCCGTCAAGCGCTCATCTAGCTCAGCATTGTTTGTCGGCAGCGCCTGACCGTCGAAATAGCAATACCAGGCCACGCTCAACAAACATTGATCTGTAAGTGTTTGAGCGTTCCCCATCGACGCAAAATACAGTCCCAGCTGTTTACGTTTGGCTAATTCCCGCCGAAAGAACTGAGCTGGCTTGCCTAGTTTGATCAGAGCCAGCTGGGCAAAGCCAAAACGATTGGCCGCGTCGCGCTCCCGTGACGTCGTAAATACCGCCAAGTCCACTTGTCTGGCTGCCTGGGTTTTGCCACCGCCATGGGGTGCCTCGCCAGGTTCCACATAGCGCAATCCCGGAAAGCCCATTACCGGGCCAGCACTACTGCGCAAGACCACGTGCTCGGGCATAGAATCTGGCAGGGCCTGTATATCGACTTTTTGGTACTCGGAAAAGTCTGCCGCAGCACTACTCATTCGGTCTTTTAACCGGTCTTTCAATTCCTGCAGGTTGCGCCCGGCGGCGACTACCTTGCCGTCATCATCCACAACGCTGCAGTACATTTGCAGGTGTTCGGGCATGCGCTGTTGATCCCAGTCTTCAGCGCCCACCTGCACTCGATATAGGTCCTTTAGCAACGTTGCCAACACCGATAGCATTCGCCCCTGACGATAAACGTCTTCGCGCAACAATCGCTGGCTTAGGGCTGCTACTTTTTCTGGCATAGGCGCCAGTACTTTACGCTTGTTCTTTGGCAATGCCCGCAGCCACTGTTCCAGTACCGCCGGCAGCATTCCGGGCACTGACCACTGCAGCGCTTGGTGGCTCACGCTTTGCAGCAGGCCCGATGGAATTGTCACGGTTATGCCGTCGTCTTTCTGGCCCGGTGCAAAACGATAGCTCAGTGGCAGGGCCATCCCGTTCACTTCCAGCTCTCCTGGGAAATCGGTTTCCGTGGATCTAACGTCGTCGCTGCGCAACAAATCCGCCTCAGCGAAAAAAAGCGCTTGGCGCACTTCCTGGTGGGCTCGCTTTAACCACTGGCGCAGATCGCTGACCCGACACACTTTTTTTGGCACCAAAGCCGCATAGCGGGCATACAGATCGTCTTCGCTAATTAGCAAATCTCGCCTGCGCCCCTTTGCCTCAGCGTCCAGGATTTTGGCTGCAAGCGCGAGGTTATGGCGCAGAAATTTGGGCGGATCCTGCAGTGCACCCCGAACCAAGCCTTCTCGAATCAGCTGATCCCGGCAAAAATCTGGGTCGATTTGGTGGTACGCGACCGGGCGCCGCTCCGCCAGCACCAGTCCATACAGCGAAATGCTTTCATAGGCCACCACTTCACCCCGTTTCATGCTCCAAACTGGGTCGCTGGTACGACGACGCAGCAAGTGCTGGGCGTGTGCTTCGATCCACCCGCGCTCGACGCTGGCAACACCCCGCGCAAATACCCGTCGGGTTTCAACAATCTCCGATGCGACAATCCACTTGGGCGTGCGCTTGGCCAATGCGGAGCCTGGGAAGATGCTCAAGCGTTGATTTCGCGGCCCCATGTATTTACCGCGTCCTTCGTGCTGCGCAATCTGACTGAGGGAGCCAACTAAAATAGATTCATGCAGCTGACGAAAGTTGGCCGGATCATCGTTCCCTCGCAGCCCGACTTCATGACATACCGTCTTAATCTGCCGATGCAGCTCACGCCACTCTCGTACCCGAACTGGATTGATGAATCGTTTGCGCAGTGCAGCCTGCCAACGGCTGTTGGTCAACTGAGAACGCTGTTGGTCTATCCAACGCCACAAATTAAGGTAGGCGATAAAGTCCGAGCGCTCGTCCAGAAACATTTCGTGAGCCGTGTCCGCGGCTTGGGCTTTTTCCATTGGCCGTTCACGGACGTCTTGGGCAGCTAGACCGGAAACAATAATCAGCATCTCGGTCAAACACCCTTGTTCCGAAGACGCGATAAGCATGGCCCCCAGCCGAGGGTCCACTGGAATGCGCGACATCTTCCTGCCCCGTGGCGTCAGCCGTCCTTTTTCTATGGCCCTGAGCTCTTCCAGGAGACGCATGGCATCTTTTATCGCCTTGGGCTCCGGCGGGTCGATAAAGGGGAATCGATTGATATCCCCAAGACCAAGTGCCTGCATCTGCAACACCACCGAGGCCAGATTGACACGCCTGATTTCCGCGTCAGTGAACAGCGGGCGTGATAAAAAATCCTGCTCGTCGTAGAGGCGATAACAGATACCCGGGGCAACTCGGCCACAGCGCCCCATGCGCTGGTTGGCGCTGGCCTGACTGATGGGCTCAATGGGCAGTCGCTGAAGTTTGGAGCGATAGCTGTAGCGAGCTACTCGCGCCAGGCCGCTGTCTACAACGTAGCCAATATTTGGCACGGTCAGCGACGTCTCTGCCACGTTGGTAGCGAGCACGATGCGCCGCCTTGCTTGAGACGGACCAAAGATTCTTCGCTGATCCGCAGCAGACAATCGCGCGTAGAGCGGCAAAATCTCAAAACGCTGGGCAAAGTGTTTGCGCAGCTGGCGTGCCGCATCAAATATCTCCCGCTCGCCGGAAAAAAATATCAGCACGTCCCTGGCCTTGCCTAACGGCCGGGCGTCTATTTCTTCCAGTACGGCGATCAACTGGAGCTCTGACTCCTCGACATCGTGACGATATTCCACCTGAACGGGATAGGTGCGGCCGCCCACGGTCACCACTGGAGCGTCGTTGAAATAGGCGGCAAACCGATCCACATCGATGGTAGCGCTGGTGATAATCACCTTAAGGTCAGGCCGCTTTACTATCAGGCGCTTGAGGTAACCCAGCAAAAAATCAATGTTTAGGCTGCGCTCGTGCGCCTCGTCCACAATGATGGCATCGTACTTTTCCAGAAAACGATCCTGCCTGATTTCCGCCAACAGCAGGCCATCCGTCATGATCTTTACTAGGGTTTCATCCCGGGTTTTGTCGGCAAAGCGCACCGCATAGCCCACCTGCTCTCCCAGCTCACCACCGGTTTCTTGGGCAATGCGCTGAGCCACAGTGCGTGCAGCGATACGCCGTGGCTGGGTATGCCCGATCATGCCCGCAGTGCCCAGCCCCGCGCTCAGGCAGATTTTTGGCAGCTGGGTGGTTTTACCCGAGCCGGTTTCGCCGGCTACGATGATTACCTGATGCTGCTGCACTAACTGACGAATTTCATCTGCAGCATCGCTGACCGGCAGTCCGGGCTCAGGATCGAGGGCCAACTTGGACACAGACTGCTGGCGACGGTCGAGCAGGGCCTGAGACCTAAGAGTTAGGGCCTGAGCTTCTTCTCCCGCGGGCATACGAGACAGCTTAAACGCGTCGCGGCGCATGACCGCGCCGCTTCTGGAGGGATTCATGGGATCTTTTGCGTTACTCCGACAGAGGAACAGAGATCGAATTGAACACTATTTGGAGAGCTGGCTCATGCCCTCTTCCAGTCCTTTAATGGTGAGCGGATACATATTTCCGCCGACTAAATCCTGGGTCATCATCACCGAGGAAGAATACTCCCAGGTTTCCTGAGGCGTTGGATTTAGCCATATCACCTTGTCATAGATCTCCCCAAACCGTTCCATCCACGCGGCACCAGGCTCTTCGTTCCAGTGCTCCACACTGCCTCCGGCATGGGTAATCTCGTAAGGTGCCATGGTAGCGTCACCAACGAAGACGACTTTGTAGTCGTGACTGTATTTGTTCAGGATATCCAACGTCGACAAACGCTCGCTCATGCGACGTCGGTTATCTTTCCAGACGGACTCGTAGATGAAGTTGTGGAAATAAAAACTCTCCATGTGCTTAAACTCAGTGCGGCTTGCGGAAAACAGCTCCTCGCAAACCTTTACGTGCGAGTCCATGGACCCGCCAATGTCTAAGAACAGCAGCACTTTGACGGTGTTGCGGCGCTCGGGGCGCATCTTGATATCCAGCATGCCGCCGTTATGAGCGGTCGACCGAATGGTGTGATCTATGTCCAATTCCTCTTCGGAACCTGTGCGCGCGAACTTCCGCAACCGGCGCAACGCCATCTTGATGTTACGCGTACCAAGTTCAACGGAATCGTCTAGGTTCTTGTATTGGCGCTCGTCCCACACCTTCTTCGCTTTCTTTTTCTTGCCTCGGCCCACACCACCTGGTCCGCTTTGGCCCTGCTGGTCGGCATTGCCTTCATCGCCGTCTTTACCCTCTTCACCGGCTTTGGCCTCGGCCTCTTCCTTGGCTTTTTTAAAGGCCTCGATGAGTTTCTCTAGGCCACCCAGCCCCTCAATCTCCTTGAGATCTTCTGGCGATAATGATTTTTCAAACTCATGCCGCAGCCACTCATCGGGAATTAAGCTCTCTAACAGGCCGTGAAGATCCTCCAGGCCCTTGAAGTAGGCGCTAAACGCTCGGTCAAACTTGTCGTAGTTTTTTTCATCCTTGACCAGGGCGGTACGACTGAGCAGATAAAAATCGTCCAGATTCGCGTACACCAATTGGTGTCTTAGCCCCAACAACAGGTCCAGCAGTTCCCGTATGGTTACCGGGACCTTGTACTTGCGCAGCGTAAAGAAAAAATTGATCAGCACGATTTAGCCTCGACTATCACGGCGGTTCATAAAGGCCAGGCGTTCCAACAGATGGACGTCCTGCTCGTTTTTCACCAGGGCTCCATACAAAGGTGGTATTGCCTTGCTGGCATCCCGATTGGTCAGAATCTCGTCAGGGATATCGTCCGCCATCAACAGCTTCAGCCAATCGATAAGCTCTGAGGTCGACGGCTTCTTCTTCAGTCCCGGCACTTTGCGAACGTCGAAGAAAATCTCCATGGCTTCTTTTACCAGATCCTGTTTCACCGACGGGAAGTGAACATCCACAATCTGCTGCATGGTTTCCCGGTCTGGGAAGTTAATAAAGTGGAAAAAGCACCGGCGCAGGAACGCGTCTGGCAGTTCTTTTTCATTGTTAGAGGTGATGATTACGATGGGGCGATGTTTCGCCTTGATCGTTTTCCCTAACTCGTAAACGTAGAACTCCATGCGATCGATTTCCTGAAGCAGATCGTTCGGAAATTCGATGTCGGCTTTATCGATTTCGTCGATCAGCAGCACGACTCGCTCTTCAGCCTCGAAAGCCTCCCAGAGCTTACCCTTTTTGATGTAGTTGCTGATGTCGTTTACCCGATCATCACCAAGCTGAGAGTCTCGCAAGCGCGACACGGCGTCGTACTCATAAAGGCCATTGACTGCTTTGGTGGTGGACTTAATGTGCCATTCCAGCAGCGGCATCCCCAACGACTTCGCCACCTCAATGGCCAACATGGTTTTTCCGGTGCCAGGCTCACCCTTAATTAGCAGCGGACGCTCCAGGCGCACAGCGGCATCGACCGCCATGCTCAGTTCGTCGGTGGAAATATAGGAATCAGTACTTTCAAAAATCATGCAGAGCTCTCTTTTCCATTTTGGCTTGGTGGGCGTGCCGAGCCCCGATTGGGGTTAGCGCTTATTCAGCATGCGTCGTCAATCCAAAATCGCCACCACTCAGTGGGGCTGCGCCGGTAGAACGTTTTATGCTGAACCCTAGTTGAACATTTCAGATTGAACATTTCAGTTTGAGCAATTCTGGTTGAATAGTTCGGACTGAAATCCTTGTCCGGGCAGTCGCCTTCGCTTGCCCGATGCCGCCTTACTTTAAAGGAGCGAGCGCAGAACGTGCAAGGCACCTTTTGCTTGCATTTAGGGATCTAGGTACTGCCTGACGTCGCGCGAACTGCGTCATCGCCATCGTCCCCGCTTAGCTTGGAACGAAAGTCTCGGCCTACTTCCCTGACTCTGCAGACCTTTGTCGGCGCAAAGGCAATTGGGCTAAGGCGAAAAATAACAGCGAACCAACAAACGTTAATAGCAGACCACTGAGCAAGACTCGGCGAGCGCTCTCTGGAGCACCTTGCGCCTGAAATACGGTCTCAAAAAGCAGCACAATAAAGGCTGGAGCATAGACCCCATCAGCACCTGGCACCGGCGCAGGCAGCGTAAATGCCGCCACCACCGTGATGACAACCGCCCACCGTAAACTGCGACCGAGCACGCTGACATTACCGCCGATCTTCGCCAGCAAATTGTTCAAACACAGTGCCCCTATTAGGGCGGCGGCAGCGATCACCAGCCATGGCAGCGAGTAGGTTTCGGTGAATTCGATCATCGTCGTTATCTACCTTGTCGAGGCTCTACAACTTGTGCCCCATGGTATCCATCACTTCCCAGTGTGCCTAGCAACACTACATTTCTACCCAGCGAATGATCATGTCCTGTTCCTGTTCCTCATCGACCTCCGACCGGGCCATCACCTTGCCCTGCACAGAAATCTCAGCCGCGTGCACTGTTGCCGTGGACCCGCTCACCAGCGGGTGCCACCAGGCCAACGGTCTCCCCTCTGCCAAAGTTCGATAGGCACAGGTGGTGGGCAGCCAATGAAATTCTTCAACCTCGCGATGGGTTAAGACGACACAGTCGGGCACCAGTTCGTGGCGGCGCGGATAAGCGGTACAGCGGCAGTTCTGCTGGTCTAGCAGATCACAAACAATCGACGTGTAAAACACTTCGTCGGTATCCTCATCCTGAAGCTTGACCATGCAGCAGCGCGCGCAGCCATCGCACAGGCTCTCCCATTCGGCATCAGTCATTTCTGCCAGCGTTTTCTCTTCCCAAAAAGCCGTCATTCGGTGAGTCGCTCATGCAGCACCGGGGCGTTGCTGGGCGGTGGTAGCTGCAGCAGGTAGCCGTGGGTCTCCAGGGCAATCAATACATCGGTGGCCTGTAATCGCGACATCTTCAGTTGCGGTGTAATCACCAACTCCATGGCGAAAATTGCCCGCCCAAATAATTGGTTTAGCTCGCTCGGCAGGTCGGAAAGCGCACTTTCTACGGGCAGATACAGGTAGGTATCTGCCTTCTTAGCACTGCGGTATACCACTACCTCTCGATACTCTAGGGGGTCACGTTGCATGCAGATTTCCTTAAACTTTATACGCGCTCTGGGTCCACCGGGATCGCCAAAACCAGACCCAACTCCATTAGCTGGCTAATATTTGCCGGAACTGATCACCGAGAATTTCGTCACGCCAACCTTGGAAGTGTTCTGACAGTTCTGCTCTGGCTTGGTAGCTGCGCAAACATTGTTCAACGTCTTTACGTCGCGCCAACAGCTCCGTTGCAAACCCTAGCTGGGAAGCGTGCTCGGCAGCCACGGCTCTTAAGGCTTTCACCCGGGCGGTTTGTCCCGGTGTCAGTGGTTTTGCCAGCAGATCCGGCAACGGGGCCTGATTACCCTTGGCGTGAGCGTCCAGCAATGCTTGGCCGTAGCGCTTTTCCACATTTCTTGGCAGCAGGCGTTGCAGCGTCTCCTTGCCCGCTTGGGCTTCGAGAGCAAGAGACATTAAATGGTCGTCCCAGACGATACGGTTACGCGGCAGATCGTGATGACGGGCTGAGTTTTCGCGCCAGCGGCACAAGGCTTGGAGCCGCGCCAGCTCACGCTGGGATAACTGCCAAGCTTTTTTCACCTGAACATAGTAGGCGCTTGGATCAGGCTCAAGGTACTTGCCGCGAACCGCCATGTCTTGTTCGAACCACGCCATGCGGCCGGACTCATTCAGCGCTTGGCATAGGGCTTCATACATGGGCACTAAGTGCAATACGTCCTTTGCCGCATATATGATCTGCTCGTCAGTGAGCGGACGCTGCAGCCAATTAGACCGAGTCTCCTGCTTCTCTACGTCGACCTTCAGCAGCTGGCGAGCCAGATTAGCGTAACTCAGACTGAAGTCTGTCCCTACGAAAGCATGAGCAAACTGCGTATCGAAAATCCGCGCTGGCTTGATGCCTAGATGATGATTAATCAATTCAAGGTCTTCCTGACAGGCGTGCATTACCTTAACGGTGTCGGGATTCTCAAGAAAATCCGCAAATGGCTGCCAGTTATTGATGGACAGCGGATCGAGCAAAAAGATCTCCGGGCCCGAGGCAACCTGATAAAGACCAGGAATCGGGTAAAAGGTGTCGGTACGGATAAATTCTGTATCGAGGCCTACGCACTCTTCCCAAGTCGAGACCGCGTCAGCCAACTCCTGATTGCTTTCAATCCAAAAGACTGACGTTTCTTCGTCCCTGAATGGCATGGGTCAGTGTTCCTCCATCGGTGTATTCGATTTCGCCGCCTAAGGGTACGCCATGGGCAATGCGGCTGATGTGTGTAACGTCTGCAGCAACCATACGACCAATAAAATGCGCCGTGGCCTCACCTTCTACAGTAGGGTTAGTGGCCAATATTAATTCTTCTGGCTGCACTTCCTTGATGCGCGCCTGCAGCTTGTCCAGCCCCAATTCTTCCGGCCCAATGCCGTCAATAGGGGACAGGCGACCGTGCAGCACGAAGTAATACCCCCTGAAGCCGCCAGCTTGTTCGATAGCCAAAACGTCTGCTGGTGACTCCACAACGCAAAGTAAAGTCGAATCGCGTTTACTGTCGCCACACAGCCGGCACACGGGCGTCTCGGTGAGGTTTTGGCAGATACCGCAGCGTCGAACTTCTTCCATGGCTTGGCGCAAGACCGCACCCAAGTGAGTACCGCCGCTGCGGTTGCGCTGCAGCAGGGTTAACGCCATGCGTTGGGCGCTCTTGGGCCCGACGCCTGGCAGCACTTGCAGGGCTTGGATGAGATCGTCAATTAACGCCATTAAAAAGGCATCTTCCCAAAGGGTAGATTCAGGCCGGCCAACATATCCCCACCAAAGGACTGCATTTTTTCTGCTTGAGCCTTTTCTACTCGGCGCACAGTATCGTTACAGGCGGCAGCCAATAAATCCTCTAGCACGCTTTTTTCCTCTGCAAGAATGCTGGGGTCAATTTCCACCCGGCTGACTTCGTGGCGACCGTTCATGGTGACCTTCACCAGACCGGCCCCGCTTTCGCCCTGGATTTGCATTTGCGCGATTTCTGCCTGGGCGTCCTGCATTTGCGACTGCAATTGCTGGGCTTGTTTCATTATGTCACCAAAGTCTTTCATGGGGAGTTTTTCCTTTCTGCTGACGTGCCAAGCTCGCTCAATGCAAACGCACTTCGTCAATGGTGGCGTCAAATTCTGCCAGCAAGGACTGTACCGTCGCATCCTGCCGCATGGACTGCTCTGCCGTAGCCTGCCGCTCACTCAGCAATCGCGCTCGCCGTTGGGCCGGCGTTTCGACCTCCGGCGTGCCGACGCGGACAGTTACCTGCATGGGCTGGCCTAGACACTCTTCTATGGCTCGGCTCAAGTTCGCAACCTGGGCGTCACTCAACAACGTATCGTGCTCGCCACTGAGCACGAGCTGGGCCTGGGTTTGATTCAACACCTCTGGGACCGAATGCTCGGCGATCATCTTCGCCACCCCGCCTATCCCCAGCTGGGCCACCAGGTCGTACCAGCGCGCCGCTGCATCGGGGCTCTCAATCTTTGCCGCATCAGGCGCACTTTCGGCTTGAGCTTCGGGCTGAGGCTCCGGCTGTTTATCCACCGGATGTACTGGTGTGTCGCTTTGCCCGGGTACCGCGACAGCAGGTAGCGGCGTGTCGGTTGCGGTCAGAGGATTGGCTTTTTCGGGCTCATTTATCTTTGCCTGGGCCTCTGTTTTACCCACTTCTTTTAATTCGTCCTGGGATCCCGCTGCTTCTGCCTGGGCTTCCACCGTAGTTTGCACAGCCGCCTCTGCAGATTCAGCTGATGTGCTGGCAATAGTTTGCGCCATGGTCTTACTGTCTGCTTGTGCTGCATTCCCTTCGGCTACGCCTCCAGTGGGCTCGGCACCGCCGGTGTGGGACCCCGGGATTCGTGGTGCTACGTGACTGTTGCGCTCGGGGGTGAATGCCAGCATACGCAGCAGTGTCATCTCGAAACCGCTGCGGGGGTCCGGAGCATTGGGCAGATCTCGCAGGCCCACTAGTGCGATTTGGTAGTAAAGCTGAAGCTCGTCCGATAAAAACGGGCCTTGGGCCTGTTGGGTGGCGATCGCTACAGAGGCGCGATGCAGGGCCTCCATCAAGCCTCTGAGCACATCGGCAAAATCCGCATTGCGCTCAGCAAGCTCGGCGCTGAGTGCCAACAATGCAGAAGCGTCGCCGGCATCCAGCGCCGCCATTAGCGCATCAACTTCATTTCGCCCCACTACGCCCAACATTTCTGTTACGTCGGCCTGAGTGAGAGCTCCTTGACCGAAAGCGATGGCTTGATCCGTCAAACTCAACGCATCCCGCATACTTCCTTGGGCCGAGCGGGCGATGACTTCCAGGGCCGGCGGCTCGAAGTTCAGCCCCTCCTCCTGCAGCACGTCAGTGATGTAATCCGCGATGATTTGAGAAGAAATGTTTTTCAACTGGAATTGCAGACAGCGAGACAGCACCGTGACCGGCACTTTTTTTGGGTCTGTAGTGGCTAGTAAAAACTTTACGTGTTCTGGCGGTTCTTCTAGCGTCTTCAACAGCGCATTGAAGCTGGCGATGGAGAGCATGTGGACTTCGTCAATCAAGTAGACCTTGTAGCGTCCACGGGTGGGCATGTACTGGGCATTTTCCAGCAGCTCCCGGGTATCGTCCACGCCGGTTCGCGATGCCGCATCAACTTCGATCAAATCGATAAAGCGGTTCTCGTTGACTTCCGTACAAACGGAACATTCGCCGCATGGATTGGCGCTGACCCCCTGCTCGCAGTTCAGGCTTTTGGCCAGAATTCGCGCAATGGTGGTTTTGCCGACGCCTCGCGTGCCTGTGAAAAGATAGGCGTGATGCAGCCGATCATGATCCAGCGCGTGGGTCAGTGCTCGAACCACATGATCCTGTCCTACCAAGGAGGCAAACCCGGTCGGTCGGAGCTTTCGCGCTAGAACTTCATAACTCATAGGCGCTAGTCTAGCGCTGTCGGTCCTAGGGCTCCATGCAAGTTACACATGAATACTCGTCACTCCCTGTTCTCGGGTTTTGCTGTTTTTGGGCACCGCGGTGCCGCCGGGCTGTTACCCGAGAACACCCTGCCTGGCTTTGAGCGTGCCTTGGCCATTGGTTGTCGCGGCATCGAATTGGACGTGCATTGCGTCAAAGACGCTAGCGGGCAGACCCAGCTTTGCGTAATTCACGACGCCAAAGTAGACCGCACAACAAACTCACGCGGCCTAGTCGCCGACTTCACCGTGGCAGAATTACGGGCCATGGACGCCGGCAATGGTTGGGGCGTACCGCTGCTAACCGACGTTCTAGTCGCCCTGGATCGATCACCGGAAACGCTACTGAACATCGAGCTTAAGGGCCCCGCCACAGCGACCCCCACCGCAGCCTTGCTCAAAGCAAGACCCAACCTCATGGTCCTGGTCTCGTCTTTCAATCACGACGAGCTAACCCGGTTTCGTGCCCTTGCCCCGACCTGCCCGGTGGCACCACTGTTTCATCGCCCCTCAAGCAAGCTTCTTGATACCGCCCGACGACTGGGCGCTGTCAGCATTAACGTGAGTCGCTCCCTGGTGAGCAAAGACTTGATCGCCAACTGTAAGCAAGCGGGGTTTGCGGTGCTGGTCTACACAGTGAACGAACCTGAACAGGCACAGCAGTTGAAGGACTGGGGTGCTGCCGGGGTTTTTACGGACAGGCCGGATTTGATGATAAGCCTGCAGGACTAACCCTGAATGCGCGCATAAATCGTGGGCCAAAATTGGCCGCACTGATCAATGTTCATGCATCGTTTCGCTTTTCAGGTTAATTCCCCAGCTGCGGTCAACATCTATCGACAAAACCCCTAAGGAGTGGGATACAATGCGCCCACCGGAGAGGTGGCCGAGTGGCTGAAGGCGCTCCCCTGCTAAGGGAGTATAGGTTAATCCCCTATCGAGGGTTCGAATCCCTCTCTCTCCGCCATATAAAAAAAGGGGCCTGTAGGCTCCTTTTTTATATGCGGACAGTGCGGCCTTGGTTCGAGCTCTGGGTTCGATCCGAGCGTCGTTGGCAAAACGACGCGACAAACAAGCGCAAGCGCAGCGTTGCGCGTAGCCCGGAGGGCGAAACAACGCCATAAGGCGTTGTTGAGTAATCCCTCTCTCTCC
>JAYOBI010000016.1:2159-72041 GCA_038104735.1 Gammaproteobacteria bacterium | reverse complement strand
CTAGGTTGGTCTTCATGCTCTGTTCGTTTAGAAATTCAATGGAGCTTTCCGCTTCTCGCACGTCCCTGTCGCGAACGGCTTCGTTGATGCCGTTGACCAACAGATTCACCCAATCTCGTGCCACGGAGGGTGAATAATGAGTTACCGACACCGTCACAAAACCGCTCTGCTTGTCTTCGCTGACGTTCAGAAAACCCTTTAAAAACACCTCGTGTGCTTCTTGGGCACTGGGCTTAACCTGAAACGCGGGGCCGACCTCGCGCACCCAAGTTTGCGTTTTTAGGTCATAAATAGAGTCGTCGATTTCTACTGAATTACTGGCTCGATCCCAGCCCTCAGCGGCCATCAGATTAACTAGCACTTCGTCGTAGAGGTGGGCGCTGAAGAAGTCTCGGGTCTTGAGCATTTCTTTGGCAATCGCAGAAGAGTCGTTTTCCCCTAAGCTGCCCAGGTTAATCCCAGCCAAACTGGCAAGGCCACCGTATTGGGACGCCAGCTGGCCTAATCCACCACCGCCGCTGGAACTGCGCGGGGCCAGCACCGCCTCGGCCGTGTACTTATTTGGTAAGTAAAGGGCTATGGACACTGAAACGAGAGCCGCGACCACCACGCTGGCCACAATTTGCAGCCGCCCTTCCCACAGGACCGAAAACAGCTCTCTGAGGTCTATTTCGTCGTCGAAACTCTCTGAATCGACGATTGGCGAATTGCTTTCCATTGAGATCCTCTAAAGCCTGAACAATGGATAGAGTGACGCTATGCTTTGAAACACCACCGTGGAGATCTCTTTATAGCGAGCAAGCACTGGTTGGTACTCCTCATTCACCGGCACGATAATGGTGTCTCCGGGTCGAAGCTCACTGGCATTGCTACGAGAAAATGACAGCAGCGGCGTGCGCCCCTGCACCCGCTCAACGCTGCCGTTAGCGCGCACAACGTAGATCTCATCGTTGTCCGCCCGCACGCTGGTCCCTGCGGCAAAGTCAACATAATCGGTTATCTTCAGTTCTTCCTGGTATTTAAAGGCTCCGGGCTGTCGCACCTCGCCAATCACCGATATCGTGTTATTGAACTCTGGAACGTGCAGGCTATCCCCGGCTTCCAGCTGAATGTCCGCGGTTGAGTCGCCGGCTAAAATGGCTTCAAGGTCGATCACAACCCGGCCACTTGCCTCACTGTCCAGTACGGTCTGCAAAAACTCCGTTTCCTTCTCAATATTCGTGCCGCCGCTAACCACATCGTCGTTCTCTCGAGTCTGGCTTTGGGCTACCGCGTTGCGCTGAATCGACGCAATCAGGCGTTCTATCTGCTCTTTTTCCCGCTTCTTAGCTTCTACCTTGATGAGCACAGCGCCTTGGGGGAAACCTTTTGGCAGCACACCGCCGGCTCTCGCCAACACGCTGGAGAGCATCTCGCCGGGCTCGATGGGGAACGTGCCAGGAAAGGCAACAGCACCTGTAACGTCTACTGCATTGCCGTAGGACCAGTTCGGGATCTGGCTAATTCGCACCTGATCGAGAGGTTTAAGCTCGAATCCAGCCTCCGCTCGGTCATTCAATGGGGTCTTAAAGGTTCCAATCCGAACGCCACCTTCAGGGGTGAAACTCAAGCGACTGACTTCCGCCGACTCCAAATAAGCCGATCGTTCAAAGCCACCTGCTAGTGCAATTAAGGTATCGAGTCGTCGGTCCGCCAACAGCGGGTATTGGCCTGGCAATCGCACGTCGCCGCTGATCTCAACGATATTGGTCGTGGATGGCTGCTTGGCTTGGGCCTGTAATCGGAACACCACTTCTTCGATTAGATCCGAGCGATCCTCAAATCGGTCTTCTTCATTATCCCCCTCTTCCTTTTCGCGCTCTTCTGCTTCGCGCCGTTCTTGCTTTAGCGCGTCGAATTGCGCAAATTGCTTCTCAAGCCCGTTTTCCGAACCAAACTCCAGAGCCTCCAGCGATCGCATCGTCGTCTGTTCATCATCCAGATCTTCTTTGGCGGCAAGCAGATCTTGATAGCTCTGATTCAGATAAGGCAGCGCAAAAACCAGCACCTCATCCCAGGGCTGCAGCGCTAGATCATAATCGGAACCAGGGCTTGCAACGGCCTCGCCCAGATTCAACCCCAAAACTTCAATGGCCAGTCCTTGGCCCGTTCGCCGCACCACCAGGCCGGTGGACAAATCTGTCTCTGCAAGCAAATCGTCGTCGATACTGCCAAGCAGATCGGACACCCGCAGGTTGGGCTCCCACGCGTACCCACCCGGGCGCGCTACTGCTCCGCGAAGAAGTATTTCATTGGCAATCTCATTTTTAATCGGCGCCACGAAAAGACTGTCCCCGTCGTACAGGCTTCCTTGCAAATCATCGGGATTTGTCAGATTCACCTGCACACGAACAACCTGAGATTGCTCAGCCAGACGCCGCTCTATGGACGCCGACTGCTTGTAGCTGGATGCCGTCAACCCGCCAGCCATTTTCAGTGCGTCGCCTAGGGTATCGCTACCAAGGACTTCATAGATGCCAGGGCGCTTAACTTCGCCGTCGATGGTCACCAGGCGACTCACCGTTGGTACAAATACCGTGTCTCCCGAGGCCAGACGCATATCGCCTGAGGTGTCCCCTCGCAGCAAAATATCGTAGGCATCTAAACGGCCAACCACCTCTCCCCGGCGCTTCACCTGAATATCTCTTAGGCTGCCAATCTCGCTGATACCTCCGCCCGCGTACAAGGCCTGCAGCACTGTGGCTAGCCCAGAGACCGAATAGCTTCCCGGTGCGAACACATCGCCGGCAAGAAAAACGTCCATGGCTCGAAGTTTGCCCATGCTAACCACAACATCGGTTCCCACCAGCTGGGAAGCCACCCGATTCTCAATCAGCTTTTTTACTTCAGCAAAGGTCAATCCGGCGACGGATAGGGGGCCTAATCTGGGTAGCAAGAGCTGGCCTTCGCGTGAAACCGTCAATGTCAGATCTGTTTCTTCATTGCCGAACATGTAGAGGTTGATGCTGTCTCCCGGCCCAACTCGATAGCTGTCAGGCGCAGGCATATCGTCCACTGGCGCAAAAGTGCTAACGTCGCGATCGAACAGACCTAAACCGAACCGCTCCAGCTCTTCCTCCAGCTCTTTGCCTTCTTCTTCAGCGAGTGCTGCTCGGATTTCCTGTTCAAGCTGCATACGCTGAACCCGCTCTGCCACGTCAATTTCATCGCCAGGCTCTCCTAACGTTGAGTTTTGATCCAAACCGCCCAGAGCGCCGCCAAGGCCAGGTATCTCGATACCGTACTGGCGTGCAATCGCCGCCTGCTGGGAAGGCGACAGGTTCTTGAGTTGAGCCAGCAATTGGGGGGGGATATTGGGGATCGCAGCAGTAACCGTTGCCCCATTGGCGAAGAGCGCAAACAGAAGCAGGCCGATTCGCAGAGTGCGACCGCTAATTGAATTTAAACAAAACATCCGCACTCTTTTCCCTTTCTTATTGCGATCTGGGTTGCCCACGTCGCGTCCGAGCGACTCATGAGTTCCAGGGCCAACGCCCCGAGCTTTTTTCCGCCTTTCGCAACTGCCAGACAGGCCCCTATCGTTCTGTCAAAATCGTTGACGAAAAAGTCGTTTTCTAAAAAGGCCGCTCTGTCGGCTCTCGGCTGCGAATGATACCTGACAAAGCGCCGAGGGAACTACCAGTTACCGCAGCGATAGAAATCTCGGTGATGGCCCGGGCCCTGCGGCGACTTCTTTACAACAAGAGTTTTCGTTAACACCGCTTTGCCCTTGTTTTCGTTATAAGCATCTCATTTGATGCTCTTGTTCAATGCTCTTGCTCGATGGTCTTGCTGTGACGCACAGCAAGCCCCCAATAACAAAAAACCCGCTTGCTGCGGGCTTTTTACCTGGTTCACATACCTCTATCACTCATAACCTGCGCTAACTGTGGTAGACGTGAAAGCACTCGCATTCTCAGAGTCAGCGATTCGGCCAGCCTCCACGTTTTTGGGGCCACTAGCCTGGGCTGCCACTGCGACGTCTTCTTGGTCACTATCAATACCAGCGAGCAATGCGCCAAAAAGCCCCACGGCTGCAATCGTCACCAATGGAATACCCTGCTCAGTGGCGTCACCAGACAAATCCTTATTCGGATTGTTCAGGGTTACCCCGGACACACTGTTCCCAGCACACAAAAATGCCACTAGGCATACAGACGTTGATTTTACGGCTCTTTTTATCAAGCCAGCGAGCATGTGACGCTTCTTGATAATGCGGGACATTAATGCTGTTTGTGCATGATTGTTCATATCGCGATGGTAACCTTTGAGTCCACGGTTATCCACCGCAGCGGCTTCGCCGCAAAAGCAACCGGTAGCTCCAATGCCGCAGCACCTTACCGCTGGCTGGCTAGCTGCCTCGTTAGGGAGCCTTGGCGACAATGGCGCCGATACTGGTGGGGATGACAATTTTCTGCAGCGTTACTGCGCTCGGTTCGCCACCGAGACTCCTGCTCACGCCGAGATGGAAAACAATTTCACGGTCGGTATCGGAAAACGGCCACAGGCTGGCGAAGCGACTCTTCCAACCCGGGACATCACGGTGCTCTGGGTTGCCTGCGGTTTGACGGCCTTGGGCGTATAGCGTCAGAGCGCATTGATAGGGACGAGGGGTATCGCTGGTGACTTGGGCTGAGGCCTCGGGCTCACTTACACCCTGCAGCGCACCAGCCTCAGCCCTGCGGTCTGTGGCCTGCAGCCGATATCGGCGTTTACCGTCAAAGCCCCAGGTATCGTAGGCGCAAGAGCGCCCTTGTACCGCCGACTGCAAAATCGCCGCGAAAACCGCCAGGGGATTTTCCGTGTTGCCCGCCCATTCTTCACTGGGAATGAGGGGTTCCGCGGCGGTGGAATCGTTGAAAATCTCTACAGCGGGCAGTTGGTCCGGAAAGAACCGTATGGCTCGTTGTTCCGGGTCGCCATTGTCCGTGCCCTGCAAACGAAAGGCACTGCCCGCACCGATATCCTTTGAGCGCACATACTCTACTGTTGCCTGATAATCTTGCATCCACCGCAGCGGACCCTTGGTTTTACCAATGATTCTGATCTGGGAGTCTGATGCGCCTGCGTCTGCAGGAGCAGCGATACCTTCATTCGTCGCCGGAATAGATACGGCAAACTCCATGGTGGCCACGGTGAAGGTCTGCCACTTGAACTCAACCTCCTGACGCAACTCAATCCGCTCGGCAAGGACGCTTTGGGACCACCCAAGGGCAAGTACCAGTAGGCCAATCCCACCAAGCTCTATGTTTCTGCGCACCGGAAACGTTCCCCAATACCGCCGTGATTATCGCCCTCGTGTTCTAAACGACGGCTTCGATCAATGAAGGCCCAGGGGTGCTCAACGACGCTGCCAGCGCCGTATTGAACTCCTCCAGGGTGGTTGCTCGCCACGCCGGCACGCCCATGCCTTCTGCTAGCGCCACCCAGTTCAAGTCCGGATTGGATAGGTCCAGCATGCTCATGGCTTTGGGCCCGGGGTTGTGAGCGCCAACGCGCCCAAATTCAATCTGCAAAATGGCGTACTTACGGTTGGCAAGAACAATGGTGGTCACGTTCAGATTTTCTCTGGCCTGGGTCCACAGAGCCTGCAGGGTATACATACCCGCCCCGTCACCCTGCAAGTTAATCACCTGCCGGTCTGGGCAGGCCACAGCGGCACCCGTCGCTGCCGGCATGCCATAACCAATGGAACCGCCGGTGAGCATTAAGTAATCGTGGGGGGCACAGGTTTGGGTAACCATGGCCACAGGACCGCCGGTGGTGCCGCCCTCATCCACCAAAATCGCGTTGTCCGGGAAATAATGGGCCAACGACGTGCCTAAGGCTTTGGGCGTGAGGTCGCCAGTGGGACGATCTGGCCGGACCAGCGGCGTGGTCTCAATCACTTGCTGGCTCACACCCAGCACGTCAACCAAAGCCTGCAATGAGCCATCAATATCCCCATCGCGCTCCACCAACGTGTGCAGTTCGCAGCCCTCCGGGGTCAGCCAGTTGGGTTTTTCTGGGTAAGCAAAAAACGTGATCGGAGGCTGAGTACTGATCAAAATTAAGTGCTTGGTGCCCGCCAGCACCTCGGCAGCCTGCTCTCCAAAGTACGGCAAGCGCAAAGCTTCTGCGCGCCCGGCACCGCGCTGAATTCGCGAAACAAAGGTATCACTGATAACCCGAGCCCCGGTTGCCTGAGCCACTTTGTTGGCCATGGCCAGCCGCTCTTCGGTGAGAATTCCGTTGATCAACAGCACGCAGGATTCCCCAGACTTGAGCACCTTGGCCACTTCCTCTACCTGGTCCGCGTTCACCGGATTGGGCTGCAAACGTGGCAGAGGCGCGGCGCTTGCCTCGGTGCGATTCCAGGCGGTATCCGCGGGCAATATTAAGCTCGCAACTTGACCTGGCGGGGCCAGGGCAGCCTGAACAGCCTCAGCACCATCCTTGGCCACATCATCCGCACTCTGGGATACCTTTACCCAGTGGCTCATAGGCCGGGCGACCCCCTCCACGTCGGAGGTTAACGGAGCGTCGTATTTGCGGTGGAAAGTGGCGTGGTCGCCAATGACGTTCACCATGGGCGTTCGTGCTTTTTTGGCGTTGTGAATATTCGCCAATCCATTACCCAGCCCGGGACCAAGGTGAGTTAAGGTCGCTGCTGGCATGCCGGTCATTCGCGCGTAGCCGTCTGCAGCGCCAGTAACCACTCCTTCGAACAGACCCAACACGCAGCGCATTTCCGGATTGCTGTCTAAGGCGGCCACAAAGTGCATCTCTGACGTGCCTGGGTTGGCGAAGCAAACGTTCACCCCGGCGTCCACAAATGTCTGCACCAAACTCTCGGCACCACTGCGGTCCCCACCCTGCGACGTTGTTTGATCTGAACTGCTCATACCTGCTCCCCGGCTTGGACTCATTTTTCGATGGGGCGAGATTACGGTCTTTGCCTCGGCAAAACTAGTTGCCCATCAACAAATCATCCTTTGCCGCGGTGCCCAATCGCTCCCGGCGACTAACCTTACTGCCGCCACCTAGCAGATAACGAGGCACGACTCCCGGGTTAACATAGGGCGATGCAAACAACCATGAACCAAAGTCTCGCCGCGCTTCGCCGCACGCTGCCCGACGCGAAACTCGAAATCACGCGGCTGCCTAGGGTCGAGCAAATCCAGCTGGCGCTGATCAACGCTGACTACCAAACCGGGCCCCTGCCCGCCGACGTAATGCATGCGGTCATCGCGAAACCCGCCTATTGGGCGTTTTGTTGGGGCAGCGGCTTAGCCCTTGCCCGCTGGCTGTTCCAAAACCCGGGCGTTGTAGCGGACAAGCGCGTAGTAGACGTGGGCTGCGGCTGCGGGATTGGGGCCATCGCCGCCAAACTTGCCGGCGCTGCACAGGTCGTCGCCTGTGACAACGACGACGACGCACTGCTGATTACCCAGACGAATGCGCAGCTCAACGGTACCGAACTGGAGTATGTCCAAGACGCCGCCGACCTTACCGCGGACTTTGATCTGGTGCTGATGGCCGACGTGCTTTACGACCGCAGCAACTACCCGTTACTGCAGTGGGTAAAGGGCTTAGCGCAACAAACCATTGTTGCCGACTCTCGCATCAGCCAAATCGACGATGCGGATTTTCAGCTCTTCCATCAGTCCGAGGCTCTGACTTATCCGAATCTTGGCGAGTTCGATGAGTTCAAGGACGTGCGATTCTTTCGCGCCTTTCGTTCGGGAACGCCCTTGGCAGCAGGATAGAGTCAACGGTAATCTGCACCTCAGGTTTACGAGCATTACCAGGGGAGATATGGAACATGACTCACACTGCCTACCAAGAAATCATCTACGACGTTGCCGAGCCCGTCGCCACCATCACCATGAACCGGCCTGAGGCCATGAATGCGCTGACGGTTCGCATGCTGGCTGAGATTCGCCACGCGGTGGCCGCTGCAGAGCAAGACCCAGCCGTGGTGGGCATCGTGCTCACCGGCGCTGGCCGCGGCTTCTGCCCAGGCATGGACATGAATGCTTTGAACTCCATGAGCAGCGGCGAAGGCCGAGCCCAGGACGACCTTTCCGATCTGCAAGCAGAGCCTGGCGACCCTGACTTGGGTGAGAATTTTCGCATCGCCTATACCTACCTCATGTCCGTACGCAAACCCATTATCGCCGCCATCAATGGCGCCTGCGCCGGGCTGGGTTTTGCAATCGCCACCCTTGCCGATCTGCGCGTGGTGGAACGGCAGGCAAAGTTCAGTACCGCATTTTCCCAACGCGGCTTAATTGCAGAACACGGCGTTAGCTGGACGCTGCCCCGACTCATCGGCTCGGGCAACGCCTTGGACTTGCTCTGGAGTGCTCGCAAATTCAATGGCGAGGAGGCCAAAGAAATTGGTTTAGCTGAGCGGCTCGTGGATACCGGAGAGGCTCTGGAGACCGCCCAGGACTACATCCGCAACTTGGCTGCGAACAGCGCCCCGGTCTCACTGCAGGTGATGAAGGCCCAGGTTTACCGTCACCTCAACCTGCCATTAGCCGAGGCCATGACTGAAACCAACGAGTGGATGGCTCAAAGCCTAACCAAGGACGATTTTCGCGAAGGCGTGCGATCCTTTATCGAGAAACGGCCACCCAACTTCAGCCGCGTCTCGGTGAAGTAAAGCCTGCCGAAAACCAAACAAGAACCGCACAAAAAGGCTGATCTATGAGCTCCAGTAAGGCATTGGATTTATCCATGGCCGTTACCGAACACACGGTGATGAGTAATCGCATTAAGCTAAACGTGCTGGAGCTGGCCCCGGAAAAACGGGCACAGGCAAGCATCGTCATGCTCCACGGCTTGCGCGACAGTGCCCATGGTTTGTTACCCATAGCCCGGGTGCTGGCCCAGAGTTTTCACGTCTTGCTGCCCGAACTGCGCGGACACGGCGCCAGCGCCCACAGCGATGCCTACGGTGTATTCGATTTTGTGCAGGACCTTTACGAGGTTATTCACAGCTTGGCGGGGCCGACCATTGGATTGTTTGGGCACAGTCTTGGCGGTCATATTGTGAGCAAATACGCGGCAATTTTTCCCAAAGGCGTGGCCGCCGTGAGCATTATTGAGGGCCTTGGCCCGCCCCATCGCGCACAGGAGGCCGATGAGCCCGCGGAAATGCAGGCCCTGCAGTTCATGATTTTGAATCGGCTGCGCCAGCAGCCGGCCAGAAGTCGGCCCATACAAAACGCCGACGACGCCGCCCAACGTCTGCTTCGCAACAACCCCCGGCTTGATCCGGCCAGCGCAGCGCAACTGGCCCCGCACCTTATCAAGGCAGGTGACAGCGGCTATGCCTGGGCCTTCGATTCCCGAGCCAGCAGCGTGTTCGTTGGCGCTTCCCGGGCCAACGACGCGAAATTTTGGCGCAACATCAAGGCCCCGGTATGCCTCGTGAGCGGTGCCCTCTCCTTCGAATACTGGGGCCGCGAGATGAGCGATGAAAACTTCGACGGGCGCTTTGCTGCCGGTGAGATGGAGCAGCGTGTAGACGAATTCCCCAGCGCCGAGCACCAATGGTTCGAACAATCCGGTCACATGGTTCACTACGACGAGCCAGACCGCTTAGGGCGCCACTGCTACCAATTTTTCACGCACAACATCGCGCATGGAGCGAGAGTTAACTAGGAGAATTTTCATGTCGGATCTAATCGCCACTGACCTCGACTTCGATGGCACAAAAGTCGTCGATGACTTAAATCGTTTGCTGAGACTGCGCACCACGCCCATTGGCATGAAATTGTTCGCCAGCGCTGAAGAAATGACTCAAGTGCCTCGCATTCGCCGCCCTAAGGACATTCACACCACCGACCAGATCGTCGGCCAAGCATCGCGCAACGGCTGGACCGTTGGTATTACCGCCAGCGACCTAGTCGGCGCCCAGTGCAGTACCGTTATTGGCCTACACCCGCGCAGCGATGAATGGTTGTCCGGCGCGCGGATGAACGGCGTCTGGTACGGCACGGCGGAAGACGCAGCCGCTCATCAACAGGCCATGGACGTGGTGCCTTTCGGTCAATTCGAGGCCATGGCCGTAAGCCCCCTAGCCAGCGGCAGGCTCAATCCTCCGGACATTTGCCTGATTTACGCCACTCCAGCCCAGATGATTCTGTTCATCAACGGTCTGCAGTGGACGGGCTACGAAAAGCTAACGTTCTCCTGCGTGGGCGAGTCCGCCTGCGCCGACAGCTGGGGCCGAGCCCTGGCCACTGGAGAGCCGAGTTTGTCCATTCCCTGTTTTGCCGAGCGTCGCTATGGCGGCGTCATGGAAGATGAGCTGCTCATGGCCATACCACCGCACTTCCTGCCCAAGGTAATCCAAGGCCTGGAGGCCCTGGCCAGCAACGGCCTGCGCTACCCTATTCCCAGCTATGGCGTGAGCAATGACGCACGGGCCGGCATGGGCGTAAGCTACTAAACCCAGCGCGGATAGAAGTCTTGCGGCCCATTGTGGCAATTTTCTTGTCAACTTATAGTAGACTCGACCGACTATACAGTTAAGTGCCACCCTAATTTAGGTCCATGAACTCGAAACAGAGCCCAATTGCAGCCACAAGCCTGGTTGCCGCAGGAACCGTGCTGAGCGGTGATATCACGTTCTGCAAAGAACTGGTGATTGCGGGAACCGTGAATGGTTCAGTCAATTGCAATGGCGAAGATTCCAGCGTCGTGAAAATCCTTGAAGGTGGCTCGTTTACCGGGGAGATCAATGCCCCGCGAGTGGAAATTGCGGGCAAAGTCGATGCCAATGTCACCGGCACTGACAGCGTGAGCATTGGCGCATCGGCGGAAGTCAGCGGGGTTATTCGCTTTTACAAACTCGCGGTCAGCCCCGGGGCTGTCATCACCGGCGAGCTAGTAACAATGTCCGACGAGCCGGACAGCACCGAGGCCCTCGCCGCCTCACAGGCCTAGCGATAAGCAGGATTCATCGCTGGAACACAGGAACTTGGATTCAAATATAGGAAAGCAGACATGGCGCAAAACGATTCAGGCTACGAATTTTACGTAGGACCAGCAACACATCTAGAAGGGGCCTCGTTGGCCATTGATGGAACCGCCCGCATCGACGGCAAAATCGTTGGCAAGGTTGCGGTGAAGCACCTCATCGTTGGCCCCTCGGGCTGCGTTGTTGGTGACATCTCCGGCGAGACCGCCGAGATCGAGGGTACTGTTGAGGACAGCCTGCAGCTCTCAGGCAAACTTACCGTGTGCGCGTCAGGCCGAATTCGCGGCAACATCAAGTACGGCTCCATCGAATGCATGGAAGGCGCCAAGTTAGTCGGCGAAATTTCAACGGACTGGGACGCTAACGAAAACGTTGCACCAGTGGTATCAGACCGTTTAGAGGCCTTCACCGCTGCAGTGGCTCAGGATGAAGATGAACCGGTGCAAGACAACGGCGACAACCTGTAGTTCTTGGCCTTCGAACGAGTCCATCCCTTGAGCGATGCGTATCCAACTGAAGAGCGGCATCCTGCGCTAGCCAAGCCGCGCAGCGTGGTCTTTGCCAACTCCAAAGGCGGGGTTGGCAAGAGCACCCTGGCTCTGATGGCAAGTCTGGGCCTTGCCACGCTTTACCCGGACTCTCGGGTGGAGCTTATCGACCTGGATGTGCAAAAAACCAGCAGCGATTCTTTGCGCCGATTTGAAAACGCGCGCTTCACGGTACTGGAAAATGAAGACTTCTTTCTGAACTCCGGGTCGCCCAACAATGGCAATCTGATCAATCACATGGGATCGGATTTCCCCTTTAACAATACGCAAAAGTACATCGTATTTGACAGTCCCGCGGGCAACGAACCCTCCCGGAGCACCTTCCTGAACCACTGCGACATTGTTTTCGTACCCACCTCGGTTGGGGACGCAGATGTCTTCGCAACGCTAAAATATCTTGAGGAAATCAAAGAGCTGTTTGCCCGGCAGAAAAGCAATGTTGAGGGGCCGCCGCCGCCTGTGGTGATCTTACCCAACATGGTTGACAGCCGGGATGAGTTTAACGAGCTGCGCAACCACTTCACCCGCCACTCCGTGTACTTTGGCAAGCCTCTTTACTACGCGCCGGTTTTCCGTCGCGCCTTTCGCAGTGACGAAAACGACGCCAGCGTGGCCAAGCTGCTGCGACAGGCAAAGCCCTATATAAATTGGCTAACTCAGCTGATCCGACAGGCAGACCAGCTGCCTCAGCCGCCCAAGAATCTGTTCCAGCTATAGCTGCGCAGCCTGCCGAATTAAATTGGGCAGCGCCGCAGCTGCCGTTTGTAAATAGCTGCCTGGCGTGACGCCTTTTTAGCATAGCCTTTAATGGTAGAGGAACGCTTCCAGGTGCCTCGGGCATAGCCGCCATGCCCGCTGTAGTAGGCAAGGTACAGGTTGTAGGCATCGCTCTTGGATAAACCTAAGCGCCGGTTAGAGGTGTGGTTGTACCAGCCGATAAAGTCCAGAGCATCCCCCATGTTATCGCGCTGAACAAAACGCCTACCCGTGCTTTTTTTGTAATCAGACCATGCCTCGTCGGTTGCCTGAGCATAGCCATAAGCCGACGACGGCCTGGCCATAGGCACTACGCCAAGCAGTTTTTTCCGCGCCGGCTTTGCCTTGGACTGAAAAGTGGATTCCCGATGCACAAAGGCGAACCCCACATGAGGTGGCAGCCCCCAGCGCTTGCGCGCTTTCTTGGCATCCTTAGCCCAGCGTTTTTCCTCGGCCAAAATCCGACAGATGTTATTCGGGTCCGCTGGCGGCCCTGAGGCGCATCCGGAAATTAATGCCGCCACCAAACTCAACCCTAACAGCCTAATCATGATTCCTCCTTCGCTTCGCTGGCCTCCAGCATCGCCAACAGGTCCGCTTCGGTTTGCACCGCAATATTCAATTCCTGCGCTTTCGCGAGCTTGCTCCCGGCTCCCGGACCCGCCACAACCACGGTGGTTTTGGCTGACACCGAACCCGCCACTTTCGCACCCAGCGCAACCAGCCGTTGTTTTGCATCGTTCCTGGACAAAGACTCCAGCGTACCGGTAAGCACCCAGGTCTGCCCGGCCAGAGGCAGCTCATTTGCAGCAACCACTGGTATAACCGGCCAGATAACACCCTGACGCTGGAGGTCAGCAACCAGTCTGTGGTGATCTTCCTGGGCGAAGAACTCGGCAATGGACTGGGCCACAACGGGCCCCACGTCGGGTACCTGCTCTAGAGACTCCGCGTCGGCATTAATCAGAGGCTCAATGTCGCCGTAGTGCCGGGCCAGCCCTGCGGCTGTGGCTTCGCCGACCTCTCGGATACCCAGGGCATAAATAAACCTCGGTAGCGTGGTTTGCTTGGCTGATTGCAAAGACGCCATCAAGTTTGCTGCAGATTTATCACCCATCCGCTCCAGCCGAGTAAGATGCTCGTGCGTCAGGGCAAACAGGTCTGCGGCGTTAGCCACCAGTCCGTTATCCACTAGCTGATCGATGAGCTTGTCTCCCAAACCATCTACATCCAGCGCCAGCCGCGATACAAAGTGCTTCAACCCTTCCTTGCGTTGAGCCGGGCAATGGTCCCGAGAGGCCGTGCAGCGGGCTACCACCTCTTCACCGTCTCGAGCGATAACGCTGCCGCAGGAGGGGCATGCGCTGGGCAAGTCTATGGCTTGGGCATCTGCAGGACGCTGGTTCAACACCACCGACGCCACCTGAGGTATTACGTCACCGGCCCGGCGGATCATAACTCTATCGCCCACATGCAGATCCAGCCGCCGGATTTCATCCATGTTGTGCAGGGTGGCATTAGTTACGGTAACGCCGCCAACGAAGGTGGGCTGCAGTCGCGCCACTGGCGTAATTGCGCCAGTTCGTCCCACTTGAAAGTCCACATGCTCAACCACTGAGGTGGCTTCCTGGGCCGCGAATTTATAGGCGATGGCCCAGCGCGGCTTGCGCGTAACTGCACCCAAGGTTTGCTGCTGCTGCAGCGAATTGACCTTAATTACCACGCCATCAATTTCATAGCCCAGATCATCCCGCCGCTGCTCCAAGCGCCGAATGTAGTCCAAGCATTCTGCCAGGTTCGACACAGTCTCCAACGCCGGATTGGTTCTAAGCCCCCATTCTGCAAAGGTCGCTAAAACCTCCTGCTGGGTTTGCGGCTGCCAATCCCCATCGCTGCCACCCAGGCTGTAGCAAAACATGGTGAGCGGGCGGGCAGCCGTGATCTTGCTGTCCAACTGCCGAAGACTTCCCGCCGCACCATTGCGCGGATTCACCATGGGCTTCTCGCCTCGGGCGGCAGCCGATGCGTTAAAGCGCGCAAACTCTTCCAGCGGAATGTAAATCTCGCCGCGCACTTCAACTCTGGGCGGCACATGACCGGTTAGAGTCAGTGGAATCGAACCGATGGTGCGGACATTAGCCGAGACGTTCTCGCCTTCGTTACCGTCCCCCCGAGTAGCCGCGAGGGTGAGCTGGCCGCGCTCGTAGATCAGTGCAACCGCCACACCGTCTATTTTGGGTTCACAGGTAAAGGTCAGCTCTTCGCCGTCTGCAAGCCGGGTGCGGCAGCGCTGCATCCACTGCGCTAATTCATCGGCGGTTGTGGCCTTATCCAGGGACAGCATCGGGCGGGCATGCTGTACTTTTTCAAACTGCTCCAGCGCTGGCGCGCCCACCCGCTGGGTTGGCGATGCATCCGAACTAAGGTCCGGGTACTCAGCCTCTATGGCTACCAGCTCGTCGAACAGGGCATCGTATTCGGCGTCGGCAATCTCCGGGGCATCCAAGACATGATACCGATGCAAGTGATGATTCAGCTGGGTTCGCAGCGCCGCTGCCCGCTCCTTGACCGACTCCGGAATCGCCTCACTGGCACTCACTGGCACTACCTTAGTGATTATTTGGGTTGGTCAACTGCTTGCGTACAAAGTCCGCAATCCGCTGTTTCATATGCTCAACGGTTTGCCCGGTCAGCGCGCTCATGGTGTCGTCTCTCACGTCACCACCCAAGGTCGCGGCCACCGCGCGCGCGGACAAAATCATTTCATCCAGGGTTTCCAGAGCATCCCCAGGCACAGGCAGCTGCATAAAAAAAGTTAGCCCGGGAGTTTGCAGCAGCTCTAGGTCCGACAGATCGAAGGTGCCGGGCTCCACGGCGTTGGCCACGCTGTACAGGCGTTCACCAGATTCGCCGGTTTGACGATGAAAAATACCCATGTCGCCAAATTTCAAACCCTGAGCGCGCAGAGCCTCGATCAGCGCCTCGCCACCAAAGGTACTCCCGCGCTTGGCCATGACCCCGAGAATCAGCAGCTCTTCCAGTTTTGGCTCACGCTTGGCCTCGTTGCGGCGGGAAGAGCTCGAAGCGCCCAGGGCTGCAGCCGAGTCTTGCGGAACCGCTGACGGTGTGGCGGCAAACAGATCGTCGGTCAAAGGCTCGCGCTTTGTTTGCTTTGAACCCGAAGGTGACACGAAAGGCTCGGAATTACCTGCCTCTGGGAGACTGGAACCCACGTCGCTTTGAGATTCATTATTGGATTCAGAGAAGTCTGGGACGGGCTTAGGCTCTGCCTCCAGCGCTCTGCTGATTACCCGGGCGCCGCCGCTGGGAAGTTCCGGCGACCGAATTGGATCACTGCTACTGCCATCGCCGTCGCTCAAGGAGGCGTCTAAGTCCATTTGGATGTCGTTCATCCGCCCCCGACGCGCGACCCAAAGCCCATGGGCAACAATAAGAGCGAAAAAAATACTGCCTGCAATGATGATTAGATCTTTACTATCCAAAACACACCTCGCAAATTTCTGTTGCTAGCGCTCTCCACGCCATCAGCCCTGCCCCAGTTCTGGTCCTTATCAGATCAGGGTTGCGCCCAACCTAACTGCCTTACTGGGCGCTTAGCCTAGCCGTACTCGAAGCTTGCTAGGCAATGGCCAACGCCGCCGCTGCGTCTACATCCACAGAGACCAGTCGAGAAACACCGGCCTCATGCATGGTCACACCCATCAGATAATCCGCCATTTCCATGGTGATTTTATTGTGGGTAATCACTAAGAACTGAACCGACTCGGACATCTCTCGAATCAGCCCGGCAAATCGCGTCACGTTCATATCGTCTAGAGGTGCGTCGACCTCGTCAAGCAGGCACACAGGACTTGGATTGAGATGGAAAATGGCAAAAATCAAAGCCACCGCGGTCATGGCCTTTTCGCCACCGGACAACAAATGAATGGAAGAGTTCTTTTTCCCCGGCGGTCTGGCCATCAGCGACACCCCGGTGTCGAGCAGGTCCTCTCCGGTGAGTTCCAGAGAAGCACTGCCGCCGCCAAACACTTTCGGGAACAGTTCCCCAAGCTTGGTATTCACGGCCTCGAAGGTTTCTTTAAATCGAACTCGGGTTTCCTTATCGATTTTTTGCATGACTTCCAGCAGGGTCTCAAGGGCCTGCTCCAGGTCAGTGGCTTGAGCGTCCAAATAATTTTTCCGCTCGGACTCGGCATCAAACTCCTCGATGGCCGCCAAGTTAATGGCCCCTAAACGCTGAATGCGCCGGGCCATGCGTTCAATCTCTTCTACCCAGGCGGCTTCCGTGGCGTCTTCTGGCAGCGCTTGCCGAACCGGTGCCAGCTCATGGCCCGTAGCCGCCAGCTGTTCCAGCAGGTTGCCTTCCTGAACCGCCATACCCTGACGCTGCACGCGCTGATCTTCGAGGGCTTCGCGAACCTTCGCCACGCTCTCAGCAACACCGCTGCGCTGACTCTCCATGGCGGCAATATCGGCTTCGACCGCCGCTAATTGGGTACGTCCTTGGCGGAGTTCTTCTTCCACCTCAACCCGACCCTCTAGCTGGTTTTTGAGCCGGGCTTCCAGCTCAGGCACAGGCTGTTCCGTGTCGGCAATACTCTGCTGTACCGCCGCCATTTGTTCGCTTAGCTGACCGCGTTGGCTGACCAAGCGCTCCCGGGCAGTAACGCTTACCGTTAGCTGGGACTGCAAAGACTCCAGGCGCACGTTCACCGCGTGGAACTTGTCCCGACTATTTCGCGCCGCCTCGCGGCTCTGTTGGAGCTGCTCGCCTAGTGCATCGCGTTCTGCAGTCAAACCCGCCTTCACAGTGCTTTGTTCTTCCCGAATGGTTTCGGCCTCGGACAAAGCGCTTTGAGCCTGTTGAAGGCGTGCTCGCTCCTGACCAATTTGCTCGGCAACCTCGCCAGCCTCCTTACGGATTTGCTGCTGCCGGGCTGCCGCTTCTTCTTGTTTGACCCGGGTAACTCCGTGATCTGTGCGGCGTGTGCTCAAGTTTTGATTCAGTTCATTGGCCTGACGCTGTAGCTCTTCACGCTTGGCCTCCAGCGCCTCAACCTGGGTGCGCAAGGCCAGCAGTTGATCCTGAACCTGCGTGACGGCTAGATCGGCCTCTTCAATCTCCAGAGCCAGTGACTCCAGCGCCTGACCGCGTTCAATAATGCCCTGTGTCTGATCTTCATCGTGCAACGCACGCATCCAATCCGCTCCCACCCAGAAACCCTCACGAGTAATAATGCTCTGGCCCGGTGCCAAATGCTGGCGCTTGCTCAGAGCAACCTCGGCGCTCTCCGCAGCAAACACCCCAAACAGCAACGAACTCCCTGCCAGGGAATCCGCTCGTAACAGCGACCGCACCGTGGGTAAGGCCAGCGCCTCATTACGAGCGTCAGCACCGTCAACAGCTGAGGATTCCACCAGCGCCAGATCACCGCCGGTGAGCTGAGAGAGGGTGCCGGCAAAACCCGATAAATCGTCTACCTGCAGCGCCTGCATGAAGCGGCCCAAGACAGACTCCACCGCCCCCTCCCAGCCCGGTACCACAGAGAGGTTTTGGCCCAAACGCTGGGCCGTGTTCAGCCCATTGTCGCTGATCCAGGTTTCTGCCTCAGGCACGTTGCTACTTAGGGCCGCGTCTTGAATTGCCTGCAAATTCGCCGCCTGTCCGCGAAGCTGCTGCGCCTGGGCCCGGGCTTTCTCCAGCGCGCCTTCCAGTATCTGGGTCTCTTCCTTGGCTTTGCCCAAACCTTCACGGCACTCGTCAATGCGCTCACCTAGAGAACGGCTTTGGTTTTCCAGCCCATCAATTTCCAAGGCCATTTGTTCGATCAGCTGGCCTTCTTGTTTGGGTTGTTCCGCTGCCAGCTGCTCTAGCTCCTGAGCCCGGCGATTGAGCCGCTCTATTAATTGCTGCAGGTATTCCACCCGTGAGGTCTGCACCTGAGCTTCTTGTTCATTTGCCGAAAACTGCTGATTAAAGGCATCCCATCGCTGCTGCCATTCGCGATTCTTAGCTTCTGCTTCAGCCAAGGCCGCCTGCACCGTTTGGTCTGCTCCAGCCAGGCTGGCCACCTGCGGCTCTAACTCTGCCACCTCCTGCTGCATGCGATGAATCTGCTGGTCGTCGTTAGCAACCTGATTGTTGGCGTCGGTGCTGCGCTGGCGGTTGCGCTCAAGCTCTTCCTTTAGCTCGGTTAAACGCTGACGATTAAACTGCAGCGTTTCCTGTAAGCGAGTGATTTCGGAACCCACCTGATAAAAACGCTCCTGTACCTTGTTCACCTGTTCAGATTGATCGCTAAAAGCCTGGCGCTTGCTTTCAATTTGCGACTCAACCCGGCGCTGGTCGGCAATTGCCCGCTCCAGATCGATTTCCAGAGACTGAATGCGTTGCTCGCGCTGGGTCAGGCTCTCTTTCAGCGCCGCGTAGCGCAGTGCATACAGCTGGGCGTTGAGCAGAGATTCCTCGGTTTTCAGCGTCCGATATCGCTCTGCCGCTTGGGCTTGCCGCTGCAGTCGGTCCAGCTGGCGGCCAAGCTCTTCGCGGATATCGTTAATCCGCTCCAAGTTCTCACGGGTGTGTTTGATTCGGTTCTGGGTTTCTCGTCGCCGTTCTTTGTACTTGGAAATACCGGCGGCTTCTTCCAAATAGACCCGCAATTCTTCGGGCTTAGCCTCCACCAACTGGGAGATCATGCCCTGCTCGATAATGGAGTAACTGCGCGGACCGAAGCCAGTGCCAAGGAAAATGTCCTGAATGTCCCGGCGTCGGCAGCGACTACCGTTGAGCAGGTAGTTTGACTGCCCGTCACGGCTGACTTCCCGGCGGATGGCGATGTCTGCATAGGCCGCGTACTCGCCGCCTATACGCCCATCACTGTTATCAAACACCAGCTCGATACTGGCGGCATTATTTGGTTTGCGGGTATTTGAGCCGTTGAAAATCACGTCGGTGATGTTTTCGCCCCGCAGCTGCTTGGCAGAGCTTTCCCCCATCACCCAGCGCACTGCGTCGATGATATTGGACTTGCCGCAACCGTTCGGGCCAACCACCGCACATCGATTCCCCGGCAGCGTTACCGTGGTTGCGTCGACGAAGGACTTGAAGCCAGCCAGCTTGATTTGTTTCAGTCTCATGAGATCTTTTCGCACGCCCCTCGGTAGCTCGATAGCTTAATTCATCCGGCCTACCCAAGTCATATTTTTGTCATTTATATCTTGGCGCTGAACGCTTTGGCCGCATGCTCAGGAAGGCGGCGTAAGCTGAGCCTGTACCTCCACAGGCTTGTCGGCTGACTTTAAACTCAGGGGCTGAGATAGCCAGGTCCAATCACCCGCTTCGGCTTGAGCCAAGCCGCTGGCGCTAAGCCGCACCAGCACTTCAACCTCGGCGGCCTGGGACAGTGGACGGTTGCCGCTCATGCTCACCAGATCATCTAGGGTCACGGCAAATGGCAGCAGCCAGCTGGGTCGCCGCGCAACCGCGTAGGGCATTCCGCCCCCGACAGGTCGCGCCACCACGAAGACAATACCCGCCATTGGTGCAGCTTCAGCCTCCACCACCACCTTGATCTGCACATCCAAGTTATCGGCCTGTTGCGCATAGGCTGATCGCAGCGCAGCAATAGCGTCCACAGTGGCCCGTACGCGCTCAGGGCGTTGCTCACTGTTCAGCGTTCGATTCAGCATCGTGATCGCCGCGCCTGCATCACCGTCGCTGATGGCGGCAACGGCCAGCATTTCCAGAACTTGGGGGTTGTTCGGATCCGCTGCCAAAATGTCATCGGCTAGCTGCCGGCTACGCTCGTCTAGTACTCCCTGCCGCTCCAGATAGCGAGCCTGCAACCAATAGAACTTCACGGAAACGTCGCCGTCGGCAAATTCATGGGCCTGCTCAAAGGCCGCAGCGGCTAACGAAAACTCGCCCAGCTTTAAATGCGCGTGGCCCAGCAAATACCAGCTTTGGGCATCGTCAGGTTGGGATGTCAGCCACTGTCCCAATCGGCCCTGCCAGCGGCGGAGTTCGTCGCTGCTCTGTTCCCCGGACAGCCCAAGGATTGCCTGAGCGCCCTGTATTTTTGTCGCCCCGTAGCTGCCCAAGGCGGCATAAAGTGCCGCCGCCAAGCCCACCAGAAGGACACCCAGGCCCAACAAAAGATTGGCGGGGTTGACCGTGTTCGGCTTGTCCTCAAACGTCCTGATGTCTGCACCGGCAGGCTCTTGCGGATACTCGGCCAACAGCACGGCACCCAGTTCATCGGCAAGTTCCGCTCGCTGGGATTGTTCTAAATCCTCCTCAGCCAGGGCATCCAGTCGCTGTTGATACCAGGCCCTGCTCGCCTCGGCAGCATTGGACTGAGCCGGCGCTGCCGAAGGCTGGCGAGACCACAGCGCCGGTGCCAACACACAGAGCAAGGCCAGCAGCGCCAGCAGAAAAAACAGGCCGATCAACGTTCTGGCTCTGAGCTTTGGGCCGGTCTTTCAGTGCCCTGCACAATGCGCTGAAGTCGTGCCTGAGCCGCGGCGTCCAGTTCGGTATGCTGGCGCGCCGCTCGACGCTGGAGCCTGAGCACCACAAACATGCCCAGTAACCCCAGTCCCATAGGCACCAGCCAGATGTACCAGGTGCGCTCATTAAAGGGCGGGTCATAGAGCACGAAGTCGCCGTAACGAACCTGTAGGTAATCTCTGACCTGCTGGTCTGTGAGCTCTTCGGTGACCACCAGCCGATAAACCACCTTGCGCAAATCCTGAGCAATGGGCGCGTCGCTGCCAGCTAGATTGGTGTTTAAACACTTGGGACAGCGAAACTCCTCGATCAGAGCCCGGTATCGGCGCTCTTGGATTTCGTCGTTAAAGGCAAAGGTATCGATCTGAGAGGCGGCAAAGCTTGCCTGCATTCCCCAACAAGCAAAGCACGCGACAACAAATCGCACGAGGGATCCACCCCTGGATAACCGCGTCATCAACCTTGGCCACTTTTTTGGTCGGCTTTCTGATCACCTTTTTGATCACCTTTCCGTTCACTTTGCACCTTGGCCGCGCCGAAGTCCTGAATACTGACGTCTAACGCCAGCAGCCTGGGTTTCAGCTCAGACCGCCAGATCCGCGGATTGATGTCTCCGATCCGCTTGTAGACCACCTGTCCTTGGGCGTCCAGCAGGAAAGTCTCCGGCGCCCCGTATACCCCCATTTCAATGCCCAGCAAACCGTCTCGATCGTCCAGCACCCACTGGTAGGGATTACCAAACTGCTCTAGCCACTGTAGCGCTTTGTCTGGGTTGTCCTTGTAGTTCACCCCGACAATTCGCACATCGGTATTGGCGGCGATTAACATCAGCTGTTCGTGTTCACTCAGGCAGGTAGGGCACCAGGTCGCCCAAACGTTCACCAAGGTGGGCCGTCCAAGCAGGTCCTCCCGCGTCAGGGAGCGCTCTGGCGTATCCAGTAGACGAGCGTTGAACTCCGGGAAGGGCTTATTCATCAGCGCAGACGGCAGTTCGCTACGTGCACCTAAATCAAAGCCCACGTAGCCCAGCCCCAGGATCAGCAAAAAAACACCCAACGGGACGAAAAGGCTGGCCCGGCTCATATAGCCGCAACCTTAGCGGCAGGCGCCTCTTGGCGACGTCGCTGACGGGCGTAGCGTTTATCAAAGACCGCCAGAATACCGCCCGCGGCCATTAATAGCGCGCCGATCCAGATCCAGCGCACCAAGGGTTTGTAGTGGGCACGAACGGCCCAAGCGCCACCGTCCAGCGGTTCACCCAGCGAAAGATAGGTGTCGGCAAAGAATCCTGCAGAAATAGCCGCCTCGGTCATGGTGTTGCCGCCGGCGAAATACTGACGTTTCTCGGGCCTTAACTCATAGCTGTTATCGCCGTCAGTGACGATAAATACGCCCTGCTGGGCGCTGTAGTTCGGCCCCAAAACTTCAATCACTCCGGTAAAGGTCAGCTGCTGACCTGCCAGCTCAATTTGGCTTTGAGGGCTCATGCGCACGTCGGACTCCACGGATTGAGTCGCCGTAATCGCAATGCCCAAGGTACCCATGGCAAATCCCAAATGTGCCAGGGTCATGCCTAAGTACGCTGCCGGCACGCGGCCTTTGCCCAGGCGCAGCCAAAGCTGCCTTGCGTGGGTCAAAACTACCCAGACCGATAGCGCCACAGCCCCTGCTACCAACAGCGACGCGGGATCAAGCGCAAACCAAACCACGGCCCCCAGCACCAGAGCCAGGCCAAAGGCTTGGGACACGCTGGCTAAAGCTTGCGCTCGAGTTCGCTTCCAGTTCAGCACGGGCACCAAGGCAAGGGTCCCCAGCAGCACCAGACCCAGCGGCACAAAAAAGGCGTTAAAAAACGGGGTGCCAATGGATATTCGTCCGCCAGTCAGAGCCTCGTAACCAATCGGGGCTAGGGTGCCCCACAACACCACGGCCAGAGAAACCACCATGATGACGTTGTTCACCAGCATGAAAAATTCTCGGCTCAGCACCTGGTAGCTGACGTTGGCAGTGCTTTGACTTGCCCGCGCCGCATAGAGGCTCAGGGACCCACCCACGACCACGGTCAAAAAGATCAAAATGTACATGCCACGCTCGGGATCCACGGCGAAGGAGTGCACCGACGTGAGGACGCCGGAGCGAACAATGAATGCCCCCAGCAAGGAGAACGAGAACGCGGTAATGGCCAGCAGCAGGGTCCAGCTTTTGAAGGTGCCTCGATTTTCCGTCACCGACAGGGAATGCACTAACGCGGTAGCCGCAAGCCAGGGCATGAAGGAGGCGTTTTCCACCGGATCCCAAAACCACCAGCCGCCCCAGCCTAGTTCGTAGTAGGCCCACCAGCTCCCCAAGGCTATACCGCAGGTCAGCAGCGCCCAGGACATATTGGTCCATGTGCGGCACCAGCGCGCCCAGGTCGCATCGACCCGGCCCTCCAACAGCGCAGCTACGGCCATAGCAAAGGGAATGGCCAGACCCACGTAGCCCGCGTAAAGCAGCGGCGGATGAACAATCAATCCAAAGTCCTGTAGCAGCGGATTGAGGTCAGCGCCGTCAGCTGGCGTCAGAGGAATCAGGCGCAGGAACGGATTACTGGTGAACAGTGCAAAACAGATGAAGCCTAAATTCAGCAGGGAGAGCACGCCCAGTGCTCGGGCGGTAAAGCGCTCGGGGTATTGATCTGAGCGCAGGGCGAAAGCCAGCATCCAGGTGCCCATGATCAAAATCCAAAGCAGGAAGGAGCCTTCGTGACCGCCCCAAGCCGCACTGATCTTGTAGTACCAAGGCAGCAGCGAGTTGGACTGGTTAGCCACATAGCTCACGCTGAAATCGTCCACCATGAAGGCGTAGACCAAGGCAACAAAAGCCAGCAGGCTGAAAGCCCATTGCCCAAACACCATGGACAGCACACCGTTTTGCAGCACCGGCTCTTTAGGGGCATAGAGCCCGAGGCAGGCACCACCCAGGGCCAGCACCGACGCTAGCATAAGAGCGAAATTCCCCAGCTCAGGAATCATAGCCTGCCCCCGCTGGTAGCCTGGTTTGATCTTGAGCTGACGCCGGATAGCCCGGCATAGACGGCGCTTGCTTAACCGGCTGCTGACCCTGAAGTTCCATTAGTTCTGGCGGCATGTAATTTTCATCGTGCTTTGCCAGCACCTCAGTGGCCTCGAAGACACCGTTTTGGCTGATCTGGCCCTGCACCAGAATGCCCTGCCCCTCGCGGAAGAGATCCGGCAGAATCCCGGTGTACCGCACCATAAATTCGGCGCCTTTGTGATCGGTGAGCACAAAGCTAACGCCCAAATCCGACTCGCTGCGCTGAACGCTGCCGTCCAGTACCATGCCGCCGGCGCGCAGAGGTTCCCCCACCGGGGCTTTACCCGCAACCACATCCGCAGGCGGGTAGAACATATTCATGTTCTCACCCGAGATCTGAATCAATAACGCGGTGATCCCGCTGGCCACCAGCAACAAAAATAACGCCAAATACAGGCGCTGTTTGCGCTTTGGATTCATGAGTCGTTTTCCATGCTATTGGTTGTTGGGGCATCTCGCTGGACAAGCTCCGCCTGCTGACGCAAACGCCGGGTGGTGGCTACAAACGCCCCGCGCGCACTTAGCCAGCTGGCGACTAAAACCAGGGCCGTCGTGCCGTAAGCAGTCCAAACATAAAACCCGTGCTTGCCCATTTGCAGCAAGTCGGCAAAAGAATCGAAGTACATCTAGCGCGTGCCTCCTGCTTGGAGCCATTCACGGACCCAGCGCGCGCCCATTTCTCGGTGCAGAATTTCCGTGCGCATCCGCACTAAAACAATAAAGCCCGCAAAAGCGTAAAAGGCCAGCACCATGACCAATAGCGGCAGCCACATTTCGCTGGGCATAGCGGGTTTTTGGGTCAGTCCAAAGGAGGCTGGCTGATGCAGGGTATTCCACCACTCCACCGAATACTTGATGATGGGAATGTTGACCGTGCCCACCATGGCGACTAATGCGCTGGCTCGGGCGCGAAGGTCCTGATCAGCAATGGCCTCACGCAGGGCGTAGATTCCTACGTAGAGAAAAAACAGCACCAGTGTGGATACCGTTCGACCATCCCATTCCCACCAGCTGCCCCAGGTGGGTCGCCCCCAAACGCTGCCGGAAAACAGGGCCAATGCGGTAATCACCATACCCAAGGGCAGGCAGGCGGCAATGGCCACATCTGCCAGCTTCATGCGCCAAACTAAGCCTATGAATCCCGCCACACCCATACCGATGTAGAGACTTTGGGCCAACATCGCTGCGGGTACGTGAACGTACATAATGCGAAAACTGTTGCCTTGCTGGTAGTCCGCGGGTGCAAACCCCAGACCCCAGACGGCACCCCAGATCAGCAGCACCAGGGAAATCCAACCCAAGGCCGTCACCCACCTATCGGTCAAAGCAACAAACCAGCGCGGGGAGCCGAGCTTGTGCCACAGCCGCTGCAGGGAGGCGCTCAGCATGAGGCTTTGCTCTTGTTGGTAAATCGTTCGGTTAATTGGGTGCTCACATGAACTCCAGGGAATTTCGTAAGGCGGCGAGGTTTCCGACTACTGCATCTCTACGCTGATTTTTAGTCCCGCTAAGGTGGCAAATGGGGCAATGGCTAGCGCCACCAGGCTAATGAGGCTTAGCGCGTACACTTCCGGCATCACGCTTCTGCCCAAACCGGCACCCTCGACAAGCCCCGCACCGAAAATTAACGTTGGCAAAAATAGCGGTAACACCAGCAGGGCCAGAATGACGCCGCCACGGCTGAACCCCACGGTCACGCTAGCGCCAATGCTGCCGAGTAAACTCAGGGCTGGCGTGCCTAAGGCCAAGGCCAAGGCCACGTCCGGTACCGCCGCCACCGGTAAACCCAGCAATACGCCGAGCCACGGGCCGATAAAAACAATAATAAACCCAGTACTCATCCATTGCATAAATATTCGGGTTAAGACTGCGACAAAAGGTACCTCTGCGGTGACCAAGGTTTGCTCCAGTACGCCGCTATCGAAGTCCCGACGATACATGCCGTCTAGCGCCAACAGCTGGGTTAACAATACCAGCGTCCACAAGACCCCCGCCGCCGCATCAGAGCTCACCGTATCCGGCGCTGCGATGACAAATAGCGTGGTGCTTAGCAGTAAAAAGGCTACCGGGTTGAGAATCGCGCCTTTAGCCCGCAGCAGTGCCTGCCATTCTCGGCGCATTAACCCGACCATGTATCGTCCTGCTCGTGGTCTTGGTCCGAGTGCCGGTAGCTGGCCAGCGTCAGGGATCGTTTGCCGGGAATAGGTAGCGCACTGTGGGTGGCACAGACCACGGCCCCACCAGCCTGACAATGATCGCTAATAATTTGCGCCATCAGCGCCTGGCCGCTGGCGTCTAGAGCCGTCAGAGGTTCATCCAGCAGCCACAGCTTTCGCACACTTACCAGCCACCGCGCCATGGCTACTCGGCGCTGCTGCCCCGCAGACATCTCGCTACAGGGCTGATAAGCCTGCGCCACAACCCCCGCCTGCTGCAGCGCATCTAAAGACGATTCGTGATCCTGCTGACGATTCTCAAGGGCGGCAAACCAAGCGAAATTTTCCAGGGGAGTTAGCAGTCCATCCAAGCCCAGTCGATGTCCCTGAAACAGAACGTCGGCTGCGGTAAAGGCGCCTTGATACCGAGAATGCAAACCCGCCAAGGTGCGCAACAGTGTGGACTTGCCCGCGCCGTTGGCCCCCATCAATTCCACGTAGTCCCCGGCGCCAACGGTCAGCGACACTGGCGCGAAGAGCCCGCGCCCGTCTCGCTCACAGACCAGTTCCTGTAGTGTCAGCACCGACCTCGCCCTTGTTGACCGATCTTTAGTCTAGGACCATGCGCACGCCCAAATACAACTGCCGGGGCATGGCTGGAAAATAGCGGTGGTTGCCAAAAGCGTAATCGGCTCGGTCCGCGTATTCCTCGTCCAGTAAGTTAATGACTCGCAGGCTAACTTGGGTGTCCACATTGGCCTGCCATTGCAGACGCCAGTTCACGGCGTAGTGGCCTTCGTATTTGGCAGTATTAGCGGCGTTAAGAAAATAAGAGCCCACTCGATTGAGCTCCAGCTCATGTTTCAGGCTATCGGTGATGGCCATTTCCCAAGCCGCGTTGGCAATCCAGCGAGGAGCGGAATCCAAATCGTTGCCGTCCATAATGACTTCCCGCCCATCAGCGCGACGGTCAAAGTCATACTCGTGGCGCGCATAGGTAGCCGCCAGCTGAAATCGATGCCTGTCCACTTGCTGCTGTAGGCTTAGCTCTGCGCCCATGGAACGGGTGCGGCCATCGCTGACGTTGAACGCTTCTGAATCTCGGAACAAGTAGTTGCGCGTCCGCTCGGCAAAGACTGCCAGGGTCACGATCTCATTCTTGAATCCAGCCTCCACCGCGGTCAGCTCTTCACTGTCCAGGTCCGCAATCGTTTGCCCCCCGCGCAGGCGGTAAAGCTCGGTGACTTGGGGTGGCCGAAACCCTCGACTGACGTTGGCGTATAGCAGTCCGGCTTCAATGTCTTTTTCTGCCCCCAATCGCACGCCCAAATTGGTGAACGTATCGTCGCGACTGGCAGGGCGCGTATAGAGACAGCCGCCAAATCCACAGGCTGTGCCGTCGTCCTTGGTGTTGCCGACAATATGGTTGTTCGTGTAGTCGTAGCGTAAATGCTCAAGCCGCAGGCTGTGCGTGATGCGCAGGCTTTCGTCAAGGCGATACTGCAGGTTGTAGAAACCGGCCACCAGCTCCGAGTCAACGTCGTAGTCGTAGTGCAGGCCCGGCGGACGGGTTGCCACTAGAAACCGGCTGCCAATGGTAGGGCCAGCCTGAAACTCGGTCAGCGCGCCGCTCATCAACTCCACATGGCCACCAACGCTTGCGGTTATGGCATTGGCTTCAATGTCGTAGTTAACGATTAAACCGCCACTGGTTTGGTCGTTTTGCTCCAGAGGTTGCCCCGGCAAAAAGTGCTGTAAGAAAGTCATTTGCGACCGGCGCAAATACGGCTTTACCGTCCACTGATCTTTCACCCACTCGCTGCTAGCGCGCACTGACCAAGCATCTCGATAAGCTTCCGGATTCGGATTTGATCGACGCAGCTCAGCATCTTTGTAGGCTTCGAATCCGCGTACGTAGGCACCGGTTTCCTGGTTTAACAAAGTCGCCGTAAGTTGGTTTTTCACTGCCCAGCCATTGGTCTGGGTCAAATGCGCCACATAGGCCTTTTGTTGGCCATACCCGGTGTCCGCCCGATAGCCGTTGGTGGTGGTTCCAACGAAACCGCCGCCGAAGGTGTGATTGGCAGTGGAAAATCCGCCGGAGGCGTTGAAGCGCGCGAAATCGTAGCGGCCTACCTCGACTCCTAAGGTGGTTTTCTCAGGCACGGGACTCACCACGTTAATTGCCCCGTGCATGGCGTTACCACCAAGCACCGCGCTGGCCGGGCCCCGCCATACCTCAATGGCTTGAGCCTGCTCGGTGTTGAGCTCAAACAGATTATTGATGTTGCAGAACCCTTGAGGCCGCAAGGGAATGCCGTCTTCAAGCAGCAAAAACTCGCCGCAGGCACCCGCACCAGTGTAAACAGCAGAACGAATAGCCGTCAGATGCTCTTGGCCCGAGCCGCGATTTACCCACACGCCAGGCACTCGATTGAGCACTTCGCTAGGATGAGTTGCACCAACGGCTTGGACAGTATTGGCGTCAATAATGCTGATGCTGCCGCTCTCACCCAAACGCTGCTGGAGACTGGATAAGCCCTGAACCACTACTTCCTCAATGGCGTCGTCAGACTGGGGGCCGGCATCAGCATGCACGCCCGGCATACCAAACAGGCCTAGTGCCGCTAGTGCGCAAAGTGCTTTCAAATCAGAATGTTGAGTCATTTATTCGCCGTTGATTTTTATTCGAGGCGGCGAACCTTACTGACCTAATCTGGCAGTTGCAATTGAGGTTGCGTGAGGTCCAACGCTTTTCTTGATTCTTCTGTTGGCTCTGATTGGGGCTTTGTCAGGGGCAGCACGATCACGTCGTACGTCAGCAGGATCTGCTCACCCGGTGCCAGCGGTCGGGTATTGAGCCAGCGCAGGGTCTGGGTCTCGGCGTCCCCTGGCGCGCCGGCTACTTCGGCGCCGATGATTTCTTCCGGCTTTTTCGCCTCTAACCAGCCCCTGGCATCCGCCGTTGACAGCTGTTCCCGAGGCGATACCAACTCCACACCAACAGCCACCTGTTCTACCACCTCAAGGGCCAGCGCTGGCACGGTGAAACGGTTGGTGTTGTGCACCGTTAGCTCGTAGCGCAGCCGATCACCGGCAACCACAGTGTCGAACCCCTCGGGCTCCTCTAGCGCCCCAGATTGTTCTTTCTGTGCATCCATGAGTCCACTGTCGGGCTCGGATTCTTCCAATCCGACTGGGACATCGGCTGGCCTGTTCCAGGCGCCAACAGCTGCTTCGGCTTCCGCCATCGCGGGAGCTGCTGGTTGCGCAACCGCATCCGGCAGAAGCGTTGGTGCATCTGGATCTGATAACCCTGGATTATTAGGCCCGGAAATTTGCATCTCCGAGCGTTCAACCTCGAAGCCTTTGGGGTCTGGGCTTGGCAACAGCCTCAGAGCAACCAGTTCGCCGCTTTCAGCAACCCGAGACACTTGAGTCGTTATCGCGATACCCGTTTCACTAATAGCGCCTTGTGGCTGAGTGGCCTCATCGGTTTGCGCAAATACCCCAATCGACGCCGCCAGTAATGTGGCGGTGGCTAACGCACTCAGGCGGGCTTTTTTTGGGGAGGGGCTGGCCTGGGTTGGCGTAAAACGTCTGGAGGAGTCCAGCCAATCCGGACACGGCACGCTACGACTCATTGTTTTCCTTTCTTGTTCTTCTCGTTCTTGTTCTTCTCATTCTTTTTCTTTGTGTTTTTCGTTTGTTCTTTTTATTTGCTGTTTTTTATTCGTCCGTCCCTCCATCGAACGCTTTGGCGCTGTCACCATTGCCAAGCCCTAAAGCAGCTGCCCGATGGTTAGTGGAGACAGTTTAGTTGGCTAGCACGATATCGATGTGTTCGTTCTCAGGGTAGTAGCGTATCTGGGCTTCACCCTGTCGCAGCATCGCCTGTACCCGGCTGCGCTTTTCTTCCAGCGTAAATTCCTGATGGCCGTAATCGGTGCCCTCCCTGAGAATAAAGGCGTCGATTACCCCTAGCAGCGCATCCTGACTGAGCTCGCCAGGGGGAATACATACGCCGCCCATCAGTTTAGCTGCAGGGTGCTGATCAGCGAGCTGTCCCGCTGCAGCCCGGCAAAATCAAAGTGACGCCGATCACCAAGATGGGAAAGGGTGACGTTGTTGATGCTGCGGCCGATGTTATCCACTCGGCCGGGATGACTGCGGTCCCAGCCCGCCAACATCTCCTTAATGACCTGGCGCTGGAGGTTGTCCTGTGAGCCGCACAAATTGCAGGGAATAATCGGAAACTGACGAAAATCTGACCAGCGTTGAATAAGCGATTCCCGGCAGTAATACAGGGGTCGAATCAACACGTTCTGGCCATCGTCGCTGAGCAGCTTGGCCGGCATTGCTTTGAGCTTAGCGCCGTAAAACATGTTCAGCAGCAGTGTTTCCACAACATCGTCTAAATGGTGGCCCAAGGCGATTTTGGTGGCCCCGATCTTTTTCGCGTGGCTGTACAAAATTCCCCGGCGCAGGCGTGAACAGACTGGACAAGTGGTTTTGCCTTCCGGGGTCAGTTCCTTCACCACGCTGTAGGTATCTTGCTCAATCACATCGAAGGCCACGCCCAGATCCCGCAAATAAGCAGGCAGTATATGTTCCGGGAAACCCGGCTGCTTTTGATCCAGATTCACGGCGACAATTTCGAAATCAATGGGGGCGTGTTGCTGGAAACTCAGCATCATGTCCAACAGAGTGTAGGAGTCCTTGCCGCCGGACAAACAAACCATGACCTTGTCGCCTTGGTCCAACATATGAAAGTCCGTCAGCGCTTCACCCACCAACTTACGCAGCTTTTTGTGGCACTTGTTCTTTTCGTATTTGCCTTTTCGCGGGTCTCGACCTGGCGCGGGCTCGGGGGTGAACGTGTTGGCCGATGGGCTCATGGATTCTCACTCATACTGTACTGGGTGTTGAGCCCGGTTCGTGGGCCAAAACCCTAGTATAAACCACGCAGCACGCTCATTGGCGGGGTATCGATTAAACTGCGACTCCCCGCCAGACCCACTGCTGCAATGATCAATGCGCCAGCAGTTGGCCCGAGTAACCAAATCCAAGGGTGCAGCTCCATTTGTAGCTCAAACACTTGGGTCTGCAACATGGCCACCACGAGCTCGGCACCAAACACGGCCACGATGCCGGCAAAGGTGCCAAGTACGAGGAACTCTACCGCCAGCGAGCCGCCGATTAGCGACCGCGTGCCGCCCAGAGCTCGGATCAGTCCATGTTCCGCCATTCGCGTATCGCGGCTGGCTTGGATGCTAGCGATAAGCACCAGGGCGCCGCTGAGCAGCACGAGGGCAAGCACCAGTTCCACTGCCTGACTTACTTGGCTTACTATTTTTTGCACTTGAGCGATCAGCGCATCAATCTCAATCACCGTGATGGTCGGATAGCGCCCCAGCAAGGTATTCAGGAAAACTTTTTCCCCGGGATCCAAGTAAAAGCTGGTCATATAAGTCGCGGGAAAATCCTGCAGCGCCCCAGGCGACAAAATGATGAAAAAGTTCGGGGTCATGCTCTCCCATTCAAGCGAACGAATGCTGGTGACCGTAGCCCAGACACGACGGCCGCCAACGTCGAATTCCATGCGGTCACCCAGGGTTAAACCGAAGTCCTGGGCATAATCCAGCTCCAGCGACGCTTCCGCCTCTTGACTATCCCCAGACCACCAGCGGCCGGCCACAATGTCGTTATTCCCCGGGGGAGCCGCGGACCAAGTGAGCGCGCGTTCGGAGGTAAGCTGGGAACCCACATAGCCCGGTCGCTTCAGTTCCTGCCAGGCCTTGGACGTCAGGTCGTTCACCTGCACCACCCGCCCGCGAATCATGGGAAACAGAAACTCACCTTCCGAGGCTTGGTCGCGGACCAGGGCGCGCACACCCGCCACCTCATCTTCAGCAATGTTCATGACAAAGTGGTTGGCAGCGTCCTCGGGCACCTGATTCTGCCACTCGTCAATTAACGCCGTGCGAACCAACACGAGCACCAGCAGCAACATGATGGCCACGCCAAAAATTAAAATCTGCGCGGTATTCTCGGTTCGACGTCGCTGCAAACCTGCAAGGGCTAAGCGCCAGCCGCTTTTTGCCTGCATGCCCGCTACCCGGCCACCTTTCAGTAGAGCCCAGGCAAGGGCACCGAACACTAGGCAAATGGCGACGATGCTCATGAGCGTCCACAGGGTTAGCCATAAGTCCTTGGTATACCAAACCAGGAGCAGCAAGCTACCCGCCGCTGCGGCACCGTAGGACAACCAGCGGCTTAATGGGGCAACACCCAAATCCCGCCGGATAACCCGCATGGGTTCGACGTTCTTCAGATGCATAAAGGCCGGCAGCGCAAAAGCCAAAGCACAAATCAGCCCCGTTGCCCCGCCTAGCAAAAACGGTCGCGGCGTGGGGTTGGGAAGCTCAACCGCGATCAATGACGCCAACAGCTGAACAATGGCGACATGCAAGGCTGAACCCAGAAGGAGGCCTGCAACGATGGCGGCCAGGCCTACCATCAACAGCAGTGAGGTAAACCCCCGAAGAATTTGCGTCGGCGTGGCACCCAGAGTTTTCAATACGCCCACATGATCAAAATGCCGCTGGGCATATCGGTGAGCCGACAGGCCAACAGCAATGCCCGCCAATAAAACCCCCAGTAATCCACCCAGCAGCAAGAAGCTTTCGGCGCGATCCAGCGCCCGACCAATGCGCGGACTGCTCTCGCGTATGCTCACCCATCGGTAGGCTGGCTCAAGAGGCAACGCGTCACGCAAGGTTTCCAGGGCTAGTTCATCCCCGGCTAACAACAGCTGGTAAGACAGGCGACTGCCAGGCTGCACTACTTCAGTCGCCGGCACATCCTTTAGGTTCATCAACAGGCGCGGACCTAAATCGAAAAAAGAGCCCCCGCGATCCGGCTCCGCTAGCAGCACTTTTGTAACCTTAAGCTCGGCAAGGCCAACCTCGACGGTGTCGCCAAGGGCCACATTCATGGCTGGGAACAAGCGAGAATCCAGCCACACATTGCCGGGTTGCGGCACGGTGTCCGTTGGGCTCCCACCCTGGAATGGCACCTCGCCGACGATCAGGTTACCGCGCAGCGGATAGGCTGAATCCACAGCTTTAACGCTAACCAGCTGGTTCAGATCACCAGCAAAAACCATCGAGGGAAACACCAAAGTCTGCGCCGTGCTCAAACCTTGTTGCCTAGCCGCTCGGGCAAAATCGTCGGGAATCGGCTGGTTACTTTTAATTTGCCGATCCGCCGCCAGAAAATTTGAGCTTTCCTGCAGTAAGGCGCTTTGCAGCCGGTCAACAAACAAACTGATGGACGTCACGGTGCCCACGGCGACCAGTAGCGCCACCAGCAGCAGGCCCATTTCTCCAGAGCGAACATCTCGCCAGGCCATGCGCGCCACTAGCCGGACGTTCACGGTGCAACCTCCGGCTGTTGTTCAGGCAAGCCCGGTTCGATACGCCCGCCCGCAATGGCAATGGTGCGCGAGCAGCGAGCAGCCAAACCCGAATCATGGGTCACCATAATCAGGGTGGTGCCAAATTCGCGGTTCAAGTCGAACAACAGCTGACAAATACGGTCGCCGGTCTGAGTGTCCAGATTGCCCGTCGGTTCGTCGGCAAACAGGATCGTTGGCCTGGAGGCGAAGGCCCGCGCAATAGCAACACGCTGTTGTTCGCCACCAGAAAGTTGACGCGGGTAATGATGCAGTCGATCAGCCAGGCCAACTTTTTCCAGCAGCTCTTGCGCCTGTGATTGCGCCAGGGTGTCGCCACGAAGCTCCACTGGCAGCATGACGTTTTCCAGTGCGGTCAATGACGCCAGCAGCTGGAAAGACTGGAATACGAAACCCACATGCTGCCCGCGAACAAGGGCCCGAGCTTCTTCATCCAGCTGACTAAGGTTGGCGTCCAGCAGGTGCACGCGACCAGCAGAAGCTACGTCCAGTCCTGCCAAAATCCCCAACAAGGTGGTTTTGCCTGAGCCTGAGGCTCCGACAATGGCCACGGTCTCGCCCTCATTGATTTCCAAATCGATGCCATCCAAGATGACCAGCGGTCCTGCAGTGGTTTGCACGACTTTTTCCACACTTTCGGCACTAACAACGGTTCGACTCATGCGTTCCTTCTATTCAGGCTTAATCTGGCTTTTGGCTGTCGTTGGCTTGCACGCCAACGCGGGTCTCGCTGCGCCCGAGCATTCTGGACCACAAGTTCTCCAAGAAGTGTCAAAAAACACCGCGGCTTTTGACGAAAGCAATCCCAAAATTCTCGTTCTCGGAGACAGCATTAGCGCCGGGTACGGTATGGACATCGAAGACGGTTGGGTGAACCTGATGAACCAAACCTTGATTCAGCGGGAATCCCCCTGGCGCTTGATCAATGCCAGTGTCTCCGGCGAAACCACCATCGGTGGCCTGAGGCGCCTTCCCGAGCTGCTGGCCATTCATCAGCCGCAAATTGTGGTGTTAGAGCTTGGCGGTAACGATGGCCTGCGAGGCTATCCGGCAACGAAAATCCGCGCCAACCTAGTTGCCATGACAGCCCTAGTAAAAGACGCTGGCGCAAGGCCTGTGATCATCAGCATGCGCATTCCGCCCAACTACGGCCCCCGCTACACCCAGGCATTCGAAGCGGTTTTTGTAGACGCGGCGGCCCAAGGAAACGCAGCATTGGTGCCTTTTTTATTTGAGGCCCTAGCGGTCAGTCGCGACCTTATGCAGGATGACGGCATTCATCCAACCGCCAAAGCCCAACCCATTCTGGTAGAGGGTTTTTTACCCTATCTTGAATCTCTGATGTGATCGTTAGCGGTCAGCTGACGCCACCCTCGGGCTCAGCTTGATAACCGGCCCGGGCTGCTTTTTGGTCGAGTCCGATGTGCTGTTCGCCCCGCTCCGCTGCCAGCCGTACCTGGTGCTGGCGCTCACGAAACTGCGCCCGACGCTGGGCACTGGTTGAGCCAATGCAGTGGGGACAACTCACGCCGTGCTCAAAATCGGCGCTGGCCAGCTCTTCAGCGGAGAGGGGGTGCCGGCAGGCATAGCACTGCTTATAGCTGCCCTGCTCAAGATTGGCATTGACCGAGACACGCTGATCGAACACAAAGCACTCGCCGTGCCAGCGAGATTCTGCAGACTCCGTGTCCTCTAAATACTGCAAAATACCACCGTCGAGCTGATAAACATTTTCGAACCCCTGGTTGAGCAAAAACGAAGAGGCCTTCTCGCAGCGAATGCCGCCGGTGCAAAACATGGCGATCTTGGTGTGCTGCTGGGGATCCAGATTTTCCGACACCCAGTCAGGGAACTGCCGAAAGCTCTCGGTGTGGGGTGAGATTGCTCGTTCGAAGGTGCCAATGTCGATCTCGTAATCATTGCGGGTATCAATGACCATCACCTCCGGATCGGCGATTAGAGCGTTCCATGTGCTGGCATCCACGTGCTCGCCAGTTTCACTCATGTCCAAATCATCGACGCCAAAGCTTACGATCTCGGGCTTTACCCGTACCTTGAAACGATGAAAACCGCTATTTTCCGGTGCCAGATCCGACCACTTCTGGGACTTAACCCCATATTGCTTGGTGAGAAAACTGGACAGCTGCTCCAGTGCCTGGGTATCCCCAACTACGGTGCCGTTAACCCCCTCCTCTGCCACCAAGATGGTGCCTCGTAAACTTAGCTGGTCGCCCAGAGCTTGGAGGCGCTGACGCTGCGCTTCTGGATCCGTTAGCGGAACAAACTGATAAAAGGCAAGAACTCGTCGCATTATCCCTGCTCCGATCCCGGGTTGGGTTGCTGGCCTGGTGCGGACGCGGATTCTTCTGCAGCCGAGCTTTCACCTCCTGCATTCTCACCTCCTAAACAGGGCGGCGACATGGGCGCCTGTTGAAAACGGTTTTGCCATTCTTCAGCCGTGTAAACGTGAATCGCCAGGGCATGCATGCCCCCGGCGAATTCGGCTGCCAACAGTTCATTAATCATTCGATGCCGCTGCACGGCTCGCGCGCCGGCAAAGGCTTCACTCACCGCCACCACCTTGAAGTGGCTTTCAGCACCATCCGGCACATTGTGGCCGTGGCTTTCGTCCAGCACCTGCAAATGCTGTAGCTCCAAACTCGTGGCCAATGCTGTTTCTATTCGCTGCTGTCTGTTCAACGCTGTTCCTTGGTCAGTGCTGCCGCTTGTCATCTGTCCTGCGGTTCGGGCGGTAGTATAGGGATGGCTATGGCTCAATCAAAATCAGGCTAATGTTGTCTCTGCCGCCCATGTCCAAAGCAAAGCCCAGCAATTGATCTGCGGCATCCTCAAGGTCATCTGCCGCCAGGGCCTGAGACATTTTTTCTTGCGTCACCATGTCACTGAGCCCGTCACTGCACAGTAAGAATCGTTCGCCAGCGGTGAGGCCGTCACCATAAAAACCAGGCTCAATGGGCTGACGCAAACCCAAACCTTGAGTCAGAACGTGTCCGTAATGAGCCTCCACGTCGACGCCGGGCTCAACCTCGCCTCGCTCTCGCATGCGCTGAGCAAGACTGTGGTCCACCGTGAGTTGCTCAAGCTCTTGGGCATACCAGCGATAAAGCCTTGAATCGCCCACGTGGGCCGCAGTCCACTGGCCATTCGCGGCGGTCCAAATCACCACCGTGCTGCCCATTTGCGCCTTCATCTCTTTGGCGGCGCTGGCGGCCAGGACTTGCTCGTGAGCCGCCGCAATTGCTGCCCCAAGCTGCTGGTAGGAAACGGTGGTTTGGCTGGTTGTCCCCTGAGACACCATAGTTTGGCGAGCGTGCATTAGTTGGGTAAGGGTTTCCTGGACGGCCACAGCACTGGCCTGTGAGCCGGCCATGAGGCCGCCCATACCGTCCGCCAGCACGGCAATACCGTGGTCTGGGTCGATCTGGAGGGCATCCTCATTGCGCATGCGCACTAGGCCCGCGTGGGTGCGGGAGGTCATTTGCACGTTTTTTCTCCAAATCCCCTTGGGCGGCCAGGTTCCTCTAACCCGGTGGAGTCTAGCGGTCGCCCCCCATCTTCGAAAGCTGCGGGGTATTTCGACAACCATGAGTTGCTGACTGCTACGCACATTTCAATCAGGTAAACTATTGCCCGACCCAAGATCCTGGGCCTTCAACGAACAAAAACAGGTGATAACCCATGCTGGCCATTTTATCTCCCGCTAAAACTCTGGACTTCGATAGCCCCCTGGTCACCGATCAATTCTCGGAGCCTGAGTTCACCAAAGAATCCACCGCGCTGATTCGTACCCTGCGCCAGTTGGAGCCTGCAGAAATCGGCTCGCTGATGGGCATCAGCGACAAACTGGCTTCGTTAAATCATGACCGTTACGCCCAATGGTCGCCCAACTTCGGCGATACCAACAACGCGCGGCCGTCGATACTCGCGTTTAAAGGCGATGTCTATCAGGGTCTGGACGCGCCGAGCATGAGCAAGCGCGACTTTACCTGGGCACAAAAGCGAATTCGGGTGTTATCGGGTTTGCATGGACTGCTGCGCCCACTGGACCGCATTCATCCCTACCGGCTGGAAATGGGCACCAAGCTTCATAATCCGAAGGGTAATAACCTATACGAGTTCTGGGGCACCAAGGTAACTGATGCCCTCAATGAAGCCTTGGCCGAACAGCGCAGCAAGGTACTGATCAATCTTGCCTCCAACGAATACTACAAGGTTTTACAGCCAGACCAGATTCAAGGCCGAGTATTGACCATCAATTTCAAAGAGTGGCGACGCGATGCTTACCGCTTTGTGTCGTTTTCTGCGAAAAAAGCTCGGGGGCTGATGGCTCGATACATGATCGACCAGCGTGTCGAAAGCGCCGAGGCGCTGCAAGGTTTTGATGTGGAGGGGTATGAATTTAACGCGGGCCTGTCTAGCGAGGACGAATGGATCTTTACCCGCCACCCAGCCTAAACCGACAGTATACGGAGCACCGTAAATGAGTGAATTGAAGCTAAGCGCCCAGCAGCAAACCGAACTGGAAGCCGCCACGTTTCGCCGCTTCCTTGCGCATTTGGATCAACGTAAGGATGTGCAAAACATCGACTTAATGATCCTGGCAGGGTTTTGTCGCAACTGCCTTTCAAAGTGGTACAAGGCCTGTGCCGATGAACAGGGGCTAGACCTAAGCCAAGACCAGGCTCGAGAAGCGGTTTACGGCATGAGCTATGACGCCTGGAAAAGCACCTATCAAACCGATGCCACACCGGAGCAGTTAGCTGCGCTAGAGGCTGCCAATAACACGCCCCGTGACTAGCCAGCCTGTGAGTCAATAATCGGTGCAGTCACCCTGGCGGCAATGGCGGGGCCTGCTGTTTTTGTTGCTGATTATTTTCTTGGTTCGCAGCATGGTCGTGGACTGGAACCACGTGCCTTCTCGATCGATGGCACCAACCATTCTGCCCGGCGATCGCATCTTGGTGAACAAACTGGCCTTTGGCCTGAGACTGCCCTTAACCACCCGGCCCGTGCTGCAGTGGCAGCAACCCAAGCGTTGGGACGTGGTCATATTTGACGCACCCAACAGCAACATGCTGATGGTGAAGCGGGTGATCGGTGTGCCCGGCGATAGGGTGAGTTGGCGCAACAGCGTACTAAGCGTTAACGGCGTGGACGCCACCTATGAGTCAGTGCCCAAGGGCCAGTGGCCGGTCGATTTGCGGCGGGATTTCGGTCACCGCCGCCAGCTGCAGGAATCGGCATTGCTGGGCCAACAACGAATATTTCTTGGCCTCAGCAAACCCTCGGGGCAGGCCGACACATTCGAACAAACCACGGTACCGCCGGGCTATTATTTGGTGATGGGGGATAATCGGGATAACAGCGGCGACTATCGTCGCTTCGGCTTCGTCCCCGTCACCGCCATTTTCGGCAAGGCGACCCAAGTCTTGTTCTCACTCGACCCGAAAAACTACTACCTGCCGCGCTGGCGCTACGGGACATCGCTCTCAGACTAAGATTATTTTTTGCCCGGCCCCAGCAAGCGGCGGATAAGCCAAATGACAATAGCGCCCACCACACCCGCCAGCGCCAACACGCCAACGAAACTGGCGCTGGCCAGCAGCAGACTTAGTGTCTCCTCGCGCTCAACGCCATATTGATCGCCCAGCCAAATCACACCACCAATCATGGCAATGGTGCCCAGCAAAATCGTGCGCAAGGTCCGATTCGTTGTTTTGCGCTGTGCGGTCACGCGCTCACTGGCGCGGGTAGATTGCTTGGGATCTATGTGACTCATCGGTTACCGCTTGTCTCTCTTATTATCAACGCGGGCATTGTCACCCAACGCCGACAGCGACGCGAGACCCGTCGCCTACGCTTCCCGACCGGATTCGGATAAACTGCCGCCCCGCTCCGCTTTGTTTGGACTTTTGTGTCAGCTTCACCCAAACCTGCCGGGACCGCTAGCTTGGTGCTTGCGCCAAAAGAATTTCGCTACGCCCGAGCAATTTTATTAACAGCACTGGTCAGTGTGGGCTTTGGGTTCACCGTGCTCTTCGCCATCTTGGGGCCCCTGGGTCGAGAGGTGGGCATGAGCGAACTCCAAATCAGCTCCATTATCGCTGCATCCTCATTAGTGGTTTTTTTGGCCAGTCCGCGCTGGGGCAGACTCAGTGATCGCTGGGGCCGCAAGCGGGTCATGGTCCTTGGCCTATTTGGCTACGCCTGCGGCAATTTATTGTTCGCTTCGGTTTTCCACGCCACCTTAATCGGCCTGCTGCTACCTCTTACCGGCTACCTGTTGTTGATGCTTACTCGCGTCATGCACGCCAGCGTGATGTCCGCCATCATGCCGTCGAGCAGCGCCTACATGGCCGACATCACCTCTGTTGCCACCCGCACCAAGGGCATGGGCGCTGTCGGCGCTGCCAATAATTTCGGCAGCATTCTAGGTCCAGCCCTGGGCGGGCTACTGGCGGGCATCACCCTGTTAACACCGCTTTGGGTAGCATCCGGCGTGGCCATCACTACGGCGTTATTCGTAATTTTCCTGCTGCCGGATATCCCCAAGAGTCCACCACCGCCAAACCTGACCGCCTCGGGGAAACCGCAGAAGCTCAGTTACTTCGACCCTAGGATTTTGCCCTACATAATCGTCGGCGCACTGATGTTTATGGGCATGGCCCTAGTTCAGCAAACCCTGGCCTTTCGCTTTCAGGATGTGCTGGGGCTTGATGCCGTCGAAACCGCGCAAACTTTTGGTCTCGCCATGGGCTGCTCAGCGGCGGCGTCCCTGGTCAGCCAAATCGGTCTGATGCAGCGCATCAATCTCACGCCGTTTCAGTGGTTGCGCATCGCACTGCCTGTACTGGCCATCGCCTTCGCGTGTCTGGCAATGGCGAAGAGCCAAGGCCTGATGATTTTCGCTATGGTGCTCCAGGGCGCTGCCATGGGTGTGGCAGGGCCGGCCTTCTCTGCCGGCGCGTCGTTAGCGGTTGAGCCCCACGAACAAGGCGCCGTTGCTGGCATCGCTGGGTCCTGTGGCCCCCTGGGTTTCACTCTTGGGCCGTTACTGGGCGGGTTCTTCTATCAAATCAATCCGGATTTACCCTACTGGTTCACCTTCGCCGTCTACCTGCCGCTGTTGGTGTTCGTAATGAAGCAGCGCCGGGGCGAAAAACGTTTGGCACTACAAAACGAGGACTCCAACCAGTGAGCCCGCAAGCCAAACGCATTGCACAAGCCGCGAATTAACGAGGAGCATCAGGCACATGACCAAACCCATCTGGCAGGCCCCCAGCGCCGAACTGTACGGCGACATTCGCATCCGTGAGGGTGTTTCCATTTGGTCCAACGTGGTTATGCGCGCTGAGTCCGACTACATCGAGATTGGCGCGTACACCAACATTCAAGACTTTACGATGATCCACATTGCCGATGTGCCAACCATCATCGGCGCCTACTGCTCCATCACCCATCACTGCACCATTCACGGCGCAACCATTGGCGATAACTGTCTTATTGGTATTAACGCCACCATCATGGATCGCGCGGTCATTGGCGATAATTGCATCATAGCTGGCCACACCATCGTTACCGAAGACATGGTAATTCCCCCGAATTCCATCGTGGCGGGCGCGCCGGGGAAGGTGAAGGCTACCCGCAATAACCTTGTGGCCAATCGTCTGAACGCCATGGCCTATATGGATAATGGTGAAGCCTACGCCCAGGGCAACTATCGGATTTGGGCAGACCCGCAACAACAGGCGAAAATGGCGGCGCGCAAGCTAGAGCTTGAAGCTCAGTTTGGAGAGTAGCGAATCGAACTGTGACCGAGGCAAAGACGAGCACAGACCCTGCTTTGGATGCCACCTACACGGCCTACGGCGGTCATCGCAGCATCGCTCAAGGAGCGCTGCCAGAAGTGGCAAAGGCGGCCAAGGCCTTCACTGACGCGCAACCGTCTCTTGGGGTGTTAATTCTCGAGGACACCACCTGCCGCATTGTTGATGTGGATCTCAGCGGTGACCTACTGCTTGTAGGGCGCAAAGCTGCCCATCACCCCCAACCAACGCTGCCCCAATCTGACCAACCCAGCAGCCAAAAAATCACCTTACTGCCGCGGCATTGGCAGTGGCTGCAAAGCCAAGCGGATAATCCCTCTGCCACCCTGCGGCGTCTCATTGACCAAGCTCGCCGCGACCCCGAACAACAGCGCGCTGACCGGCAACGCCAGGCCCAGCTGCTGACCTATCGCTTTTGTCAGGCCCTATGCGGTGATTTAGCCGGCTTTGAGGAATCCATGCGCGCCCTATACCGACAAGACAAGCCAGCTTTTTTCAGCCACACCGAGAATTGGCCCGAGGATATGGCGACCCGTGCGCGAGCTTTGGCAGATGAGAATTGGCTCGACTAAGCGCCTGACAGAGACAGCCACAAACGCAGCAAATGCCGACGCTGGTTCTCACCATCTTCGTATGCGGTGCGTGCATGGGCCACAGTGTGATTGGAGATGAGCTGAACATCGCCGGGCTCCAGCCACATGTCCAAATAAAAGTCCTCGTCGAGCCCCTTGGCGTCATAGAAATCTAGAACTTCGCGCTGTGCTGCGGCTAATGCGACACCGGAATGCCGTTCCACCGAGCGCATGTAGTCACTGTGGTAGAAGGTTCGCAGCTGCTCGCCGTCGAAGCAGCTTGGAGTTAGCTCGCTGTAGGGCAGCGCTCCTTTGGGGCGCTCGCCCCGGCCATCCAGCTTAAACCCGTGAAAAATATGGGGCACAAGGTCCGGGCGTTCCTGCAACAACGCATTGAACACCGACACCGTGCTGACGATCCGACTATGGCCGCCACGGAGCGCTGTTTGCAGGCAAAGCAGGCCCACGACATCGGCGGCATCGCAGTGCAAATTGATGTTGTGAGGCGTTCTGTAGAGACGCACGTTCGGGTCCTGCTCGCCATAGTCTTTTACCTCGCCCAGCAATTCCTGCTGAGGATTTTGCGCCCCGGGTTCTCCCAGGTGATGTCCAAGACCCCAGAACACCCGGCGCACCCAGCTCTCTGGGCGGTCTACAGGAAACCCCTTCACCAGCTGCACACCCAGGCCGTTAGCTAAGCGCTGACGCCACTGCCTCAAGCGAGAGGCCAAGTTGGGTAAAGGAAAGGTCTGACGATCTATCAACGCCATATCCTTAGGAGCCGCTTTCTCAGCCTGCGCAAGTTCCGCTAGGTCGTGGCCAGTTAATTGGTAACACCACGCCGCATCACCTTGCTGCAGCTGCTGGCGCAGATCTCGCCCCAGCCACGCCGACGGCAACTCCAGCGCCTGCTCTGGAACCCTGACGTGATGCCGATCAAAGTAATGGCGCGACTGCGCAGCAAAAGAGCGAAAAGCCCGGGCTGGCTGAGATTTAGCTGCCGTGGCCACATCTACCTCCTTGATCCTTGGCTGCTACAGGCCGAGAACGAGCTTGGCCATGATGTTGCGCTGAACTTCGTTACTGCCGCCGGCAATAGAACTGGCGCGTAAATTGAAGTAGCGGGAAAACGCCACTACGCCGCCTTCCGGCCCAACGGTAGCGACATTACTGCCCACGGTCCGTGCCTCGGGCTGATGTACAGCACTGTATTGGCCCATGGCTTCCACAGCCAGCTCACTGATACGCTGCTGGATTTCCGCAGACAACGCTTTGAGCACCGACGACTCTGGCCCGGGGCTTTGACCCTTGGATAACGCCGCCATCATACGAAACTCGGTGAACTGGATGGCCTCAAGCTGCACCGCGGTTTCATCCAGCTTACGAATAAAGTCAGCGTCGTCCGCCAATGTGGATTCGCCCTGGGGGATCATCTGGGCCAGCTTACGCAGCCGCGCCAGTCCAACCTTGCGCGCTGCGTTGCCGGTAGCGCCGCCCCGCTCGAACTCCAGCAGGTACTTAGCCACCTGCCACCCTTTGTTTTCTTCACCCACCACGTTGGCTTTGGGTACGCGCACGTCGTCGAAAAAGACCTGATTTACCTCATGGGTACCCGAGGCAAAGCGAATGGGCTCTACCCGAACCCCCGGTGTCGCCATATCCAGAAGCAAAAACGTGATGCCTTCTTGGGGCCTACCCTCATCGTTTGTTCGCACCAACAAAAACATTTTGTTCGCGTAATGCGCATGGCTGGTCCAAATCTTCGAGCCATTGAGCCGGTAGTGATCACCGTCGGACACTGCTTTTAACTTCAAGCTGGCCAGATCCGAACCCGAGCCGGGCTCAGAGTAACCCTGGCACCAGTAGTCCTCTCCGGAGAGAATCCTGGGCAGATACGCTTCCTGCTGAGCCTTGCTGCCGCAGCCAATGAGCATAGGACCGCACATACCCAGGCTCATGGGCGCGGTGTCCGGGGCTCCCGCTTGAGCTTTTTCAATCGACCAGATGTAACGCTGCATCAGGTCCCAACCGGTGCCGCCAAATTCCTCGGGCCAGTTCGGCGCGACCCAGCCTTGCTTATAGAGAATTTTGTGCCAGGCAATATTGTGCTCGTAGTCCAGAAAAATACCCGGACAAAAGCGCTGGGCGTCGCGTAATTCGTCAGTGAGGTTTGCATCCAAAAATTCGCGAACCTCATCCCGGAAGATCTCGTACTCTCGACCAAAGCTAATATTCATCGCACCGGCTCCCCTTTACTTCAGCTTCTTTTTATTGCCCTCAGCCGCCTTCGATGCGAGGCATAAAAAAAACCTCGCTATCGGCTTCTAACGGTTCTGCGAAGGCGTCTTGGTATATCTGTCCGTCAATGGCTACTGCCGAGCGCTGTAGCGGTTCCTCAAGCTGGGGCCAGCGCTGCAGCAGCCTCTGGGTCAGCTCGCGAAAATTGTCCACGGACATTTCAATTTGGCGCTGCCCTTCAGTGACCTTGAGCATGGGGGCTGCCAACACGACTTTAACCACGCAGACCTCGCGTGAAACCACGGACCCTACCCACTGGCAGAGTCCTTTGCGATTCATAGCAATGCATGGTGGTTCACTGAGATCCTGATGGCCTAGCCTTCAATGACATCCAACAGTCGCGGCGGTGACATGGGCAGATCCGTTACCCGCTTGCCCAGTGAACGCGACACCGCATTAGCGCAAACCGCCAAGGGTGCCACGATGGGGGTTTCTCCAACCCCGCGCACACCGAAGGGGTGGCTTGGATTAGGCACCTCTACAATCTGGGTATCAATCATGGGCAAATCTGACGCCACCGGAATCCGATAATCCAAGAAGCCGGCGTTTTCCAGCACACCGTTCTCGTCAAAAATGTATTCCTCGTTCAGCGCCCAGCCGATGCCCTGAACCGCTCCACCCTGCATCTGGCCTTCAACGTAGGCTGGATGAATGGCCTTACCGGCGTCTTGAATAGCGGTAAAGCTCAGAACATCGACCTTGCCAGTCTCGGGATCTACCCGCAGATCACCAAAGTTCACCGAGAACGCTGCACCAGCACCCTGTGCATTCAGGGATGCTCGGGCGGTAATAGGCCCACCGGTTTTGCCTGCTTTGCGCGCAAGCTCGGCTAAGCTCAGCGGCTTAACGTCGGCGTTCACCCCGGGACCCGGAACCGCCTGACCGTCTTCCCATTCAACTTGATCCTCATCCAGTCCCCAAGTCATGGCCGCGCGCCGCTTACAGTCAGCGATCACCGCTTCACAGGCTTGGGTAACTGCCATGCCCGTGGCAAACGTGGTGCGGCTGCCTCCGGTGACGTTACAAAAGCCCGTGCTTTCGGTATCGCCTACCTGGGCGCGCACGTCGTCGTAATCGACGCCCAAGGTTTCTGCTGCCATCAGACACATTGATGCACGGGAGCCACCAATATCAGGGCTGCCTTCAATAATCATCACCGAACCGTTTTCATTGATGTTCACTTCAGCACTGGACTGCATGCCAACATTGAACCAAAAGCCCACGGCCACACCACGGCCTGCGCCCTCAGGTACCGGCTTGGTGTAGTTTGGGTGATTTTTAGCCGCCAGCAGACAGGCCTTAAAACCAATGGGTGGGAACTTGGGGCCGTAAGGCGCCTGAGTGCCCTCATCGGCTGCGTTGACCAAACGTAAATCAATGGGATCCATTTCCAGCAGCTGGGCGGCTTCGTCCAGCGCACTTTCAAAAGCGTGCATGGCCTGAGGAGCGCCGGGCGCGCGATAGGCCGCCACCTTGGGTTTGTTCACCAATACGTCGAAGGTCTCGACCAGGAAGTTCTCGATTTCGTAGGGGGCGTAAATGGACATGGCGCCAGGCATGCAGGGAGCGCCGGCAAAGGCCCCAGCTTCAAAAGCAATCCAAGACTGCGCCGCGGTAATGGTGCCGTCTTTGCGCAGGCCTACCTTAACCCGTGCCACAGTGGCTGAGCTTGGCCCCGTTGCCCGAAACACCTCTTCACGAGACATGGTCATTTTTACCGGGCGACCGGCTTTCTCCGACAGCATGGTCGCCAATGGCTCGAGGTACACGACCGTCTTTCCGCCAAAACCGCCGCCAATTTCCGTGGCGACAAACTTCAGGTCGGCCATGTTTTTACCCAACATCTTTGACGTCGCTGCACGATGCTCAAAATGACCTTGGGTTGAACACCAAACCGTGCCCCGACCGCGCTCGTCTATGCTGGCAATGCAGGCATGTGGCTCGATGTAGCCTTGGTGGGCCATTGGGCACTTGTATTCCCGCTCAACAACCACGTCCGCCGCAAGGAAGCCTTCGTCTAAGTTGCCACGCTCCAGACGCCCTACGTTGGCAATGTTTGAGGGGTTTTCTGGTTTTTCTGGCAGCGCCGTGTAGTTGTCCTCGTTCACCAAATTTGAGGATTCATCCATGGCGGCCACCACGTCCAGTACCGGTGCCAGCACTTCATACTCGACCTGGATGGCCTCGAGGGCTTTCTCCGCCAAACGCGCGGTGGATGCCGCTACGGCAGCAACCGCATGACCGTGGTACAGAACTTTGTTGCGCGCCATGACGTTTTTTGCAATGTCATCCATGGTGCCGCCGCCTTCGCCACCGGCCTCTCCTTCCAGACGACCGCCGGGGAAGTCTGCGCCAGATATGGCCGCGTAGACGCCGGGCATGGCGAGAGCTGCGCTTAGGTCCACGCTGTTGATCCGAGCATGAGCATGGGGGCTGCGGAGCACCTTACCGTGAATCATATTTGGCAAATTCACGTCAGCGCCGAACTGCGCACGGCCCGTTACTTTATCAAAACCATCGGGTCGCACAGGGGTAGTGCCAATCTGCTTGTAGTCTACTGCTTCAGCCATGGTCAGCCTCTCCAAAATATTGTTATTGCTGTCAATCTATCACGAACTTGTTGGCGCTGGCAGTGGCGATGCTAGCCGCAATTGAGATCCTATTTGGAACCGGCGCGGCGACATAAATTGCCACTGCCTGTTGCGCAATCATCTGAGTTGGCTACACAGATCCCAGACTAATCAGGACCACAGGTAACAAACCGGGCCCCCACCGACCACTGGCCCCCGGGATCCAGGTTCACCATCGCCCCTGGCTCACTTTGCCCCGGCGCGAACAGATTCAGGGCGTTAGGCAAGTGACTGATGGGTTCGATGCAAATGAAGTTTTCGCCCTTGGGCGCGTACACCACCCAGTGCGGTAGCGCGGCATCCGGCTCGATCACTAGGGAATACGGCTGCTCTGGCCAACTAATCTTGGCCGGGCCCTGCCGCCAAACGTAAACTTGATCCAAAGCCTTATCCAGCCACGGCCGAGTCGTCAGGGGATTCACTAAATCAGCTGGCCCGAACAGCTCTTCGCGGCTTTGTCCTGTCCAAGGCAGTCCACCATCATCCAACACCAGTTCACCCTGACAGGCCAGATGAATCTCGCTGGTCGGACTTAGCGGCAGGTGTGGGTGATACCCCGCACCCACAGGCATGGACGTGTCGCTGGCATTTTCAACGGTCACGGTGTGGCTTAGCGCCACCTCGCTCAGCGCGAAATGCTGCGCCACATGGAAACGCCAGGGCCAGCCAGTACGGCCGCTGGCCTCAACATCGTGGCTGTAGGTAAGCGTACAGCTGTTGGCTTCTTGATCCTGAATCCGCCATCGGCTCTGCCAACCAAAGCCATGAATGGTATGAGGTTCCGGCACAAAGTTGGGTGTGAGCTGCACCTGCTGCCGGGCGTAGTGGAAACGCCCCCCAGTCACGCGGCTGCAAAAAGGCACCATAACAAAGCTGGCCAGCCTGGGCTGGGCATAGGGCGGGATCATGAGTTCTTGCTGACCGCGCCGAAACCTCAGAATGCCAGCGCCCTGCAGCGACAGGGCCAGAGACATGTCGCCACAGGTGAGGGTGACGTCCGTTGCCGGCACCCGGGCTTATTTCATCTTGTAGCGAATCGGCAGGCTCTTCAGTCCGCCTACAAATACCGCTTGGGTGTACTTAGGCTCCCCTGCCAGCTCGATGTGATCCACTCGCTGCAGCAGTTTGCGGAAGAGCGAGCTCATCTCCATTCGAGCCAAATGCTGACCCAGACAGACGTGAGCACCAAAGCCGAAGGCAATTTGCTTGCTTTCTTTGCGATCAATGCGGAATGTCATGGGATCGGTATAGACCGACTCGTCCCGATTTGCCGAGGGGTACCACAAAATCATGGATTCCCCGGCTTTAATCTTTTGTCCGCCTACTTCGGTATCTTGCGTCGCCGTGCGCATGAAGTGACGCACCGGCGACACCCAGCGAATCATTTCGTCGATGGCTGTGGGCATCAGGCTTTCTGGGTCGGCTCTGAAGGCTGCCATTTGCTCGGGGTTCTCTATTAACGCTAGCAGACCACCGGCGGTGGAGGCGCTGGTGGTATCGTGACCGGCAGTGGCGATAATCATGTAGTAGCCGTTGGCTTCATGGTCGGGTATCTGGCCACCGTCAATTTCCGCGTTGGCGATAATGGTGGCTAAGTCGTCCTTGGGCTCAGCCCGGCGCGCCTCGCTGAGTTCGGCGAAGTAGTTTTCAAAGTCTTTCACAACGTTGAGAAACTCCGCGGGCTCGAAAGAGCGATTGACGTCAGGATCGGTGCTACCGAAGAGTTCTTGAGTGAGCTTGAGCATCAGCGGTTCGTCTTCCTCAGGCACGCCAAAAATGCTCATGATGACCCGCAGCGGATACCAGATGGCCACATCCTTGACGAAGTCGCATTCGCCGCCCATGTCAGCCATCCGGTCAATGTACATATCCGCCAGTTCATCTACCCGGGCCTGCAGCTTACGGAGGTTACTGCCCATGAACCAACCTTGGGTGAGCATGCGGTATTTCATGTGATCAGGGTCGTCCATTTGCACCAGGCTGCGCACCAGGTGCTTGCGGCCAGTCATCTGCTCGACCATCTGCTGCATGACTTCCAGACCCAGGGTCGGTCGAGGGTCATTAATAAACAGAGTTTTTTGACCTTCGATTTCTTTGATGTCGTTATAGCGAGTGACATTCCAGAACGGTTGATAGCCGTGCGGCGACAGGTACTGCATGGGAGCGTTCTGACGCAGCCAGGCAAATTGCTCGTGGACCCACTGTTCGCTGGCCCAGTTCGCGGCATCCACCATGCCGTTATCTAATGCCGGTGATTGCTTAAAGATCTCCATACATTTTCCCTTTCTGTGATCGAAAACTTACCCGTGGGCTGGCAGATCTTTATACTACCGTTTTCCCTTTGAGAACCAGCTGCTTCGTGACCTATTCTGAACGCCTTTTCACCCTGGGCTCGCTAACCTTCGGCTGGACCCACGACTTGGTATACGACTGCGGCCAGCCCTATCTGGAGCGCTGGATTCTTTGGTTCGGGTTTTCCCTGCGCCTACATAAGTTCCACAAAGGCGACGATGACCGCGCATTTCACGACCACCCCTGGTGGTTTATTACCGTCCCCTTTGAACCCTACCTGGAAAAAACACCTCACCAGCCGCTCACCCTGGTACGCCCATTGCGGCCCCACTTCCGCCGGGCGGCTCATCAGCACATCGTGCAGCTCATCGAAGAGCGTCCGGTGTGGACCTTAATCTTGACCGGCTGTAAGAGCGACGACTGGGGCTTCTGGCATGAGGGTCAATACACACCCCACGAACAGTGGTTAGCTGAGCGAGAAGCACAGGCAGGCGGTTGAACCCTGTGATGACTCGTTAAGCGCGCTGCCTGCGATTGGAAATCAGCAGCGCCAGAGCTAACAGCGCGCCAACCCAGCGGCTCCACAGGTCGGGGTAAACCAGTAACGCCGCTGCGAGCACGGCCGTTATGCGCATCGCACCGGTCACCGGCGCAAACAAATACCGCTGCAGGGCCATAATCAGCATCAGCATTAGCAAGCCGGTAACCCCAGCCGACAGCAGCACCCCGCTCCAGCCGTACTCGGCGCTGAGCAGCAGGGGTGAAAAAGCCATCATCAGCGGAATGACAAATAATCCGCTGGCCAGCTTCACTGCCTCCACCGCGCTGGCCATGGGGGCAGCGCCCGCAACGCCGGCACCGGCAAACGCCGCCAGGGCAATGGGTGGTGTCACATTCGAGCTTTGCGCTAGCCAAAAAATAATCATGTGGGCTGTGATCAAGGCCAGTCCCAGCTCTTGCAGGGCAGGCCCAGTCATTACCGCTAACACGATGTAGGCAGCCGTTGCCGGTAACCCCATGCCCAGCACCAGCGCGGCTACCGCAACAAGAACCAGCGCCAGCCAAAGCTGTCCGCCACTGAGCGCCACAACGGACTCGGTGAACTGCAGCCCGATTCCGGTTTGCCCAATGGTGCCCACCACCAGCCCTGCTACCGCACAGGCCACGGATATGGAAATGGCTAGCATGGCCCCTTGCCGCAGACCCGAGGCGAGTTGGGATAGGTTAATGCGCGTATGACTGCGCAACAAACTGGCGAGCAGCACCGCTGCGCTGCCCGCCACCCCCACCAGCACGGGCGAGTAGTTCCACAGCAGCAGAGCAGTAATCAGCGCCAACGGCAGCAGAAAGTGCAAACCTTCCCTCAGCACCTGCCACGCGCCGGTTTGTCCCTGCATGCCTTTGAACCCCCCTTTAACCGCCAGCACATGCACATAGAGCAGCACCGACAGGAAATACAAAAGCGCTGGCACCAGGGCCATCCAGACAATCTCCCCATAGGAGGTCTTGGTGAACTCGGCCATAACAAAAGCCCCGGCACCCATGATCGGGGGCATGATCTGACCACCGGTGGATGCCGCTGCCTCTATCCCTGCAGCTTCCTCTGGCTTGTAGCCCAGCTTTTTCATCATGGGAATCGTTAGGGAACCCGTAGTCACGGTATTGGCGATGGCGCTGCCGGATATTGAACCCATAGCCGCTGATGCGATCACTGAAGCCTTGGCCGGGCCGCCCCGATAACGCCCGGCGGCGGCAAAGGACAAATCGATCAAAAACTGGCCTGCGCCCGTTACCTGCAAAAACGCGCCAAACAGGACAAAGCTGAACACGGCGCCGGCAGCAATACCCAGGGGAGCGCCAAACAAACCGGCGCCGGTGAACACCTGAAAACGCACAATGCGCTCGAACGAGAACCCCTTAGTGGCCAGCACGTCCGGGAGCACATTGCCGAACGCCGCATAGAGCAAAAATACCAGGCCAACCCACATCATCACCGCCCCAACTGCACGCCGGGCCATCTCCAGGGTTGCTAGGATCAGCACCAGCCCGGCGACAAAATCTGCGGTTTGCAGCCCGTTCAGCAAATGTTCAATGGACTGGTAGTCGAAGCTCAAAATGCGCTGACTGGCCCACAACACTGCCGCGATGCTGACACCATCCAGTAGCCGCAGGTGGCTGCCCTGCCGAGCGATGGGATAGACAAGAAACCCCAGCACCAAAATCCAAGCCAAATGGATAGGGCGAAAATAAGTAGCCGGTTGCTGACCCAGAATCTGCTCGAAGGGCAAACTGCCTACGGGAAGGAACCCAACCAGGGGCTGCCATAGCTGAAAAACGGATAGCGCCACGGCGACGATGCTGGCGACCGCACCAATCCACCGCGTGGTGCTGCTGGTAGGCTCCTGCTGAACCGCCATAAGCTAGCCAGACTGCCTTGACGCAAGACAGGCCTGAGAGGGGTCCTGCAGATACCGGCGCGTACCGGGATGCAGCGGTACAGCGGCCAGCTGATGAATATTTGCCAGGGTCATATCCTTTACCACCGGCGAAATACCCAGCAGTCGCTGGTGCTCCCGATAAACGGTACAGGTCAGCGCGAAGGCCAAAGCCTCAGGCATATCCCGGTGCACGACCACGGCGCTCCATATTCCTAACGCTTGCCGCGGCTGATCCACGCCGGCATAGGTGCCCGCCGGAATCGTGTAACCAGAATAGGCCGGGTATTGGCTGGTGAGGGCGGCCAAATCCGCCGCCGTGAGCGAAATGATTTGAATGTCTCGGGTCACAGCAAGCTCGGTGACCGCGGCGATTCCAAGGCCTCCGACCACAAAGCCCGCGTCTAGGGTGCCGTCTTTAAGACCCGAAGTGGTCTCGCCAAAGCTCAGGTATCTGGGCGCGATGTCTTGCAGGCTCAAGCCCAGACCATTGAGCACGTTGGTGGCAGCCACCGCGGTTCCAGAACCCTGGGCGCCAATGGCCACTCGCTTCCCGCGCAAATCCGCAATGGTTTCGATACCACTGCTGCGCAAGCTGAGGATGTGGACGATGTTCGGATAAGCGGTAAACAGCACTCGCAGAGGCAAGGGTTCCGGGAAGCGCCCGGTGCCGGAATAAGCGCTGCTGACTACGTCCGCCATCGCGATGCCCAAATCACTCTCGCCTCGGGCTACCTGGATCACATTGGTCACCGACCCGCCGGTCACTTCGGCCTTGGCGTTGACCTCGGGCAGCACTTCAGACCAAAGCGACGCCATGCCTCCACCAAAAGGATAGTACAGACCTGCCGGACCGCCGGTGGCAATGGCCAATGTGCGATCGCTCTGACCGCAGCCTGCAGCCAAACAGATCACGCTGCCGGTGAGCAAGCCAATAAAGAAACGGGGGAAACTCATGGGGCAAGCCTACCAGCTGCAGCCATGGCAACTAAAGGATCACGTCAACCACAGCCACAGTCGTTCGTGGACGTAGAAGATGCCGATCTTCAAGAAAAACTCCACGCCGCCGATAAGCAGTGCCGTATCGATTTCCCCGGTCACCACGAAGGCGATGACCGCAGTGGTGAGGGTAGCCACCACCCGCCAGGAGAAGGCCTTGGCCAGGCTCAGCCAGCGGGAAGGGTTGGCCGTAGCACCGCCGGAGGCGGTTGGCTGAAGAGCTGACCACCGACTCATAACAGCTTCAGCAGCTCATCGACACAGGCAGCAACGCTGAGCTCGCTGGTGTCGAGCCGCAAGTCGGCGCTTTCTGGTGCCTGGTATGGGGAATCAATGCCGGTAAAATGGGGCAGTTCTCCCCGACGAGCTTTTTTATACAGGCCCTTAGGATCACGCTGTTCCGCAACTTCCAGAGACACGTCCAAAAACACTTCGGCGAAATCGCCTTCGTCAAACAGCGACCTGGCCATATCTCGCTCGGAGCGAAAAGGCGATATAAAGGCGGTGATCACCACCAAACCAGCATCGGCCATCAGCTTGGCTACCTCCGCCGTGCGCCGGATATTTTCCACTCGATCTGCGTCGGTAAATCCAAGGTCTTTGTTGAGACCAGCGCGAATGTTGTCACCATCTAAAATGTAGCTGTGAACGCCCATGTCGTGAAGCCGGCTCTCTAGTGCATCGGCCACGGTAGATTTGCCAGAACCGCTGAGCCCGGTGAGCCAGATGACCTTACCCTTGTGACCCATCAACTGAGAACGGTGCTGGGCGTCGATACTCGACGTGGTTGGATGCAGATTTTGCGCCCGGCGCAGGCCAAAGTTGATCATGCCAGCGCCCACAGTGGCCTTGCTGTAGCGGTCTATAAGAATGAAAGAGCCCAAATCACGACATTCGCTGTAAGCGGTAAAAGGAATCGGTTCGTCCAAACTCAGGGTCACCCGACCAATATCATTGAGATCTAAATTGCGGCTAGGCAGGTGTTCTAACGTATTCACATTCACCTTGTGCTTGATCTCTGTCAGGGTCGCACCGATGCGCTTTGCCCCCAGCATGAGTTCATAGCCTCTGCCAACATAGCCTGCCTCCTGGTCCATCCAAACCAGGGACGTGTCGAATTGGTCGGAAACCTCCCAGGGAGCGTTGGCCGCTACAATGACATCGCCCCGAGACACGTCCACCTCACAATCCAGCGTCAGCGTCACGCTTTGGTTCGGTAAGGCTTTATCCAGGCGCTGATGGTAAAGAACAATCTCGCGCACCGCGGCCTTCGAGCCACTGGGCAGCACCACTACGGGGTCACCGGGCGCGATGCTGCCGGCCGCAACAGTACCGGCAAAACCACGAAAGTCTGAGTTGGGCCGATTTACCCACTGCACTGGAAAGCGAAAGTTCCCAGACCCGTGATGCTGACCAATCTCCACCGTTTCCAGGTATCCCAACAGCGTTGGACCGCTATACCAGGGCGTCCGGCCAGAGCGCTCGATCACGTTATCGCCCTGCAGCGCCGACAGCGGAATGGCGGTGATGCTGGTAAAGGACAAACTCTCAGCAAAGGCCAAATAGTCGGCAACGATGCCGTCAAAAACCTCCTGGTCATATTCCACCAGGTCCATTTTATTGACCGCTAGCACCACGTGAGGAATGCCCAACAAGGAGGTCAAAAACGAATGCCGGCGAGTTTGCGTGAGTACGCCTTGGGAAGCATCCACTAAGATTACCGCCACGTCTGCGGTGGACGCACCGGTGACCATGTTGCGAGTGTACTGCTCGTGCCCGGGTGTATCGGCAACGATAAACTTGCGGTGATCGGTGCCAAAAAAACGGTAGGCCACGTCAATAGTGATGCCCTGCTCGCGCTCAGCGGCTAAACCATCCACCAGCAGCGCGAAGTCGATGTCGCCGCCCTGAGTGCCCTGCTTCTTAGAGTCCTTTAATAGCGTGGCGACTTGATCCTCGAACACCAACTGGGCCTCGTACAGCATGCGGCCGATCAGGGTACTTTTGCCATCGTCCACGCTGCCGCAGGTGATAAATCGCAGCAGGTCTAGATCATTTTGCCCGCGCAAGTAGGCATCTACTTCATCTGGCGCGGTAACGTTTGTATCGCTCACTAGAAATACCCCTCCTGCTTTTTCTTCTCCATGGAGCCCGAGGAATCCGAATCGATGGCCCTGCCCTGCCGTTCACTGGTGCGGCTATTCAGCAGCTCTAGCACGATGGAGGAGAGATCATCCGCAGAAGATTCCACTGCCCCGGTAAGCGGATAACAGCCCAAGGTGCGAAACCGCACTCGCTTGGTCATGATGGTCTCGTCTTCCCGGATTGGCAGGCGGTCATCGTCCACCATCACCAACATACCGTCCTTGGCCACCACCGGACGCTCGGCAGCAAAGTACAAAGGCACAATGGGGATCTGTTCGCGGTAGATGTACTGCCAGATATCCAGCTCGGTCCAGTTGGATAACGGAAAGACTCGAATACTTTCACCGGGATTTTTTTGCCCGTTATACAGCCGCCACAGTTCCGGGCGCTGGTTCTTGGGGTCCCAGCGATGGGCAGGGTTACGAAAGGAAAAAATCCTTTCCTTGGCCCGACTCTTCTCCTCATCTCGCCGGGCACCGCCAAAGGCCACATCAAAACCGTGGGCGTCTAAGGCCTGTTTAAGGCCCTGAGTTTTCATGATGTCCGTGTGAATGGCGCTGCCGTGGTCGAAGGGATTAATGTTCTTCGCCACCCCGTCGGGGTTAATGTGAACTATCAGGTCCATGCCGCTTTCCCTGGCCATGAAGTCCCGGAAGTCGTACATGGCCTGGAATTTCCAGCGGGTGTCCACGTGCATAAGAGGAAACGGCGGCGGACTGGGATAAAAGGCTTTGCGCGCCAGATGCAGCATCACCGAACTGTCTTTACCAACGCTGTAAAGCATCACGGGATTTTCGGCCTGGGCCACGACCTCCCGCATGATGTGAATACTCTCCGCCTCTAGCCGATCTAAATGGGACAGGGTGTCCAGCTTTACTGCGCCCTCTGCAGCCACTGAAGGTTGATCCTGGATTCGGCTGCTCAAAACGCCAGCCCCGGCGGTAGCTTTGGGATCTTGAAATGCCGGCAGCGCCAAGTAAATTTTCGCACCGCTGGGCAACTCCAGCTTGTGAGTACCCTGGCGTGCCACCCAGTACCGGCAAAGATCCAGAGCGTTCCCTTGAGGCCACACTAGCGTCGGCTTGTCATGAACCAGCAGGTCCAGCGCATCCATCAAGCAGGTCAGCCGGTCTTCCATGGCGTCTGGCAGGGTGGTCAGGCAGACCCACTGCCGCCCAAGACGCCCGTCGTTAAGACTCACCACGCCGCCTCGGTCCCAGGCCGCTAGCTGCAAAACAAAACTCGGTTGGCGCTTGCGCTTAGCGTCACCGCGTAGCTGCTCCGCCACCGCGGTTTTCAGCGGCCGCTGATCTTCGTTCTTTAACGCTGACCACGCCAGCGCCGGGGGTAGTTCGGGCCACGCCTCCAGCATTCGCTCGGTTGAACGCTGGGATTGCTTAACCCCGCGGTCCAGCAGCAGCTGATGCACGCGCTTGACGTCCCAAACACCGCCGCCGGTTTGCATTTCACGAATCAGTTCCGCTGTTTCCATACCATGGCCAAAGTTGTTTTCAGTGAATTTGTCGGAAAACGCAGTTTATCGGATTTTATCCTGATTTATATGGGATTATTAAGACTCATTCGTGCTATCAATGTAACTTATGCGGATTGCGACAATCTGCAACCCTAGAATCCGCCCACATACCCCTCTTTGCGATGATCTGATGCTCCGACGTAACCTGATGGCAACGCCTGAATTAACTGAGCTCCGCCAAACACGCTTTCTAGAGGCTCAAAGCGCACATCGTGGCCACGCTGGGCCAAACCATCGAACAGGCTTTGCGGCATCCCTTCTTCTAAGCCAACGCTGAGATCTGGATAGACATGCCAACGCGGTGCATCGCTGGCTTCCTGGGGGTTTTGCCCGTAGTCGAAGATCCGGCTGACCATTTGCACGTGGCCTTGATGCTGCATATGCCCGCCCATGACGCCAAAGCTCAATACGGGCTTGCCGTTTTGGGTGACAAATCCAGGAATGATGGTATGAAAAGGCCGCTTTCCTGGCCCCACGCAATTGGCATGAGCCGGATCCAAGGAAAATCCGGAACCTCGATTCTGCAGAGAGATCCCAGTACCCGGCACAACGATGCCCGAGCCGAAGGCGCGGAAGTTCGACTGGATGAAAGACACCATCATGCCGTCAGCATCCGCTGTGGTCAGATACACGGTATCGTGCCCTATGGGCAAGGACACTGGCGGTAGTTGGGCAGCTTGAGTGCCGATACCCGCGGCCGCCTGGGCTAGGGACCTAGGCTCTAGCAATTGCTCAGGAGATAAAAACATGGCGTCGCTATCGGCAAAGTGCTCGTTAGCCGCGTGCACGGCGATTTTCATGGCCTCAATTTGCTGATGCACGGACTCCACGGAATCCAGTTCGTGGACGGGCAAGTGGGCCAAAATTCCCAGAGCGATTTGTGCCGCAAGCCCTTGCCCGTTGGGGGGAATCTCCAGTAGCTCCACGCCATGATAGGCCTGTCGAGTCGGTGTAACCCAGTCGCAGCGATGGGTATGCAGATCCTCCATCGACAGAACGCCACCGCCGGCAGCGCTGGCCTCTACCATGGCGGCGGCAAGCTCTCCTTGATAAAAGGCCTCGCCCTTGGTATCGCGAATCAACTGCAGACTGCGAACCATGTCCGGGCGTTTAAAACGCTGGCCCGCCTTGGGTGCCGGCCCAAAGTGGGCGTACCAGTCGGGATAGTCGTCGTAATAATGCTCAAGCATCTGCCAGTAGAAAGCGCTCTTTGGACCCACCAAGAAGCCGTGTCCGGCGTAGTGTATGGCTGATTCGAACAGCGCAGCAAAGGGCAGCTTGCCAAAACGATCGCTTAGCTCAACCCAACTGCTTACGGCTCCGGGTACGGTAACGCTATCCCAGCCCAATTCAGGCATGCGCTGAAGGCCAGCAAAACGCTCAAGATTCCAAGCCAGCGGTGCACGCCCTGAGGCATTTAAACCCTGCACCGACTGACCATCCCAAAGCAGGCAAAAAGCGTCGCTGCCAATGCCGTTATTGTTTGGCTCCACCACCGTCAAGGTAATCGCCGCCGCAAGGGCCGCATCCACAGCATTGCCACCGGCACGCAGGGCCTGCAGCCCCGCTTCAGTAGCCAGCGGCTGGGAAGTCGCAACCAGGTTGTCTGCGGCAACCGGCGAACGGGCCGAGGGGTATGCTTGCTTTGGGTTGTACACAGCTGTCTCCTAATTGCGATCGGATACGCGCATATCTTGACCCATCTGAATCCCAGATGCTTCTGCATCTGCAGCCTCGCGTCGTCTTGGACCTAAGACCTGGGGTTAAAGTCTGGGGTTAATGATCTGGGGTTTAAGATCTGGGACAGGCCAACAAAATGTTTGGGGCAGATGCTGGAATTCCACTAGGCAAAATCTTCACCGTTTGAGACTCTTACCGCGCTGCCACTCTTTGAGATTTTTTGTGCCCTATCCGCTGAATCCCGAACTGCTCCATGAAGCCGCGCGGCTGGTGGCACAAATGACCCTGGAAGAAAAAGCAGACTTCTGTTCGGGCAAGGATTTCTGGCACTTACCGGGACTCGAACGTCTGCAAATTCCCAGCGTTATGGTCACTGACGGGCCTCACGGATTGCGCAAGCAGGGTGAGCACGCCGACCATCTGGGCGCACACCGCAGCATTCCCTCTACCTGCTTTCCTACCGCTTCTGCACTGGCCAGCTCCTGGGATGTGGACTTACTGGAAACCGTGGGCAGGGCTCTGGGGGAGACCTGTGTGGACGAAGACGTAAGCGTACTGCTTGGCCCGGGGATGAACATCAAACGCAGCCCTTTATGCGGCAGAAACTTTGAGTATTTCTCCGAAGACCCACTGCTTAGCGGCCAGATCTCAGCTGCCCTGGTTAACGGCATTCAGTCTCAGGGTGTCGGGGCCTGCCTCAAGCACTTTGCCGTGAACAATCAGGAACTTGGGCGCATGTACATGGACGCCGTTGTTGATGATCGTGCGCTGCGGGAAATTTATTTACGGGGCTTCGAGATCGCCGTGAAAACTGCCAAACCCTGGACAGTTATGTGCGCCTACAATCGGCTCAATGGCGTTTACTGCAGCGAGCACGACTGGTTGCTCAACCAGGTGCTGCGTCAGGAGTGGGGGTTTGACGGCGCGGTAATGACGGATTGGGGTGCCGCTAACGATCGACCGCGCGGCGTGGCGGCGGGGCTTGATCTGGAAATGCCCGGTAGCGGCGGCGTTAACGACGCGCTAGTGGCCCAGGCAGTGACTCAAGGCACGTTGGATGAAGCCCTGCTCAATCAGGCCGTCGCGCGCAACGTAGCCCTTGGTCTGTCGAGCCAGCAACGCCAAAAGCCTGCCGGTGATTTGAATCTTGACGCCCATCACGAGTTGGCTCGCACCGCCGCCGCCCAATCCTGCGTGCTGCTGAAAAATCAGAACGACGTGCTACCAATTTCAGCGACGGCATCCGTGGCTCTCATTGGCGCTTTCGCAAAAAAGCCGCGCTTCCAGGGCGCCGGCAGTTCTCAGGTTCGACCTACCAAGATCGAAACCTTGTTCGATGCCCTCAGCGCCGAAGTCGGCGATCTTACCTACGTGACTGGCTACGAACCTCAGCTGAGCCCAGCGGATCAGGCGCTAATTGATCAGGCAGTGACCGAAGCTAAACGTGCAGACGTGGCCATCGTGTTCGCCGGACTGCCTGCCATTTACGAATCCGAGGGCTTTGATCGGCAACACTTGGAGCTACCGGAACAGCATAATGCGCTGATCCAGGCGGTCTGTGCCGCTAACTCAAAAACCGTTGTAATCCTCGCCAATGGCGCACCAGTCACCATGCCCTGGCTTGAACAAGCCGCAGCGGTCCTTGAAAGCTACTTGGGGGGCCAAGCTAGCGGCGGAGGTTTAGCGCAAATACTGCTCGGCCACGAAAATCCCAGCGGCAAGCTGGCGGAGACCTTTCCGCTGGCCCTAGCCGACGTGCCCTGTTCCCAGTTCTTTCCTGGCGAACACCGTCAAATGCAGTATCGGGAAGGTATCTACGTAGGATACCGTTACTTTGATAGCGCGGCTCGCGATGTGCTTTTTCCCTTTGGCCACGGCCTGAGCTACACCACTTTTGAGTACTTAGAAGCCCAAACCAGTAACGATTCCCTTAAGGGTGACCGTCCGGTGGACCTCCAGGTCACCTTGCGCAACAGCGGCAGTCGTGCAGGCGCCGAAGTTATTCAGGTATATCGGGACGCGGGGTCCAGCGCTACTCACCAGCCAGCCCAGCAGCTGTGCGCGTTTACTAAGGTTTTGCTAAGCGCCGGCGAAACCAGGACCGTTACCCTCCGCATTAGCCCAGAAAATTTTCGCGTCTTTGACCACGGCGCCCAGCACTGGGTGCTTGAAGCGGGCCCGGTAAAACTGCGGGTGGGTAGCTCCAGCCGGGATATCCGCCTGACCTATGCGTTGAACGTTGTGTCCAACGAGGTGTTGAGCGATGTGGCTAAAACCACAGGGAGCCCGCAATTCGGCCCTTTGCCTGATGGACGGGCACTATCGGTTGACGATGAGCTTTTTAGCGCAATGCTCAACAAACCGATTCCAAACAGGGAATCCATTCGGCCCTTTCATCGAAACTCCTCTTTGGCGGAAATTGGCACGACCTGGCTGGGCGGCAAAATCAAAAACAAAGCGATGACAGGATTTCTCGGCGGCATGGGGTTAGAGAAGGCTGATCCGACGACGCGCAAAATGTTTGAAGAAATGGCTAACCACATGCCTCTGCGAGCCATTGTTCTATTCCAGCAGGGCAAGACGAGCTTCCAGCAAATAGATGGGCTATTGGACCTCCTGAATGGCAAGGTCATTCGCGGCCTGTGGTCGCTGCTGCGCCACCGGTCTTCCCAGAACACCAAATAGGTTAGCTGCCCAATATAGACTGGTAGCGCTGCAAGCGCTCAATGGCTGCGTGGCGTCGCGCCAGAGAAACCCCCAGCTGCACTATCCGATCTGAATAAATGTCAGCGCCAATCAGGTCGTCAATGACATCCATGGCCTTGTCCGGTTGATCCGCTGAACTTAACGCCACCGCGAGTACGTAGCCGCTGGTGGGGTCTGGATGGGCTTCGTGCCCTGCGGTCAGCAGAGTCAGCGCCTCGGCCAGGTTGCCCTGACGCACAAACCACAGCGCACTGGCCACACGGACCTGACTGGTTTGCGGCGACAGGGTCAACGCCTGCTGCAGCAGCTCTCCCGCTTGGACATCCCGCCCGGTGGCCCGGTACAGGTCCGCCAGGTTCACCAACGCAGGCACCCAGCTTGGATTACGCTTGAGAGCCAGAGCAAGGTCCTGCTCGGCGGCCTGCAGTGCGCCTCGAGCCTGATGTACCAAAGACCGGTTTGTTAAGGCTTCTGCGCGGTCTTGGTCTACGTCCAAATGCGCCAGATATTCTTCAAGGGCAGCGTCCAGCTTGGCTCTGGCCGCGGCGGGCAACTGCTGATAGGTCGGCAACAATGTCGTTACCGCGGCGAAGCGAATCCCTCGGAGCGGGTCCCTGAGCAGCGGCAGCACCAGCGGCCAATCCTCGGCGCTGGCTGCCGAAATGCCGCGCAAGGCACCCAGCCGAATCAGCGGATCGGCACTGTCCAAACTATCCGCCAAGTTGGCAACGCGGCCGTATTGTCCCAGCAGGCTCAGGGCTGTCCCTCGCACCACTGCAGGTTGATCAGAGTCTTGGGCTAAGTTCTTGAGTGGCTCACGGGCGCTGCGTTTGCCGGCTCGGGCCGGGGCGATTACCTGAGCAAAATGCGCCTTCGGGGTGTGGCCAAAGCGATGGAGAAGTTGTTGCGCCGCCCAGGCATTGTCTCGGTCTTCATGGCAGCTCGTACAGGCGTTAGGAACTGAGTGCTGAACCGATAGATCTGGTCGCGGTATCCGAAAACTGTGATCTCGCCGGTCATCCACGCCCATGTAGGTGCGACTTGTCATGTGACAGTCAACACAGGCCGCGCCGGTACCCGCCACTGGGGCTGAATCTGAAGCCGGCCCGGATCGTACCGAGCTTGGGTGAAAGTGATGGGCCGGCGAGTCGTACACCTTAGCCTGTAAACCCGCAAAGCGCTGGCTGCCACCGGGGCTGTGGCAGGCGGTGCACACCTCATTACCACTGCGCTGCAGCTGCCCGTTGTGGGGGTTATGACAGTCGCCGCAGGTCACGCCCGCACTGTGCATTTTGCTTTGCAAAAATGACCCATGAACAAATACTTCGTCGAGAATTTGGCCGTCGGCAAAGTAGAGGCCGTCATCCAGCAGGGCTGGCGAAAAGTAGTCTAGGTAGGGCTGGCCCGGCATAAAGCCTTCGGCAATCTGGGCGCGCCGACTGTGACAAGACGCGCAAACCGCCATGCGCCTCTGAGGGTCGTTAAGGGTGATGACGTTACTGATCTGGGGCTGCTGACTATGGGCTAAGCCCGGCCCGTGACAGGCCTCGCAGCCCACGCTGACCTCGGCAAAGGCCGTGTCGAACCCCCCGGTGTGCGGGTCGAATTGCTTGCGTACCTGGGTTGAGTGGCATGCGGCGCACATGTGATTCCAGTTTTGTCCGGTGCCTGTCCAGTGCAGGACATCGTCAGGCTTACCCGCGGTCTCCGGTTCCAGGTGATACCAGCCCTGGCCTTGGTCTCGGCTGTCCCACACCACTGGCAGCGCCTGCAGTCGCCCTGCACCGACATCGGCTAAATACTGCTGCAGCGGTGAGACGCCAAACGTGTAAGCCACGCGAAACTCGGCTAACGAACCGTCAGCACTGTCCAGAGTCAAAGTAAAATCCCCTTTGTCCTGACTGAACTCCAGGCGACGCCCAGCAATTTCTAGCGGCTGCGCATTGAAGTCCCCCAGCACTGTTGTCTGGTCAGGCACCGCCATCGCCATGGCGTGGTGCGACTGCCGCCAATGTTCATAGGCTTGCTGATGGCACGTAGCACAGGTTTCCGAGCCTGCGTATTCATCAGCGCGGCTGGGATTGGCTACTGGGATAACGGCGGCCTGCTGCCGGGATACTGGAGCAACGTCGTTGACCGACGGGGGCTTTGAACAGCCCGCCAGCAGTGTCAGGCAACCGATAACAACGGCGGTTTGCGCCGCTTCACGGAACCTCGCGAAAAATGCGTCTTTTGACTGTCTTGGGTGGTCAGGGCGAACGGCCTGTTGCCCTGACCTAAACCACCACGGTGGGGTTGCTGATCTAGTTGCCGTAGTGGGCGGCGAGTACCGCAATTTCGTCATCGGTCAGGTTTTGCGCCTGCAGCGCCATAATCGCGTTCTTGCGCGATCCGTCTCGATAGGCCACCAGTTGCTTGCGCAAATAGGTTTCCCACTGGCCGTTTAAATTTGGGTACATGGGCGCAATCGCCTTCCCCTTGGTACCGTGACAGGCGACGCAGCCTTTTTCAGCAGCCAACGCTGCCCCGTCAACTTGCTCACCGCCACAGGCGCCTAGCAAGCCTAGGCTGGCAACAACAGCGGTTTTAAGGAGTAAATTCTTGATGGTCATAGTTTGCTCCTAGTTCGCTTGCTTGCTGAAATATTCGGCGATGATGTCGATTTCTTCATCGGAAAGAAGTACCGCTTGAGCATTCATCTGGTTGCCGGGTTCTTCTTCAGCGCGAAAATACTTCAACCGGCTGACCAGATAGGCAGCGTTTTGGCCGGCCAAATTGGGGTAGCGGGCATCATTAGATTTACCCTCCCAGCCGTGACACGTCACACAGTGGTGTTTAAAAGCTGCGTTTTCCCCCGCATCCGCCGCCAGAGTTGTGGAACTGAGCAACGTTCCGAACAACAGGGCACATGCGCCGAGAGCAACTCGAATACCGAGAACTTTTCTGAGCATTTCGCGTTTTCCTTTAACCGCTAAGTTTTAAAGCGCTTGTTTCACCGTGGTGTTGCTATCCCCCTCTGCGCTTGGGCCTAAATCCAACACATAGCGATACGGATAAGAGGCCGGCTGGAAGCCTGGCTCCTCCTCACTCGTGAGTAAACGAAAACCCTTTTGCTCAAAGTAGCTGGTGGAAAAACGCTCTACCCGCACCTGAATGCTGGAATAGCTCTCCCGCCTTGCTCGACAAGTCAATTCATCGAGCAAAATACCACCGATGCCTCGGCCCTGCGCTTGCGCGCTCACATAGAGACCGTGCAGGAGCACCGCTTTGGCTTCCGCCCGGTTCGCGCCGCACTCCAAGACTGCTGTCTGTTGAGAAGTGAGGGGAACACTGGGCTGCCAGGCAGCGACGCCCAGACAAGCGTGCGCTTTATAACACAAGAGAAATTCAAAATCTTGAAGATCCACCCCACGATACTGCAATGGCGCCATAGCCAGGCGCTTGAGCCGGTCGGATGTTGGCCAGCTGGCAACGGCTGCTGAAATGACGTCGTTGATTACGGCTAGGTCTGTGGCTGATTTGGGGGCTCGGAGGTCGTAGCTTGTGTCTTGCGCGTTCATCTCAGAGTCCCCGTCAAAGGAAAAAAGCGCTCGCCTCAGGGGGAGGAGGAGGGGCGAGGCGAGCGCTTGAGGGACTGTTACTGCAGTGCGTTCACAAACAGCACTGCTGCCACCAAAGAAATCACCAAGACTGCGCCGGGGCGTTCCCATTGGCTGCCATAACGCGCCACTTTTGCGCGCGTTACCGCTGAGCCTTTCGCTTGGCCTTGGTTTCGCTTTTTTGTGGTGTCTAATTTCATGAATCCATGATCGAGACAAGCTGACGGCATGTCAAAGTTATTCGCCAAATTAAAGTGGACATTTCATGGATTTATTAGATTTTTGCTCGTTTCTTTGCCGTTAACGCCAAATTGTCTAGGACAATTCGACGCACAAACTTTATCGTCTAACTTTTTCCGGAGTTAACCTGTGGCTACACCCATCGTCGCCATTATCGGCGCTGGCCTCACCGGTCTTACCGCGGCTCGTGAACTGCACAGCGCGGGGATCCCTAGCGTGATCTTTGACAAAAGCCGCGGTGTTAGTGGCCGCATGGCGACTCGCCGGGTTGAGTACCAGGGAGCAACCTTGCGCTTCGATCATGGCACCGCGTATCTCACACAAACCCAGGCCAAGGACATCGCCCAAGTTCTCGCGCGCAATGACCCAGTCAATGGTGACACGGCCTGGCAACACTTTCGCGATGCCGCCAATTTGGTGCCTTGGCAAACCCAGCGGAATTCAGGGCCAACTAAGTTCGTATCGCCTACCGGCATCAACAACGTGGGTAAGGCACTGGCTGCTGACCTGGACGTACACTTGAACACCGCCGTAACCCAGGCCCACTGGCATGAAGAAAACAGCAAATGGCAGCTTGTTGTTCAGGATTCGCCGCTGCCGACGGCCTTTGATCTGATCATTACCACCACCCCGCCAGTTCAGGCAGCCAACATTCTCGCTAAGCATCAAGGTAATGTTCTATCCGCGCTACTGGATCGCCAACCTATGGCCTGCTGGACACTCATGCTGGCAACTCAGGAACCCCTTGCTGAGACAACCCAGCCAGAGCCAGGGGACATCATTGCCAGGGTTATCAGCGAAACCACCAAAAACCGTCCCTATCCCGAGAACTGGCATAGCTACACCGTTCAAGCTGATCGAAATTGGAGCCAACGCAACGTCGACCTGAATGCCGACCAGGTGGCCACAACGCTGCTACAGAAGCTCAAAGAACAAGGCTGGCGCGGTATGGATACTGGCCACCAGCGGATACACCGCTGGCTTTACGCTGGTGTCGCAAACCCGGTATCCCAGCCCTGTTTAACGGACCCACAGCGCCAGCTCATTTGCGCTGGGGATTGGTGCGTTGGCAACGATCTTGATAGCGCTTTGCTTAGCGGACGAGCTGCTGGGCGCCAGGCCCTGGAGTTTTTAGATTAGGGCTTGCCCACTGGGAGAAGAGTGTTGGGTGTTATTCCGCTGCCTGGTCAAAAGCCGCGGCCGCCATGGTGACCATGTGCACATTACAATAGGACCGCAGCTCAATTTCCAGCCGCTGCGTTTCCACAAGCTCTAGCACGGCCACACAGGCGGCAAGGGTCGGCTCGTAAGCATGCTGATCCAAAACCCGCACCAGTCCATGACGCCCGAAATAACCGGCACCAAGCAGTACTACCAAAACGATGAGCAGTTTTTGCCACAATCTCACGTAGCTGCCTCTTCCTTATGTACGTCTGACTACCTATTTGTTGGCTGATCTTTTTTGCCGCTTTGCTACTTTTCTGCTTTCTGCTTTGCCGCATTCCACCCCTTTGTCGTCAATGGTCTGCAGACTTGCGGATTCAATAAAGCTCGTCGAGGGATTGGTAAACGGCTACCTTGAGATCCGAACGCAAGGGCCAGGGAGATCTCATCAGCCGGATCATACTCACAACTACCAGTTCCTCAACCGGGTCAATCCAAAATACGGTTCCGGCAGCCCCACCCCAACTGTATTCGCCAACACTGCCAATGACTTGATTCGCCACCGGATTGGTGATGACACCAAAACCCATTCCAACGTCTCTCGGTGGGCCATCAGGGTCCTCGCCAAAGCCGCCCATGGTCATGCCGGTCGGCAAATGATTCGTGCTCATGTAGGCGACGGTTTTAGGGCTTAAGATTCGCTGACCCTGATACTGACCATCATTGCGCATGGCCTCAGCAAAACGCGCGTAGTCAGCAGCAGTAGACACCAGCCCACCGCCACCTGAGTAAAGACTGACCTGAAAATAGTCGCGCATTGCCACGTTACTGTCAGCGGCCCCTGCTCCCGGTGCACGCCTAACGTCCAAAGGTTTTTGGGTGCTTGGATCAAAAAAGTAATTAGGCAGAAAACGCAGGGATTTCCCCTTTGGCACCTGAAAGAAGGTGTCGTGCATACCCAAGGGCTGAAAAATATGGCGCTCCAGGTATTCATCAAAAGCCAGGCCGCTGATGCGCTGCACCACTAACCCGATTAGATCCGCTGCGATGGAGTAAAAATACTGGCTGCCCGGCTGAAACCTCAGCGGCAGCTGACCAACCTTGGCGGCGAACTCCTCCAGGTCCTTTGCGGCCCAGAGGTTTGCAGCAGCATAGCTTTCGTCGATGGCGTCAGAATCCGGCGCAAAACCATAAGTAAAGCCGGCAGTGTGCGTAAGCAAGTGATGCATTGTTACCGGTCGCTGCAAAGGCACCAGCCGGCCATCGTCGTTCAACACCCTTAAATTCCCCAGCTCCGGCAGGAACTTTTCCACCGGATCGTCAAGGTGAAATTTACCCTGTTCGTAGAGCTGCATTCGCCGATCCGGTCAAAACAATCGTCATTGCCAGCTGCCGCCAGCCAGTTCTTAATCGAGACAAAGCGGGCTTTGCCCGCTGCGCCAAAACCGGATGTTTTGCAGGGAGGGACATAGCGACCTCGAACCACGCGTTGCTTTAATTAGCAAAACTCTAGTCCCAGCAAATTGTCTTTGCGCCCATGAAGGGCCAACAATTTCCAAGGCTGCGGAGAGATCGACTTTTTTGCCGGAAACAGCCTGACCCTCGCCGATACCCTCCCTGGCGCTATATGTAAAGAAGCCATATGTACCGATAAACCGTAGACTCTCGCGCTAGCCAGATTGATCCAATCGGCGCAAACCACAGCCGCAACAAAGAAGTCAAAATACAAGCTATGAACGTGACCGCCCAACAACCCTGGATACCCGATCACTATTACCGCTGGGTGGTGGTGGCCTATGGCGTCGTCCTGCAGGCCATCAGCGTTGGCATGATCATCTACTGCTTTACCTTGTTTACCCTGCCCTGGCTGGAGGAGTTTGGCTCAAGCAGGCGTGACTTGATGCTGACCATTGCCTTACTGCAAATTGGCGCTGGCGTATTAGGCCCCCTCGCTGGGCGGGCCCTGGATACCTATCCGCTACAGTGGGTTATTTTGACTGGCCTGACCTGTATGGTCGCGGGCCTGTTGTTGGCTCAACAAGCAACGCAGCTTTGGCACCTTTGGTTGGTGTATGCCACCTTACTGCCAATTACCATGACCATGATGGGAACCCTGGCGGCCCAGACCTTAGTCAGCAGATGGTTTACCGACAATCGCGGATTCGCACTGGGCATCTCCGCCATTGGCACTAATGTAGGGGGCATCATTTTGCCCATTTTGGTTTCCGCCTGGCTGTTGCAGGTTGGCTGGCGCGACACCCTCAACTATCTCCTAATTCTGGCGGTTGCCGTAATTTTGCCGTTGACCCTGCTGGTGCTTAGCCGATCACCTACACAAACGGACACTCTGGCAACCGGCCACGTCTCAGATCAGCGGATGTGGACCACTCGAGAAATTCTAACGACCAGTATTTTTTGGATTCCATTTTGCGGGCTGGCGCCGCTAAGCATGGCCTTTGGTACTCTGCAATTTAATCTTGGCATCATTGTTCGCGACATCGGCCTTAGCACCACGGTAACCGGCAATTTAATTGCCCTTACCTCGGTCTCAATGGTGGCTGGCAAGCTGTTTTTCGGCGCGCTCGGCGACCGCGTAGATCATCGCAAGCTCTATTGGGTGGCAAACGTTGCCACCATCATCGCCTTAGTTCTTGTCCTTTACGCCCAAACCCTACCGGTGTTGGTCGTTGCCACTGTGGCCACGGGAATATCTGGTGGCGGCATCTTGCCCTTAATGGGGCTTATGTATAGCTCCCGGTTCGGCGTCGCCTCCTTCGGGCGAGTCATGGGCTTCGGCATGTTAACCATTATGGCTGGAGCCGTGAGCCCTATTGGTGCGGGATGGGTCTACGACCTTTATGGCAGCTACAGTATCGCCCTGATTACCCTGGCTTTAATCATGGTTCCTCCGGGCATAGCCATGTACTGGCTACGCCCACCGGAGTCCGGTGCTACCGCCTAAGCCACCACACCCGCATCCGTCATCCCGGCGATACGGTCTTTGGCCAGACCAAACTCTGTCAGGACCTCTTGGGTATGCTCGCCATGATCTGGGCTGGGTCGCGCTGGTGCCAGACGCTGACCACCAAATCGCGCTGGAGATTTGACCACCCGCATTTGACCCATAATCGGGTGAAGGATCACTTCCACGGTGTCGTTGGCTGCCAGCTGCTCTTGGGCTAACACCTCGTCTTTGTTAAGGCAGCGGGCACAGGGCACGTCTGCGGCCTGCAGCCGCTGCAGGGCCTCTTCCGTCGTCAGCTGCAGAAAAGCCCCAGCGACCTCGGTTTTAAACGCATCGAGGTTGGCGGTCATTTTTTCGAAGGAGTCGAAACGCTCGTCAGTCAGCAGATGCTCCATGCCAATGGCAATTAGTGAGCGCATTTGCATCTCATCTGTTGCCGCTGAAATGGTAACGGCCCCGTCCTTGGTCAAGGTCAGTTCGTAGAGCAAGTCGATCAGCAGCGGACCCGGCACGTGATCGTCATCGAGCAGCGTGTGATTTTGAAAGCCGTCCGGGAAGACAAAGAACAGACCTGCATCCAGCATGGACAAATCAATATGCTGGCCAACTCCAGTCTTTTCCCGCACGTAAAGTGCACAGGTCACGGCCTGACAAGCGGTATATGCGGTGATTTTGTCGCAGATCAGCGTGCGGAAAAACCCAGGTTCCTCTTTACCCTGGGTGGCTGTGAGACCTGCTTGGGCCTGAATAATGGGGTCGTAGGCAGGGGCGTTGCCCAGCGGACCTGCTTTGCCGAACCCTGAAATCGCCGCGTATATCAGCCGAGGATTCAGCTCTCGCAGGGCATCGCTTCCCAGATTCAATTTATCCATAACACCGGGGCGAAAATTGTGAATAAAGATATCCACCGAAGGCACCAATTCTCGGATTAGCGCCTGGCCCTCTTGCTCTTTTAAGTTCACCCGAATGGAGCGCTTGCCCCGGTTACAGTTGGCAAACAGCGAGGAAATACCGCCTTTGCTGGCGCCAATGTAGCGCATCGGATCGCCGACGTTCATTGGCTCAACTTTGATTACCGTCGCGCCCTGCTCCGCCAGCATCATGGCAGCGAAAGACGCCGTTATCATGGTCGAGAATTCCAGTACCGTTACCCCGTCTAATGGTTTCATCAGTCCCCCTTATTGCTGTGCCTGCTGCTG
>JAYOBI010000016.1:0-2059 GCA_038104735.1 Gammaproteobacteria bacterium | reverse complement strand
TGCTGTGCCTGCTGCTGCGCCTGCTGCTCTCCCAGCACTCCTGGCCCTATGCTTATGCCCCTATTCCTATTCCTGGTCCTGCTCTTGCTGCTGGCTCTAGTCCTGGCCTCAACCTTGATGCTGTGGCAGCTTGAGCGTCGCCAGCAATCCAATCACGCTAACGATACTGGACAGTAAAAAGACTGGAGCAAAAGATCCAGCACCGTCAGCGATCAAACCACCGATGGGCGGCGATGCAGTTTGTGCCAGACCAAAAGCCAATGTCGCCGCGGAGAAGCTTGCGCCATAGTCTGCTGGAGTCGTGTTCTCCACCACGTATAGGGTGATTAGGCTGGGCAGCGCGCTGAAAAGACAGCCAATTCCAATGCTGGCAATCAACACCGGCAGCCACGCGCCAGAAAGAATAATGACGGTAAAAATCGGCCAAAGAGCAAAAGCCACGCTGATCACAAAGCGCAAACCAAAGCGCTGGGTCAACTGGGTGAACAAGGGCGCTCCAAAAAGCATTGAAAACCCCATCAGCAAATAGGCAAGGGACGCATCTGACGAGGTCCAGCCGCTATCGTCTTCCAATCGCGTCGTCAAAAAGCTCAGCACCAACAGGTACATAAAGCCAAAGCAAGCGTAGGCGGCAATCAGGGGCAGCCAGCCGGGCATGCGCTGCAGGGCGGTGAAGCCTCCAAGCCCGCCGCCACCGCTGGGCGGCGCCTGGCGATGCCGCACCAGGATCAGCACCAAGATCAAGACCACAACACCCGCTGCAAACTGCAGCTGGTATACATGGGACCATGCAGCGTCACCCTGCAATGCTCGCAGCTGGCCACCGATGGTGCTAACTAACATGATGCCTAGGCCTATGCCGGAACCGATCAGACCCACTGCCAAGGGCCGCCTGTGGCTGGCTATGGCGTCGGCAGCAACCACCGGCGCCGGAATCCAGAGCAATGCCCCACCAACGCCGGTAACGGCCAAGGCTGCGGCCAGCATCCAAGGCAACGTACTGACACTGGCCGCGAGCAAGCCACTCACCACGAGCAAAAATCCCAGACGTAAAATGCTGATTAGCCGGTAGCGTGCCGCCATCCAGGAAACTAACAGCGTGCCGAGCAAATAAAAGCCCACATTGACGCCGCCGATAAGCCCCGCTAAGGCATTGCTAATGCCTAAATCATCGCGCACTGCGGGCAACAGCACGCCGTAGCTGAAGCGCCCAAAGGCTTGCCCAACCCCGGCAGCCAGGGCGATCAGACCCACGATAAGCCAACCGTTGATCCGCTGGGGTTGCCCAGCCGGTCGGGGTGTGGCGGGCTTCACGTCAGACGGAACCGGCTACCCTTGACCACGAGACCCCCAAGGCTACTTTTTACCGAAGCCGGCAATACGCTCGGCCATGTCTGGCCCCGTGCCGGCGCCGTTATAAACTTCATAGGCCAGACCCTCGGCGAGACTCATGCCATCAGTGCCGCTGAGCAACGCCTTGTAACCGCGCAGGGAGTGCCAAGAGTTTTGCAACATTTCCCGACAGTAGTCGATGACCTGAGCCTCAAAAGTTTCCTCGGCAAAAATCTGCACCACCAACCCCATATCAAGCGCCTGTGCCGCGCTGTAAGTTCGCGCCGTCAGCATCATTTCAGTAGCCTTGGCGCTGCCGATTTTTCGCGGCAAACGTTGGCTGATACCCCAAACAGGCTGCAGCGCCCACTTACCGTGGGTATCGGCAAACTTGGCGCTTTCGCTGGCCAGGATCAAATCCCCTGCCAGGGCCAGCTCCAGGGCCCCGGTATAGCAATGGCCGTGCACAGCGCTGATGACTGGCTGGGGTAGCTGGGTTAACTGCTCAATCACCTTGGCCTGAAAATTAGGTCGTGGCAGCTTTTCGCCCGCCGCGATGTCACCTAAATCGTGGCCGGCAGAGAAGCAGCGACCGGCCCCTTTAATCACCACGCAGCCTACTTGTTCCGGAACTGCGGCAATCTGTTGGGCATGGGCTTGGAGTTCTTGAAACAGCGCCACGTTCAGGGCATTGAGCTTGTCCGGGCGATTGAGGGTAAGTACGGCA
>JAYOBI010000015.1:0-76196 GCA_038104735.1 Gammaproteobacteria bacterium | reverse complement strand
GGCGTTGTTGAGTAATCCCTCTCTCTCCGCCATTTAAAAAGGAGCCTTTCGGCTCCTTTTTTGTGCGGACACGGTGACCTCGGTCCGAATCCTTGGTTTGAATCCTTGGTTTGAATCCTGGGTTCGACCCGAGCTTCGTTTCCATTCCTCGCTGTCACCTATCGGGCTCGGTAGTCAGACGCCAAGCCTCGGCGCAGGCACTTTTCACCATTACGCCGGTATGGCGTCGAAATTAAAAATCGAGGATTGCGGAGCAGGTCTTTTCTTTGCGCTGGGTCGCTTTCGCGCATCGGCTTGAATCAGGTTTGCTGTCACAGGCCTTAACCGCCTTAGACGTATCCGAGATGCAGCTTTTAACGGAACGTTTTGCAGACTTGCTTTCAAGAATGTACGCAACGTCTCCAACCGAAACCTCAGAATTGATCGCCACTACCTCGCCAATGGTGAACCTCGACCGTACGTCCGTGGCCAGTATCACTGCTGTGGTAACTTCCTCAGCGCCAAGAAGCTCACCGGTGTCGGGGTCAAGAAACCCTCCTCCCACCGCCTTGATGGTAAGAATTTGATTCGGCGAAATTGTATTTTCCCCGTAATTCAAATACACCTGGCTACCGTTAACGTTTGCCACTTTGATTGGGAAGATGCTCATTGTCAGTTTGTTGGCAATACCGTCTGACACGTCCTCGCCTAAAATGTTGATGCTGGACAGGCTGATGCCGTAGCAAGCGTTCTGGTTGGCGTCCATTACTGTGTTCACAATATCTTCTACTTGAACGCTCTCAGTGAGACGAATCTCGCCCGTAGCCACGTCCACTACCCGAATGTTCATCGACATAGACGCCTTACAGTTCGCAGCTATGAGGGCGTTTTGATTCGCGACCGTGACATTCGAGACGCTGCCATAAACCAAATAGTCTACGCCAGAGAAGCCCGAGTAATCGCTAATCCCATCGGTAATCCCGGAGGCAGAAAGACCTCGTTCTTGAAGAAGCGAATCCAGTCTGGATCGCTCCATCATCGTAAATTTATTGGTTTTTTGCAGCGCATTTTCTAATGCCAGCTGAATACTTACCGTGCTGAAATTGCCAATACCGGTGGTGATTTCGCCGACCGCAATGACGGGCTTGTTCTGGCTAAAACCCAACGTTGAAAAGCCGAGAGCTGCAAGGACAAACAGCGCTTGCCCGATTATTCTTTTTGTTGTCATATGCGACGTCCTTTCTTTTCTCTTTGATTCGTACTTTTCGCGCTACTCACCGTGAGGGAGATTTTTGCCCGATCGCCATTACTGACGTCAAACGACGCGCCACTTTGTTTTGCAATGGAAAAATTACTGTTGGTGGATACGATCTCCAGCTCACCCAGCACCCGCTCTCTGGAACCTAAAACCTTGCCGGTATCTCTGTCTACGATTTCTCTGCCCTCGCGAACTACCGTCACCTGATCGCCCACACTTAGTATTGAATCTCCATAATTGAGGTAAATATCCGGACCGTCGATGTCCACAACGCGAATCGGAAAAATACTCTCAGCAAGCAGCGCCGCCGATTTCTTGGCTACCAACCGCTGCGCCTCGACAAAGCCGTCACCAGAAGCATCTGCCGAGCTGAAGTTCCCTGTAGCTATTCCTTTCCCAGCTTCAACACTTGCCTCTATCGCTTCTGCCCGGCGAATTTCCCCGGTGGTGGCGTCGACAATTTTAATGTCTACACCGAAAGTAGAAATGACGCTGACCGACGCGAATTGCCCTGTCCGCAACTGCTTCTCAACGGTGGATTTTTTCGTCACTGATCCGTAAATGAGGTAGTCAACGCCTTCAATTTGCAGCTGAGTGCCATTGTTGGAAAGATTTTGTTGTAAACCCTGCTCTCCCAATACTTGGTCCAGCTTATTTCGCTCGTAGACAGTAAACCTGCCAACCTTGATCAGCTGGGTTTCCAGCATGGACTCGTAGTTATCTGGGTTGGACTCAGTCCTGAAGTACCCCTCGTTGTCTACTGTCGATTCGAATTGCGCCACTGCAACCACTGGCAGGTCCGCGGCGTTGATGACTGGGCTTAGGCAAGCGACCAGTAAGCAGGCTATCGATCTGTATTTATCAAAACTCATGTGGCCTCCGATGGGCAAATTGCTCTGAATTTTTGTAGTGCAATTAATCGCTGGTCTTTTTCGGCTTTCTGCAAACGCCCGCTAGTTCGCGATTTACTGAGCAGCACCTCAATGTTGTTGCTCCATTGCTCGGTTTTTTCGTCGTAAGCACAGTCTGTGGCGCATGTGAAGGTCACCAAGGTGTGATCCTCGAGTGCCGACCCTGTACGGTCAAAAATCTTGGTCTGCTCATTCACAACGGAAGAGAAATCGAAATAACGAGAGACGGCTCTGTACTCTTTCTTCAAAGATGCTTGGGTAGTCATGATCTCGCAGTTTGATGGCGCGAAGGTTTGCCTGCTGGAAACATAACCGTCGGCTAACTGGTTGAACAGCCCTGCCCCTCGTTCAAGATTGTCTTGGGTCTGCTGCAGCACGAATTGGCGGGTAACACAGTAGAAATTACCTCGTTCTCTGTAACAGCCAGGGTTTATTGTGCCGGCGTTATTGCGAGCCACGCCGCCAGAGACTTCCCGTCTGCGCTCTAAGAGTTGGACCCGATCATCCAACGCGCACAGCGGACTGCCAGAGCATGGCAGGATCTCAAAGGTTTCGCTGAACACACGATCGACGCGGACGTTTGAACACGAAACCGTCAAAAAGATTAATAAAACCAAGCAGATGGCTCGATTTAGGCTTGAAAAATTCATTACCAATCTGTTCCTTTTTCGCTATGCCCTTATTCTTTTGTTTCTGCTCAACGAAGATCCCGCCCCCTCACTACGCCAACCTAGGCAAGACGACGTCGGATTCGTGTGAAAAAACGGGGGCATCGACACACCTGGAGCTCTAAAGACAGCAGCATGCTGGGCCACTTACAGTGGATCTCCGCCGAGGACGGCTGGGGTTTCACAATAGGTCGTTAGGATGTAGTGCTGGTGATCTAGAATGCGCTGGGAGAGGGCGCTGGCGACTGCAGGCAATTTTGAGTTTGCCGCGAAGAACTTCAGCATGCCCTGATTTTGCTTGGTCACCGGCATGATATCAGGCGGCGTGTCGGTGATACTCATGCTCATGGTGGCCCAATAAATGTCAGCGGCAGTCAAGCTGTCGCCAACCAAGTATTGGGAGCCCCGCTGTTCCTGCTGTTGCAGACAATTGTCTATGACTGTGATTGCTTCCTGGATTTTACCCGGAGCACCGGCGCTGGCCTCCTCGCTGTATCCGTATTTTTGGGCCAGGGGCCCGTCGTTGAGAATTCGCATGTTCCAAACAAGACCATCCTCCGCCAGCACAATGGCACATAAGCCAAACATAGAAACTCGCAGCGCCATGTCATTTGGAACAAGCGCAGGGCTGTCTGGACTGCCAATTCGCTCCGCCAGGGCAAGCTGTTCCGTCCAGACGTTTCTGGGGCGCTCGTCGGCATAGAACATCGTTGGCAGACCAGTCTGGCGGGTCAGTTCGTAAAGCCGTGCCTGACGGTTTTCACCGGTTTGCTTGTCCACACCCATGGGTGGATGCAAGGCGCGAATAACGGGAATCTTTTTGACGAAACAAATATTTTTCAGCGCCTCCGCAAATAAGGCCTGAACGCCAGGAACAAAGGTAATTCGCGTGCCCTCGGACATTGCCGCTGCCTCTTCGAGGGGGATAAATTTTGGGCTTTCCGTTGCATTTTGATTACTCACGATTGTCTCTCTCTCCAAATCCGTTGCGCTGGGTGGATGCCGCGGCCTCGCGTCAGGTTGGGCCGCAACCGCTCTCCTCTCTGTGCGTTACTGTAAACCGTCGGCCACTCAAAACAAATGCAGGTTTGTCCCGCCACCTAAATCCTCGCCTTTGGCAGCACCAATAGTCCACTTATAGGAATGTATTAAACAGCTAATATTCGTTTGTCTCTTCATTCGGCCAACCCTAGTGTTACCGCGAGTATCAACAGAGCAGTCCGATGCGCGCACAACAACAAGCCCAACAGCAGATCGAACAAGACAACCAGTTCCGCACGACACAGAGGAGTCAGACGCCTCTGAGCCTGCAGCCAGGGAACGACCGCCAATCCACCAGGCTGTTGGTTGACGAATCCATTAGTGAATTCGAATGGGCTCGTCGTACCAGCAAGACTTGGGACATGGGCCAAGACTAGGCCCACTTCCCCCGCTCCGGTCTTCGCTACCTAGGGAATTCGCACTATTGGGCCCTTACCAAACGAGCCCCACGAACCCTGCAAGGCCCCACCTTTCCACAACTACCACCACGAGGCCAGGCTGCCTGTGACGCTTTTGCTCTGAGGTTGCTCGTCCCTTGTGATTGAAATTAGCGGTAAACACAGATGAAAAATAAACCCTCTAATACCTTCGCAAAAGCTCAGACAGTGTTCTTTCGTTTCCTGGCAGACAAGTTCTTCGCTCGTCGCTACGGGCACCGAGCGGTTGTACTGGAAACGATTGCTGGCGTTCCCGGTATGGTTGCTGGCATGTGGATTCACTTAAAGAGCTTGCGACAAATGCGGACCGGCTACGGACCTATGATACGAGAGCTTCTGGCCGAGGCTGAGAACGAGCGCATGCACCTGATGTTCTTCATCGAAATCGCCAAACCCAATATCTTCGAGCGCTGGTTAATTTTGGCTGCGCAGGCGATTTTCTGGAACTACTACTTCGTGCTGTACGTATGTGCGCCAAAAACTGCTCACCTCATGGTGCACTACTTTGAAGAGGAAGCGGTAAAGAGCTACACAAGCTACCTCGCGCTAGTGGAAAGTGGCGCGGTAGAGAATGTTCCTGCCCCCGCCTTGGCCATTGATTATTACAATTTAGCGCCCGACGCCCGCTTGAGCGATCTAATTCGATGTGTCAGAGCTGATGAACAGCGCCATGCTGTCGCCAACGCAGGATTCGCTGAGGCGCCAAAGCTTAAGCGCGTCAAAGGCTCGATAAAAAAGCTTCCGCCCATGGGTAAAATCGACGTAAAAGACAAAGCATCTAACAAAGATGCAGCTTAGTAGCCGGTGCCCCTGAACCCATGCCTTCCCTGTCTGCAGGCGCACGAAGAAGTTCTGGGGTCTGGTTGCCTGAGTGCAATACCACGGGCACCAAGGCGTATCTGACGAAGCGAGTAGCGGAAGCCAGAATCCACAGACGGGACGCGTTATGACCCAGACTAATCATGCCGCAAGCAAGCAACCCTGCCCGACGACCAGAGTTACGTTTTACTCGACAACGGGGCCTGTTCTCGGGCCGCTCTGCGCTCTAGTGCTGCGATGAGCCCGGCATGTCGTGCGTTGGTTACGGGATAATGCCACACCAAATACGACGCCAGCAGAAAGAAGAACGTGGGGATCACCGCATATTCAATCCGGATGACCCATAGACCTGCGGGGATCATTGGTTCACTGGCGTTGAACCCGGTGAGATTAAGCACCTGCAGCGCCAGGAACATCCCAATGGCAATGCCAATTTTATCCACAGCGCCAAACACGGCAAAAAACAGGCCTGCCCGTCGCTGCCGCGTCACGGCGGTATCTACATCCACAACGTCTGCCACCATGGCCAATGGCAGGTAGGCAAAAGCCCCAAAACTTGCCCCTTTAAGCACATAAAAAATTAAAAAGGTGTTGTAATCCCCGGCGCCCAAAAAAGCCGTAGCCAGCACCATTAACGCCGACCAGGTCATGGCCACAGCCAGCGAAACGTGTTTGCCGTGCCGCCTTGCCAACCACTGCCACAAGGGAATCGCGGCGACACCCATGAGGTAGTAAAAAATAAAGGTGCGTCCAATTCTGTCGCCGGCCTGCAGTACGTCGTCCATAAAGAACACCACCACCGCGTGTCGGGAAGCTTCGCCCACGACAATGGCCAGAGCCACATAAAGCATGCGTCGAAACGGACCGATCTTGAGCATACTGCGCAGGTCTCTCAACCAGTGCTGGCGCGGCAAAACCTCGGCTGGCGGCGTCTCAGGCACCAACAGCAGCAGTACGGCAACCACTACCGGGAAAACAAACAGCAACGTCAGGCCAATACCAAACAACACGTCACCGGAACCGGGTCGATCCAACACTTCCTGAAAAAACCAGATAACAACTGACGCAGCCAACAGCCCGGCGATGGTCCAGACTTGCCGCACCGCGGTGATCCGGGCCCGGTCCATGTAGTTAGATGAGAGTTCGGCACCCCAGGCACTGTAGGGCAGTACCATAATCGTCCAGCCGAGGTAGACAACTACATTCCAGGTCAGCATGTACCAAACATCTACTGGCGGAGCCGGCATGAAGAGTTTGTAAATGCCCAACATCATCACCGGCAGTCCGATGACAACAAAGGGCCGGCGGCGACCGAAACGGGTTTGGGTGCGATCTGACAGCCAGCCAATGAAAGGGTCTGTGAAGAAGTCAGTGAGTCTGGACAACAGGAGTACGGTGCTGATTGCGGCTAGGCCCAGCCCTAACTCGCCTGCGTAATGCGGGTGCAGAAACAGCGTCATTGGGTAGCCCAAAATCGCGATTGGGAACCCGAGACTGCCGTAGGCTAAGAGCGTACGCCGATTCATGGATCCCTAATCACCCACTCTGATCTCGCTTCCACGGTCTGCAACCTGAGCGCGCTCAGGGTGCGACGGTGAGCCTGCCCGAGACAGAATAAGCGTCGATCAAAGCGCCAACGAAACCACTGCCTTTCAGCTCCGAGACTAGGCCTTGTAAGTAGGCTGCAGCTTCCGGACGCCCCTTGGGGACACCTATTGCCTGCTGCACGGAAGTGAATTTCCCGTCCAAGATTCTCGCCCCTGGCAGTGTTTCCACGTCATTGACCAGTCCTGCTCGAAGCCCAGCCAAGGCGTCTAGCCGCATGGATACGAAATCTTCGAAGGCTTGACGGCCTACTGCACGGTGCAGTTCAGCATGCTGAATGTTGTCGGTCAGCCACAGCTCAAAGGCAGCTCTTGCTGGCACGGCAATGCGATTTCCCGGTCGATCAACGTCGTCGATAAATCGCAGGGGGGAGTCTTCAGGCACCAGGTACGTCGCTTCAATCTCTGCATAGGCCGTTGTAAAGTCAATGCGCTCGGCCCGCGCGGGTTCCGCACCAATAAGACCGATATCCCAGACATCGTCTCCAGCAGCATCGGCCAGTTCTCCTGGGGTTTTGAAGGTGACGTAGTCCACGGCCACTCCCAGTCGGCTCGCGACCTCTGCCGCCATGCGGGGTGATACGCCCATGGGGTCACCGCTATGGGTTTTGCCCGTCACCAGCAAAAAATTAGACAGGTTGATTCCCGCTCGCAGGCGCCCGGTGGGGGCCAACTGAGAACGAATTTCGTCGGTAATCGCGGTGCTCATGAGGTAATGCTTGGCAATTGACTTTGATCCACGCCGTAGAGTTTACAGACGGTATCCAGACACATGGATTGGACTTCAGGCTGTGACACCCCGGTCATGATGTCTTGCAATGTGCTCATGGATTTCGGCCAGATAGAGTCGTGATGCGGGTAGTCGTTGCCCCACATCAGATTTTCGACGCCGATACCGCCTCGGGTAGCCACGCCAAATTTGTCGTCCTCAAAGGTGGCGACAAAGTTTCGGCGAAAATACTCGCTCGGCTTCATGGTGAGATAATCCACCGCGTGTTGCGGCGTTCGATAGGCCGCGTGGTCAAGACGCTCCAGTGCGTGGGCGATCCAGCCGATTTCGTATTCCGCGATCACAAACTTCAGTTTCGGAAAACGCTCAACAACCCCTCCGCAGATAAGGTCGATCATCGTATTTAACGCCGTGGTGAAGGCCATGGTGTAGCCCTTGATCGTGCCTCCCGGCGTGCCCCAGTGCGCGGGCATGCCGGCGTCCGGTGAGTTACCCACAAAAATGTGCATCGTCAAAGGCAAGTTCATTTCTTCAGCTGCAGCCCACAGGGGGTCATAAACTTCGTCGCAGTAAGGCCTGTCCGGCGAGACGTGGGTGGGGATCATAAAACCGCGGACGCCAAGCTTCGCAGCCCGAGTCATCTCCTGGATGGCCAGGTCGATGTCTGGAATCGGTAAACAACCCACGCCAATCAGCCGCTCAGGTGCCGCCCCACAGTAATCAACGATCCAGTCGTTGTGTCGCTGAAACGCGGCATTCATTGCGTCAGTGTCGCTGATCATCCAGGTGAACATGTTCAGACTGGGGTACATGACCTCTCCCACCAGCCCGTCCTGCTGTTGCTCTGCCAGGCGCTTCGTGCCGTCCAGAACGCCCGGATTAAGACCTTGATAACCGCTCTCAATCAACTCTTGGGTGCGGGGATCGTCCAGGCGATTCCCGGCAATACCCATGCGCGCAACGGGGACCGCGAAGCCCTTATCCGGTACTACGTACCAGTCACCGGGCTTGCCCCGATAATCTTTGACAATTCGTGGTGCGCTGTCCCCAAACTTTTCACTTAAACCGGCAAAACACTCCCAATGTTCGACGATGTGTGAATCCCCTGAATAGTACTGCATGACTAATACCCCGCTTGTTTGTCCACGATACCAATGAATGGCTCCCCGGTTTGGGCCCGCCGCAGGTTCTCGCAAAACCGAGCAATGTTGCGTCCAGCCCGAAGCTGACTGGCTCCAGCAGTGTGCGGCGTCATGGCCACGTTTTCAAACCGCCACAGCGGGTGCTCTGGCGGCAGCGGTTCCTGTGGCGCCACGTCAAGCGCTGCCCCCCCACACTGACCACTTTCCAGCGCTGCAACCAGGGCATCGCCATCTATGATCTCACCGCGAGTCACATTCATGATCAGGGTGCCCGGACGCATCTGAGCAAAGGCTTCGGCGTTGATCAAACCCTGAGTTTCTGGCGTTAGCGGCGCACCAATAGCAACCACGTCTGACTGTGCTAGCAGGCTGTCCAGCCTGTCCATCGTCCAAACCTCCTGGACGCCATCTGACCCAGGCATAGCCACCACGTCGACAGCAATCGCCTTCATACCGAATCCAGCAGCACGCTTAGCCAATGCTCGCCCAGTACCGCCAAAACCCACGATTCCCATGGTTAAACCTTCCAGCTCAATCTCTTTGGCGCGCATATCAGGTCGATGATTCCAACCCTCTGGCCCTAGCGCCAGAGCAGTCTTGATCTGTCGGGTCAGGGCCAACAGCAGCCCGAAGCCTGTATCTGCAAGGTGACTGCCAACCAACCCTTTCTCTCCGGTAAGAAGCACTTGAGAGTCACGCATTGCGGGATAAAGCATGGCGTCCATCCCCGAGGCGATAGCGTGAACCCAGCGCAAGCGCGGTGCCGCGTGAAAAAGTGGCTCCGGGATGAAGCCCAAAATGATTTCCACGTCCTCTGCCTGCTCTATCGCCTGGCGCACGCCATTGACCACGCTAATGGACGATCCCGCTGGCGCTGCAGCCTCGATGCTTTGCAGCTCAGCGTCGGTAATCGACGGCATGGTTAAACCCAACATGACCTGAATTGTCGCAGCATCCGTCAACGACATCGTGTTTTGGATCATTCACCTCCCCCACGAGTTTTAATTGTTCGGGTTTTTCACCCCGTGCTGTGAACGTCGCACGCCCCAAGCGCTAGTTCGATCCAAGAACCTACGGCAAGACGAGTGTCGTCACAAGCGCCACCAAAGCAGAAAATCATAATGGTCGGGAGGCTATTACTAACAGATAAAGCGTCAGCCTTCTAAGGCTACAAATCGGTCGCAAAAAACCGTTACTGGGCTAAGCTTTTGATGCAGAACCGCACTTATGGGCGTTTGCTCAGGATCTGCCCTAAACCAGGCCTCCTCGATTACCGCCACTTTCTCCTTACCAGTAATGTGCACGATGATCTCCCGAGCATTAAGCAGGCGAGCCAAAGAAAGACTGATTCGCTGGTGCGGAGCCTTTGGTGGATCCACCACGAGGCAAGCAGCTTGATCGGAAAGATTCAAACCGGTTTTCAGTTGAGGCGCCCGAGGAAAAAGAGACGCCGTATGGCCATCAGCGCCCATGCCCAGAACGACCAGATCAATGGGGTGTTCAAACCCCAGGGTCTTATTTAACCTATCGACTTCTGCGTCAGGATTCTCGGTCTCTCCGCGTAGAGAAACCATGTCAGTTAAGGCGGCCTTGGAAAAGCGCTTGCGCAGTTGGCCCTCGTTGCTGTCCGGATGATCCTTGGCAACCCACCGTTCATCAGCCGGTACAACGCGAATCTGCGGCCAAGGTAGATCCGCCTGCGCGAGATTATTAAAGAACCCTTGTGGCGTAGATCCTCCCGATAACACCACAGTGGCGCGCCCACGCGCCCTAACCGCCTCGCCTAGCCGCCCAGCCACATAGCTGCCGAGACTTTGGTCAAGAGCCTCTGTGGAGGCAGCGGTTACCACCTTGGGTTTCGACTTCTTGACAACACAATCACCGTTACTCATGCCAACTCCGACCGTCCCGACCGATCAAAAGCTCAGCTTGTGCGGGGCCCTTGGTTCCCGCCGGATAAGGTTTTACCGTCAATCGCCTTTTCTCCCAAGCGCTGATCAATTGGTCGCACCAAAGCCAGGATTGTTCAACTTCCTCGCGGCCCACGAACAGGGATTGGTCCGCTCGAATGACGTCTAGAAACAATCGTTCGTAGGCATCGGGTATACGCTCGATGCCTGAAGCTGCCAAAAAATTCAGATCCAGGTTTTGCTGAACCAGAGCCATGTCCCCCTCAATGCCGTGCTGCTTAGAGAGCATTTGCATCTCAATACCTTCGTTTGGCTGCAAACGAATCACCAGTTTGTTTGGCGCATTTTCGTGGGAGGCAAAAATATTGTGGGCTAGCTTTTTGTACGTAATGACAATCTCTGTGACCTTCTCTCCCATGCGCTTACCAGTGCGTAGGTAAAAAGGCACTCCAGCCCAGCGCCAGTTGTCGATAAATGTCTTTACCGCGACAAAGGTCTCCGTATCAGACTGCGGATTGTCCGCATCTTCGAGATCAAGATAACCAGTTAGTTCCTCTGCTCGATACCAACCCCGGGTGTATTGCCCACGAACAACGTGGTCAGACACTGAGGTCTCGTCAATGACTCGAAGTGCGCGAACAACTTTGACTTTTTCATCGCGAATATCATGAGCAGTCATCGTATTTGGTGGTTCCATTGCCACTAAACACAGCAACTGCATTAAATGGTTTTGTAGCATATCGCGCAATTGACCGACCTGGTCGTAATATCCAAAGCGCCCATCAATTCCCACCGTCTCAGCCACAGTAATTTGCACATGATCAATACAGGTATTGTCCCACTGCGCATTAACAAAGCGGTTAGCGAAACGCAGAGCCAGCAGATTTTGCACCGTTTCCTTGCCTAAATAGTGGTCAATTCGATAGATACGATCCTCAACGAAATAACGCCCTACCGTTTCGTTTACTTCCTTACAGTTGGCGAAATCGCGACCAATAGGCTTTTCCAGCACCACACGGGAGCGCTGAGACAAACAGCCGGACTCATGCAGATTCTGACAAATGCTCTGGAACAAACTAGGGGGCGTGGCAAAGTAGAAGATCGTCACTCTGGTCGGTTCTAACTGCGCCTCGAGCGCCGCATATTGTGGCAAGTCTGTGAATTGCAGCGAAACATATTCCACTCGCTCAACAAATTTCTGCCAAAGCGCCGCACTCCAGCGCCTCTCGCCCAGATAAGCCTGCAAGGTTTGCTCTTGTCCAGCCATGAACTGAGCGCTCGTCATTTCTTCACGAGATAAGGCGAGAATCCGCAGCTTTTCCGGCAACAATCCGCTGAAATCCAGGTGCATTAGCGCCGGCAGAAGCTTGCGCCTACTGAGGTCACCTGCTGCACCAAAGAGAACCAGGTCTACGCAATCATCCTGCACAATTCAGATCCTCCTCGGTTACCCGAGCTAGCTCTACGGCACGCTGGGCTAGATCCGTCACCTCGGACCACGCCTGCTGCTTGAGTACCGGCATTGGAGTAAGCCATGAGCCACCCACGCAAGGCACACAATCAAGTGCCAAGTAAGCTGATAGATTATTAGGTCCAATGCCACCGGTTGGGCAAAAACTGATGTCGCTGAATGGAGCGGCTAACGCCTTGAGTGCTGCAATGCCACCGGAGGCCTCGGCAGGGAAAAATTTGAACGCGCTAAAGCCATACTCCATGCCCAGCATGATATCGCTTGCGCAGGACACGCCTGGCACTAAGGGCATCGGTAATTGCTGGCAGGCTTTAGCCATTGAACGGGTAAGCCCGGGGGTGATCAGAAACTCACTCCCTGCATCCACCGCAGCTTCAAGTTTGGCCATATCGGTAATCGTCCCTGCTCCAACGACAACGTCCGGAACTTCGGCACGGATATTTCGGATGGCATCTAAGCTTCCGGGGGTGCGCAGCACCACTTCCAATATGGCAATACCCCCTCGATGCAAAGCATGGGCTAACGGCACTGCTTGATCTGCATCTGCGATCTGCACCACTGGCAGAACCGACGTTAGTTCAAGCAAGCCGTGACTCGTCATGGACATAAGAATTTCCTCAGGATGCTAGTCGTCGTTCGGGATGGATTAAATAGGTGGCGGCGCCGTGCAGGCCGACATCTGGTGCCGTAACCACGTAAACAGGAATAGGGGTTAAAAAGCTACGCAGTCGACCCTTGGACTCGAAACGATTCCGAAAGTCGCTTTGTTTTATGATTTCCAGTACCTTGGGAGCAATACCTCCGGCAATGTAAACGCCTCCTCGAGCACCGAGGGTTAAAGCGAGATTCCCAGCAAACGCACCGAGCACTCGACAAAACACATGTAGCGTGCGCATGGCCAGGGTGTCAGAACCGCTCATCGCTGCAGCGTAAACATCTTCAGGCCGGCCATGTAGAGGCTCTCGATGCGCCAATTGGGCCAACGCTTGATAGGTAGACAATATGCCTGCACCAGACAACAACCGCTCGTAGGACACGCGACCAAAGCGCTGGGTCATGATGTTAAGAATCGCAATTTCCTGAGCATCCACCGGGGCAAAATCTGCATGTCCGCCCTCTGCTGGAACTACCGTAGCCATATTCCCTTGGTGAAAGACCCCGCAAACGCCGAGGCCTGTGCCAGGACCCATAACCGCTATTGGTTGACCAGGCACCCCAGACTGGCCACCCAATTGATAACAGTCGGCCAATCCGAGATCTAGGGTTGCGTAACCCACTGCAGCAAAGTCGTTGATGACGTGAACGTGGACACCCCCAAGCTGACGCGCAATAGCGTCCGCATCAATTTCCCAGGAACTGTTGGTAAACGTCAGCACGCCTCCATCCACCGGCGCTGCCACCGCCAAACAGGCAGCTAGCGGCTCATTCGCCCAAGCGTCGAGATCGATGACCTCAGTCACAAACTCCGCAAGCGCGTTAGCAAATACATGATGCTCCGCTACCGAATAATAAACCACGTGACTTAAATCGTGCCCACCTGCATCAAGTACGGCAAAGCGCGCGTTGGTGCCGCCTACGTCCGCAACCAGGTACCAATCTTGTGCGCCCAAGGCAGTCATTTAAGCGACTGCCTCCCCCGCGGAAGGCCTATTCACAGCCGCCGATGTTTTCTTGCTAATTTCTGCCGTATTGAACAGCGCGCTAGCACCTTCCTCAGCGCCACCCACCGCGGCACGAAATACGCCAAAAAACTCCCGGCCAACGCCCGTATCAGCACTAGCCGACGGAACCGCGTCGGGCCGCTGGAGCATATCGTTTTCTGGTACCGCCAAAGTCAAAGCACCGGTAGTAGCATCCAACTCAATGACGTCGCCGTCTGCGACTCGGGCTAGGGGGCCGCCAATGCACGCCTCTGGACTCACATGAATGGCGGCGGGAACCTTGCCTGACGCACCAGACATGCGCCCATCCGTCACCAAGGCAACGCGATAGCCTCGGTCTTGCAGCACCCCAAGAATTGGTGTGAGCCTATGCAACTCTGGCATGCCGTTGGCTCGTGGCCCCTGAAAACGAACAACCACCACGCAATCGCGATTTAACTCGCCGCGTGCAAACTTTTCTTGCAGTTCATGCTGATCGTTCACAACCACTGCCGCTGCACGAACTTTGCGGTGCTCCGGTGCCACAGCAGATACCTTAATAACAGCGCGCCCAAGATTTCCGACCAATAGTCGCAACCCTCCTTCTTTATCGAAGGGTTGCTGCACCGTGGTCAGCACGGCGGAGTCCAGACTGGTTGTAAGCGGCGGCGGCCAGGTTAACTCACCGCAATCCAAACGAGGTTCCACGGCATAGTCCGCCAGAGTGTCGCCCCACATGGTTCTTGCATCTGCATGCATAAAGCCGTTGTCCAGCAGGTGTCCGAACAAATAGCCGGTCCCACCTGCGGCATGAAAATGATTGATGTCTGCTTGGCCGTTGGGATAAACGCGAGCCAGTAAAGGCACGGCCCGAGACAATTCATCGAAATCACTCCAATCAATAACGATACCCGCTGATCTGGCCATAGCGATCAGATGAATCGTATGGTTCGTGGAGCCGCCAGACGCCAGCAAAGCAACCATTGCATTCACGAAAGAGCGCTCATCCACCACTTCACCCAGCGCTTTGCACTTACCGCCCAGGGCCGTGATTCGAGTAATGTGTCTAGCCGTTTCTGCTGTCAGCGCATCTCTTAGTGGAGTATCGGGATTGACAAAGGATCCACCCGGTAGCTGCAACCCCATGGCCTCCATGAGGATCTGATTGCTGTTCGCTGTGCCATAGAATGTGCAGGTACCTGCAGAGTGATAGGATGCGGATTCGGCATCCAAGAGCTCATCACGGCTGATCTTGCCTTCGGCGTAAAGCTGACGCACTCGCGCTTTCTCGCCATTAGTGATACCCGACTGCATTGGTCCTGCAGGAACGAACATCATCGGCATGTGCCCAAAACGCAGGGCACCCATCAGCAGCCCTGGGACGATTTTATCGCAAATGCCGAGACAGAGAACGCCGTCAAACATCTGATGAGATAACGCAATAACCGTGGATTGAGCAATATGATCACGGCTGAACAAGCTCAACTCCATGCCTTCCAAGCCTTGGGTTACACCATCGCACATGGCAGGAACAGCACCAGCAACCTGAGCAGTTGCTCCCATACTGCGAACATGCAACTTCAGCTTTTCAGGGTAAGTCGCATAGGGCTGGTGAGCCGAAAGCATGTCGTTGTATGCGGTAACGATGCCAATGTTTGGAGCGTTAACAAGGCGAATTGTATCTTTATCCGTCGCATCGCAGGCCGCAAACCCATGAGCCATGTTGCCGCATGACAGTTTATTTCGCGGTGGTTGCTCGGCAGTCGCCGCCGCAATTAACCGCAGATATTCCTGACGCAAATTGAGGCTTCGCTTGACGATTCGGGCGGTGACGTCATTAACGGTAGGATTCATAGATTCATTCCAGAGTGATGCACTGTAAAACAGCCCCGACTTTCGCCGACAGCTTCAGTAGCGCACTAACCGCAATTCAGCGGATAGACACGTACGTAATCAACAACAAGCTCTCCGGGCAGATCCGACGGTTCAACGTCGCCACCCAGGGTGCCGCCTAAGGCCAGATTCAAGATCAAGTAAAAGGGCCGCTCATCGAACACCCAGGGGTATGGGGCAATGTCCTCTGGCGTTGCATGGCCGTACTCTTTGTCGTCAACGAGCCATCGAATGTCTCCCGGTCCCCATTCCACAGCGTATGTATGGAAGTCATTGGTCCATGGAACCGGGCTTAAAATCGACTCGCTATAGTGAACATTGTTGGGCCACAGCGAACCGAAATGGATGGCCCCAAGGATTTTCTCCGGGGTATGACCACTGCTTTCCAAAATGTCGATCTCACCACCCAATGGCCACTTCGATTCGGTCTTCGGCAACATCCAAAAGGCGGGCCAGAGCCCTGCACCAGATGGTAATTTCATCCGCGCCTCAAACCGACCGAATTGCGCTGCAAAACGTCCTTCGGTGGTCAGCTTGGCCGAGGTATAGTGCCGCCGCAGTACCCGCTGGCGTTTTGCCGTGAGGTAAAGTGCGCCGTTCTCAATCCGCGCGTTATTTCTGGAATACCACTGTTCCTCGTTGTTGCCCCAGCCGCACAACGCTTGTCCACAGCCGTCGCCTTCAATGATCAGCCATTTAGATGGGTCGATTTCATCACCGCTGAATTCATCCTGCCAAAGCGGAGTGGCGCAGTGGTCTTGCGCCTGCAGACTCGACCACCCTATGAGCAGCGCAAGCGCTAATACTGGCTTAAAAATACCGTTAGTCACTGGTTACTACCACCATGTGGTGTAAAACGCGCAGAGAATCAAAGCAACCAGCAGCGCGCTCAGATTAAAACTCGACGAGGTTGCAAAATTCACCTCTGACAACTCCACGGCTCCACTTTGAGGCTGAGGCCGCAAATGCGATATGCCGATACCCAATACCCCGCATATCAAAAAGACCAGGCCTACCCGGTCGATGAAGGGCAAACCAGGTGCTAGCACAGAAAATCCAAAGGACAGAACAGCCGAAGCTATCGCCGCGGTCAACGCCGCAGTTGCGGTTGTTCTTGGGTAAAAAATGCCAAGCATAAAGATTACAACGATTCCCGGAGTAAAAAATCCGGTGAACTCCTGTATGTACTGAAATGCCTGATCAAAATTACCCAACAGCGGTCTGGCCGCCGTCATGGCGATTACCATAGCCACTAGCGCGACGATCCGTCCCATGCGGACGGGTTCGCTAGCGCTCCTGCCAGCATTGAAGGAGGGGAAAATGTCTAGTGTAAATATCGTGGAAACACTATTTGTCATCGATGCTAAAGAAGACACGATAGCGGCCAATAACGCGGCGAATACGAGACCTTTTATGCCCACCGGCAGCATCGTCATAGCATGGGGGTATGCTTGATCTGGTGCACTGATGTCCGCGCCGAGAACAAAGACTGCAATTCCGGGCAGCACCACAATCACTGGCATGAGCAGCTTCAAAAATGCTGCAAATGCAATCCCCTTTTGGGCCTCGTCAATACTTTTGGCGGCCAAGGCACGCTGAATAATGTATTGGTTAAAGCCCCAGTAGGATAGATTCATTACCCACATACCACCAATCAGCACGGACAGCCCTGGCAGGCTCATGTAGTGGGGATTATCTGGGCTCAGAATCATGTCGAATTTTTCCGGCGCACGATCCATCAGCAGTTGAAATCCGCTTAGTATCCCCGCTCCTTGTGAAACCTCATTCAAAAGGATCCATGCGATCAGCAAACCGCCAAGAACTAGCAGCACCACTTGAATAATGTCAGTCAGGGCCACAGCTTTAAGCCCGCCGTACAAGGAGTAGCCCGCAGCGAACGTCCCCAGCAGCAGCAGAGCGAGATTGAGGTCGACGCCAACCACTGTATTGATCGCCAAAGCGCCAAGCCAAAGAATCGACGTGAGGTTTACCAATACGTACACCCCAAGCCAAAAGAATGCCATCACCAGCCGTACCCTATGGTCATAGCGCTGCTGCAAGAACTGAGGCATGGTGTAAATCTGGGCTCGCAGGAATACGGGCAGCAAGTACTTGCCAACCAAAATTAGCGCAATTGCGGCCATCCATTCGTATGAGGCAATAGCTAAGCCGATCGCATAACCAGAGCCAGACATACCGATAATTTGTTCCGCCGAGATATTGGCGGCAATCAGCGATGCGCCAATAGCCCACCAAGGCAGCGTCTTCCCCGCCAAAAAATATTCACTGACATCCTTGTCTTCGCCGCGACTACGGGACACCCACTGGGCGAGCAAAAACAATACCAGGGCATACACCCCCACGATGATCATATCGATGGTTGCCAGCATATTCGGTCCTTGCTGTTGACATTAAACTAGCTACGGCTGGGCTCTATGGGCACAGCTCGTTCGCATCCGCCGGTAACTCTGCACGCAGCGCTACTTCGCTAATGCGGATTTTGAGTGAACCGTCGGTAAAGACGACCGCGGGACTGCTTAAGCGATCCAGCTGAGCACCTTGTTCAGCAAAACAGCTCAGAGGAACCGCCAGTTTCTGCCAGCTGCCACCAGATGCAGATTGTAGCGCCCGAGTAATATCAATCTGCCCCGCGCACGGATACTCGCAATCCATTCGCAGCAGCACCTGGGAGCTGGGAGCATCAACCACTTGGACGTCGATGACCAGGTAGCCTTGAAGAGCGGCCAATTCGGTAACGTCTTGTGTTTGCTCAGAGCGCCAAAAAATCTGACTGCCCGCCTCGCCCCGGGCTGACCACGTCAACTGCAAGCTATCTTCTTGCACCCGTCGGTCGTAAGTTTGTATTTTGAGGTTACCGCCCTTTGTTGTGGCGCCAGATCCAAAAACCTCAACCTCCCAATCGACAACATCGCCGATGAACGTCTGCCAAGGGTCTTTCGCGGTACCGCCAAAAACCAACCGATCAAGCTTGCTTGGCAAACCCACCGCAGTCTCTCGCAGCGCACCCACTAGGGCTGGTTCGGCGTAGCTCAATCCGTAACCGTACTCGAATGCTATGTCCTCTACGGGCAGCGTCGGATCTGCCGAATGAATATCCGCATTGGGCCAATCAAAAGACAGCCGGCCCGTGAAGTCGTAGTGCGGTGTCCCGTCCGGGTTAGCTACCAGCACATCGGCAATTGCTCCCCCTTCCGAGCCCGGCAACCATGCCGCGACAAATGCATCAGCCGCGTTGATGTGAGCGTTTACCCACAAGGGCCGGCCAGAAAGCAAAACGGCGACTACGGGCACACCTCGGCTGCGCAGGCTACGGAGGAGGCGTAGGTCTCGAGGATCCTCCTGCTGCCAGGCGAGCGTATCCACGTCGCCTTGCCCCTCGGCATAGGGAGTCTCACCAAAGACAACCACCGCGAGATCGGGTTTTGCAGTGAACGCTCCGTCCTCGCTCAAGATCGCTGCGCCGCCAGTCGTTTCGAGAGCCTGCTTTAACCCCGCGAATATCGACGTGGCTCCTGGAAAGGTCTCGTTGCTGTTTCCCGTGCCCTGCCAGGTAATCGTCCAGCCACCCGTTTGCATTTCAATACTATTGGCTCCGCTTCCAGCAACCAGAACTTTGGATGAAGGCGGTATGGGTAGCGTTTTGTCGGAGTTTTTCAGTAGCACCAACGATTTACGCGCTGCATCTCGTGCCACCTCGCGATGCCCTGGGCTGCCAACAAGCGCGAGCAGTGGCGCTGCGCGTTCCGAGGGCAGAGGCGCATCGAACAGTCCGGCTTTGGCTTTGGCCGTCAGAATTCTACCCACGGCCTCATCAATTCGCTCATGACTGATCTCGCCGCGCTCCACCTGATGAACGGTGTTGACAAGAAGCGCTTTCCAGTCTTCGGGCGCCATGATCATATCCACGCCAGCATTAATCGCTTGGGCGCAGCTGCTGTTTGTGCAGCCGGGTATCTGCCCTACGCCATTCCAGTCGCTGATAACAAACCCAGTGAACCCGAGCTCATCTCGCAACACATCGTTCATGAGAAATTTGTCGCCGTGGACTTTGCTGCCATTCCAGCTGTTAAAAGAGGCCATTACGCTGGTCACCCCTGCTTCCAAGGCGGAGTAATAGCCTTGGCCATGAACATCTAGCAAAGTTGTTAGGGACACACGGGTATCGCCTTGATCTATACCCTGCTCCGTCCCGCCGTCACCAATAAAATGTTTTGCCGTTGCCAACAGGCCTTCGCTTTGCAGTGCCTCGACGATTACGCCAGCGTAGGCCTTCACGATCTCGGCCCGATCGCTATACCCTTCGTAAGTTCGCCCCCATCGGTCATCCAAAGGTACGGCCACCGTGGGAGCAAATATCCAGTCGATGCCCGTTGCGGCCACTTCGCGAGCGGTAATGCGTCCTATTTGGCCAATAAGCGCTGGATCATTTGCCGCCCCAAGTCCAATGTTATGAGGAAAGATCGTTGCGCCAACCACATTATTGTGGCCATGCACTGCATCCGTACCCCACAATAAAGGTATCCCCGCAGATCCCTCGGATCTGTCTAGCGATGCTTGTCGATAGGCATCAGCCAGAGCTACCCAGTCTTCCAAAGCCGCGTGTTTATCTTCGTTTGGGAAGGAGCCGCCGCCATTGAGCACGCTTCCAAGACCGTAGACTCGAACGTCGTCCGGAGAAACGTGCTTTATTTCTCCCTGAATCATTTGAGCCACTTTCTGTTCAAGACTCATTGAGCTTAAAAGCGCGTTTACAGTCTCAGCGTGTACATTGGCTGTCATCTGAGTTTGCTCTGCTTCGACATGACTTTCACCGGCACTTTTTGACGAAACGTCGCAACCCGCTATTGCCGCCAAAACCAAACAGACAGCACTTGCCTTCCGTACCAAGGTCATCAGATAGATCTCACATTTTCTAAAACGCCAGTCGGTCAATCAGCGTTAAAGGATAGAATATTGGGGCAAACTTTAGCTTGCCCCATCCTCAAAGCGCGCGTTGACGCTTAAAAGTTGGCGCGGAAGCCAAACTTGTAAACAGGACCGTGGTCTTGAGACAAGAACAGCATTTCCGGGCTACGCACCCATAGCCTGGTGCCTTCATCGGTAACGTTTTGAGCATCTAAGAACACCGTAAAGTTTTCGTTGTAGCGGTATTGATACGATGCGTCTATTTGGTAGCGACTATCGACGTATACAGGCTGCTTGTAGTTGGCAAAGCCCTGGGCCGTTTCTGCGCGGTAGTTAAGTGCAACGCGGAAGGTGTGCTTTTCGTTTTCGAAGAATCCGGACAAGTTACCGGAATTGCCGAATCCCGGCAGGATAAACTGATCCCCAATCACATAATTATCGGGTTCAACTGCGCCTCCAATCACGAAGGTATAGTTTGCTTGCATGCCAAATGGCGTACCTTCGAACAAGTGCTGGAGCGACAACTCAAAGCCACTGACCGTGCCTGTTTCCAGATTCGCAGGCTGAGTGATATCGAACAAAGCCACAGGATCACTCGACTTGCCATCGATATATCCAGGAGGACAGAGCCAGTAGGTGCTGCAAACATTACCCGGCATACCGCTGCTCACGTCTACACCCGCTTCCATGGCCAGTGCGACCCAGCCCATGTGCTGCTGGTCCGTCATCCAAGGTTGATCCCAGATCGCGTTTTGTGCAACGCAGTATCCGTCCCCGCCGTTAACACCAGCGTTTGATCCCCAAGGCGCCCAATCCGGCATCGTTCCCGGAGGCCAGCCCACAAAATTTGGACGACCATCGTCTACCCACTGGCGAACACATGCTTGCGCGTAAAGACCGTTCTCGCTGAAAGCCGGGTTACGTAAATCCGCTATCGGCTGCTGCTCGCGGGTTTCTGAAGTGATGAAGTTTTTAATCTTCTTACGGAAATAGTTCACCGCAACATATGATCCCTCGGCATAATAATTCTCAAATGCAACGTCGAAATTCTTTGATTCCAGAGGCTTCAGCCCAGGGTTTCCACCATTCGCGGTTAGCGTGAAGAAGTCGGTATTCCCGACCGATAGCTGGGTCTCTAGATCTTTCAGGCTAGGGCGCGCCAAGCTTTTGCTAAAAGACATACGCAGTACGCGGTTATCGTCGATTGCCAAAGCCATTGCTAGGCTCGGTAACAGCAAGCTCGAATCGCCAAAATCCGTTTCAGGATTCACCGACTCCGTTACCGCAATAAGACCCGCAAGGGCGTCCCAACGGATGTTAGTCGGCGCAGCGTAATTGCTGGTGGATTGACTGTCGGTGCGCTCGTATCGGAGGCCCGCGGTAACGTTGAGTGGGCGTCCGATCATCTCTGACTCAAAGTTGAGTTGGACATAGGCAGAATCCATGTCTTCGCGGACATATTCGTCGCTGTCCAAAGGACCGAAGGTGTCACAGCAGGGGGTAGCTGGTGTGTCAGCGTTGTCGACAGCGCCTGGGTAGATGCTGGCAAACGCCGCTGCCGCCGCTCGCGCATCTATCTCAAAATAATAATCCGTGCCGATATCGGGGCTAAACGAGTCCATGAAGTTACCCAACGGAGTGCGGACGAAGAGGTCGTCGTCCCATTCTGCAGCGGTTGCCGCGAACCCATCCACTGCCTCGCCTGTGGCATCAATCCCAAAATTGGCGCCGCGAGATTGACGCAGAAATTCGCTCTTCGCAGTGGATACGCCAAACTCAACTGATTTCAGGGCGCCTGAGCCACTAGAAAACCAAGTTCCTCGAAGTTGAACCTGTTGGATCTCGTTTTCCTGGAATTGGTCATTCAGTGATAACGACGTGCCAACCATGTTTTCAGGACCGAAGTCCCTGTCATAGCTGAACGTATTCACACCTGTTTTGCCGCCATTAACCGAGGTGATGTTCGCTTTTTCATCGGTGGAAAAGCCGAGTCGGTTATCAAAAATGTTTCCACTCAGCTCTGCGCTAGAATCGTGCGCATCCAACTCAAGCTGAAGGCTCTCGGATACGTCCCAAATTAAATTGAAACCAAATGATCGGTTATCCGATTCGCTCTCTCCCCAGGTAACGCTGTGGTCGTATCCGCGGTTGCCCACAACAACGTCCGCGAACGCACCGCTTTTCCCAATGGTAGCTGAGCTCGTGTCCCAGCCGCCCAACCAGGACCCGAAGGTCGTACCCTCGGAGCCAAAGTCAACACCAGACATCGTGTAGTCAACGGTTGCCGTTATCGACTCGGTAAACATGTATTGAAATGTTGCTTGAGCGTTCGTCCGCTCGCGGTCGTTGTCCTTGATCAGATAAGCCGAAGGCTCTTGATAAAAAACCGTACCGTCTGGGCGAGCGTTGTTGTTTTCAAACGCCGGATTCAGCGGATCTACGCGGCCAACCAGTCGATCAGAGGACAACCAGTTGGACTCTTGGGTGCCTTCCTCGCGGTTTGTGCGCTCTTGATAGGAGGCAGACAGCGAAAAACCCCAACGGTCTTGGTTGGTTGCGTAAAGTAGCGCCGCCTCGATGGGCGTACCACCATCCTCAGAGGTCGAATCTTCCACGCCGCTTATGCTATACGACTGCTTCGTGCCCTCAACCATCAGTGGTTTCGTCGTGACCATATTCACTGTCGAGCCGATACCGCCGGAGGGAAGTGTGCTATTCGTCGACTTGAAAACCTCAACGGCTGAAACGCCTGGAGACGCAATGTCACCGAAGTTGAAGGATCGCCCGCCACCGTTCCGGCCGGCTACCGTCGGCATCTGCCGGCCGTTGAGCGTCACCAGATTGAACTCTGGACCAAACCCTCTAACGGCGATTGCCTGACCTTCTACATTACTACGGTCAATGGCGACACCGGAGACTCGTGCCAAAGACTCGGCTAAGTTTCCATCTGGGAATTTGCCAAAATCCTCTGCGGATATGGCGTCCATCACGCCTACATTACTACGTTTGATATCAATCGAGTCGAGCAGGCTGCTCTTGATGCCGTAAACGATGACCTCTTCCATGGCCTCCTCTTCCGCTTGAGCTGGCAAAACGCTCAACGACAAAAGCAGGACACCTAACCATCGCGCAGCGAACACGGATGACATGTGCATAACTAATAACCTCAAAAAATTTACAGCGTAAGAAGGGGCGCCGCACTTGCTGTAGCGGCGTTATTCTGCGCTTTGATGCGTGTTCGTCTGGGCTGAGGCGCGAGAGCACCTCAGTTCCGTACAAACCTCTCCGAGGCGAAGTCAACCAAAGAGTGACGGAGCGCATCAACAGCAATGCGGCAAGGGGGATTAAATCCGCGATAAGTAGGACTGTTGGTGAGGCTAGGTCTAACTAGAGATATGCGGACAGCACTTACACTCGCTTGAGGCGAGACACCTCCGCGTTGTAATTGCGGCTCACCTTGAGCCGTATGCTGCCATTAAGAGTGACTTCGCTTTCGCCTTTGGGTAAGGGCTTCACTGATAAAACCTTATGTAAATTCACCACCGTAGATCGGTGAATTCTCGCAAACGGGCCACCAGCGAGCCGCGCCTGCAGATCTTTCATGGTACATCGCATTATGTAGGTGTCGCCGTTAACGTGAACACACATGTAATCGCCGGCTGCATCGACCCAGTCTATATCCTCATAGGCAACCAGCCTCACTTCTGCGCCGTCTCGTATTGCCAAGCGATTTTCGGGGGCAGCCGAGTCATTTGAGGCTAGATGCCCGGCACGTACCCCCATTCCGCCGCGCATATTTGCCAGCACATCCAGATACTTGGCCTTGGTTTCACTACCGCTTTGCTCAACCAAGGCTTCGGGCCGAGTTTGCTCTCTGAACCGATCCAGGGACTCGGCCAGACGTTTCGGGTCGATTGGCTTCAACAAATAATCAAGGGCGCGGACACGAAAGGCATCTACTGCAAAGGAATCGTAGGCCGTAGCGAACACCACCGCCGGCAATTGCTCGGGTTGAATTTCGCGAATCAACTCGAAACCGCTCATTCCTGGCATTTGAATATCCAAAAACACCAGATCTGGCGACAGCGAGTGGATCGCATTTAACGCTTGCTTACCTCCCCGACATGCCTCAAGGAGTTCAACGTCCGAGTGCGCTGACAGCAATGACGTCATTAAATCTAGGGCCAAGGGTTCGTCATCGACGACTAGGGCTCTAATCACCGTTTCCTCCAGTCTCGATGGGGTCGTCATATTTTAGTGGAACGCTGATACGAATTTGAAAACCACCCAACACTGACTGCCCTAAAACCACTTCGCCGGCTGAGCCATAGAGGGCCTCAATGCGTTCTTTAACGTTCTTCAAGCCGACGCTGGACCCGACAGTCTGGCTCAAACTTGCCTTGGCCTGGTCCGGCCCGGAGTCTTCGATCGTCAGGTGAATCTTGCCAGCCTTCGCCTGTGCAGAGATGCGAATGATGCCGCCTTGTTCTGCCTGAGCAATCGCGTGCTTGATGGCGTTCTCGATCAGTGGCTGCAGCAGAAAACTCGGCACAAGTGCATTACCAACACTTTCTACCACGTCGTAGGATACAGACAATCGATCCGAAAACCGCACTTGTTCAATTGCTAAATATAGCCTCGCTGCATCCAATTCGTCGGCTAACGGCACATTACGTTCAGTGCTATGTTCCAGGGAATACCGCAAAAACTGACTCAAAGTCAGCAGCATGGTGCTTGCGCGCTCAGCGGCGCCTTGGGAAATCAGTGCGTAGATGGAATTCAGGGTATTGAATAAAAAATGTGGGTTTAGCTGGTAGCGCAGGAGCGTAAGCTGCCCTTCTTTGACTGCGGCCTCAGCGCTCATGCGACGCAACACTTCCTCTTTGCGGATCGCTTCAGCTTCGAGCAACTGGTCCCTTTCCCTTTGCAGCAACTGGTAGTACTTGATGCCGTGATAAAACGCAGCCCAGCAGCCAAAGATAAAGATCGAGGGAAAGTACCAACCGCCGAAATCGGCCCAAAGCCCGTCTTCTCCTGTCATCGCTTGAAATGATGCCAGACGAATCACCGCCCAAGTGAGTGCAAAAACCAACACCGACGCCGCAATAACTGCAGCACGAGTTGTCCAAGAGGAGGCCCAACAACTTCTGAAAATCAGACGCAGAGGCCAACTCAACACAATGCCCAACAAGGATTGAGCAACGTTATGAAGCACGTAGCTCAACTGTGGTTGGTTGTACCATAGATTTAGGCTGACATAGCTAATGACCGAAATACCCAACCAGCCAGCGCACTGCAGCACCCAAAACTGTAGCTCGCGACTGGACAAGTTACCTGCTAAAGCAGAAGCGGTAGGTACTGGCGGTTTGGCTTGGTCTGAGGGGGCGAGTTCGGCCACGGCCATCCTCTCCGATTGAGGTCGCGCAATTGTAATAACTTCGCAGCTAGAAACCTAGACAGGCAAACCCAAGCTCTGCAGCAGCCTCGCAGCAAAAAACCCGCCGAGGCGGGTTTTCTGTCTGCTTTGGGGCTTATGACCCCAAGCTTAGTTGCGTGGGTAGACCTTAAGAGTCTGCACCAGTGAGGTATTCACCACTGTGCGTAGGTCCCCGACTTCCTCATTGAACGCGGCATAAGCCGGATGCGCCAATAGCTGCTCACTGATAGCGCCCAGTTCAGCCTGCGTGCGCCCGCCAGTCCAGATCCAGTGGGTGAATTGATCTCGCCCAAAGAACACTGCGCCCAAACCGTAGGAACGCAGCGCAATGTCTTGGCCCACGGTCTTCATCATTTTCATGTACGCCGCCGCGTAGGCTGCTTGGTCTTGGGGTTCAACGATGATGTCGAACTTAGAAAAGGCCGTGTCCTGCCCCCAATCGTTCTCATCCACGGGTGCCGGTCCCATGTATTCGGTAACTGGTTGGGCGCTGACCGAAAGCTCTTGCAGGAACTCCAACGAATCTGGACAAGAACGCATAATTTCCGCCGCCTTGGCTTGGTCTTCAATGCTTTGAAACGTGTTTATGATGAAGTGGGTTGACGTGTAGCTGCCGTTGAACACTTCTTGGGACAAACCCACATCGGCGGGATATTGCTTGCCACAGTCTGAGGCCCAGAACTTATCCATGGCTGCAACCACACCTGCCGGATTGGCTACCTGCAAGTGATAAAAGGCGTAGAACGGACCGCTTTCGGCATGATCGTCAGCGACGACAAAACTGGAAAGCATCATGGAGGTCAAGAGAAGGAGTGTTTTCATTATTGTTGTTTCCTTAACAAAACATTGCGATACCGTTGTCGACTGTAGCTGCGCGGCTGTGCCCAGACAACCCGGCAGTGACGCCGCCATAAAATTCTGTGATTGCCTTCTCGGGTACTGATGTGAAAACTAATGCCTACGAGACAGTAATTTCCCATAAGGCGTCCCCTGTGCAGCACTTTGATGATATTTACCGCCGTGCGGCCTCACGCAAGGGCGGTAACCAAGCCCTTGAGGCCCTTCTTGATCCGGTAAAGGCAGCGACTAACCTAACCCAGGTAGCCGATGCGGAGGTATTGGCTGAGATGACGGCCTGCGTATTTCGGGCGGGTTTCGTATGGAAGGTGATCGCAGCGAAATGGCCAGGGTTTGAGCGCGCATTCAATCAGTTTGATGTGACACACTGCGCCATGCTCTCAGACGAGGAACTGGAAGCGTTGCAGCGCAACAGCGAGATTGTGCGTCACGGCACGAAAATCGCCAGTGTCAGAGACAATGCACTTTACATCCTCGATGTCCGGGCTGAGCACGGCTCCTTTGGCAATTTCCTGGCGAACTGGCCCTCCTCCGACTTTGTTGGTTTATGGGCGCACCTAAAAAAGCACGGCAGTCGGTTGGGCGGGCAAACCGGTCGCTACTGCCTGCGCTTTTTAGGCTATGACACGCCGATCTTCTCTCGAGACGTAGTCGCCGCGCTGATCCAAGCCGGGGTCGTCGATAAAGATCCGACCAGCAAGAAAGACTTGTTGGCGGCCCAAGACGCTTTCAACATTTGGGCTGAGCAAAGTAACCGAAGTCTGCGCGAAATATCCCGAGTTTTGGCCATGTCCGTGGGCTAGCTATCGGGATCCCGTTGGCGGTGTTATCTTTACCGGCGAGGAAGAGAGGATACCGATATGCAAGTCACACCAACCGGCCAGGCCTGCGGCGCGCGAGTTACCGGCGTTGATTTAACACAGCCGTTGGCTCTAGACACCATTGCCGCCATCCGCTCCGCCTGGCTGCAACACCACGTCCTCGCCTTCCCTGACCAGCAACTCACCGACGATGATCTGGTGCGCATTACCAACTACTTTGGCAACGTTGGCGACGACCCTTACTTTGTACCCATCAGCAAGAAAAGCCCCGTTGTTGCCCTGACGCGTCGAGCCGACGAGCAAGCCCCGGTCTTCGCCGAAAACTGGCACACAGACTGGAGTTTCAAAGAACACCCGCCCATTGGCACCTGTTTGTACAGCCTGGTCGTCCCACCGGTAGGTGGAAATACGGGCTTTGCCAATCAGCAGTTGGCGCTGGCTAAAATGCCCAAAGGTCTGCGCCAGCGCCTTGAAGGTAAAATTGCCCTACATTCGGCTGCCGCCGCCTACGGACCCGACGGTACCTACGGCGAAAAGGATCAAGGCAACGATCGCAGCATGAAAATCTTGTTTTCAGAACAGGCCAACAAGTCTCAACCACACCCCATCATCGCCGAGCACCCAGAATCCGGGGTTGAAACCATTTTCGGCACTGTGGGTTACATCCACACGATTGTTGGGCTCGAAGAAGCCGAGAGCCGCCAGCTGATCCTGGATCTTTACGCCTGGCAAACCCGGGAAGAGTTTCAGTACACCCACGTTTGGGAACCCAATATGTTGGTTATGTGGGACAACCGTTCGGTGTTGCACAAGGCCAACGGTGGCTATGACGGCTACGCACGAGAACTGCATCGCCTTACGGTTGCCGGGGATCCCGCTCTCGCCCTCTAACAGCGGGATGCCCCAGGCACAAGCTGCACCGGGAATTGCCCGCGGCGGTGATATTCACTAACCTCACCCCGTTTTTTTCTAACCAATAGCCAGGGAGGCCCTATGAGCGAATTCGAAGACAAAGTTGCGGTAGTGACCGGAGCAGGTGGTGGCCTTGGGAAGTCCCATGCGCTGGAACTCGCCAAGCGGGGAGCCAAAGTCGTAGTCAATGACTTAGGCGGCAGCGGCGACGGCGTGGGTTCCAGTGATATGGCCGATGTTGTTGTCGAGGAGATACGTCAGGCAGGTGGTGTTGCCATCGCCAACAAGGCATCGGTTTCAACCAAAGAAGGCGCCAAGTCGATTATCGATGATGCCGTAGCTGAATTCGGCACCGTGGATATTTTGATCAACAACGCCGGTATTTTGCGCGACAAGAGCTTTAAAAACATGTCCCTAGACGATTGGGACCTGGTCATGGACGTACACCTAAACGGCAGCGCCTACGTCACTCACGCTGCCTGGCCGATCATGTACGAGAAAAATTACGGTCGAATCGTTCTCACCAGTTCTACCTCCGGTATTTACGGCAACTTTGGTCAAGCCAATTACGGTGCCGCAAAAATGGGCATGCTTGGTTTAATTAACGTTCTGGCCATCGAAGGGGCCGCGAAAAACATCCGGGTAAACGGCTTGGCCCCAAGCGCCGCCACGCGCTTGATCGCCACCATCCCGGGCCGCGAGGATTTGGACCCGGAAAATCCCGACGCCGATGTGCATCCCAAGTTGGTAACGCCGGCCGTACTGCTCATGGTCAGTGACGAAGCGCCCAACGGCAAAATCATTCAGGCTGGTGGCGGCCGCTTCTCTACCTGCGCAGTATTTAACAACGCAGATTTAGAGCTGGGTGTGGATGTGGAATATGAGGACCTTGTGGCCAACAAGGATCAGCTGCTGGATATGAGCGCCGCTCTGGAAGGCTGGAATCGAACCCGCCGCTAGACTGAGCCAGCTCGGGCAACGCTGCCCAGAAACAAAAAAGCCGGGTCACCCCGGCTTTTTTACGCGCTATACCTTGCAGGCTAGAACCCAAGCAGCGTCGCATAACGATCACGATGCTGAGCCTGATTGCCAAATGTGGTCTCCAGCACTCGTGCGCGCTTTAAGTACAGGCCGGCATCAAACTCGTCGGTCATGCCAATACCGCCGTGTATCTGGATCAGCTGATTGGACATATCAAAGAGAAATTCACCGGTCTTTGCCTTGGACAGCGCACTCATAGCCGCTTCGTCGCTGGCGGCCTCATCAATAGCGGCGATTCCCGCCTCGGCACAGGAACGCGCCATTTCTTGAGCAGAGTACAGCTCCGCTGCGCGGTGCCCCAGGGCCTGGAAGGATCCAATCACTTGACCGAACTGCTTGCGCGTTTTCAGGTAATCCAGGGTCATTTCAAAGGCGTAGCAGCCCACGCCAAGCATCTCCATGGCGATGCCCGCAGCCGCCCGGTCTAGCACCTTCTCATAGAGTTCGCTTTCCGACATCGCGTCAAGGCGGCTATCCGCCCCTACTTGGACACCGCTCAGGGTAACTCGGGCGTAATCGCGGGAATCTAAGGTCGTCATGCGATGTCTGTCTAACCCTTGAGTAGCCGCCGGAACCAGGAACAAACCAATATGACCATCGTCGGCCCGGGCCGCGACAATGAGGGTACTTGCACTCATGCCTTCCAGCACGAAGGTTTTTGCTCCATCGAGCAGGTAGCCTTGATCATTAGCTTGGGCCGTAGTCTCAACGCCCTGACGGTTATGGCGGGATTGTTCGTCTACCGCTAGGGTCAAAATCTCGCTGCCATCAACAATTTTTGGCAGCCATGCCTGTTTTTGTGCGTCGCTGCCGCCAAGATTGACAGCCGTCGCCCCGACATAGGCTGAAGCGAACAGCGGTGATGCGCAAAGCTGCCGACCCAGCTGCTCGAGAATGAGCCCAAAGGTCAGGTACCCCAGGTCCGAGCCGCCATATGCTTCCGGCACCAAAATCCCCGTCCAGCCCATTTCCACCATGGCGGACCAGGCCTGGGGGTCGAAACCCCCATCGCTGTTGCTGTTGCGGAACTCACGGAACTTCTGCACCGGCAATTGAGTCTCTACCCAAGAGCTGGCTTGATCCTTAAGTATTGATTGTTCTTCTGTTAACGCGGCCATGAATTTTCCCCCTAGGTGCGCTGTTGGTGGTCTTACAAACTGTCTTGGTTACCCCTTTTGGGTGGTTTCCGGCAGCCCCAGTACATTTTTCGAAATGATGTTGTTTTGCACCTCGTAAGAACCGCCATAAATGGACATCGCCTTGCCGGCCAGCCATTCACGCACAATGCCTAATTCCTCCTCGGCGAAGTCATCACCACTCCAGCCAATACCTTGGCTACCCATAATTTCCAGCGCCAGTTCTGCTTTATTCTGGGCAACCCGAGTGTTGGAATTTTTCAAAATCGACGCCGCGGCGCTGACTTCAACTCGCCCGGCTGCTTCAGCGGTGATTCGCTCGGCGGTTAAACGATGGGCCGTGGCGTCCATGTAGTTACGAACCAGACGCTGACGCAGATCCTTGTCTGCCAGCGTGCCGTCTGCATCCACGCCCACAAAGCGTTCCGCTTTCACGTGCAGCGGCTCTGAGTCCAGCATACTGACACTCCGACCACCAGTTTGGCTTTGTCGCTCGTGCTGCAGCAGTCGTTTCACTACGCTCCAGCCGTCGTTCAGGTTGCCCAGCAGATCGCTTTTTTCTGCGCGGGCATCGTTGAAATAGGTTTCACAAAACGGCGATACCCCGGAGATTAGGCGAATAGGACGAGTCTCTACTCCGTCTTGCTGCATGGGCAGCAGGACAAAGCTGATTCCATCTCGCTTGCCGGCATCGCTGTCAGTGCGCACCAAGGCACCGCACCATTGCGAAATGTTGGCACCGGACGTCCATATTTTTTGCCCGTTCAATGCAAAGTAATCGCCTTTGTCTTCTGCCTTGGTGGACAACGACGCAAGGTCTGATCCCGCATTGGGTTCAGACAGCCCCAGGCACCAACGAATTTCTCCGCTGGCGATGCCTTTGAGATGCCGCTCTTTCTGCTCATCGGTCCCATATTCCAGCAAGGTCGGCCCAACCATGGTTACGCCCATGCCGGTCATGTGGGGAATGGGGTTGTAGGCTCCAGCCTGGAAAATTTCTTCGCCAATAACGTTGGCTTCGGGATCCGACAGCCCCGCACCACCGTATTCCACCGGCCATGTCGGGGCACCCCAGCCTTTTTCCGCCAAACGCTGACGCCAGGTTTCCATTGCCGTCTTCACCTCGTCGCTGGCCCGAGCGCCGCTTTCCCCGCCGGCCAAGCTTGCAAGATCTTGACCCTGCAGGCTGCTGGGGAAGTTTTCCTGGACCCAGCCTCTAACGTCACTGCGAAAGGCCGCTAATTCGCCTGTATTTTCCATGGTTTCTTTTCCTTAAAAATAATTTGGTTGCCAGCGTGACGCCCGGCGCCACACCTTAATCTGCTAACGCCCGTGTTCGGCTAGATGCGTTCGATAATAACTGCGGGGGCCATACCGCCCGCTGCGCACATCGTCACCAAAGCAGTGGATTGTCCGCGCCGCTCCAGTTCGTCTAAGGCCGTGCCGATTAGCATGGAGCCGGTTGCGCCAATGGGGTGACCCAACGCGATGGCCCCACCGTTCACATTTACCTTGGCGTGATCAACGTTAAGATCGCGCATGAACTTCATCGGCACCACGGCAAAAGCCTCGTTGACCTCAAACAAATCTATGTCATCCAAAGTCATGCCAGCCTTAGCCAGCACTTTCTTCGCCGCGTCTACTGGCGCGTTGAGAATGTACTCAGGTGAATGGCCCATGTTAGCCATGGCCACGATGCGGGCCCTTGGCTTAAGGTCATGCCGCTGGGCGTACTCCGGGGAGGCCATCACTAAGGCAGCAGCACCGTCCACCACGCCAGATGAACTGCCTGCGTGATGACGATGCTCGACTTCCAGGCCTGGCCAGCGCTCTGCCACCAGTTCTCGGTAGCTGCGGCCAGAGTCAAAGAATTCCATATCCATCATGCCCTCAAAAGCCGGCTGCAGCGTGGCCAGGGACTCCGCCGTGGTCTGAGGTCTTGGGTACTCTTCCTGATCCAGTGCCAGAGTGCCGTCAGGGTTGTGCACGGGGACCAGGCTTTTCGCGAACGCCCCTGCTTCAACAGCGCGACCGGCCCGCTTTTGGCTTTCCAGTGAAAACCCATCCAACGCCTCGCGGCTGAAATTCTCTTCTGTGGCAATAATGTCGGCGGCAATGCCTACGTTAAGCTGGGGATACTGACGCCGCAGGTCGAGGTTGCCCGCATCCAGTGGATTTGGCGGCGCCTCGCTACGGGTATAGGACATCATCTCTACGCCACCAGCGACAATCAGATCTTCCATACCGGACATAATATTGGCCGCGGCCAGGTTCACCGACGTGATGCCCCCGCCGCAGAACCGGTCCAGGGTAACGCCAGAGGCTTTGGTGGAAAAACCTGCATCCAAAGCCGCCATCCGTGCCACGCAGGCCCCCTGCTTTTGAAACTGGGTACTGCAAGACATGATGACGTCGTCGATCTCGTCAGTGTTGAGTCCGCTGCGCTGGACAAGGGCTTTAAGAACCGTGGACAGCAGCTTCTGCGGGTGCACTTCCCACAGCGCGCCTTTTCCCTGTTTGCCCACACCCCGAGGGGTACGAGCAGCATCAATAATCCACGCCTCACCCATGACGATCTCTCCTAATTTTTTACCAGCTCCCATACTGCGACAACCTAACGTCACAGTCACCACTTGCAGGTTGCCGAAAAATAGGTTTTGCGAGACATAAATGGGCCGCGCGGGAGGCTGGGCCGGCGCCTTTGGTAACACCAGGATCAAGGCGGATGACTAGGGCGCGGATTTAAGCGAACCTTCACCCTGAATTAATTGACCTCTCCAGCTAACCCAGAATATTGGCAGACTCTTTGTGCAAGAAATTCTCCAGCCACTGACCTTGCCCCCGGCTTTGATCTTCGCCTGGGTTTTCGCTGTCGGTGCCTGCGTGGGTAGCTTTATCAATGTGGTCCTGTATCGGTTGCCGCAAATGATGACTGCTGCAGAGCAATCGGACTTGAATTTAGCCTGGCCGGGGTCCCACTGCCCCCACTGCCACAGCGCGATCCCGCCGCTGCACAACATCCCCCTCGCCAGCTATTTGCTGCTTCAGGGGCGCGCCCCCTGCTGTCATCGCCCCATTTCCTGGCGCTACCCTCTGGGCGAAGCTTCTGCCGGCGTCATCGCTATGGCTGTAGTTGCAGTCCTGCTCCCCAGTTCCGATGGCGCTGAGAGCCTGGGGAAAATCCTCTTCAGCTTGATGCTTGGGTGGTGGCTGCTGGCTATCGGGTTTCTGGCCTGGCAGCACCCAGAAAAAACCCCTGGCTTGTCCCAGCCGCTGATCTGGCTCGGTCTGCTTGCAAACCTGCAGAGCCAATTTACGCCTTTGACCCATGCAGTAATGCTCGCCGGAGGCTGCTATGGCCTTGGCTGGGTCTTGCTGATCGCACCCTGCTTGGGCAAAAAACTGCGTAACGCGGGCGGTTTACCCTTACTCCATCTAACGGCGGCAGGTCTCGCCTGGTTTGGTTTTGAGCTGCTGCAACCGGGGGTACTGACGATCAGCGCCCTGGGCGCTGCCATGCTTATCAGGTCGAGCTCTTTGCGATCCCATTCGGTCGAATCTGGCTCAGGTGCTTGGCTGATGAGTTTCCAGTGGACGCTACTTGGCCTCATGGCTGATGCTTGGCTGAATTGGGCCGACGTGTATTAGGGCCTCGAAAGCTTACTTCCTGCGGCAGCGGCTCGGTTGCATCAGACCCGCAGGCTAACCTGGACACAGCACTAGCCCAGATTAAGTCCCGCCGGATCGCAAGCTATGCCCGTCTAGGATAAGGCAACGCCCCTGAAAATCCGGCGCCCTGGTCTCCCCGGCGCGGGCCTCTCGCTGCCAAAACCAATGATAGGCCAGGCTACCGCGATGTACCTGCACGCGAAACGGCGACAGCGCTGAACCCTGAGATTGCGGCTCAGGCACAGGCTCAAAGGTCATAGCAATTTGGTCTGAGCTGACCGTCATCTTGGCGCTGGTTACCGTGCGGATGGCGCCACCCTGGCCGCCGACAAACTCCCCCAGGGGGCGGCGTAGATCCAGTCGGTAAAGATGCTGCCAAGCCGCGCCGTCAACCTGAAATGAACAGGCAAGGTGTTCTGAAAATCTCGGTGGGTTGTTTTCTACCCCAGGGGTAACCACCGGCGCTTCTGCCCCGAGGCCGCAGCTCGCCAGCACAATACTCAAGCCGGCACAGGCAAAACCCTTAGCAACCGTAGCTAGCATGAGATAAGCCCCCTGCACCTCACCGCACCTTAACGCCCGGGCCGCAGCTACCGCTCGCGACTCTTTTTCTACCGTTCATCCGATTCATCACCAATGACTACCAAAAGTTAACAGCATCTGTGGGACTCAACCCACTACATCGTCAACAACCGCAGGTTTCGATTCATGGCAAAGCTCAGCTTAGCGAGCAAAACATCCGCCTTCTTACTGATCATCTGCCTCGCTACGGGTTTAGGTGTCGGATGGGTTAGCTACGTTTATAGCAAATCCTACATTGAGAACATCACCTTCGATCGGCTCACAGCCATTCAGCGCGCCAAGAGCAACGAAATTCAGCGCTACTTCGAGCAAGTCGACCATCAGCTGCAAACTCTATCCGCTAACCCGACCGTAGCTGCAGCACTATCAGACTTCAGCCTCGCTTATCGCAACCTCGACAACTCCAAAGCGGGATATGAATGGGCGAACACCGATGATGCGTTATACCAGTTTTACCAGACCGAGTTTCTCAAGGATCTAGACGCGAGTGGCCGCTCCAGCAGCCAGTGGCTGGCCACCCAAGCCAATGCCCTCATGCCGAAAAGCAGCGCTGGCATCTATCTCCAGCATCACTACGTGGCAACCAATCCCCATCCTGCTCAAAGCAGAGATTTGCTAGTGGAAGCAGACTCTGATGAGAGCGCCTACCGAGAAGCACATGCCCTTCACCACGTTTTCTTTCAGCGTTATGCCGAGAAGTTTCGCTACTACGATATTTTCCTGGTCGACAGTGAGAGCGGCACCATCGTTTACTCAGTGACCAAAGAGAGCGACTTCGGTACCAGCCTGTTAACAGGGCCCTATCGCAACACTAACATCGCTCGCGCCTTCGCGTTGGCTAGCCGCTCCGACACGGCCGATGGCACGTTTTTTGTGGACTACGAGCCCTATCTGCCCTCCCACAATGCACCAGCAGCGTTTTTTGCCAGTCCGGTTTTTGACGGCGACCGTCAGCTAGGGGTTCTGATATTTCAAATCCCTGCCGATGAGATCAACGAGGTGATGACCGGCGGGGGTCAGTGGCAGGAGCATGGTTTAGGCCTCTCCGGCGAGACTTATCTGGTAGGCCCTGACTTTTCTATGCGCAGCGCATCGCGCTTTTTCATCGAAGACCCCGAGGGCTATCTGCAAACTCTGCAAAGTCTGAACTATCCAACCCAGAAACTGAATCAGCTACGGCGATTCGACACGTCAATTTTGACTCAAGAGGTGAGCAGCAACTCTGTTCTTTATGCGCTAGAGGGCAATTACGGCGTCCACATTATCGACGACTATCGGCAAGTGCCGGTGCTCAGTTCCTATGGGCCCGTCACCATTGGCGATCAGCGCTGGGCCGTGCTCGCGGAAATCGACGCCGCAGAAGCTTTTGCCCCGATTACCTCATTAGAGGTGATTATATCGGTGGCCACCCTGTTCATCGGCCTGGTCGCGGTGGCCTTCGGCATACGCGTATCGCGATCCCTTACAACTCCCATTTCAGCCCTGACTCACGCAGCCCAGCAGATAGGTGCCGGCGTCATTGTCCAGCCCCTAGCACCCTCATCCAGAGACGAATTGGGCGAGCTCACCGAGCAATTCAATGAAATGGCTAACAATCTGCATCAGCAGCGCCTGACGATCGATAAACAGACGTCAGAAAACTACCAGCTGCTGCTCAACGTACTACCCGAGCCCATCGCGAACCGGTTGAAGAACGGTGAGGCTGAAATTGCCGACGCATTTCCCAGCGTCAGCGTTTTATTCGCGGACATCGTCGGATTTACCGAAATGTCTCGGGGCACGCCGCCAATCGCTATTTTGCGCATGTTAGACGAGTTGTTTGGGGCCTTTGATCAGGCGGCTTTAGAGACCAATGTCGAGAAGATTAAGACCATTGGTGATTCTTATATGGCTGTTTGCGGTATGCCAGAGCCGAACAGCCATCACGCGGATCAAATTGCTGAGCTGGGGCTCAAGATCTTGCAGTGCCTGGACAAATTCAATCAGCGCAACGGCACCAACCTGAGCATGCGCATCGGTGCGCACAGCGGCGCGGTGGTTGCCGGAGTCGTCGGCACCAGCAAGTTTATCTATGACCTATGGGGGGATACTGTGAACATGGCCAGTCGCATGGAGTCCACGGGCATTCCGGATCACATTCAGGTCTCGGCAGACTTTCGCGATCAGCTCACGAAACCCTTTGAAATTGCCTTTCGAGGCGAACTCCAAGTCAAAGGCGTTGGTGCTGTGGACACCTACCTTATCTCGGCTCTGACCTAGTTACCGAGATTCATCACTGCACTCGCTGTGGCTCACCTGGGCATTTCACCAGGACTTTTAATTGGTCGTTCACCAGGGCAGGGCCGCGCCATCATAGTTTAAAAACGCCCCGGTCCGGCTCATGTCCAATTCATGAAACCGCTGGATCAAGGCCTCGGCACTTTCCTCAACGGACAGATGGGCCCTGGGCCCTCCCATATCAGTGCGCACCCAGCCGGGGTGATAGGCGGCGACCGCAATGTTAGCCGGGGCCAGCTCGTTACTCAGGGTGACCATAATGTTGTTTACGCCCGCCTTGGAGGCGCGGTAGGCGTAAGCGTTTCCTGCCTCGTGCTGCTGACTGCCCATCTGGGAGGAAATAATGGCCACGCGCCCTGCTGAGCTGAGGCGAAGATGCGCCAGGAAAGCCTGCACGGTAAACAATGGTCCCGCCACATTTGTGCGCAGCAAACCTGCAAAGACATCTATTGCTTCAGCGGTCAGCGCATTTTCATCTGCAGCTAAGCCGCCATAGCCGCTATTGACTCCCGCGTTGCAGATCAGCAGATCGACGGCACCGTGAACAGTAGAGGCGGCTTGAGCTAAAGAATCTGCATCGGTTACGTCCATGGGTAACACCGACCCGTTTTCCATGCTTCGTGCAAGCGCGCTTAACTCACCGGCTGACGCCGGATCGCGACAGGTGGCAATCACCTCATGCCCCGCCCGACACAGCTGCTGAACCAATCCGAGTCCCACGCCACGATTCGCGCCGGTAATAACAATCCGCTGCATTCGCTATCCTTTTGTTAGTCGCAACCGTGGCCGCGAATTATGTCCGCCATGCGCTCTGCCACCATGATGGTTGGCGCGTTGAGATTGCCGTTGGTGATATGAGGAAAAATTGAAGAGTCGACAACCCGCAGGCGCGACACACCGTGCACCTCACCGGCGGCATTCACCACCGCTTCGTCATCGCTTCCCATGCGGCAGGTGCCACAGGGATGGTAGGCGCTCTCTGCTCGGGCGGCGATGAAGGCATCAAGCTGTTGGTCGGTTTGGGCGAGATTTCCCGGACTCAGTTCCGGTCCGCGATATTCATCAAGGGCGGGTTGCGCAAATATCTCCCGAGCTTTGCGAATCGCTGCTCTAAATACGCGCCAATCCTCATCATGACTGAGGTAGTTAAAAGCGATCCTTGGCGAGTCATCGGGATTTGCACTGCGCAGGGTTAACGAACCGCGACTTTTGGGCAACATGGGGCCAACGTGAACTTGGAATCCATGCCCTTGAGCTTTCGCCGTACCGTCATAGGACATAGCCGTTGGCAAAAAGTGAAACTGGATGTCTGGTTGAGACTGCCCTTCATCGCTACGGATAAAGCCGCCCACCTCAAAATGGTTCGTGGCCCCCAGCCCGGTTTGGTTGAACAACCACTGCACCCCAATTTTCCCTCGCCCAAGCAGACCCAGGTGTTTGTGTAAGGAGACCGGTGGAATACAGGCCTGCTGTACGTATACCTCTAGGTGGTCCATCAAATTCAGACCGACACCGGGGCTATGCAAAATCGGCTCGATACCCACAGACCGTAAGTGCTCTTCAGGGCCAATTCCAGACAGCATGAGCAAATGGGGCGAGTTAATCGCGCCGGCACACAGAATCACCTCGCGCCGGGCTTCGACGAATACTTCCTTTCCTTTGATCTTGGCCACTACCCCTCGAGCCTGCCCCTGACCCATGGTAATCCGGGCCACATTGGCATGCGTCACAACCTGGAGATTTGGCCGCCTTGCCGCAGGTCTTAGGTAGGCCCGCGACGATGAGGAACGCCTGCCCTGGGCCACGGTCATAGGCATGGGCCCAAAGCCCTCTTGGTGCTCGCCGTTCAAATCTTGGGTAAAGGGATACCCTGCCTGCTCGGTCGCCTGTAAAAAAGCTCCGTACAGCGGGTTTTGCAGCTCCCCGGTTGTGGTGCCCAGCAGTCCAGCCCCACCCCGGTAAGCATCCGCACTGCGCCCTTCGTCGGCGCACTGAGCCTTTTTGAAATACGGCAGCACCGACTGATAATCCCAACCCTGAGCACCCATATTTGACCAACGATCAAAGTCTGCGGCATTGCCGCGCACGTAGACCATGCCGTTAATGGAGGAAGATCCGCCCAGCACCCTGCCTCGCGGACAGGCCAAACGCCTGCCGTTCATTGCCGGCTCGGGTTCGCTGAAGTAACACCAGTCGAACTTTGGCTGCCCCATGGGAAGATAGAAGGCTGAGGGCATCGCCAGCTGCCAGCTGTTGTCCTGACCTCCTGCCTCTAATAGCAGTACCGATGCGCCGGAGTCCTCACTAAGCCGATTAGCCAGCACGCAGCCAGCTGAGCCCGCACCGACAATGACGTAATCAGCCTGCAAAAGTGACGGCCTTAAAAATCTCGCCGAAGTTCAGAACAGCCATAGCAGCCAACGGGTTAGGTAAGTCGCTGCACGTCAATGTGCTGCACGTTGAGGGAACTCACCTCGTAATCGATAAAGTTTTTCACGTAGGCTGCGTCTTTCTCTGCTGCCAATGCGCCCAGCGCCACGGAGATCAGCGCCTCAAGCATACCTGCTGAGTCTGCGCCATGATCGTTGGCGTTCTCGCTCAAGCTGGCCACGGTTTCTTTCGCAATGCTCCATTTGGACATTCTTAGCCTCCTTCAGATTGACCAAGTGATCTCTCGAAACCTCAGGCTGGCTCTTGATGAAGGTCAAAGGCATCGTGCAGCGCACGCACGGCCAATTCGACATAACGCTCAGCAATCACTACCGAGATTTTGATTTCCGATGTGGAAATCATTTGGATGTTGATATTTTCCGCTGCGAGCTTTTCAAACACCTTGGTGGCAACTCCTGCGTGAGAACGCATGCCAACTCCGACAATGGAGACTTTGGCAATGGTGTTGTCACCGGTAATTGATCTGGCGTCGATGTCTTTAGCCACCTGATCCAGCAACTCCAACGTTGCATCGTAGTCTTGGCGTTTAACGGTAAAAGTGAAGTCCGTTAGCCCATCAACCCCGGTGTTTTGCACGATCATGTCGACTTCAATGCCTTTCGCACCAACCGGACCCAGAATTTTCGAAGCGATGCCCGGGATGTCTGGCACTCCGGCCACCGTGATTTTGGCTTCGTCCACCGCGTGGGCGATGCCTGAAACTTGCGCTTGCTCCATGGTTTCGCTCTCCAATGTGATAAGGGTTCCCGGGCCACGAACAAAGGTCGACATCACTCGCAGCGGCACCCGGTAACGGCCGGCGAATTCTACGGACCGGGGGTGCAGGACCTTTGACCCCAAACTGGCCAGTTCTAACATTTCCTCAAAGGTAATCTGGCTGAGTCGGCGTGCGCCCTCAACAATTCTCGGGTCCGTGGTGTACACACCCTCAACGTCGGTGCAGATTTCACACTCATCCGCAGCAAGGGCTGCGGCCAAAGCCACTGCCGAGGTGTCCGATCCACCGCGTCCCAGAGTCGTAATGTCACCTCGGTGGTTGACGCCCTGGAAGCCTGCTACCACTGGCACAACCCCCTGACGAAGGTCTTCCTGAAGCTTAGCCACCTCAATGTCTTCAATCCTGGCACGACCGTGGGCGTCGTCAGTGCGAAAACGTATTTGATCGGCAAGATAGGACTTCGCGGACAGACCAAGCTCCAATAGTGCGATGCTCAGTAATGCAATCGTCACCTGCTCACCGGAAGCCGTGAGCACATCCATTTCCCGAGGGCTGGGGCGATCACCGCCAAGCTCCCTTCCCATCGCCACCAGACGGTTGGTTTCTCCGGACATCGCTGATACCACGACCACAATCTGATGCCCGCGAGCCCGATAGTCGGCAACACGCTGGGCCACCTGAGCAATACGCTCGGTGGTACCGACACTTGTGCCGCCATATTTTTGAACAATCAATCCCATCTTGTTTTCCGCAATTAAGAACCGTCCAACCCTGACGCCAACGAGGGCGGCGGCTAGCCCGCCCTCAATTCGTTAGGTTTTCTTCGATCCATGTCCGCGCCGCGGCCAAGGCCTCTGCCACGGCGTCGGTCTTGTCGCCGCCGCCAGCTCGAGCCAAGTCGGGCCGGCCGCCGCCCTTGGCACCCACCACCGGGGCCACGGCCTTAAGCAGCTCTGCTGCAGACAAGCGCTGGGCCAGTGCCTTGGTCGCCGCTGCTGCCAAGCCCACCTTGCCGTTATCTACAGCCGCCAGTATCACCAAGGCATCGTCCTGCATTTTTGCTAATAGGCTTTCCAGCACCTGAATCATGGACTTGCTGTCGCCCTCCACCTGGGCGATCAAGACGTTCACGCCATGAATTTGCATGGCCTGATTCAACAAATCCGAGCTGCGGCTAACCGCCAGCTGCTGACCCATTTGCTCAACTTGGCGCGACAACCCCTTGTTATCGGCTACCAGCTGCTGGACTTTGTTCACCAGCTCCCGGCGGCTGACTTTCAGAGTTTGTGCAGCAACCGCCAGATCTTCTTGATCCTCGCGAATCGCGGCCAAGGCCGCGCCGCCAGTGACTGCTTCGATGCGGCGAATACCTGCAGCAATGCCGCTCTCACTGGTCACCCTGAACAGTCCAATATCACCGGTGCGGGCTACGTGGGTGCCGCCGCACAGTTCCTTGGAAAACCCATCCCCCATGCTCAAGACACGCACTTCGTCCCCGTATTTTTCGCCGAACAGCGCGGTGGCCCCGCCGTCCACTGCTTCATCGTAGCTCTGCAGCTGGGTATCCACGGTGGTGTTCAGGCGTATCTGCTCGTTCACCAAGTCTTCGATTTGCTGCAGCTCTGGCACATCAACAATGGCCGAATGAGCGAAGTCAAAGCGCAATTTGTCCGCATTCACCAGGGAACCTTTTTGCTGTACGTGGTCTCCCAGCACGTGGCGCAGCGCCGCGTGCAGCAAGTGGGTAGCCGAATGATTTGCTCGGGTTCTGCTGCGCACGGCTTCGTCTACGGAAGCTTCGAGGCTATCGCCAGGACTGATTGCGCCCTGGGTAAGCTGGCCAATATGCAGATACTGGTCACCGCTGATTTGAGTATCGGTCACTTGAAACTGAGCCGACTCGCCGACCAGCACGCCAGTGTCGCCTACCTGACCGCCGCTTTCTGCGTAGAAAGCCGTCTGATTTAACACCACCACGCCGGCGTCATTGGCCGCATCTAAGCGCGTCAGCGGCTCTCCTGCTGAATCAAATACCGCAATGACCTGGGCCTGATTGCTCAACTGGCTGTAGCCGCAAAACTCCACTTTATCTTTGACGCTGATCTTTTGCCCCAAACTGGTGGAAAAACTGGTGGCGGCACGGCCTCGAGCTCGCTGCTCTTCCATGGCTGCTTCAAAGCCAGCGTGATCCACGTCCATGTTCAACTCCCGCGCCACGTCAGCGGTCAAATCCACAGGGAAGCCGTAGGTGTCATAAAGCTTAAAGGCCACCGCGCCTGGCAACGTGGTGCCAGAAACTTCACCCAGTTCCTTTTTCAGCAGGGTCATGCCCTGGTTCAGGGTTTCGCTGAAACGCGCTTCTTCCTCGGCCAGGGCGTTAACCACTTGATCGGCCCGCTCGTTCAACAGCGGATAGGCATCTCCCATCTCCTCGACCAGTACCGGCACAAGTTTGTGAAAGAAGTCGCCTTTGATGTTGAGCTTGTAGCCGTGGCGCAATCCCCGGCGGATGATCCGGCGCAGCACGTAGGCACGATCCTCATTGCCCGGCAGCACCCCGTCGGCAATCAAAAATGCACTGCTGCGAATGTGGTCCGCGATGACTCGCAAAGAGGCAGTGGCCAGCACCTGTTGCTGATCGGTGATACCCGCGAATCTTCCTGCCTCGCTAAGCAGCCGCTGAAATAAATCGATTTCGTAGTTGCTGTGAACGCCCTGAAGAATCGCTGCCATCCGCTCCAGGCCCATTCCCGTATCAACCCCGGGCTGGGGCAGCGCGTCCATGCTGCCGTCAGCGTTGCGATCGAACTGGGGGAACACCAGATTTTGAAACTCAATAAACCGGTCGCCATCTTCATCCGGTGACCCGGGAGGCCCCCCGGCAATGGATGGCCCGTGATCGTAAAACAACTCGGTACAGGGTCCACACGGGCCGGTATCTCCCATGGTCCAAAAATTCTCTTCCAGGTCGATCACCCGCTCCCTGGGAATACCCACCTTGTCCTGCCAGATTTTTCGGGATTCGTCATCGGTCGGATGCACGGTGATAAGTATTTTATTCGCATCAAGGCCCACCACATCCGTCGCAAACTCCCATGCCCAGGTGATGGTTTCTTCTTTAAAGTAATCCCCGAAACTAAAGTTCCCCAACATTTCAAAGAACGTGTGATGTCTGGCGGTATAGCCCACATTCTCCAGGTCGTTGTGCTTTCCCCCGGCGCGAACGCAGCGCTGAGCCGATGTTGCCCGGGAGTAACCTGGATCAGATTTACCCAACAACGGATCCTTGAATTGATTCATGCCGGCATTAGTAAACAGCAGCGTGGGATCATTGTTAGGCACAAGGGAGCTTGAGGGCACAATGCGGTGTTCTTTGGACTCATAAAAAGCAAGGAACGCCTTGCGCAAATCGGCGGTTTTCATGGTGTAACGACTAGCCATTCAGTGAGCGCGAACTATAGAGCATTCCCGGCGCTATTGGCAGAAGCGGCGGCTTAGACGCGGGGGAAATTTTTGCCCCCGGGAACGTTTTCAGTTGCCCGGGCCTAAAACATCTAATGGTCTATTTAGCTTTATTCGGGGTTTGCACTGGACGGATTTTCGAGTCGTTTTGGCAATTCTCGTGATGCGGCAGAGCTGGGCCAGACCTGAAAACTGGCAGCTAAGTCGCCCATAAATAAAAATCTGGCGATGACTCGGCCTCTGTGTTGTTCAGAACCTTTTCGATAACCTTGGAAGAAAGGCCGCCGGAAAACCCTCGACGGGCTAGCATCCTTGCCAAGCGTCCGCGGGCCTTTTGCAAAGCATGCCAGCGCTCACTGGACGACGACCGGTCTCCGTACTGGTTGGCATCGCTATCGAAATCCGCCTCATCGACGGATGCGTCAGCACCTGCCTGTATTGTCGGCGCAATCGGCCGGTGGGCCTTTGTTGCCTGGGCTAGGGCGCGGTCGAACCACTGCTCCTGATACGGCTCAAGTAGGTCGTCCACCAGGTCCGCGTCCAAACCGTTTTGCTCCAGTTCCCGGGCGATGTAGATGGGCCCGTAACCGCGCTCGACTCGACTGCGACAAAACGCCTCGCCGTACCGCTGATTGTCTAACAACCCTTGAGCAACCAACTCGGCAATGACCTCGCCCACTGCATCATCGCTGAAACGCCGCGAAAGCTTGCCCGTTAGCTCAAGGATGCTGAAATCACGAGAAGCCAATAATCGAACTCCAGCCGCCATTGCTTTCGCGTAGCCGCCGTCTGCGGCCTTGCTGTTCAATTCTTTTCGCGCTGAGTCACTAAGTGGCGCGCGGGTTTTAGCGCGACGTTGTTGGCCGGAGAAACCTAGGCTCTTACCACCTAGGCTCTTACCACCTTGACTCTCTGACTGTTCTTCACACATCACTGGTTTATGACCGTCCGGCTAGGTTGGCGCAGGGTTAAGCCTAGTGGTCTGCCCCGGGGCCATCGCCCAGACCTGCATCTTCGGCGTCTAAGGTCTCAACATTTTCCGCACCTTCGCCGCCAGGCACCGGCATGAGCTGCTGCCGTATACGACCTTCGATCTCGGCTTTCAGCTCTGGATGATCATCAAGAAAATCCGCCGCATTTTTGCGGCCCTGGCCGATCCGCTCGCCATTGTAGGAGTACCACGCGCCGGATTTCTCAACCATGTTTTGCTCTACACCCAGCTCTAAGATCTCTCCAGTACGGTGAATGCCCTGCCCGTACAGAATCTGGAACTCGGTTTGCCGGAATGGGGGGGCAACCTTGTTCTTGACCACCTTCACTCGGGTTTCGTTGCCAACGACCTCGTCACCGTTCTTCACCGCACCAATTCGGCGAATATCCAAACGAACCGAGGAATAGAACTTCAGAGCGTTACCGCCAGTTGTGGTTTCTGGCGAGCCAAACATCACACCTATCTTCATGCGAATTTGGTTAATGAATACCACCAGCGTATTGGACTGCTTGATATTACCGGTCATCTTCCGCAGGGCCTGACTCATCAGTCGGGCCTGCAGACCAACGTGGCTATCACCCATGTCGCCTTCAATCTCCGCCCGCGGGGTTAACGCCGCAACTGAGTCAACGATCACAACGTCTACCGCAGCAGATCGCACTAACATGTCACAAATTTCCAGCGCCTGTTCACCGGTATCTGGCTGGGAAACCAGCAGATCATCGGTGTTGACGCCTAAGGCTTGGGCATACATCGGATCGAGGGCGTGCTCGGCGTCGATAAAGGCACAGGTGCCGCCGGCTTTTTGTGCCTCTGCAATGACCTGCAGGGTTAGGGTCGTTTTACCCGAGGACTCAGGCCCGTAAATTTCCACAACGCGGCCTTTGGGCAACCCGCCAATACCCAGAGCCACATCCAGGCCCAAGGATCCGGTTGAAATCGAGGGTATGGTGACCAGCTCTTTATCGCCGAGCCTCATCATAGAGCCTTTACCGAACTGACGTTCAATCTGCGCCAGCGCCGCGCTCAGCGCTCTTTCTTTTTCCGGGTTGGTCTTGCCGGCGTCGCCTACATTGGTCTTTGCGTTTTCTTTAGCCATCGTGATCCCTCGAATCCTGTTAGATGATTGTCTGTCTGTTTAGCGGCCTAAAATCTTTCCGGCACTGTATATCCATTCAGTACTCCTCGCAACAACCCATTTGGTTTTTTTCGCCCGGTGTCGGCTTTTTACCTGGCGCTGTTTACCACCGCAAACATTGGTCGAAAACAAACGTTCCTCACGTTTTGGTTGTTAATAAGGCCGCATTGTTGCTGCGCGGCCAACCCACTGCTAGGTGCCTCAGTTACTACCGTTCAAGCGGTTATTGGTTGACGATTCTTTGCCGGGTGTAGTGTACTGCCTGCGTAGCTCAGGCTCACTCGTTAGACGCCGCAAGCGCTGTCCATTGGTCTTGGAAAACACATGCCTCCCAGCAAACCCGCTGCCCCAGAAAACACCGATGCCACGACTCAAGATCACTTGAGTCAGCACCCGTCTGCACCTCAAGACTCGGAAGAAGACACGCTTACGCCGCCACCGGCGCCCCAACTGACACCAATGATGCAGCAGTACTTGGCAATTAAGGCTGAGCATCCCGATGCCTTGCTCTTCTATCGCATGGGGGACTTTTATGAACTGTTTTTTGATGACGCCAAGACAGCGGCTGACCTACTCGACATTACGCTGACCGCCCGAGGCCATAGTGGTTCTGAACCCATTCCTATGTGCGGCGTGCCCTACCATGCCGCAGACGGCTATCTGGCGCGTTTAGTGAAACTGGGGCGCAGCGTGGCTATTTGTGAGCAAGTGGGTGACCCCAACACCAGTAAGGGGCCCGTGGAGCGTCAGGTACAGCGCATCGTCACACCGGGCACTCTCACCGATGACGCCCTGCTGGAGACTCATCACGACAGCGCCATTGCCGCGATTTTTTTCGCCAATCATGATGCCAAGCAAAACGGGCCTGGCGGCGTAGGCCTCGCACTGCTGAATCTGTCCAGTGCCCAGCTACAGGTGCAGCAACTGAACTCTGTGGCGGGACTGGTCGACGCGGTTTCCGCCCTTCGTCCCGCGGAAATTTTACTGCCCGAAGCCCAAGCTGAGCTATGGCAGCCGGCGCTTGCAGGCATTGCGGCAGTGACTTGTCTGGAAGCGGACCGCTTTCAGCCTCAGCGCGGGGCCCTGCTGCTAGATCGCCACTTCAATCACGATGTCGGACAGGCTACGGGCCTGGACAAAAGCGCCGCGTGCTTTGTGGCCGGCGAGGCGGCCCTGTCCTACGCCAAGGCGACCCAGTGCCAGAACCTTGAGTTCTTGCAGCAGATCACGGTGAAAGAAGACCTTCAGTACGTGGGTATGGACGCTCAATCCCGGCGCAACTTGGAGATAGACCGACGCACTAACGGCGCCACGGATCACACGCTGCTCAGCCTGATGGACAGCACTGTAACGCCCATGGGCGGCAGGTTATTACAGCGCTGGCTCCACGACCCCTTACGGGATTATCTACAGGTGCAGGAGCGTCAGCAGTGGCTGACCGATGCGCTGGACATGGGCCGAACGGACACAGTGCGCGCCCAGATCAAACCCATTGGGGACATGGAGCGCATCTTGACCCGAGTCAATCTGGGCTCGGCGTCACCTCGGGACATCGGCAAGCTCCGCGATGCCCTCGGCATGCTGCCGGAGGTAAAGCGAGTTCTGGCCGACCTGCCTGGATCCTTGAACCAGCGGCTGCTAGACGACTTAGGTGACTTTAGCCAAATTCATCAGTGGCTCAGCACTGCCTTGGTGGAAGAGCCGCCGGTAACCCTGCGCGAGGGCGGAGCATTCGCCCAAGGCTACAGCGACGAGCTGGATCAGCTGCGAAAAATGACCACTCACTCGGCCAATTGGCTCGCAGATCTCGAGCGACAGGAGCGGGAGCGTACCGGCATTGCCTCACTGAAAGTGGGCTATAACCGTGTTCACGGTTATTACATTGAGACCTCCAAAGCCGCCAAAGGCGATATCCCGGACGAGTACATTCGCCGGCAAACTCTGAAAAACGCAGAGCGCTACATCACCCCCGGGTTAAAAGCCTTTGAGGAAGACGCCCTGCGCAGCCAAAGCAAGTCGCTGCAGCTAGAGCGCCAGCTGTTCGGCGACCTCCTCATCCAGCTCGCCCAGGACGCGGCTGCATTGCGGCGGGCCTGCGACGCCATCGCGCAAACCGATGTTCTGGCCTGTTTGGCTGAACGCGCTTACACCCTCGGATTCAACCCGCCCCAGTTTGTCGAAAGCCGCGGCATTAATATTCAGCAGGGCTGGCACCCCGTGGTCAAAAACAGCTCCACGGATGCTTTCATTGCCAACGACCTGCACCTATCGCCCCAGCAAAGCATGCTCATCGTCACCGGCCCCAACATGGGGGGCAAATCAACCTACATGCGGCAAACCGCGCTGATCTGCTTATTGGCTTACGTGGGCAGTTACGTTCCCGCCGCCAGCGCTACCTTGGGACCTATTGATCGGATTTTTACCCGCATCGGAGCCGCCGATGACCTGACCAGTGGCCGCTCGACTTTTATGGTGGAGATGACGGAGACGGCGCACATCCTGCATAACGCCACGGCGAACAGTTTGGTGCTGATGGATGAGATTGGTCGCGGCACCAGCACCTACGATGGCTTGGCCTTGGCCTGGGCCACCGCCCAGAACCTTGCCCAGGCAAGCCATGCGCTGACGTTGTTTGCCACGCACTACTTCGAGCTCACCAGCCTCCCCGCCCATTGCCCAAACGTCGGCAACATCCACCTAACGGCCCGGGAACACCGCGGCGACATCGTCTTCCTATATCAGGTACAAAATGGCGCGGCGAGCCAAAGCTATGGTATCCAGGTGGCTAAGTTAGCCGGCGTGCCCCGCGACGTATTGGAGATTGCCCGGGCCCAACTGCGCAGTTTCGAAAAAAACACGGTACTGGGACAAGCCATGGAAACCGGGCAGTCCGATCTTTTCGTGGGCGCGAATTTCAGCCCTGGGGAGAGCGAGCCAGACGAAATCGATGAACTGAGTGCAGGCCAGCGACAGGCGGCGATTTCGGTGATCAACCAGCTGCAGGACCTGGACGTGGACAACCTCTCACCGCGACAAGCTCTGGACATGCTGGATCGGCTGCAATCGGCGTTGGCCGATAAGCATTAACAGCGGCACCTCCCTAGACAGTGGCAAAGCATCCGTTAGAATACCGCGCCATTTAGCCTAGGCCTCAAGGAGTTTTGATGACCTTCATCGTTGGCGAGAACTGCATCAAGTGCAAACACACAGACTGTGTTGAGGTCTGCCCTGTGGACTGCTTTTACGAAGGGCCCAACATGCTGGTGATTCACCCTGACGAATGCATTGACTGTGCTTTGTGCGAACCCGAATGCCCGGTTGACGCCATTTTTGCCGACGACGAAGTGCCCGAGGATCAGGCGCCTTTTATCGAACTTAATGCCGAGCTGGCCGAGATTTGGCCCAACATCACAGAGATCAAACCTCCGCCGGAAGACGCCGAAGAATGGGACGGTAAACCAGGCAAAATCGCCCTACTGGAACGCTAATCTAGGGGATCACGCTTTGCGGGTTAATGGGCTTGCCGTTGCGCCGCAATTCAAAGTGTAGGACCTGACCCACGCCAGGCCGCGGTAGAATCTGTGCAATTGCCACACCACCCCGTACCCGCTGCTGCTCATCCACCAACATCTTGCCATTGAAACTGTAGGCGCTCAGTAGCTCGCTGGAGTGCTGAACAATGATCAACCGTTCAAAGCCAGCAATACCGTTGCCCGCGTAGACGACTTTGCCACTGCGCGCAGCTCGCACGTCGGCCCGAGCCGCGATGGCGTAGTCCCAGCCTTTATTGTTGCTACCAAACAACGCGCTGGGCTTTTGCGGCAGCGGTTTATGCCAGGTTTTATCCTGAGGCAATGACTTGGATCGAGAAACCGGCGCTTTGGTTGCGGCCCGAGCGGGGGTCACAGCTTTACGCTTTGCTTCTGGACTGCGACTTTGCGGTGGTTTTTTTTGCGCTGAGGGCTTGGCAGGGGTGCGCTGCTGAGTGCTAGCGATTGTCGGTGTTTTGCTTTCTGACTTGGCGCGGGGTTTTGGCGGTGCTTGCTCGCGCAGCTGCAACCGCTGGCCAGGAAAAATCGTATAGGGGGGACCTATCCGATTCGCTGCCGCCAATCGCTGATGATCCAGATCAAAGCGCCAGGCGATGGAATACAGGGTGTCGCCCTTCTTAACCACATACACACCGCCCTGAGCCTTAGTCACTGAACGATCCGTAACTACGGGAGTTCCAGTCGCGGCACACCCCCCGACTGTTGCGATCCCGACCAAGATCAAAGCGCCAGCCAGCATACGACCCAGGCTGCACAACCCGCCGCCGGGCGGTGTTGCTAGCGTGAACTGAGTTTGGACAAGAGCCATACGCCCACGCCCCCCATGACCGCCGAACCCGCGGCTATCCAAAAAAAATCCGGCCCCACCACCGACGCGTACTGAGGCGGCCACAGCAAATCGTCAAACAGATTTCTCAGTCCGCCAACAGAATCCTCGCCGGGCTGCTGCCATGGCCAAAGTTTCACCAGGGCTGTGGCCATAAATCCAGTGAGCAGAGCCAACAGCGGGTCTTCGTAATTGGCCAAAAGCCAGCTCAGGCCCTGGGTGAAAAGCAGCAAGCCGCTCGCGCAGCCGGCACCAAGCACCAACAGGAAAGCCACGTCGAAGCCATTCACCGCGGTAATCACGTCTGCGTACAGCCCGAGCAGCAGCAACACAAAACTGCCGGATATACCCGGCAGAATCCAGGCGCACACCGCCACCATGCCAGCGAAAAACAGCGCCAGGGAAGATCCGGAAAGATTTTGCTCCGGCAAAGACAGGAAACCCAAACCCAGCATTACACCCAGGGAACCAAACACAAGCAGATTTAGCGGACGACGCGCTGCACCGATTTGGCACACGGATAGGGCGATAACGCCGGCAAAGAATGCCCACAAAACCGGCGGTGCCTGCTGCATCAGGTAACCAATAATTCGCGCGAATCCGCCAACCCCGAGCAACATGCCGGCGGCAAGGGTAAGCAAAAACCCCAGCTGATGGTGTCGCCAGAATTCCTGGGGGCGCAGCAGCAGCGGTATGGACCCTGGTCCAAAGGCAGCCAAGGCCGCCACCAGTCGATAATAGATGCCGCTGATAAAGGCCATCGTGCCCCCGGAGACGCCGGGCACCAGCTCCGCCAAACCCATGAGCACGCCGCGAAAAAAAACGCCGGGCACGCTATCCGTCACCTTTGGGTGTGGGTCATGGGCTGACATCAGAGGCCTCGCTGGCTGTTGCGACCACTGTCAATCTCATGGCTGCCAAACCCTAGCCCTTCTCCGTACCGGCAACTAGGGGAACAAAGTGCACTTGCTCCAGGATAGTCTCGGTGAAACCCGCGTCGTCACGGTCAATGACTTTCAAGGACTGGGATTGGTCAGTTCCAACAGGAACAATGAGGCGGCCGCCTAAGGCTAGCTGATCCTGTAGGGCAGTGGGTATTTGCGGTGGCGCCGCGGTCACCAAAATACCGTCAAAAGGCCCTTTCTCCGCCCATCCCGCGTAACCATCACCGTAACGTAAAGCCACGTTGCGCAGCTTCATCGCCTCAAGACGTTTTTTCGCTCGCGGCACGAGAGCCTGGATACGCTCAACGCTGTAAAGACGCTGGCACAGCGAAGCCAACACCGCGGTCTGGTAGCCGGATCCGGTGCCAACCTCCAACACGCGCTGACGGGGGGTGACGTTCAAAAGCTGGCTCATCAGCGCCACAATAAACGGTTGCGATATGGTTTGTCCGTGACCAATGGGCAGGGACGAATCCTCGTAGGCCCGATGGCTCCAGGCCTCATCGATGAAAATGTGTCGCGGCACCGAACCCATCAAACCCAGTACGGCCTCGTCCTCAATACCCTGCTCGCGAAGTCTTGCCACCATACGATCGCGAGTCCGCTGGGAGGTCATGCCTATGCCCTGAAGGTCGAACTCGCTCATAAACTGTGTTCCACGCTCACGTCCTGCAATTCAAAGTGATTAGCCAGCATCACCGTAGCGTAGGCACCCACCGGCAAACAAAAGGACAGGGTTAGCGTTGAGCCAGAGCTTTGACACTGTACATCCCAAGGCGTTACCCATAGGGGCCGTTGACCACGATCAACCCCAGCATACTCTAGGGCCTCACAGACCTCACCTAGGGTTACGGTCGCAGCGGAGTCCGGCGCCGTCGTTTGCCCACCCCGCCACAACGCCGCGGCCTCTGCTACCGATAGCGAGGCTGCCAGGGTTTGCTGCTGTCGGCTTAGAGCCTGGCCGGCTAGCACCTCCCGACCCCTGCCCCACAAAGGCCCCTGAGCTACTGCCTGGCCGTGGCCGGACACCGCAACGTCACCGTCCAGCAGCTGTTGCCAGGTACCGTCGACGACCCGGTCCGCCAGCAACTGGTTGAAAATCCAGCTTCGCAGCACCGACAGGTGCCACCCCCGAGCCCGCCGCGATATCTTGCGACGGCGTCGGTGCAGCAGCCAGTCCAGCGCATCGGCTAAATTGTGCCGACCAAAACGCTGGGGCCCAAAGTAGTTGGGAAACCCTGCCTCAATACCAGCAATTAGGGCCTGGTGATCAACGCTGTCGGTAAGCTCTCGAAGCACCACGGTGAAAGCGTTGCCCTGATGCTCGCCCCGCCGCAGCTTACGATGGTGTTGGTGAGCTGACAGAACCCTGATTTGGGTCTCGCCCTCATCAAGTTTGAGATCCGCTTTGGGATTTGGCACAGGATTCGGGGCAGAGTCAGAGGGCTGGGCTTGCTGGACGTTACCGGGCTGGCGCACGCTAAACCACTGCCGGGTAACCGCATGCTTGTCTTTCATCCCGGCGTAGCCCACATCTACCAGCGGAACCTCAAACTGCTGGGATAACCACTGGGCCACGGGAACCGTGCTCAAGCCGCGTTTTTCCACGTAAAGGTAGGTGTGTTCGCCGGTTTCACGAAAGATTGGGGCATAAACTTCGGTCACCTGCCAGTCTTCTGGCAGGGTCTTAATTCTCGCGCTAGGCCGCGAGACCCCGGTCGGATTGGGTATCGCAAAGGCTTGGGACGGCACCTTAGCCCTCGTCCTCGGGCACGAGGTAGAAAACCTCACCTTTCTTCACCATCCCCAGTTCGCTGCGCGCCCGCGACTCGAACGCCTCGGCATCGTTCTTTAGCGCCAAAATTTCAGCGGTCATTTTCGCATTACGCTGGGTCAGCATGTCCGTGCGCGCTTGCTGCTCGGCCTGACGCTCGGCGAGCGCTTTACGCTCAAAATACCCCGAGTCGCCAAACCAAATTTGCTGCTGCAGAGCCAGCAAAACCACAGTTAGCAGAGCCAGCATAATTTTCATCGGTGTTTACCCGTCCAGGGCCAGGCTCTGGCCGAAAGCATTTTTTGAAGCCTAGGCGCACCGGTGGTCATAGGCTAGCCCTGAGCGAAGATCGCCCCGCGTCCTGGGTAGTAGGCTCGGTCGCCTAGCTGGGCTTCAATGCGCAGCAGTTGATTGTACTTCGCCACCCGGTCGGACCGGCATAAAGAGCCGGTTTTGATCTGACCAGCACCGGTACCCACGGCCAGGTCGGCAATGGTCGTATCCTCGGTCTCCCCAGAGCGATGGGAAATCACGTTAGTGTAGCCTGCTTGCTTGGCCATGTTGATGGCCTGAAGGGTTTCCGTCAGGGTGCCGATCTGGTTGAACTTGATCAGGATTGAATTACCAACGCCGCGGTCGATGCCCTGCTGCAATATCCGGGTATTGGTGACGAACAGGTCATCGCCCACCAGCTGTACGTTACTGCCAATGCGGTCTGTCAGTGCTTTCCAGCCATCCCAGTCAGATTCATCCATGCCGTCTTCCACGGACACGATTGGGAAACTCTCGCACAGGCTCGCGAGATAGCCGACAAAGGCCTCCGAGTCATAGCGCTTACCCTCACCGGCAAGATCATAGTGTCCGTCCGCGTAAAATTCGGATGCGGCGCAATCCAAGGCCAGAGTCACATCCGTGCCCAGGGCGTACCCTGCATTGACCACGGCCTGCTCAATTACCTCCAGCGCCTGGGCGTTAGAGCTTAAGTTAGGTGCAAAACCACCCTCGTCGCCAACCGCCGTGGATAACCCCATGGACTGCAGCACCTGCTTCAAATGATGAAAAATTTCCACGCCACAGCGCAACGCTTCTGTAAACGAGCCCATGGCCACGGGCTGAATCATGAACTCCTGAATGTCCACGTTGTTATCTGCGTGAGCGCCGCCGTTAAGAATATTCATCATGGGCACCGGCATGCTCATATCACCGCTGCCGGCTAACTCGTTGATGTGGGCATAAAGCGGGCGGTTGAGGCTGGCCGCTCCTGCTTTAGCAGCCGCCAAAGACACCGCCAGCAGGGCGTTGGCACCCAGTCGCGCCTTGTTCTCGGTGCCATCTAAGTTCAGCAATCGCGCGTCTAGATCCAGTTGATCCACTGAATCGACCCCTTGCAGCGCCTGATTGATTTCACCGTTCACGAAACCAACCGCCTTGGCCACGCCCTTGCCCAGGTAGCGCTGGGGATCCCCATCGCGCAGTTCCAAAGCCTCCCGGCTACCGGTAGAAGCGCCAGAGGGCGCTGCGGCCTGACCGTATCCGCCATCGGCGGTGCGCACCGCCGCCTCAATGGTTGGATTACCTCGAGAATCTAAAATTTCCCATGCCGCTACTTCTACAATGCTCGCCTTTGCGCTCATTTTCACCGTTCCTCTTTTATCTCACGCCGTTATACGTTTCCGTCTTGCGACGGCCTCACCATAATCTTCTGCAGCCCCAAGCTCCCCGTCCAATCGACGGGTCTCGCCGTAATCCGCTGAGTGTGCATTCGGCGCATTCACACTTGGTCCTCAAGCCGAGGTGACGCCTTCACCGCGGCGTCGATCACCTGTAGCTGAGCCAACAGCTGGCTCACCAACCCTAGGGGCCAGGAATTGGGGCCATCGGACTTCGCTTGCGCAGGATTTGGATGGCACTCCATGAATAGGCCGTCGATGCCAGCGGCCACTGCCGCACGGGCCAGCACCGGCACCATTTCTCGCTGACCACCGGACGTACTGCCCTGTCCGCCGGGCATCTGCACCGAGTGCGTGGCGTCGTAAACCACCGGGCATTGGGTTTGCCGCATCAGCGCCAGCGAGCGCATGTCCGAAACTAAATTGTTGTAGCCGAAGCTGGCACCACGCTCACAAACCATAACCTGGGAATTGCCGGTGGAGAGCGCTTTTTTCGCCACATGCAGCATGTCCAGTGGCGCCAGAAACTGCCCCTTCTTGATGTTCACTGGAATGCCCTGTTCGCACACGCGAACAATAAAGTTGGTTTGCCGACACAGAAATGCCGGCGTCTGCATTACGTCCACGACGCTGGCTACCTCGTCTAAGGGCGTGTCTTCATGGACGTCGGTAAGCACGGGCATTTGCAGCTGGGTTTTGACCTGCTGCAGGATGCGCAGGCCTTCCTCAATACCGGGCCCTCGGTAACTCTCCATGGACGAGCGGTTCGCCTTGTCAAAGGAGCTTTTGAAAATGATGCCAACGCCGAGATCTTCGCCAATCCGCTTTAGCGTTTCCGCTGTGCTCATGATCAGGCTCTCGCTCTCAATAACGCAGGGCCCTGCGATTACAAACAGAGGCTGTCCTTCACCAACGGTCATGTGTGCAAGCTGCATGGCGTTACTCTCAGTGATTGTTATTTAGCCGGGGGCTGACGGTCGTTAGTCCTTGGCCTCGCGGATATTGGCCTCGCGGATATTGGCCTCGCGGATAGCGGCATAATCTACGCCGGCCTGGGTTAAACCGGCCTGAATAAATCCGGTAAACAGCGGATGACCGCGCCGCGGCGACGAGGTAAATTCTGGGTGGAATTGGCAGGCCAAGAACCAGGGATGGTCTTCAAGCTCTACCATCTCAACCAATTCGCCGTCTTCCGAGCGCCCACCGATGACCAATCCGCTGGCGGTGAGCTGATCCAGGTAATTGTTGTTGACCTCGTAACGATGTCGATGACGCTCATACACCACGCTTTGGTCATACACCCGTTGAGCCAGGCTGCCTTGATTGAGCACACAGGCCTGCTCGCCCAAACGCATGGTGCCGCCCAAATCCCCGGATTCTGTGCGCTGCTCGATCTGGCCAGACTGGTCCGTCCATTCGGTAATCAACCCAATAACAGGATGCGTGGGCTGATCCTGTACTTCCGTGGTGTTGGCACCGTCCAAACCCGCACAGTTGCGGGCGAAATCGATCACCGCTGCGTGCAGACCGTAGCAAATACCAAGATAGGGAATACGGTGCTCCCGGGCATAGCCAGCGGCGAGAATCTTGCCTTCAAAACCGCGCCCGCCGAAGCCGCCAGGGACCAAAATGGCGGCCGCATCTGCAAGCCTAGAGGTGCCGTGTTTCTCCAGGTCTTCTGCATCAACGTAGTCAATGTGGATCTTCGTTTGGGTTTGTATGCCCGCATGGGTAATCGCTTCGATCAGCGACTTATAGGCATCCAGCAGCTCTAAATACTTGCCTACGAAGGCGATCTTCAATTCGTGCTTTGGCGCCAATTGGGCCTCAACCACGCGCCGCCAGTCACTGAGATCCGCCGGCGGACAATCCATTTGCAGAAGCTCTACCACAAATTCGTCCAGGCCCTGCTCATGCAGCTCAAGGGGCCCTTGGTAGATGGTGTCGATGTCTCGCATACCCACCACACCACGCTCTTCGACGTTGGTGAAAAGGGCTATTTTGCCCCGCTGAGAGAGCGGTATCGGGGCCTCCGAGCGACACACCAAAATATCTGGCTGCAGGCCAATCGAGCGCAGTTCCTTCACCGAGTGCTGAGTTGGTTTGGTCTTTATCTCGCCGGCCTTGCTCAGGTAGGGCACCAGCGTTAGGTGAATAAGCAGCGATCCCGTGCGGCCTTCTTCCATCCGCATCTGACGAATGGCTTCCAAAAAAGGCTGGGATTCGATGTCCCCCACGGTGCCGCCCACCTCGACGATAAGCACGTCCACGTCTTCGGCAGCCAAACGGGTGCGCCGTTTGATCTCATCGGTGACGTGGGGAATGACCTGAACGGTGCCTCCCAGATACTCGCCTTTGCGCTCCCGACGCAGCACTTCAGCGTAGACACTGCCGGTGGTGAAGTTGTTCTTGCGGCTCATTCGCGCGTTGGAGAAGCGCTCATAGTGACCTAGGTCCAAATCCGTCTCTGCGCCATCGGCAGTGACAAAAACCTCTCCGTGCTGAATCGGGCTCATGGTGCCTGGATCCACGTTGATGTAGGGATCCATTTTCAGGACGTTGACCTTGAGTTTGCGAGACTCTAGCTGAGCAGCTAGGGAAGCGGTAAGAATGCCCTTACCAAGGGACGAAACCACACCGCCGGTTACAAAAATATATCGCGTCATTGAACCCCATCTTCCGCCCCAAGGCGCTAGCGTGACCACTTAGTTGCGGTGCTTGGTTGTGCTGCCACAAAGCCGATCTAACCGCGAAAAATTTCGTCGTATCAGGCTGGGCGAGATGGACGGATAACTTAGCAGTTCACCTGCTCAAGCTCAATCTCCATGACCCTATTTTCCCAGTTATCTGGTTCGGCCAAGAGGCCTTAAATCAGAAGCCTTGAATCAGCGGCCAATGCTCTGCTCACCCTCCAAGCCAACGGTGCAATAGCCCGTCACATGAGTCCCAAGCGCGGCCGTATCTCGAGACCAGATACCGGGAATGCAGACCAGCCCTCGGTCATCGCATACCAGCGGATAGCCCGGGCGTCTCCAGGGGGGCACCTGGTGCCGCTGGAAAAGATGTTTTAGCTTCCCCGGCCCTTGCCGGTCAGCCGGGTTAAACCTACCGGTCTCGGGCGCGATGAATTGATCTCGGCTAAGCACCCGCAGGGAGCCCAGGTAGCCTAAGGCGCCTGGGGTATCCGCAGTGCTGGTGTCTAGGGCCAGCGTTTGCTGGGCCCAGGTGACCTGCCAGGGCAGGTCTGTAACAACCTGGGGCCAGGGCCTTGCCGCCAAATCCCGGCGATTTTCATAATAAATGCAATCTCGCCAAACGTAGAGGCTGGCTGCTCCCGCTGGGTTAGCGGCCTCCAGAGCCATATGGGATCGACCGCTTTGCTGGTGCTGACGAAAGAATTCGTCAATGCCGCGGTCTTTCACGCCGTAGTGGCCGCGGCTGGCCAAATAAGCGCGCATCCAAACACGGGCCTGCACCTGCTCTTGGGGTACCTCAGCCATAGGAACCGGGTTTGGCAGCGCTCGGGCATAACCCTGCAGCAGCGCCTGCTGTGCCGCCAAGTCCGCAGCCACACGCTCCAATGCGCTGGCCGCATTAGGCCAGCGACGATCCAGCGCCGGTATAACCTCGTGACGCAGATAATTCCGATCGAAACTCGTCTGGGCGTTGCTGGGATCCTCAATCCAGGGCTCGCCAGCGGCGGCCAAGTAGGCCGTCAACTGGGCTTTGTTCAAGGACAAAAACGGGCGCAGGAAATGCCCGGAACCCAGGCTGCCGAAACGCCGCATGCCGAGGAACCCTCTGCCCTGGAGGATGCGCAGCAGCAGGGTTTCCATCTGATCTTGTTGATGATGCCCAAGCAGCAGTAAGTCATTGTCCTGCAGATGCCGAGCGAAAAAGCTGTAGCGGGCCTGCCGGGCGGCCGCCTCCAAATTTCCGGTATCGGCCACCATTACCGCTTCGGTCTCAATAGGCACCTGCAAACGCTGGCAAAGCTTGCGACACTGCTCGGCCCATTGCCGGGACTCTGGTTGCAGGCCATGGTCCGCGTGCAGGGCCAGCAGGGAAAACCGTTGGCCCATGCTGCGGCTGACCAGATGCAGCAAGGCGGCAGAATCGACGCCGCCGCTCAGGGCCACCACCAAGCGTTTTGGTTCTGCGCCAGAGTGCGCCAACTGCGTTTGGGCGTAGTCCAAGGCGCTCTGCAGGGCCGCAAGCAAGGCTTTGGCCGGAGCGTCTTCGGACATTGGTGGTTCGGGGTGCATAGGGTCGCGGATTCAGTGGCTAGAGCTGCAGTAATTGAGTCGAAACAACATCGCTTTTTCGACCTAATTCATTGCTTTGATTAGTATTTTAAATTAATAATTGCGGTATCAAACTGCCGCTTCAGCGCCTGCAGCAGTTCCTCGCTGACCTGCACTCGCCAGTCATCACCCAGGGTAATTCTCGCTACCGCGCCGGCTTGGGGATAAAGCACTTCAATTGGGCAAGCGGCCACGCCACCAAATGCAGAAGCAAGGTGTCCGCAGATCAAGCTTTTGAGCTGATCGCTGAAGTGTTCCGGCAACCCGCAAGGGGAAAAATCCAGCTGCAGGCCTCGGGCAAAGCGTTGGCGAGCCTCATCAATGGTCAGCACGCGGCTGGCCCGCAGCGCGGTACCGCCGCTGTAGTCGTCGTGCTGCACCTCCCCTTCCAGCACCAGCAGCTCGTCCTTGCTTACTTTGCTACCAAACTGTTCAAAGGCCTCACTAAACAAAGATACTTCCAGGCGTGCAGTTCGATCATCCAGCACCAAAAAACCCATGGACGTGCCGCGCTTGGTTTTCATCACTCGCTGGCTAACCACCATTCCCGTAACCCACTGATTTTGCTTTCCCGTTCTCAGATCTTTGATGGGGGTGCGGCAAAACTGGCGGATCTCGGCCTCAAAACCATCGATGGGGTGCCCGGTGAGAAATAGACCGAGGGTTTCTTTTTCACCCTGCAGGCGCTGCATGGCAGTAAGCGGCGGCACCGGAGCCACTGGGCTGCCTGCAGCAGGCTCTGGCTCGGCTATGCCACCGAACAAGTCGGTAATGCCTACTTCGGCATCCCGAGCCACTTGCTCAGCACCCTGAATGGCCATAGGCATCTGTGCGAGCAGACGGGCACGGGTCTCGTTTAAGCCCTCGTCCGCCAGCGCAAAATCGTCCATTGCGCCGGCATTAATCAGGGCCTCAAGCACCCGCTTGTTGACCTTTTTCGCGTCCAGGCGCTGACAAAAATCCGCCAGATCGGTAAATTCTGCCGCGGCTCGAGCAGTCACAATGGCGTCCACCGGACCCTCGCCTACGCCGCGCACCGCGCCAAGACCGTAAATCACGGCACCGTCTTGGGCACAGAAACGAAATTCGCTCTTGTTAACCGACGGCGGTAACAGCGACAGCTTCATACGCCGCACTTCTTCCACCAGCACCACCACTCGGTCGATGTTCTGCATGTCCGCTGAGAGGTTGGCGGCCATAAACTCCGCCGGATAATGGGTTTTTAGCCAGGCTGTCTGAAAACTCAGCAGCGCATAGGTGGCCGAGTGCGATTTGTTAAAGGCATAACCGGCGAATTTCTCCATGAGGTCGAAGATCTCATTCGCCAGTTGAGCCGATACCTGGTTTTGCGCGGTTCCTTCCAAAAACTGCTGGCGCACCTTGGCCATTTCCTCGGCTTTTTTCTTACCCATGGCGCGCCGCAGCAAGTCTGCTTGCCCCAGACTGAAGCCCGCCAGCACCTGGGCAATTTGCATCACCTGTTCCTGATACAGAACCACGCCGTAGGTGCCCTGCAACACCGTTTCCAGAGATGGGTGCGGGAAACTGACCGGCTCCTTGCCGTGCTTGCGATTAATGTAGTCGTCTACTGCCCCGGACTGCAGAGGTCCAGGTCGAAATAAAGCCACTAATGCTATGATATCGTTGATATTATCGGGCAGAAGCCGGCGAATCAGATCCTTCATGCCGCGGCTTTCTAGCTGAAAAATACCCGTGGTCTCAGCCCGGCGCATAAGCTCAAAGGTGGCCTTATCTCCCAGCGGCAGGGCCTCAATACGTAGCGGTTCCTCATCTGCCCCGCGCTGGGCGTTAATGCTTTTCACCGCCCAATCAATGATGGTGAGGGTCTTCAGGCCCAAGAAGTCGAATTTAACGAGCCCCGCCCGTTCAACGTCGTCCTTGTCGTACTGAGAGACCAAACCCGAGCCCGCTTCTTCTGTGTACAGCGGTACGAAATCCGTGAGGGACGACGGAGCAATGACCACGCCGCCAGCGTGACGGCCAACGTTGCGGACGATGCCCTCCAGCTTGTAGGCCATGTCCATAATTTCAGACACTTCGTCGTTTTCATTGACGAAGCTGCGCAGGTCTTCGCTTTCGTCCATGGCCTTGTTCAAGGTCATGCCAACCTCGAAGGGAATCAGCTTGGAAAGCTTATCCGCCAGGCCATAGGGTTTGCCTTGAACTCTGGCCACATCGCGCACCACGGCCTTTGCCGCCATGGTGCCGAAGGTGATGATCTGACTCACCGCTTCGGCACCGTAAAGTTCGCTTACGTGGGCGATGACCCGGTCTCGCCCTTCCATGCAAAAGTCCACGTCAAAATCCGGCATAGACACGCGCTCGGGATTCAAAAAGCGCTCGAACAGTAAATCGTATTCCAGGGGGTCAAGATCGGTAATACCCAGGGCATAGGCTACCAAGGAGCCGCCGCCGGATCCCCGCCCGGGGCCCACGGGAATGTCGTTGGCCTTCGCCCAGGCAATAAACTCCATGACAATCAGAAAGTAGCCGGCAAAACCCATTTGGTTAATGACGTCGAGCTCGAAATCCAGCCGTTCTTGGTAGGCTTCTCGACTGTCAAATTCGCCACCAAAGGCATGGATGCGAGTTGTACTCAACCGGCTTGCCAGCCCCTGCATGGACATTTCTTTCAAATAGTCCTCAGGAGTCTTTTGATCTGGAATCGGGTAATCCGGCAAATAGTAGGTGCCCAAAGACACCTGTACGTTACAGCGCTTGGCAATATTCAGGCTGTTGGCTAAGGCTTGAGGAATATCCGCAAAGAGTTCCCTCATTTCATCGGCGCTGCGCAAATACTGCTGGGCGCTGTGGGTGCGCGGCCGCCGCGAGTCGTCTAGGGTTCGACCCTCAAATATGCACACCCTTGTCTCGTGGGCCTCAAAATCCTCAGCGTCCAGAAAGCATACGTCGTTGGTGGCAACCACGCCGATACCAAACTGCTGCGCCGCCGTAACCGCCCAGCTAATGAACGCCTCTTCACCGCTGCGACCGGTGCGAGTTAGCTCCAGAAAGTAGCGGTCAGCGAACACTTCCGTCCAGCGACCCGCCGTTTGTAAAGCCGCGGCGGCGTCGCCGTTAACAACGTTGTCCCAAAGGTGCCCGCCAACGCCTCCTGAGAGCACGATTAGCCCCTCAGAGCGCCGAAACAGCTGCTCTTCGGAGATCTCACCCCGGCGATTTGATTCTGTATAGCTGTTGGAAATCAGCGCCAGAAGGTTTTTATAGCCCTGCAGGTCTTTGGCCAGGGCCACGATACGCGCCGCCGCCCCAGAGTCTTGGGGAGTGATCCACAGCTCGGACCCGAGAATTGGCTTAACCCCCTTGGACAAGCTGTTTTCGTAAAACTTCACCAGCGCAAATAGATTGTTGCGATCCGTCAGGGCCAGGGCAGGAATATGGCGGTTCACGGCTTCGGCAACGGTACTTTTTACCTTTAACAGCCCCTCGGCTAGGGAGAATTCACTGTGCGCATGCAGATGGACAAACTGCTCGGGCCGGCTGTCGGGAGCCCCACCTTGGGCAAAGGACGAGGCCTCGGGGCTGTCTATGGGCAAGGCTTCGCTCATTCGTCTGTAGCTACGGTACGTGCCAGCGCTGCTTGCACCGGGGCATAGCTGCGTCGATGGGCCGGACAGGGACCCATGGTTCGTAAGGCCCGCCGGTGCCTTGCCGTGGGATAGCCTTTATGGGACTCAAAACCATAGCCCGGATAAAGCTGGGCCAGGTTGATCAGTTCCTGGTCTCGAGTAACTTTCGCCACGATGGAGGCGGCTGAAATAGCCTCCACGGTTTTATCGCCCTGAACAATCGCCTCAGCGGAATAGTCCGTGTCAGGTAATTTGTTGCCATCCACCAAAACGTGGTCGGGCTGGATGCTGAGGCCGGCCAGGGCCCGACGCATGGCCAGATGACTGGCCTTGAGTACGTTCATTTCGTCGATTTCTTCCACGCTGGCCCGCCCTAGGCTGACGCATAGCGCCCGCTGCTGAATCTCTGCGGCCAGGGCCTGGCGGCGCTTTTCGCTGATGGATTTAGAATCGGCAAGCCCGGTAATGGGCTGATCCGGATCCAGAATCACTGCACAAGCCAACACCGGACCCGCCAATGGACCAATGCCCACTTCGTCTACTCCGGCCACCAGTAGGGTGTCACCCTTGTTACTGCGATTTTCTGGGGATTTTTGCATTAATGAGGGATTCCGTCGCTCGCTGGCCTAACTGCCTCACATTACCCTGAGGCAAAGAGAGAGAAAACCATGCGAGGCAGAAATATTCACCGAAACGGCCGCCGAGACTGGTGCTGCCATTCCTATCCCATGAGCAGGCGTCCGGCGCGACCGCTACCGCCCATTCCCCGAGGCGTTCTCCTGCACAAGGTCGAGAACCCCAAGGGCCGCGCTTACATTCGCGCCCTGGCCGGACTCCCCTGCCGCCAGCTCAGCGTGAATCTCCTCATAGAGACCGGCCCCGAGCGGCCCCTGATCCGTGATCGACAGCTGCGCTAGCAAGGCCTTGCACATGGCTTCTGGCGTTGCTGCGCCCTGTATCAGCTCTGGCACCAGCTCGCGCCCTGCAAGTATGTTGGGAATCGCGATGTGAGACGTGGATACCAGGGCCCGCACAATCCAAAAGGTTGGGTAATTCAATCGATAGGTCACTACCATGGGCCGCCCTACCAGCATGGCTTCTAATGTGCTGGTGCCGGATTTCACCAAGGCGACGTCGCAGGCCACCAGCCCTTGTCGGGCATCTCCCAACACGCAGTGCACTGGCAGCTGGGACCGAGTTCTGCAGATGTCCTCAATTTGTTGCAAACGGCCTTGATTCACACAGGGAATCACGACTTCCAGTTTTTTGCCCTGACTCTGCAGCTGCTCGGCAAGCTGCTCTGCCGCCTTGAGCATGGGTAACAACATCAAGCTGACCTCACTGGCGCGACTGCCCGGCAGCAAGGCTAGGGTCGTCGCCTGGCCGTCCAGTCCAAGACTATTGCGCGCCTGAGTTTGGGCAGCCCGGGAGCCTGTCTGCGGCGTAATCTCCTGCGCCAACGGATGACCAACAAAACGCGCGTCCAACGGCAGGTTTTGGTAGTACTTAGGCTCAAAGGGGAAGAGGCAAAAAATCTTGTCCGCGCAGCGAGCGACTTTTTTCGTGCGACCGCGCCGCCAGGCGTACACCGACGGGCTGACGTAATGGGCGGTGGCAATGCCCTTGCGCTTAAGACGCCTTTCCAGAAGAAAATTGAATACATTGAAATCAATACCCACGAAGGCATTGACCCCTGCATCCACAAAGGCCGATGCCAAGTCTCGATTTAGCCGCAGCAACGCCGGCAAACGCAGAATGGGATCCTTAAAACCGTTCATAGATAGGCCATCAAAGTCCGCCAGACATTCCAGCCCTTGCGCCACCATGCGCGGACCACCAACACCTAAGAATCTGATGTGCCCCGGGTATTGCTGCTTGAGAGCCTCCATCATTCCAGCGCCCAGTAAGTCGCCAGACGCTTCGCCTGCCAACAAACCTAGGGTGATGGACTCACTATTTTGCTGAGCCACGCTCTCGGCCCCGGATGATGCCAAGGTCTGAGGCTTCAATGGACGAGGCGAAGGTTTCCACCTCGGGGTACTCGGCTCGCAGATCGGCCATTTCTGACAGCGCTGCTGCGGCGGTCAAACCGCTGCGATACACCAGCCGATGAGCTTGCTTCACGGCGGTTCTGGCTGCTGCAGAAATGTTGCGGCGTTTCATGCCTTCAACGTTCAGGCCAACGGCCCAGGCAGGATTACCCGCGACGGTCATAAAAGCCGGTACATCCTTGGTGACCAGGCTCATGGCGGCGACGTGGGCGCAGGATCCAATCTTGCGGTACTGGGGCACACCCGCATAGCCGCCGAAATTTGCGTAATCACCCACCTCAACGTGCCCGGCCAGGGAGGCGTTGTTGGCCATAATGACGTTATTTCCAACCACGCAATCGTGGCCGACATGCACGTAAGCCATTAGCAGGCAATTGGCGCCTACAATGGTGTTGTTAATACCACCCTGGGCCATACCCCGATGAATGGTCACGCCCTCGCGAATAATGGTGCCCTCACCCACCTCTAGCCAAGAATCTTCGCCGGCATAGGCAAGGGCAGGTGTGTCCTCACCCACCGTCGCAAATTGATATATGCAGACCCCGGCACCAATGCGGCTGGGGCCTTTGAGCACCACGTGTGACTGCAGCTTAACCCCGTCGCCAAGCTCTACGTTTGGGCCTACCACACAGTAGGGCCCAATCTCCACATCAACGCCCAGAGACGCTGAGGGATCTACTATTGCCGTAGGATCAATCACGAGGTTTGCTCCACTACCGTGAGTAAGGCTGAACAGGCCAAGTCGCCGTCCACATGGGCCTCACACTCAAACTTCATCATCATTTTTCGGCTCGCCGACAGCTTACTGGTGATCTCCAGGCGATCCCCGGGAATCACCCGTCGTCGAAAGCGGGCCTTATCTACACCACCGAACAAATAGTTGGTGCCGTCTATGGGCAGCGTACCCTTGGTTTCGAAAGCCAGCACACCAGACAGCTGCGCCATCGCTTCCAGAATTAATACACCGGGTAAAATGGGCTGCCCCGGAAAATGCCCGTTGAACAACTCTTCGTTGACCGTGACATTCTTGTAGCCCTTGATGTATTCACCTGACACGAGATCCGTGACTCGGTCGATGAGCAAAAACGGGTACCGATGAGGTAAATACTCCAAAATTTCTGTAATGGTCTTGCCGTTACTCATGCTTACTTCCGTTTTCTAATTTCTTCACACGTTTAAACAGGTCGCTCAGGGCACCAAACTTCACGGCATTGCGTATCCAAGCACCGTGCTCCATAGCCAGGCCGGGTATGGACCCCGAATAGGCGCCGGGTTTGTCGATGGATTGAGTCACCGCAGTTTTCGCGCTGAGGATCACTTGGTCGCAAATTTTCACAGGATTTTTGCCGCCAACGCCGCAGCCACCTGCTAATACACAGTGCCGCCCAATTTCCGTACTGCCAGCCAAGCCCACGCAGCCACAAATCAGGGAATGGGCGCCGACCTTGCAGTTGTGACCAATCTGCACCAGGTTGTCGATCTTCACCCCATCTTCAATGATGGTGTCATCAATAGCCCCACAGTCGATGGTGGTGCCAGCGCCAATGGAGACATCGTTGCCAATTTGTACCCCACCGATTTGGGTGATGGTTTCCATGTGGCCCTGTTCATCCGGCGTATAGCCAAAGCCAGCCCCACCCAGCACCACGCTGGAGTGAATGGTGCAGCGCTGGCCAATCGTCACCTGAGGATAAACGGTCACGTTGGGCGCTACATTTGTCTGCGCCCCAATTATCGATCCGGCACCAATACAGGTATTTGCCTGCAAAATCACGTCGTCACCTATCACCGCATTGGCCTCAATGACAACATGGGGCCCGATGAACACATCGCGGCCAATTTGGGCTGAGGAATCGATCACGGCACTGGGGTGAATGGCCGCAACGAACCGGTCGGCTTTATGGTCAAAGAGCTGGGACGCCCTAGCAAAGGCCAGATAGGGGTTCTTCACCACCAAACCCGGGCACGGGCACAGCGCGGCATCTTCAGCTGTCAAAATTACCGCGGCAGCCTGAGTGGTTGCCAAGAAGCGACGATAGCTAGGCCCAGACAGGTGACTTAAGGCCCCCGCCCCGGCAGAGCCGAGGCTGCCCAGGGTGGATAGCTGGACTTGATCAACGTCGACGGGACTGGAAGCAAAAGGGCCGACAATGTCGGCCCCAATGTGCGCGGCAATCTCCGCTAGTGAATGGGTTTTCCCTGTCATCGAGAGTCCCTCGCGCCTGCCCGGGCTCGCCTCGTCTAGGGTGCCTAGTCGCTAGAACACCCGGACCAGCAAGTCAGCAGTGCTTACTCAGCCTGCTCATTCATTTTTTCGGTAACACGGCGTGAGATATCGTGCTTGGCGTTAGCGTACTGCACTTGGTTTGGCGAGAGGATCAAATCGATTTGGTCGATCTGAATCAAATCGCTCAGGACTTTCTCGTATTTAGGCGCCATGGTCTGCAGAATTTCCTGACGTTTGTCCTGTACCTGCTTCTGCAGCTTTTGGCTGCCGAACTGAATGTCCGCCTGCATGCTCTCTAAATCGTTGATCGCTTTGCGGCGCTCAGATTCACTCATCACCTCACCGTCTTTTTGCAGTTTGGCCTGTAGCGCCTGCATTTCCTCGGCGGCGGCTCGCAGTTCGTCCTGCTCGGGCTGCATTTCGGCGTTGGCAGCGTCTGCTAAGACCTTGGCCTCATCGCTTTCCAAAATCGCCCGGACCGGATCCAAGACCACGATTTTCATCTCAGCGCTGGCGAAGGGTGCCGCAAAAATAAGTGCCACCAGCAATGTGCTGACTTGCTTGATAAACATTAACGTCTCCTGATTTTTAACTCATCCCCGAAAGGCCCCGCATTGTAACCCACAATGCCCCTAGAAAGTCTTGCCCAGTTCAAATTGGAAGCTTTCTTCTTCATCGAACTCTTTGGTGTTGAACGGTTTCGCAATGGCGAAAGTCAGCGGCCCGAAGCCACTGAGCCAGCTCAACCCGACCCCCGCAGAGTAGCGCATTTCATCAGCATCAAAGTCGAAGCAGTTTACGCTCACCGCGGGGCATTCGGTATTGAACACGTTGCCTGCGTCTACGAAAAACGCCGGGCGGAACTGGCGGTTATCTTCCACGAACGGAAGGGGGAAGATCACCTCAGCAGAAAACTCTACCAGCAGGTTGCCGCCAAAGGGCTCACCATAAATGCCGTTATTACCGCGGGTGTTGATAATGATGGGATTACCGTTGCTATCTAAGGGCGGCGTGCTGCGCGGTCCCAGAGTCGATGTTTCGAAACCGCGAATGGAGCCAAACCCACCGGAGTAAAAGTGTTCGTAGAACGGTAACGACGGCGTGTCGCCATAGCTATCGCCGTAGCCAAGCTCGGTTCGCAGCTTAAGGGTAAAGACATTCGTTAGCGGGAAGTAACGCTCACCGCTGTAGGTCACCTTATAAAATTCCAAATCGCTGCCCGGCGCAGCCAGCACTAAGCCTAAAGACTGCCGAGAACCGCGATCGGCAAACACACCTCGGTTCAGGGTGGAGCGGATCCAGGACAAGTTGCCCTTGAAATTCAACGAATCTGAGCCGTTACGCTGGATAAACTCAGTAATTTCCTGAGCTGAGGCAAAGCCCCCTTGAAGCTCGGTTTGCTCAACGGTCATGCCAAAGTTAATACGTTGGGTTTCCCCAATGGGAAAACCAAAATTCACGCCCGCCCCTGCAGAGTCGGTGCTGTAGCGAGCAATGTTGCGCGCGTCATAATCTAGCCGCTGAAAAAATAAGTTATAGCCCCGGCTGATACCGTCCAACGTGAAGTACGGATCGAAATAATTGAAGTTCACGGACTTCTGATATTCCGAGTAACTTAGCCCTACCGTGAGCGAGTTGCCGCTGCCCTGCAGATTTGATTGCTGGTAGTTGGCGCCAAGAATCAGGCCATAACCTTGTGAGTAAGCCAGCGTGCCAGAGATGGCCCCGGAGGGCTGCTCTTCTACCGAGAACTCCACGTCGATCTGATCGTCGGTGCCCGGCACTTCCGGGGTTTCCACTTCCACGCCTTTGAAGAAACCCAGGCGCTCCAGCCGCACCTTAGACAGGTCAATTTGCGCCGTGGAAGCCCACCCTCCTTCCATTTGCCGCACTTCTCTGCGCAGCACTTTGTCCTGGGTAAGGGTATTCCCGGTAAAGCTGATCCGCCGAACGTAGGCCCGTTTACCGGCGTCCACAAAAAACTCGATGTCCACGGTGTCATCGTCATTAAGTTTCGGTACGCCGCTCGCTGTGGCAAAGGTAAAACCGCCGTTGCCCAAGGCGCCCGTCAGCTGCTCTTCGGTGGCGGTGATGCGCGCTTGGGAAAAAATCTGTCCTTCGGCCACCAAAATCAGACGCTCGAGGTCTTCGGCGCGCACGTCTCCAAGTTCGCCGACCAAATTAACTTCGTTAACCCGATAAACCTTACCCTCATCCAGACTAATGGTGATGTAGACCTGCTCACGGTCCGGGGTGATGCTGACCTGAGTTGACGTTATTTCAAAGTCAGCGTAGCCCCGATCCTTGTAAAACGCCTCAATGGTCTCGAGGTCACCCGACAGTTTTTCCCGAGCGTACTTATCGTCGTTGCGATAAAAGGACAAAAGCGAGGGGTGCTTGAGCTCCAGTCCGTCTAATAGCTCTGCTTCGGAGTAGGCCTGGTTACCCACGAAATTAATATGTCGGATGCCCGAGCTGGATCCCTCTTCCACATTGATTTGGACATTCACCCGATTACGGGGCAGCTCTTCAATCTCAGTATCGATGGACGCCCCGTAGCGACCCTGAGCCACATACTGGCGCTCTAGCTCCAGCCCCATACGCTCCAGAGTTGCCTGCTTAAAAATCTCACCTTCCTGCAGACCTTGATCCGCCAAGCCTTCAAGCAGCGCTTCAGACTCAATGGCTTTGTTGCCCTCCAGCGTGATGGACTCAATGGCCGGCCGCTCTGCCAGGGTAATAATCAGTACGCTGCCTTCGCGGGCAATGCGGATATCGTTGAAGTAGCCAGATGCGAACAGCGCGCGGGCCACTTGCCGCACCGCAGTGTTGTCCATGCGGTCGCCCACGCCAACGGGGATAATATTGAACACAGTTCCCGCTGAGACTCGCTGCAGCCCCTGCAGCCGAACATCCGCCACAGTAAATTCTGACGATTGGCTTAAGTTGTAATCCTGTAGCGCCGGACTCGCCGCCTGAGCACCAACGGACACAGTCAGGGCCACCGTAACGGCCGCCCACCCCAGGGTCTTGACTAGCATCGTTGTCCAATGAAGGCGCATGTCGAGTTCCATCATGTTAGTAATACCGCTGGCGAGCCTGCTGCACAGCCTCCAGCGTCAAATCGCTGGGCCGCAAGGTTAAACCTGCGCCCTAAAACAGTCGAGTCAAATCATTGTAGGTGACGAAAATCATCACCGTGCCGAGCATCACAATACCTACCTGCATTACTGCCATCTGCACGCGCTCGGGCAGCGGTTTACCCCGCACCATTTCGATACTGGTAAACACCACGTGGCCGCCGTCCAGCATGGGAATGGGCAATAAGTTCAGTACTCCCAGGGATACGCTCATCAACGCCATAATCGTCAGGAAAAACTGCCAACCAACTCGAACCGAGTCTCCGGCAATTTTGACAATACCCACCGGGCCCACCAGATTTTCCGCAGACACGCTGCCAAAAATCATCTTCTTCATCATGCTTAGGGTCATGACGGTCATGTCCCAAGTCTTCACCGCGCCTAGCTGCAGTGATTCGAACAGGCCATAGCTCACCTTGGCCCTAACCGGCGCGATGCCAAGTCGCCCGGTGGTTTCGCCGTTTGGCTGCACTACCGCTTCGGGTATTGCCGTCACATACAATCTGCGACCCTGCCGCAGCACTTCAAACTGCAGGGGCGTATTGGGCGCAGCCACAATCGCCTCCACCCACTGGCTCCAGCGTTTGATAGGGTTACCGTCTACGGCGACAATCCAATCGCCTGGCTCTAACCCTGCCCCGGCCGCTGGTGAATCTGCCACTACCTGCCCAACGATACTCAGACGAATGGCCTGCAGCCCCAGTGAGCCGAATAAATCCGGTTCACCAATCCCCTGATGCCAGTTGGTGATTGCAAGCGCCAGAGTTTTCGTTTGCGCACTTCCCAGGTCCACCACATCCAGTTCAATAACACCGCTTTCACCAAGACGATCGCCCAGGCCCATGGCGACGTCCTGATAGTTGCGTATGGCATGGCCGTCCACGGCCAACACCTCAAAGGGATTTTCGATGGCAGTACTCGCCAGGGCCGTGTCCGGTTCCGGAGCGTCAAAAGTTGGCGTGAACTGCAGTGATCCGGCCATAAAAAGTGCGGCGTAAATGATGATGGCCAGCAAGAAATTTGCGGCGGGGCCAGCAAGGGAAATAGCAATACGCCAAAGCGGCGTCAGGCTGGTGTAGCCCCTGGCGTCGTCGGGCACACTCCCCTTGGCCGCCTCGGCATTGATCACCGGGTCTCGATCGTCATACATCTGCACGTACCCACCGAAAGGAATTAAGGCCAGCACGAACTCCGTACCGCGTTTATCAACCCAGCGCAGTAGCGGACGTCCAAAGCCAACGGAAAACCGCACCACGTGCACACCAGAACGCCGAGCCACAATAAAGTGCCCATACTCGTGAAACACCACGATCACGCCCAGCAGCAGTAAAAACGCCAAGGGGTACTGTAGCCATTCCATTAAGCCAAACTCCAAACTAAAAACGGTAGCACGGCGATGATGGAATCAACGCGATCCAGCACACCACCGTGGCCTGGCAAAAGATCGCCCGAGTCCTTCACCCCAGACACGCGCTTGAGCAAGCTCTCAAACAGGTCGCCGAAAATCGAGATAACGCTCATGATCAACGTTAGCCCAATAGCTTCGTAAAAGGGCATGGCCTCTGTCAGCACTAAGGCGCCGACGCAAATAATCAGAGCCACACCGATACCGCCTAAGGCGCCCTCGCGGGTCTTGCCTGGACTCAGCTTCGGCGCCAGGGCATTTACACCAAAGGCCCGCCCGACAAAAAAAGCCCCTACGTCGGTGGCCGTGGTTAGTACGAACATCCAAAACAGCCACAGCCTGCCGTTCTCGATGGCGATAAGGCTCATGAGGCAGACCCATGCACCCAGCATAAGCAGCCAACCCAATACGCCGACGAACCAAGGATTTCGATAAATGCCGGACAGCTTAGGGTGCAGTAACAACGTAGCAAATCCCGCCAGCCAAATGAGGCAGAGGACGAGGACAAACTGTGGCCACCGCACCTGCAGGAACAACAAGAGGACGCCCACAAGAACCAGCCCGGCCACGTAAAGCAGCCGCTGAGTTCTAGAAACCAATCCGGAAAACCCTGCCCATTCGTAGGCCCCTACCGAAGCTGCCAAGGCAAAGACCAGACCAAAGAGCCAGGTTGGAGCAAAAAAGATGGTTGCTGCCGTCAGCGCCGCGAGCCCAAGTGCCGTGTAGACCCGGTTGCGTAGCATGCTATTGACGCCGGCCGAAGCGACGGGTTCGCTGTGTATAGGTGGCAATGGCCTCTTGCAGGGCCTGGGCATCGAAGTCCGGCCAATGAGTTTCGGTGAAATACAGCTCGGTATAGGCCAAGTCCCAAAGCAAAAAGTTGCTAATGCGGTGGTCGCCGCCGGTGCGTACCAACAGATCCGGTTCGGGCAGCCGCCCAAGACTCATGGCGGCAGCAAATACCGACTCGTCTACCTGATCCGCCACCAGGGTGCCATCCGCCACCTGGTGGGCAATTTTCCTGGCCGCGTTGACGATATCCCAGCGGCCACCAAAATTTACCGCTACAGATAAGTTCAGTCGGGAGTTCTGAGCCGTCTTCGCTTCGCATTCCTGCATCATTTGCTGGATATCCGGCGCGAACTGTTGGCGATCGCCAATGACCCGGAGCTTCACGCCTTGCTCGTGCAAGTAGTCAATTTCCGTTTGCATGACGTGGCGCATTAAGTCCATCAGCAGACCTACCTCCGCCGAGGGGCGATGCCAGTTTTCGGTGCTGAAGGCGAACACGGTAAGGCTTTTGACGCCCATCTCCGCACAGGCTTCCGCCACTGGCCGCAGCCGCTTGGCGCCAGCTCGGTGCCCCGCGGCGCCGGGCAGCATGCGCTCGCTTGCCCAGCGGTGGTTACCGTCCATGATAATAGCCACGTGCTCGGGCACCAACGCTCCTGCTGCCTGGGTCTGTGACAGGGTGAACCCGGCCTCCGCGTCAACGTCAGCCGGCGCGGCGGATCTGGCCTTAGAGGTTTTGGGTAAATCCATGGATCAATCCGTGGTGACGATGTGTTTGGAAATCATGAGTTTGGGCGCAGGCTCAGCGCCTATCGTCGCCGCAGAACCCTAAATTTCCATTAACTCAGATTCTTTGGCGGCAAGGGCGGCATCTACCGCTGCCGTGCGCCGATCTGTGTGCTCTTGAACACGATCTTCGCCGCGTCGGGCCTCGTCTTCCGAGGCTTCTTTTTCTTTCACCAGTTCCCGGATGTCGGCAATAGCATCCCGGCGAATGTTGCGAATGGAAATGCGGCTGTTCTCGGCTTCCGCCTTGGCTTGTTTGGCGAGATCCCGCCGATTTTCTTCGGTCAGTGGTGGCAAGGGGATACGCACCACCTCGCCGTTGTTGACAGGGGTTATGCCCAGTTCACTGCGCAGAATGGCCTTTTCAATTTCAACCACTAAGGGGCGTTCCCATGGCGCCAGCAACAGCGTTCGGGCGTCTTCAACAGACACAGAGGCGACTTGGTTTAGGGGGGTGGCGACACCGTAGTAATCGACGGTAATGCCGTCCAAAAGTGCTGGATTGGCTCGCCCGGTGCGTATTTTCCCGAAGGTATTGGCCAGCGCGTCCAGGGTCTTACCCATGCGCTCGTCTGCGTCTGCTAAAATTTCGTCAATCACGACATTCCCTTGTTGTGCCCACTCTCTGCGAGCCGATCATAGGCAGTCCGAGGGGCTAGTTCCAGTGAAAGTCACGGCAATGATCCGTTCATCACCGAGCGTGCCGCGGTATTTCACGCTACGGATTGCTTTGGGTGCCTCGATCCGGGTTAGTTTGCAACTCGGGTGCCGACGTCAGCGCCTTCGCTGATCGCCACCAGGGCGCCGTCTGCGCCAACGTCAAACACCACAATCGGCATTTGGTGATCCCGACACAGCACAATGGCGGTTAAATCCATTACCGCCAGCTGCTTGGCCAGAACGTCATCAAAACTGATGGTTCGGTAGCGCTGAGCTTGGGGATCTAACTTGGGGTCAGCGCTGTAGACACCGTCAACATTGGTGGCCTTAAGCACCGCGTCTGCCTGGAGCTCAATACCCCGCAAACAGGCTGCCGTGTCCGTGGTGAATAGTGGATTGCCGGTGCCACCGCTGAGGATGGCCACTTTGCCTTGCTTAAGGTCCGCTAGCGCTTGGTCGCGCTCGTAGGCAGGCGCAACGCCGGGAATGCCGGTGGCGGTATAAACTTGATTCCCAATGCCCTGCCGGGTCAGAAAATCACCCAGGGCCAAGGCGTTCATTACCGTGGCGAGCATACCCATGCGGTCCCCCACCACTCGGTCCATTCCCGCCTCCGCCAGAGCCGCACCGCGGAACAAATTACCGCCGCCGAGCACAACGCCAAGCTCGATGCCGGATTCTATGGCGTGCTTTATTTGGTGGCAAAAATGGTCGAGGATCGCCGGCTCAATGCCTTGGCCGGATTCACCGCCCAAGGCCTCTCCACTGAGCTTCAGCAGCAGGCGGGGCAAGTGGTACTACTCGCTGCCCGCAAGCTGGGCTGCTACTTCTGCCGCGAAGTCTTCTTCCGCCACTTCGATGCCTTCACCCACCTCGTAGCGGATAAATTGCAGCACCTCGGTATTGGCCTGCTTCACCAAGGCACCAACCTTCGTGTTGCCATCCTTGACGAAGGGCTGGTCTAGCAAGCTCACCTCGGCCAGATACTTTTTGATTCGACCTTCCACCATCTTGACGATGATCTCTTCGGGCTTGCCGCTGTCTTGAGCCTGGGACATGTATATCTCGCGCTCTTTTTCCAGCACGTCGGCGGCGACGTCTTCGCTCTTCACGACCATGGGGTTGATGGCGACCACGTGCATGGCCAGATCTCGACCTAGCTCATCTGCCTTGCTAGCCAGCTGCACGATGGCGCCCCGGCGCTGATCGCCGTGCATGTAATAACTCAGTCCGCCCTCGGCAGACTCCACCACCTGGCCTCGTCGAATGGTCATGTTCTCGCCGATTTCTTGCACCAGGGTTTCCCGTTCTGCATTCAGCGATGCCGCGACTGACTCCAAGTCACCCTCGTCGAAAAGGGTTTGCGCAACCTTGCTGACGAAGGCTACGAACTTCTCGTTCTTTGCGGCAAAGTCGGTTTCGATATTGACTTCAACCATGGCCATGCGGGTACCGTCGTCGGCAACCTTAACGCCCAGCAATCCATTCGCCGCCGTTCGGCCGGCTTTCTTCGCTGCCTTTAAGGAACTCTTCTTGCGCAGATCCTCGATGGCTTTATCCATGTCGCCATCTGCTTCCGCCAGCGCTTTTTTGCAGTCCATCATGCCCAGACCGGTGCGCTCACGAAGTTCTTTCACCATTGCTGCTGAAATTGCCATGTCTTACTCCTTCTCTGCGTCGGCGCTAGCTTCTGCCGCTGGGGCTTCAGCTTCTGGGGCTTTGGCTTCTTCTGCCTCGATTTCTTGTGCTTTGGCTTCGTCCTCTGCAGCCAGGGCCTCGTTCAGGCTCGCCGCTACTCCTTCAGAAATCTCAGCCTTGGGTGCCGCGGTTTCTTCAACCTCGACAAATTCGTCCTCGCTCACGTCCGTGGCAACGTTGGCTTTGCCTTCCGCAACGGCATCCGCCACAGCCGAGACGTAGAGTCGAATGGCGCGAATGGCGTCGTCATTGCCGGGGATAACATAATCCACCCCGGCGGGATCACTGTTGGTGTCCACCACGCCGAATACGGGAATACCGAGTTTGTTCGCTTCGGTAATGGCAATACGCTCGTGCTGCACGTCAACGACGAACAGCGCGTCGGGCAATCCGCCCATTTCCTTGATGCCGCCCAAGCTGCTTTGCAGTTTGTTCATCATCCGAGTTCGCAGCAGTGCCTCTTTCTTAGAAAGCAGATCAAAGGTGCCATCCTGGCTTTCGGTTTCTAAATCGATCAGACGCTTAATGGATTGGCGAATGGTCTTATAGTTGGTGAGCATTCCGCCCAGCCAGCGCTGGTCCACGTAGGGCATGCCAACACGCGCTGCTTGCTCCGCCACCACCTTGGCCGCCGCACGCTTAGTGCCCACGAACATGATTTTCTTGCCTCTGGACGCCATGTTGCGCATTTCGATCAGCGCGTCATTGAACGCCGGTAAGGTCTTTTCGAGGTTGATGATGTGAATTTTGTTGCGGGCGCCAAAGATGAATGGGGCCATTTTGGGGTTCCAGAATCGGGTCTGGTGGCCAAAGTGCACGCCGGCGGCCAGCATGT
>JAYOBI010000001.1:181657-209651 GCA_038104735.1 Gammaproteobacteria bacterium | reverse complement strand
GGTGTCGGGTTAAAACCCGACCTACGGAGAAAAACCAGGATCGCGCATGTAGGTCGGGCTTCAGCCCGACAGGGGTGGTGTCGGGTTAAAACCCGAGAATAGAATGGTGGCCAGAGACAGAATCGAACTGTCGACACGAGGATTTTCAATCCTCTGCTCTACCAACTGAGCTATCTGGCCAAGAAGAACATGCCTCGAGGGGTCTCGAGCAAGGCGCGTATTAAAGCCGTGTGGCCGCCCAGCGTCAACTCTCCCTTGGCGCTTCGTCCTGTGGCGCCTGATAACCTTCAGGCGTGTCAGTGGCCTGGTTGGCAAAGTATCGCCACATTTGCTCGGTCAAATACGTACGGGTGGCAGGTTCGATCAAACTCAGGTGTTTTTCGTTTATCAGCATGGTCTGTAGTGCTTGCCACTCCTGCCATGCCTGAGCGGAAACTTCCTTAAGTAGCCGCTCACCCATGGGGCCGGGCAGCGGCGCGCGCTCCAGCGCTGGCAGCTCTTTGCCATAACGACTGCAAATTACGGTTCTGGCCATGGGCATCTCTGCTGCAAAAGAGGCCGTAGTTTAGCGCGTTGCTCCTGCGTGGTCAGTGCTTACTGGACTCTATGGTTCGTTGGCTCCCAGCAAACGCAGGGCCGCTGCAGACAGTCCTATTGTGTCACTGCCCTCCTGCATACTTGGAACGTCTACCCAGCGTTGTTCGCTGTCCTGCAGCATTGAGGGTTGGCGCTTCAGCGCGATGTAGACCGGCTCGATGTCTAGGTGAAAATGGCTGAAGGTATGGCGAAACGGTTGGCCGTCCCGGGTTTGCAGGACGTCTTCAGAGTGGATGCCCTGGCTCTGCAAAAACGCATCCGTTGATGTTTCCATTGGCCGCTCGGGTGGGTTCCAAAGACCGCCCCAAATACCGGTTTGCGGTCTTTGCTCCAGCAGGGTTTGCTGGTTGGGTAAAGAAACGACGAAGAAGCGTGCCTGGCGCACGGGTTTGGGGGTGCGCTTTTTTTTCGCCGGCAGCTCCGCCACGCGATTGGTCGCCAAGGCTTGGCAGCGGTCGCGGAGCGGACAGCGCTGACACTCAGGACGGCTGCGCCGACACAGGGTGGCACCAAGATCCATAATTGCTTGGGTATAGTCGGCAACTTGCTGCGTTGGCGTGTGTTGCTCGGCAAGCTGCCACAGGGTGCTGCTGACGGCTGCCTGGCTATAGTGGCCGTCAACAGCGTGAAAACGAGTGAGTACGCGTTTGACGTTGCCGTCCAGGATTACCCCTCGTTGGCCCATGGCAATGGCGCGTATGGCGCCTGCGGTTGATCGTCCGATGCCGGGCAGCGCCTCTAGTTGTTGCTGGCCCCGGGGCAGCTCTGCGTTGTACGCAGTCGTGACGATCTGAGCCGCTCTATGCAGATTGCGCCCGCGGGCGTAGTAGCCAAGGCCAGTCCAAAGGTGCAGGACTTGGTCAATGTCTGCCTCAGCTAGGTCTGTCACGTCGGGAAAGCGCTGCATAAATCGCTGGTAGTAGCCGACGACGGTGGCGACTTGGGTTTGCTGCAGCATGATTTCGGAAACCCAAACCCGATAGGGGTTTATCTTTGCTTGCCAAGGCAGATCCTTGCGCCCGTGCTGCTCAAACCAGGCGAGTAAATGTTGGGCAAACCAATCCATTCGCCATTGTGATGTTAGCGCCCGAACAAGTTCAACAGTTGCTTGGCGCCTTCTCGCAGTTCCTCGGGAAGGTTATCCTCCAGTCCGTCCAGCAGCGAATCTTGCAGCTTTTCTTCCACAAACCGTTTGGTTTCTTTTTTGATTAGATCCTTGGCCATGGAGAGCGCTGCGGCGCGATCCGGGCCACAATCCGGCGCGCCAGCTGGGCCTTTGCAGTAGAAGGGGAGCGGCAGATCCGTTAACGCCGGACCAACGCTAATGGCGTTTTGAGTCGAGGCCTCACCGATAATGAGGTTGCCCTTCAGGTCGAGTGCGCCAGAGCTCTGCGCCATGGTACCAGCCATGTTGACCTGCAGGTTGTCTAAGGTCGCCGCCAGTTCCGTTTGCTCGTTTTGCAGGGAGCCAGCTACCGCAAGTTTTTGGTACTGCAGAATATCGGGCAGTGAGGCTGCATAGTCTTTGTCGCCGACTAAGGCACTCATGCCGGCAATGGTCTCTTTCAGCCTGCGAATGTCCACCTGGCCATTTTCTGCGTTTAGAGTGGCCTCAAGACGCCCCTCGGTAAGGCTGGCCGAAACTTTGCTTTCCGGCCAAGACAGGCTGTTGAGCTGGAACTGGTCGGTGATGCAATCCAGCTGACTGGTGTAAGCGTTCAGCGCATCGGTTTGCTCGCTAGCGCCATCAATTTCCTGCAGCCTGCCGCTACATGCGCCGGACAGCGGTGCTTCTTCAATGCGAGTTCTGATGTCAGCCTTAACCAAGGTCAAGTCGGTTAATGTGCTCTGGGGGTCTTTCGCCGACTGTTGCAGTCGGTAAATCATGTCGCCGGTGATATCCACCGGTGCCGAATCCTGGCGGATTTCACTGGGTTCAGGAGCCTGCAAAAACACCAGCTGCGCTTGGAATGGCGTCGTTGCTCCTAGGGCAAAGTCCTGCATGGCGAATCGCTGCAGGCGAAAGTCGGCGTCTTTGATTCGCACTTGATTGAGGATTAAACGGGCCAAGGTCCACGATTCGGGCGGTTTGACCAGCTCCAGCAAACTTAGGCCCAACTGTACTTTGCTGATGTGAATCTGGGTCTCTGCGTCTCGGACCCGGACGTTACTCAGCGCCAGGCCAATGCTGGGGAAAACCTGCCAGTTGAGACCGCCTTGAATGTCCACTTGATAGCCGCTTACCGAGCTAAGTTCAGCGCTCAACTGGCTTTTGATGCGATCGGTATCGCCCAGATAATGATTTGCGGCTACTGCGACTAAAGCGACCAGGACAATTAACGTTAATAAGAATTTTTTCATGGGTGATCTCTGCCTGCGCTGTTTGGATTATCACTCGCGTTATTCAGGTCGGTGGCGGTTGTGCACCGGGGTAACGTAGGGAAAAGTAAGCCTGCCGAATTTATGAGGTTACGTGAGTCTGAGCAACACTGAGAATGCGAGCTTAGTCGCAAATTCGACGGGCGTGCTTGGCTGCACGGTTGCTTTACACTACAGGCCGCCGCTGGGTGGGCAGTGATCGAAAAGCAGAATGTGAGATTGTTATGAGTGTTGGTACGTTTGATCCGAAACAATTGGCGGCTGAACCTCAAGCCATTGACGAGGCGCTACTGCAGCTTGCTGTTGCAGCAGCGCACCGCCAGGCGGCCGATGCCGTGAAGTTGACCCTGAGTGACGATGAGGTCATGCAGCTGCAGCCGCTGCTTACGCACCAAGGCTGGCGAGCAGCGGCTCCGGCAACCTCGCCCACTGATCTGGTGCCTTTGATCCGGTTGTTTACCTTGGGCGAGGGCCAGTACTCAAGCTGGCAGGCTGGTGCAAAATCCCCGGTGGTCGCCTTGGTGAGAGCGCTGAAAAAAAATGGCGGCATGACCGCTGAACTTACCGCGTGGATCAAGCGGAACACCGACAATAGGTACCTGCCTCACGGAGACCTGATGGACAGGCTCTAGCGATTACCGGGTCTTTGCGCGGTCTTTGCTTGATTTTGGGAAGGTCATCATCAAATCGACTTGCCTCCTTTCCTCGTGAAAGGCGGCGCAAAGGCGGCTAAACTGCCGCCTGCGCAACCCGCCAAGGCCGGGGCGCTGCATTCCCCGAAATCAAGTTTCCCCAACATCAAGAGAGAACATCGTGCGTCAGGCTTCCATCACTCGGGATACCACCGAAACCCAGATAAAACTCAGCATCAACTTAGATGGCGATGGCACCAGCCATTTTGCCACAGGCCTGCCTTTCTTCGATCACATGCTGACGCAAATTGCCCGACACGGAATGATCGACATTCACGTGGCCGCCACCGGCGATCTGGAAGTAGACGCGCACCATATGGTGGAGGACGTGGGCATTGTACTGGGTCAGGCGCTGAACAAGGCCATTGGCGATAAAAGCGGGCTAACGCGCTATGGCCATGCCTATGTGCCCTTGGACGAGGCTCTGTCGCGCGCCGTGATCGATTTGTCCGGTAGGCCGGGGCTGCATTATCGCGTCGATTACACCCGTGGGCGGGTTGGTGATTTTGACGTTGATTTGTTGCGGGAGTTTTTCCAGGGCTTGGTGAATCACGCCATGATGACCGTCCATTTAGACAATCTGCTTGGCGAAAACGCCCATCATCAGGCTGAGACGTTATTCAAAGCATTTGGCCGCGCGCTGCGAGTTGCCGTGTCTGAGGATTCGCGCATGAGCGGTATCGTGCCGTCGACAAAGGGTAGTTTGTAGCCGTGATTTTGATTCCAGCCATTGACCTTAAAGAAGGTCAGTGCGTACGCCTGCGCCAAGGACGCATGGATGACTCTACGGTATTTTCCAGCGACCCCGTCGCCATGGCCGAGCATTGGAGGGCCCAGGGCGCACGGCGTCTGCACATTGTCGATTTGGACGGGGCTTTTGCGGGAATTCCCCGCAATGGAGAATTGATCCGGGACATGGTCTCAGCCATGGGCCACGTACCAGTGCAGGTGGGTGGGGGAATCCGCACAGAGCAAATCATCGAGGCGTACCTGGACGCCGGAGTTCAGGGGTTGATCCTAGGCACCAAGGCCGTGGAAGAACCGGCTTTCCTGCACGAGATGGCTCGGCGGTATCCGGGCAAGATGATCCTTGGCCTGGACGCCAGAGGTGGCCGGGTGGCCACTGAGGGGTGGGACAAAGACGCTGGGATCACGGCCCTCGACTTTGTACAGGGTCTAGCAGAACTGCCTCTGGCCGGCATTGTCTATACGGATATTGACCGGGACGGCATGATGCAGGGACTCAACGTCGAGGCTACCCTGGCGCTGGCCAAGGCCGCCGGGCTGCCGGTGATAGCCTCGGGTGGCGTTACACAATTGACGGATCTTGCGGCGCTGAAAGCGGCCTTCGCGTCGACACCTGAACTGTTGTTCGGTGCGATTACCGGGCGCGCTATCTACGAGGGCACCCTAGACGTTGTCGAGGGCCAGGCGCTGCTGGATGCGCCAAACGCTAGCTAGCGTCACCCTGGGGCTTCTGGTCTTTCGCGGGCTTGGTCTGGCTGAGTATTGCCAGCGCTTTTGTCACCGCGGATTCGTCTTCTTGCAACAACACGTCGGGCACTAGCCCCTGCTCACTAAACCTGCGTCCCTTTGGCGTGAAATAGATGGCGGTGGTGACTTTCATGGCGCTGCCATTGGGTAGGGGCGGCAGCAGGGTTTGCACCGTGCCCTTGCCAAAGGTTTGGCTGCCTATGACGGTGGCCGCATTCTGATCCTGTAGCGCGCCAGCGATGATTTCTGCCGCCGACGCGGTTCCCGCATTGACTAGCACGACCGTGGGCAGCGAGTGCAGTGGCGCCTTGAGCTCGGCCGGGTAGGGGCGGGTATTGTCGGATTCCGCCAAGTTCGCTGCGGTTGCGGTGGTGACGATGTTGCCGCGATTCAAGAATAAATCCGCGGTTTCAACGGCACAGGTTAGGGTACCGCCGGGATTATTTCGCAGGTCCAGAATCAGGCCGCGGACCGCTGGGTTGGTCGAGGATGTGACAACCTTCATCAGGTCTTGGGCTAAGCCGTCGTAGCATTGCGTGGCTTTGAGATGCGCGATGTCTCCGCCAAGGCGCTGGGTTTGCAAGTAGGCGCCCTGCAGTTTGTTTCGCGTTAGTGTCAGCGTAAAAGGGTTCGGGCCGGACGCTATGCCGTTGAGACGAGTAAATCCAACGGTAACCCGAGTGTCTTTCTCACCCCGCAAGAGTCCAATCAACTCGCTGAGTAATTTGCCCTTAACCGGCGCATCGTCAACGCTGATGATGCGATCGCCGGGCCTTATGTCCTGTGCCGCGGCAGGGGAGGCTTCCAGCACGCGAAGCACGGTGAAGTAACCGTCCTCAAGGCCAATCTCGAGACCAATGCCAACAAAGCTGCCCTGGCTTTCTTGCAGCAAGCGTTGATAAGCGTCAGGCGTCAGCAGTTCTGAGTGTTCGTCTAGTTGGCTCACCATACCCTGGATAGCCGCCTGCTCCAGTTGGGCGCTATCTAAATCGCGCAGATAGTGTTCCTGGATCTGTTCCTTGGCGTTGTCGAAACTGTGGAAGGGCGGGGGTGATTTTTTTAGCACCTCGCCCAATACCAGTCCCAGAGCAATGCCGAAGGCGATGCCCAACCCCAGAGTGCGCAGGGTGATGGGCCTGTGGCTACCCGAAGTGGATGCTCGAGCCGATTGTTGGGTCGGCTTTTGGGTTGTTTCTGGGTTTGGTTCTGGAGCCTCCTTGCGGGTCATTGTGCTAACCACTGCTGGGGATTTTGCACCGCGCCTTGATGTCGCAACTCAAAGTAAATGCCTGGCTCGTAGCCGCCACCACTGTTGCCGGCTCGGGCCAGGGTCTCTCCGCTTTCGACCCAGTCGCCGGCCTCCTTAGTCAGCGCGTCTGCGTGACCGTAAAGCGTCATATAGCCGTCACCGTGGTCCACGATGGCAATTAACCCGAAGCCTCGCAGCCAGTCGCTGAAAATTACTTTGCCGCGAAATACCGCGGTGACGTCGGCACCAATGGTGCCGCTCAGGTCGATACCGCGCCAATTGAGGTTGGTTCCCGCCCGCGAGTCGCCAAAGCGATGCCGAATTTTGCCGTTTAGCGGCCTGGGCAAACGCCCTTTTGCGGCGGCGAAATCGCTGCCATCTAAAACCGATGTTTGCCTGCGCAATTGATTCAGCAGCAGGCGCAATCGCTCACTGTCTGCAAGCAGCGCTTGCTGCTGCGCCGCCTTTGTTTTGCGTTGACTGGCCAGCGCCTGAATGGCGTCTGAGCGTTCCTGTCGCTGGGCTTTTAGGTCTTTGGTTTGGTCAGCCAGAGCAGCGGTTTGCTTGATTTGTTCCTGTAGCTTGTCGTCCAGCTGGTGCGCCAGTTTTTCCAGCTCAGTGATGTCGGTCTTGTAGCGATCCATGGCGGTGAGACGCTGTTCACCCAAATACTGGTGGTAGCGAATTAGCCGGTCGACGTCTGCGCCGGCCTGCTGGTTTAACAGCTGCTTGATGAAGTCATCGCCGCCAAGACGGGAGGTGGCTTTCAGGTGGGCGATGATGGCTGTGCGCTGGTCGTCTACTTGAGTCTGCAAGCGCTGTTGCTGGCGCTGCAGCCGACGCACCGAGCCGCGCGTTTCGGCAAGGGCCCTTTCTGACGCTTGGGTCTGCCCCACCAGGTCATTGATGGCCTGATCCTGTTCGCGAATCTGCTGCTCAATCTCAGCGCTTTGCTGCTGAGCTTGGGTTAACCAGGTTTCTAGATCGTTGAGTTCCCGGACAACCACGGCAAGAGCAGCCTCTGCCTCGTCCTGGGTTGCAACCTCGGCTGCGTTAAGCGTGGGCATAGACCAAAGAATGATGCCCGCAACGTACCAGCGTTGATGCCACAAACCAGCCCAGGACTTGCTCATTTTCAGGCCGGCGTAGCTAAGCTGTTGCCGGTCATCTCATCTGGCGCATCCAGGTGCATAAGATTCAGCAGCGTTGGCGCTACATCGCACAGGCTGCCGCCGGATTTGAGCTGCACCGACTGCTCGCCCACGTAGACCAGGGGCACGAGATTGCTGGTGTGAGCGGTATGCTCCTGGTCTGTGCTGGGGTCGCGCATAAGCTCGACGTTGCCATGATCTGCGGTAATCAGCATGTTCCCGCCGACACTGACAATGGCCTCTTCCAAGCGCGCCAAACATTGATCTAGGGTCTCCACTGCTGTGATGGCTGGAGCCAGCTTGCCGCTGTGGCCTACCATGTCGCCGTTGGCGTAGTTGCAGACGATGACATCGAATTCCCCGCCCTGGATAGCCTGGACCAACTGATCCGTGACTTTTAATGCACTCATTTCCGGCTGCAGGTCGTAGGTGGCCACATCTGGCGAGGGGATCAAAATGCGTTTCTCGCCGTCAAAGGGTTGCTCGCGGCCGCCAGAAAAAAAGAATGTCACATGAGCATACTTTTCCGTTTCCGCAATGCGCAGCTGCCGTTTGCCGTTGTTCTGCAAAAATTCTCCGAGGGAATTGTGCAGTGTTTCCGGCGCAAAGGCGCAGGGTACTTGTATGTCGTCAGCGTATTGGGTGAGGGTCACAAACTTGGCGGCGGGCGCGAAGGAGCGCCGCTCAAATCCGGTAAAGTCGCTTTCGGTCATGGCGCGAGTGAGCTGTCGCGCTCGATCTGCGCGAAAGTTCATGAAGATAACGCCGTCTTGGGCGCCAATGCCACGAGGGGGTTCGTCTTCGGGGTGGATAGCAGTTGGCTGCACGAACTCGTCGTTTTCGTCTCGGTCGTAAGCTGCCTGAAGAGCCGCCGTGGCGCTCTGGGCGTGAAAAGGCGCCTCTCCTCGAGCCAACAAATTATAGGCTCTGGCCTGGCGCTCCCAATTATTGTCCCGGTCCATGGCGTAGTAGCGACCGCACAGACTCATTAGTCCGCCGCAGCCCAATTCGTTGAACAAGTTTTGTGCCGCTTCGAGGGAAGCCATGGCGCTGCGCGGCGGCGTGTCTCGACCGTCAAGAAACGCATGTAAAAAGATCTGGCTGACACCGGCGGCCGCGGCGCTGCGGATTAGGGCAAATATCTGTTCTTCATGGCTGTGCACTCCGCCTGGCGACAGCAGACCCATGATGTGCAAGGCAGAGTCAGCCTCATTCACCGCGTCGAACACGTCAGCAAAGACCGGGTTGCGAGCGAATTCGCCGGTCTCTACGGCCTTGTTAATGCGCGTGAAGTCCTGATAAACCACCCGCCCGGATCCCAGATTCATGTGACCAACTTCCGAATTACCCATTTGACCTTGGGGCAGGCCCACGTCGAGGCCAGAGCCAGAGATCAGGGTATGGGGGCGTTGATCCAGCAGCCGGTCCCAGGTTGGGGTGTTGGCTAAGGCGATGGCATTATTTTCTGTTTCAAGCCGATGGCCAAATCCATCGAGTATGACCAGCAGGCTGACATCGGACATCGTCGGTAATCCTTTGAGTTATGGGGTCGCGGTCGGCGTTGTGGCGCGAGCGCAGGCCTCTAGGCTGGGAACGGCCAGTGGCGTGGCGCCGATTCTAGCAAAAAGCTAAGGCTTTAAGGATGAACGTGTATAATCGTCGGCCCCGTAAAAGGCAGTTTCTATGGACCAGTTTTTCACCTTTCTCGGCAACCACCCGCTTCTCGTCGGCGCTTTTCTCCTGCTGGTGTTTTTGTTTTTTCGTAACGAGTCGGCCCGGGCAGGCGCCACCATTGGAACTCAGGAGCTGGTTCGCTTGGTCAACAAGGACAAGGCCATCGTTCTGGATGTGCGGGAGCGCGCGGAATTTGATGAAGGTCACATTGTAGACGCGGTAAATATTCCCTACGCGTCCCTGGAGTCTCGTATCGATGAGCTGGCCAAGCACAAAGACACGCCAGTGATTATTGCCTGCAAGATGGGCCAACACTCTGGGGCCGCCGGCACGCTGCTGCAGAAAAACGGATTTAATAACGTGGTGCGGCTTACCGGAGGTTACGCTGAGTGGCGCGCCCAGAACCTACCAGTGGTGAAATCATGACCGACGAAGATCAGGGCATAACGGCCGGAGGCGGTACCGAGCAGGAAAACCAGGTGCAAATGCGCATTGAAAAGGTGTACTTGAAAGATGCGTCTTTTGAATCACCGAAATCTCCGGAGGTGTTTACCCGGCAGTGGCAGCCCAACCTCTCGGTGGACATTAACACTCAGTCGACGCCTTTGCCCGATGATCGGCATGAGGTGGTACTAACGATCACGATACGCGCCAACGTGGAAGAAGATTATCTGGGCTTTTTGGTCGAGATTCAGCAGGCAGGGATTTTCCTAATTCAAAACGCCGAGGCCGCTCAGCTGAGCCAAATCATTGGCATCGCGTGCCCCACCACGCTTTTTCCCTATGCGCGTGAAGCGCTAGACAACCTCGTTGTTAAGGGCGGCTTCCCGCCGATTAATTTGGCTCAAGTGAACTTTGAGGCCCTATACCTGCAGGCTTTGCAGAAAAGGCAGCAACAGCAATCCGAAGCGTATACCACCCATTAGGGGCGGGTTACAGCACACCGTCGTAACCGCGTTGTCGCCACGCTTCGTAAAGCGTAATGGCCACAGAATTTGCAAGATTAATGCTTCGACTGGTGGCCTGCATCGGAATACGTAGCTTTCGCTCGGCAGGCCATCGGGCCAACACCTCCTCGGGCAGGCCCCGAGTTTCCGGGCCGTAAAGCAGCACGTCGTCGGACTGAAATTCAACTTCCGCAAAGTTCCGACTGCCCTTGGTTGTCATGGCAAACCAGCGCCGGCCGGCGAGCTTCGTTTCGCAGGCGGGCAAATTGTCGTAAAGGGTCACTCGGGCAAAGTCGTGATAATCCAGGCCGGCTCGACGCAAGCGCTTGTCGTCCCAGTCGAATCCAAGGGGTCGAATCAGGTGCAGGGACGCGCCGGTGTTGGCGCAAATGCGAATGATGTTGCCGGTGTTAGGCGGAATCTCGGGCTGATACAGAACCACATCCATGTGTAAGCGCCGTGCAGTTGGAAGGTAGCGGAGTTTACGTCCTTTACAGTCCCAGCTCCTGCATCTTTCGGGTTAGGGTGTTTCGGCCCCATCCCAAAAGGTCCGCCGCATCTTTTTTGCGCCCGCCGGTTTTACGCAGGGCGGCGTTAATCATGATGCGTTCAAATTTCGGCAGCGCGCAATCCAGTAGCGCCAGGTCGGGCTCTTTTTCCAGCTGCTGATTGGCCCACAGTTCCAGAATAGTTTCCCAGCTGTCGTTGTCTGCAATGGATTCACTTTGCTGGAGTTCCGGCGGCAGGTCCTCAATGAGAACCGTACGCGAACTCGCCATCACCTGAAGCCACCGGCAGGTATTTTCCAGCTGACGAACATTGCCGGGCCAAGGTAGCAGGCCCAGGTAGTCGGCGGTAGCCGGATCCAATCTTTTTGGCTCGTCGCCCAGTTCCTTGGCCGCGGCATCGAGAAAGTGCTGGGCGAGCAGGGGAATGTCTTCCCGGCGCTCGGCAAGGCTGGGCACGTGAACCCGGATAACGTTTAGGCGATGGAATAAGTCGTCGCGAAACTTACCTTTTTCTACCAGTTCCTCGAGATTTTGATGGGTGGCGGCTACGATGCGTACATTGGCGCTGACAGAATTATGGCCGCCGACGCGATAGAATTCGTTTTCCGCCAGTACCCGCAGCAGTCGAGTTTGCGCAGATGCCGGCATGTCGCCGATTTCGTCCAAAAATAGGGTGCCGCCTTCGGCCTGCTCGAAGCGCCCAACCCGCCGTTGAGCCGCGCCAGTGAACGCGCCTTTTTCATGGCCAAACAGCTCGCTTTCGATGAGATCGCTGGGAATGGCAGCGACGTTCAGGGCGACGAATGGCCCGTCTTGACGGGGCGAATGTCGGTGCAAGGCTCGCGCCACCAGCTCTTTACCCGAACCGGACGGGCCATTGATGAGTACCGTGACGTTGGACGAAGACAGTCGGCCAATTGCGCGGAAAACCTCCTGCATGGCTGGCGCTTTGCCAATGATTTCGGTTGCGCCCTGAGTCTCAGTGATGGCGATGGGCTGCGTGTCCTGGGTTTGCGCAATGGCCCGGCGCACCACCGCGACAGCCTCATCTACATCAAAGGGTTTCGGGAGGTACTCAAAGGCGCCGTGCTCGAAGCTCGTCACGGCACTTTGCAGATCAGAGTGCGCGGTCATGACGATGATGGGCACTTGGTTGTGGGTTTCCTTTACCTGACGAAGAAAATCCAGGCCCGAAGTGCCGGGCATGCGAACGTCGGTGATGATGGCAAGCGGTGCTTCGTCATTGAGGTGGTGAAGGGCCTGATCCGCGGTATTGAAGGCAGTGATAGGGATGCCCGCCTGGCTCAAGGCTCGATCCAAAACCCAGCGAATAGCACTGTCGTCATCGATCACCCATACGTGTTTGTTCATAGCGCTTGTCCCTTGTCGCTGGCGTTAGCAGCCCCAGGCCCGTGGAAGGGCAAAAACACGGAGAACACCGTATTGCCCGGCCGGCTTGAGACCTGCAACGCGCCTCCATGTTGACCAATAATGTTTTGAGAAATGGACAGACCCAGACCAGAGCCTTCAGCGGTACCGCTGATCATAGGAAAGAAAATTCGGTCGATGAGATCTGCCGGAATACCGGGTCCATTGTCGGTAATGCTTAGGTGCATTACCTGTCGGTGCCGCACAGAGCCAATGGTGAACTGGCGCATGACCCGGGTGCGAAAGAGCAGCTTGGCGTTTTCCACTGTCGCTAAAGCTTGGCAGGCGTTGCGGGCAATATTAAGAATGGCCTGAATGAGCTGGTCTTTATTTCCGGACACCTCGGGCAAACTTGGGTCGTAATCCCGCTGCAGGTGCAAGTTAGGTTTGAACTCAGGCTGCAAAATTTGCATTACCCGTTCGATGACTTCGATGAGATTCACTGGCTCAAATTGTATGGGCTGCCAGGGCCCGAGCATGCGATCCACCAAATCTCTCAGGCGGTCTGCCTCGCTGATGATAATGCCCGTGTACTCACGCAGGTCGTCGTTGGGCAGAGCCCGTTCCAGCAGCTGAGCGGCTCCGCGAATACCGCCCAGTGGATTCTTCACCTCGTGAGCCAGGCCCTTGATCAGACTTCGCGTGGTGATTTGCTGTTCCTCGCTGAAGCTACCCTGGCTTATGGCGTTGATTCGGCTGGTGGGGTGGAGCTCCAGCAGAAGTCCCGGGGGCGATTCAAGAGTGGATACGGTTAGATCCACTTCCTCCACCATATTTTCCGGCAGCTGTAGGCCGACATTTCTGGCGGTGAAGGGCTGGATTTCGGTGATGGCCTGCTCTAGGGATGCGACCAGCTGCTCGGCTTTGAGCACCAGGGCGGTAAGAGGGCTGCCAATCACAGAAGCCGCTGAAACGTGCAGTAAGTCTTCCGCGGCGCTGTTGAGAGAGGCCAGGCGCAAGTCTTGATCTAAGACCACCACGGCAGTCGTCAACGAATCGAACAGGTGCTCTGTTAGACGCTGGCGGTGCTTAGGCTGTCGTTTCGGCGTGGTCATTGCGTTTGCTGTGTATCCCGCGGCTTGGTTGCTTCGTTTCTTAAGACGACCGGTCGGTTCGTGCTTACCTGTCTGCGTGTCCATTGGTTTTGCTGATAGCAAAGCAAAAATCGGGCCTGGTCCCTGTTTATGTATGTAAGTACACGCTTTCAATGCAGATCAGTAAATTCAATAGTGTAACCCGGAGCTCAAGGGCGTCTATTTGCCTGTCAGTGATGGGCCATGGGGCTGTTTGCACCAAAATAGGGCGCGCAGCAGCAAAGATCAAGCGTAACAGTCGATCGATGGAACATGAGCCGAAAAATCTGGGGGCAAGCTCGGTTCAGCGGTGAGATTTTCTTGGCGTTAGGCTAAAGAAGGCGGCTGATCCGCGTTGTCAGCCAAGACGCACGTTAACAACAGGCACACCGTAACAACAAAGGGTGCGCCTAAAGGCGACACCCTTGTTCTGGATCGCTAGTGACCTAGGAAAGTGCTTCCTTGGTGGTCTTGACGATGGCCGCTGCCACTTTGTAAGGGTCGGCATTGGATGCGGTGCGTCGATCTTCCAGTCGGCCCACCCAGCCGTCGGCCGGGGTGGTCACGGGTATGCGGATTGAGGCTCCACGATCTGAGATGCCGTAGCTGAACTCGTCAATAGACTGAGTTTCGTGCTTGCCGGTCAAGCGTTGATCGTTGTCGGCACCATAAACGCTCATGTGGCGCTGAATGTTCTTGCCGAACTCTTCGCAGATCTTGGTGAAAATCTCTTCCTTGCCTTCGGTGCGCATGGCTTCGTTGGAGAAGTTCGCGTGCATACCGGAGCCGTTCCAGTCCAAATCGCCGAAGGGCTTTGGATGCCAGTTGATGGAGTATCCGTACTTTTCACCGGTGCGTTCCAGCAGGTATCGGGCGATCCACGTTTCATCGCCAGCTTGCTTGGCACCCTTGGCGAAAACCTGAAATTCCCATTGGCCTGCAGCAACCTCGGCGTTGATACCCTCAACGTTGATGCCAGCTTCCAGGCAGAGGTCAAAATGCTCTTCAACACAATCGCGGCCGAAGGCATTGCCTGCGCCAACCGAGCAGTAGTAAGGGCCCTGAGGTGCTGGAAAACCACCGGGAGGAAACCCTGGAGGCAGTTGGGTGTCGATATCCCACAAGAAGTATTCCTGCTCGAAACCGAACCAGAAGTCGTTGTCATCGTCGTCGATGGTTGCACGACCGTTAGAGGGGTGTGGGGTACCGTCAGCGTTAAGAACCTCGCACATGACCAGGTAGGCATTTTGACGGTCCGGGTCTGGGTAGATGGCCACTGGCTTGAGCAGGCAATCTGAACTGCCGCCTTCGGCTTGTTCCGTTGAACTGCCGTCGAACGACCACATGGCCACGTCTTCGAGCGCACCGGTGAAATTGTCTTTGCTCATCTGTGTCTTGCTGCGCAGACTTTGAGTGGGCTGGAATCCGTCCAGCCAGATGTATTCGAGTTTAGATTTCATGCTTGGTTTGTCTCCTTCGATGTGGGCGCTAGGTCTGCGTTGTGCAGTTCCATCCTAGGCTGTTCGCTCCAAAGCGGGTTAATGGGTTGGGTATTTTGCATTCTGACCGAGTTGAAACTCGCTTGAGTTTCTTCGACACAGATCAGTCCTCAAGGTCATAGCAAAAGTCGTGCCATGCAAGGCGTTGTATAACTTATTGAAGTTACTGTGGTTTCTAGAACTTCCCTCGCGGAGCGCACCAAAAAAGTGCAAGCCGAGCAGGAGGCGCTGCCACACGCGCTATTCTGGTGCATTCGGATCCAAGACACAAATGGAGTTGGGGGTTTTCTTCCAACCCAAAGAGCCTTGGGAACCGTGGCTGCGGCTGCACTTTTAGGCGACAGGTGAAGTTCCTTGGGCCATAATCGCGCCCGCTCAACGCTGAGCATCAACTCAGCCAAGCGCTATCGCCAGAGCTCCCCAACAAGGAAGAACCCACCGTGCCGAATTTGAATGTCCGAAATGTCGCGATTATTGCCCACGTCGACCATGGCAAAACTACCTTGGTGGATTGCCTGCTGCAGCAAACGGGCTTACTGGACGCCAGCGCCGCCGAGCGTGCCATGGACAGTAATGACCTTGAGAAAGAACGAGGCATTACGATTCTTGCGAAAAATACCGCCATTAACTACCGGGACACCCAGATTAATATTGTCGATACGCCAGGCCACGCAGACTTCGGCGGAGAGGTGGAGCGGATCTTGTCTATGGTAGATGCGGTACTGCTGTTGGTGGATGCGGTAGATGGCCCAATGCCACAAACACGGTTTGTGACCCAGAAGGCTTTTGCCTACGGGCTTAAGCCCATTGTTGTGGTGAACAAAATCGACCGCCCCGGGGCGGATCCCGACCGTGCTATTGACCAGGTATTCGAGCTTTTCGATAACCTGGGCGGCTCGGACGAACAGCTAGACTTTTCGTCGGTGTACGCCTCGGCAATAAACGGCGTCGCGGGTTTGGAGCTAGACGCCATTGCTGACGACATGAGCCCGCTGCTGGACATGATTGTTGACCAGGTGCCAGCTCCTGACGTTGATGAAGCTGGGCCGTTTCAAATGCAAATCAGTTCCTTGGACTATTCCACCTATGAGGGGGTGATTGGTATCGGGCGCATTACCCGGGGCCGTGTCGAGCGTAACCAGCAAGTGGTTGTTGTGGATCGGGAAGGAATGGAGCGCAAGGGTAAGGTCATGAACATTTACCGGCACAGCGGCTTGGAGCGGGTTGAAGCCACCCAAGCCAGCGCCGGGGACATTATCTGCTTAACCGGTATCGAGAAGATCAACATTTCCGATACTTTGTGCGCACCGGAACAAGCGGAGGCCCTGCCGGCGCTGTCGGTGGATGAACCAACCCTAACGATGATGTTCTGTGTCAACAACTCACCGCTGTCCGGCAAGGAAGGCAAGTACGTGACAAGCCGTCAGATCCGCGACCGGCTGCAAACCGAAGCTCTGCACAACGTTGCTCTGATGGTAGAGGATACGCCGGATCCTGATCGCTTCCGGGTTTCCGGTCGCGGCGAGCTACATTTGTCGGTACTGATTGAAACCATGCGGCGAGAAGGGTTCGAGCTGGCGGTTTCCAGGCCGCAGGTTATCTACCGAGAAATTGATGGTGTCATGCACGAGCCGTTTGAAACCCTCACTTTGGACATTGAGGAGCAGCATCAGGGCAAGGTTATGGAGTCCTTGGGCGACCGCCGAGGTGAACTTCAGGAAATGCAGCCTGACGGTAAGGGTCGGGTGCGTCTGCAGTTTCGTATCCCCAGTCGCGGGATAATGGGGTACCGCCCGATCTTTCTATCCCAAACCTCCGGCACCGGTATAATGTCTTTTGCGTCCGATGGGTTTGGACCGCGCACGGCGGAAGAGGTGGGGGCTCGCAAAAATGGCGTGCTGATCTCCAATGCCCAAGGTAAGGCCGTTGGTTTTGCGCTTTGGAATCTACAGGCCCGGGGTCGCATGATGGTTAAACCGAACGACATGGTTTACGAGGGCATGGTGGTAGGTATCCACTCCAGAGCTAACGACTTGACCGTAAACGCGCTGAAGGAAAAAAAGCTCACCAACGTACGGGCATCGGGAACCGATGAAAACATCCAGCTTAGCGGCGCGGTGATCATGACCCTTGAGCAGGCGCTGGAATTCATTGACGACGATGAGCTGGTGGAAATTACGCCGGAGAACATTCGAGTGCGTAAACTGTTGCTGAAAGAAAGTGAGCGCAAGCGCGCCTAACGCGATGGGGCAGGTTTCAGCAAACGCTGTCGGCGCTGCCTGATGAGGGCCGTGGTGCAGAGGGTGCGCAGCGCCAGCGTCAGCGTAGACGGCGCGCTGGTGGGGCAAATCGAGCAGGGCCTGTTGATTTATCTTGGCGTGGCAGACCAGGACGGTGAGCAAGAGGTTCGCTGGCTTGCTGAAAAAATCGCCAACCTGCGGGTTTTCGATGCCTCGGCAACGGCAAAAACATCTCGCAGCGTGGCGAACATCGGCGGCGCTGCCCTAGTCATCTCCCAGTTCACTTTGCTCGCAGACGTTCGCAAAGGCCGACGGCCGTCGTTTTCTGGCGCCGCTGTACCCGCTCACGCCAAACAGGTTTATGAGGCATTTCTGCTCCAGCTGGGTCAGTTGATACCCGTGCAGGCTGGGGTCTTCGGTGGTGACATGCAGGTCCAAAGCGTCAACGACGGACCCTTTACCCTAGTAGTAGAGCCGCCAGCCTGAACGCTTAGCGCTCATTTGGGCTAGGCTTTGGGCTCGCTGTCGAGGCTGTCGTCCGCATTACGGCGTTCCACAAGCCGCGCCAGCAGCACCCCAAACTCGAACAAAATCCAGGTAGGCAAGGCCAGCAGCAGCTGGGAAACCACGTCGGGTGGTGTGAGCAGCATGCCCGCAACAAAGCAGCCAATGATGACGTAGGGGCGCTTGTTGGCCATGCTTTTTGCGCTGGACAGTCCCGACCAGGCCAGCAAGAAAGTGGCGACGGGAATTTCAAAAGCGATGCCGAAGGCCAGGAACATCTTGAGGACAAAATCCAAATACTGATTGATGTCGGTCATCATTGGCACGCCCTCAGGACTCACCGTGACCAAAAACCCAAAAACCAGTGGAAATACCAAGAAGTAGCTAAACGCCATGCCCGCATAAAAAAGCACCACGCTAGAAAACAGCAGAGGAAAGGCGAAGCGCTTCTCGCTGCGATAAAGGCCCGGTGAAACGAAGGCCCAAAGCTGGTGCAGCAAAAATGGGATGCCAATAAATATCGCCGTATAGATGGCCAGTTTAAACGGCGTAAGGAAAGGCGATGTCACCTGGGTAGCGATCATTGAAGAGCCATCTGGCAGTGCTTGCACCAGGGGTGCAGAGACAAAGCTAAAGAGCGGCCCCGCAAAATAATAGATGGGGATAAATAAAGTACCGATGAAAGCAAAGCTGCGCAGAATACGGCTGCGCAACTCAATTAAGTGTTCGACAAAGGGCATTTCCTTGTCGCTGGAGGCGTCTTGTGGATCGGGCTCAGAGGTCATGGCGCGCTGGGCGGGGGCTTCGCTGTGGATTCCTCGGTGTCGGCGGCTTCAGACTGCTTGCCGGGGTCAGTGGGTGCGACGCTGGCGTTGACGTCGTCTTCGATCTTTTTCATTTCCGCCATGACTTGCTCGTTGTGCAGCTGGCGGCGGATGTCGTCCATGCCGATTTCTTGCTCTATTTCCATTTTCACTGAGGTGAAGGAGCGACTGATTCGGCCCATCCACAAACCCAGCGTTCGCAGGGTTTCAGGCAGGCGCTCTGGGCCAATCACCAACAGGGTGACCAGCAGTACCAGCATAAGTTCCATAGTGCCGAAATCGCTGAACATGGGGCCGCGTTAATCTCCTCTGGGCGCAGAGTTTCGAAAGTGCCTTAGGCCTTGGTGTCCTGGCTTGGCTTGTGCGCCGGTTCCTCGCTGCCGCCCGTTGCCTGGGTGGCGTCGCCGTCAATAACCTTGGCGCTGTTTTGCTCAGCATTTTCCGTGGGCTTATCTTCGTCGGTGACAGCTGTGCGAAAGCCTTTTATGGCGTTGCCCAAGTCAGAGCCAATATTTTTTAGGCGCTTCGGGCCAAACAGCAACAGTACGATGGCCAGGATGACCAGGAGTTCTTGCATGCCAAATCCAAACATTGGGGTCTCCGCTAATGTTGGTGTGATTATAGAAGGCTTCATTACGCCGGTAACAGCGCTAGCACAAGCCCGTTTACTTCTGGCGGCTGGCCTTTTCGTCCAGCCCGCTAACCCCAAAGCGTTTGCCAAGCTCATCCAGCACGTCTTGGGGCGTTCTGCCCAGTTCGCTGAGCATGACCATGGTGTGGAACCACAGGTCCGCGGTTTCCTTTATCACCTCATCTCGCTGGTGGTCATCGGCTGCTGCATCTTTGGCGGCCAAGATCACCTCCGTGGCCTCCTCGCCGACCTTTTCCAGAATTTTGTTTAAGCCTTTTTTGTGCAGAGCGGCGACATAGGACGTTTCTGGGTTTTCGCTTTTACGCTGGGCAAGGACTTCAGTTAATTCGTCTAGGACGCTCATCGCGCGCTCGTTTGACTAATGGGCCAAGCATCCTACCACCTACGGTATACCTGCACATAGCAGCCAGACAGCTCCGGCAGTGAGCACGCCAGCGCTCAACAGCCAGCGGCGCGTGCTGCGGCTACGCTGCAGTAACAGTGTGCTGTGCAGCTGTTCAAGCTGGCTCTGCTGCTGGGCTAACTGTCTGCGCAGGTCGATGGTTTGACTGTCATCCAATAGGGTGGGCAAGCGGTGCAGTTCGCTTAACAGCTTGGGCCCCTGTTCAACCAGCTTGCCGAAAACGGCCATGAGGCCCAAGTTGCGTACCGCCCAACGCTGCATAAAAGGTGCGGCGGTTTCCCACAGGTCCAGCTGGGGATACAGCTGCCGCCCGAGTCCTTCGATGTAGAGGAGGGTTTTCTGCAGCAGCACCAGTTGGGGCTGAACCTGCATGTTGAAAGCTCTCGCCGCGTCGAGCAGCTCCGTCATAAAGCTGGCGAAGGATATTTCGCTTAACGGCTGGGCGAAAATTGGGTCACACACCGAGGCAATGACGGCCTCGAACGCGTCGGCATCGGTTGTCGCTGGAATCCACCCCGAACGCAGATGGAGATTGACGATCTGCCGGTAGTCCCGGGCGAAGAAGGCGATGAGATTTTGTGCCAGATAAGACTTATCCGATTCGCTAAGGCTGCCCATGATGGCGCAATCCAAAGCGATCCACTTTGGGTCTTTGGGGTCGCTAATATCCACAAAAACGTTACCCGGGTGCATGTCAGCGTGAAAAAAGTTGTGTTCAAAAACCTGGGTGAAAAAGGTTTCCACGCCCTTATGGGCCAGCACCTGAAAATCAACGCCTGCCGCCTCTAGAACCTCTCGCTCGCCAATGCTTGGGGCGTATATACGGGTCATTACAAGCAAATTGAGGCGCGTGAACGAGGGGTACAGCCGGGGTACATGTAGCAGCGGCGAATCGGCAAAATTACGCCGCAGCTGAATCTGATTGCGAGCCTCTGAGAACATGTTCAGCTCGGTCAGCATGATTTGACGCTGATCGTCGAGGATTTGCGTGAAGTGCAGCTGACGCAGCAGCGGAAAACGTGACTCTAACCAGTGCGATAGCGCGATTAAGGCGCTCATCTGGGTTTCGATCAGATGGTCGATTCCTGGCCGCACTACTTTGATGACCACCTCCTCGCCAGTAACTAACCGTGCCCCGTGAACTTGCGCAATGGAGGCACTGGCCAGGGGTTCAGGTTCAATGTGGAGAAATTGGCCTAGCGCGTCTTCTCCCAAAGCCTCCTGGATGACCCGCAGGGCCTCACCACTGTCCAAAGGGGCTACCCGATCTTGCAGGGTAGCCAGGGTTCGGCAGAGCCCATCGCCCAACACATCCGGCCGGGTCGATAGCAGTTGGCCAAGTTTAATGAATACCGGTCCGCGAGAGGCTAAGGCCGTCACTAGCTGTTGTTCCGCCGGCGTGCCAGCGGGGAGCAACACGCGCGCAAGCCTAAGCCCCCAGCGTGCGGCACGACTGGGGATCAGCTCCAGCGGCACCAGGTGGTGCAGACGATGCCCCAGAATGGTTTTGACGAGACCCAAAACGTATTGCAGATTGCGCCACCGCATTAGCGTTTGGTCTCGGGTGACGTGAACAAATCCAGTCGGGCCTGCAGCCGATCTACTCGGAGCCGCAAGGCGCTTAGTCGATCATAAAGCGCGTTGCCGTCAGCTTCGGAGGTATAGCGCTTGGCGAGAAAGGCCTCAGCTGCGTGGTGGCCTTCTTTGTGTGCCGCGCTAACGATGTCTCTCAGGGCTGAAACCCCAAATTCGACCAGGGCCGCACCGCGCTGACCATCCTCATCCCCGATGAGGGCTGATAGTGGCCCGGCCAGGTCCGGTGAAAATTGCTTAATTAGCGCCTGGAGCCTGAGCAATACCGTCGCATCGCCCTGAATTTCCAGCGGCCATCCCGTGTTGCCTGTCATTGCTGCCTGCAGCAGGTCTTGAGCGCTGCCGCGGATAACGACGGCTGGGTTGGTTGCGGGTTCGGCGATGAAATCAATCTGCGTCGGCTCAATAACCCAGTGCCAGGTTGTCTGCGGCTGCAGGCATTGCACCTCAATAGTTTGCCCGGCCAAAGGCGTTAGCTGTTGCTGCAGGGCAGGATCGAGATCCAGCAGGGCTTTACTGAACTGGCGCTGCAGTGCCTGCAGCGATTGGGAAAACACCTCGGTGGGACCACCCATGGTCAGTTCGATGCGTGGGGTTTTACGCCTCGGTGGATTGCTGCAATGCCGCCTACGAGGTTGTAAAAGTCGGTTTCCACAAAACCAGCGTCATCGAACATCTGCTTCAAGGCCTTCTGGTTCGGGTGCATGCGAATGGATTCCACAAGGTACTGATACGGTTGGGCGTCGCCTACCAAAAGCTTGCCAACTGGAGGCCAGACGGCCTGAAAGGCCCTGTAAGCGGTTTCCAGCACTGGATCAGTGGGGTGGGAAAACTCCAAAACCAATAATGGAGCGCCAGGTTTGAGTACTCGCAGCAGCTCAGCCAGAGCACCGTCTTTGTCAGTGAAATTACGAATGCCGAAGCTGATGCAGGCGCAGTCGAAGGCGTTGGCGGCGAAGGGCAACGCCTCGGCCGGTGCCTGGCAAAACTGCACCTGGGCCAAGCCTTCATCCAGCAGACGATTACGCCCTACCTGCATCATGGGCCGGTTCAGATCCGTTAGCACCACTTGTCCCTCATCACCCACGGCTGGCGCGAACAATGCCGACATGTCACCCGTGCCCCCGGCCAGGTCGAGCACCCGGTGGCCCGGGCGAACGCCAGACATTTGCAGCACCATGCGCTTGAAAATCCGGTGGGTGCCCAAGGACATCAAATCGTTCATCACGTCATAGCGACTGGCAACGGCTTTGAATACGTCGCCTACTCTGCGGGTTTTCTCCTCGGGCGAAACCTCTGCAAAACCAAAACTGACTTTCTCGGCTTCGGTCTTGGATGTGTCAGCGCTTTTGCTCATCGCGGTGGCGTCTCATCTGTTTTTGGTGGGGACTATAGCGTGGATCTGGTTACAGCCGGTTACTTCGGCGACCATTGATTGACGGGAATCACTGGCAGCCGCGACGCATTGGCCTGTTTAAGCTCGGTCAAATAGTCCTGCCAGAAACGATCTTGCTGGGTGCCCATTTCGTGGAGATAGGTCCACGCATAAATACCGCTGTCGTGACCATCGTCGAAGGCGATGCGAATCGCGTAGTTGCCAATGGGTTCGATTTGCCGAATGCCGACATTTTTCTTGCCCGTTTGCAGGGTTTTCTGATCCGGCGAATGCCCTCTGACTTCCGCCGAGGGCGAATAAACCCGCAGCAGCTCAGCAGGAATTTCCAGGCTTTTGTCGTCCCACTGTAACTCTAGCGTGTGGGCGATTTTGTGGTAAGTGATGTGCTTGGGTGGTTGCATAGTTATTTGCGTCAGCGGCGAGTTGGGTGGGTTACAGAATAAAGCGCGACAAATCGGTATTACTGACTAGATCGCGTAAATGCTCGTCAACATAGCGTTGGTCGATCAGCACGGTTTGCCCTGCGTATTCGTCTGCGGCAAAGGATAAAGGTTCCAGCAGTCGCTCCATAACGGTGTGCAGTCTCCGTGCACCGATATTCTCCGTACCCTCGTTCACCTGCCAAGCAAGCTCCGCGATGCGCTCGATGCCGCTGGGGTCAAACTCAAGCACAACCTGCTCCGCCGCCAACAGCGCCTGATACTGCTCGCACAGGCTGGCTTTGGGTTCGGTGAGAATGCGCTTGAAGTCCTCGGGGGTTAGGGCTTGCAGCTCCACGCGAATGGGCAGACGTCCTTGCAGCTCAGGGATTAGGTCCGAGGGTTTCGCCAGATGGAATGCCCCGGAACCAATAAACAAAATATGATCGGTGTTAATGGCCCCGTACTTGGTACTCACCGTGCAGCCTTCTATTAGGGGCAGTAAATCTCTCTGCACGCCCTCTCGGGAAACGTCGGTACCCGAGGTTTCCGAGCGTTTGGCCACTTTATCCAGCTCGTCGATGAACACGATGCCGGTTTGCTCCACCGCAGTGACTGCTTGGCTGCGAATCTCGTCCTCGTTTACCAGGCGTGCGGCCTCTTCATCACGAATGCGTTTCTGCGCTTCCTTGATCGTTAAACGCTGCTGCTTGGTCTTGCCCTGACCTAGGTTGGCGAACATGTTCTGCAGTTGGCTGGTCATTTCTTCCATGCCCGGTGGCGTCATAATCTCTACGCCGACGGGCGTTTGCTCCAGCTCGATGTCAATTTCCTTATCGTCCAGTTCGCCTTGGCGGAGTTTCTTGCGAAACATTTGTCGGGTTGACGATTCCGCGCCATCGGCTTCGTCCTCGGCATTGCGGGGCGGCGGCAGTAGCGCGTCTAGAATGCGCTCCTCGGCGCGATCTTCGGCCTGAGCGCCGACCTCCTGCATTTGCTCTTGTCGCAACAGATTGACCGCATTGTCGGCCAGGTCGCGCACGATGGATTCAACGTCGCGCCCAACGTAGCCCACTTCGGTAAATTTCGTTGCTTCTACTTTGATCAGCGGGGCGTTGGCCAGCTTGGCTAAGCGTCGCGCAATCTCGGTTTTGCCAACACCGGTGGGGCCAATCATCAGAATGTTCTTCGGGCTGACCTCGTCCCGTAGCTCTGGCTCCAGCTGCATGCGCCGCCAGCGGTTTCGCAGCGCAATGGCTACCGCTCGTTTGGCCTCACCTTGGCCGACAATATGTCGATCCAGTTCGGCGGCGATTTCTTTCGGGGTCAAAGACGGGTTATTCGGCATGGGCGTTGAGGGTTTCGATGGTGAGTGAATGATTGGTGTAGACGCAAATATCGCCGGCAATGGTGAGCGCTTTACGCACCACGTCTGCTGGCGTCATGTCGGTGTTTTCCGCCAGGGCAGTAGCTGCCGCTCTGGCGTAGTTGCCCCCAGAGCCAATGGCCAGAACCCCGGCCTCGGGCTCGATGACGTCGCCGTTGCCGCTGATTAGCAGGGTGGTTTTGTCGTCGGCCACGATCAGCATCGCCTCCAGCTTGCGCAGTGCCCGATCCGAGCGCCATTCTTTGGCCAATTCGACCGCCGAGCGCGCCAGCTGACCGTGGTACTTTTCCAGGGCAGCCTCAAATTTTTCGAACAGGGTAAAGGCGTCTGCGGTACTGCCTGCGAAGCCTGCAATCACTCGGTCCTGATAGAGCTTTCGAACCTTGATGGCGTTGCCTTTCATGACGGTATCGCCCAGAGATACCTGGCCGTCACCGCCCATGGCAACCTGGCGATGATCCCTGACGCTTAGAATAGTGGTGCCGTGAAATGCCTGCATAAACAAATCCAGTTGCGAAAGTGGCCTCGGTGTTTGGGCGCCAAGCACACGAGGGCCGAGGATATTGGCGTGGTCGATCGGACAAAGCAACGTTTGCTCGCCCTTGAGGCAATCGGGGCGGTTAGTCGTCGCCGCTCAACACGATGCCGGAAATGCCCCGCTCTCGGAGTTTGGTCAGTGCACGGTTGGCGTCGACGCGTCGCTCAAAGGGTCCCAAGATCACCCGAAACCAGCGGCCCGTATCGCTGTCTCTTGCAATGACCTGGGCCGGCAAATTGCCCAGCAGTAGGTTTGCACGCAGTTCTTCGGCCTCTCCTTCGTCACGGAAAGACGCGGCCTGCACTTTGTAGCTTTTAGGGGCGTCTGTGGATCCCGGGCCTTGGGTCTCATAGGGGCTGGTGTCTACCTGGATTTCCCGGTCTTTTAAGATGTCGGGAAATTCAAAGGTTACTGATGGAGCCGGCGGCGTTTCCACAAGGCGCTGATCTTTGTTGCCCGGCGGTGTTTCCAGCCACTCGGGTAAATACGCGGCAAGCAGAACCAGGACGGCGCCAAATATAGCGCCAGAAGAAAAACTGGGGCCATGGAATCCCGTGCCCTTGTTGCCGCGAGTGGGCGTAGCCTTGGCACTGCGTCGCTGGGACGTTGCAGGCCTGCGCCTGTTAGCCGGCTTTGAGGGCTGCCCGCGGTTAGCAAAATCTTTAGTCATAGCTTGCAGCCGGTGGCAAAAACGTTGGGACAGTTCATAGCGCGCATGATAGCGCGGTAGTTGGGTTGATGCGAAATGGCTACATCGCGTCGTATGGATCCACGTCGATAGACCAGCGCAGGCTGGCATGGGTTTTGGGTTGGCCGATGCTGGCCAGCAGCCTATGCAGTTGCGGGCGCGACGTAGCGATAACCACAAGCTGGAAACGCGCGCGTTTGGCTACCCTGGCCATGGGCGCGGGTATGGGCCCCATAATTTGCACCTGACTGGCGGTTTCTTCGTCTAGCTGATCGGCGTGTTTTTGCAGGTGGCTTTTGCACCGCTGTAGAAACTCCAGGGCAAGCTTGGGCTCGAAGGCTTCGGCGCGCAGCATAGCCATGGGTTGACCCGGTGGGAGTCCTGCCTGCAACCGGCTGGCAAGCTCGGCTTGAGCGAAGCTGCGGTAGCCCTGGGACATTAGACGCTTGAGCAGCGGATTGTCCGGTTGATAAGACTGAATCCACACTTCCCCAGGGCGTTCCGCTCGACCGGCCCTGCCTGCTACCTGCACAATCAACTGGGCCGTGCGCTCTGGCGCTCGGAAGTCTGGACTGAGAAACCCCGCGTCGGCGTTGACCACGGCTACTAAGGTCACTTGTGGGAAGTGATGACCTTTGGCCAGCATTTGCGTGCCCACCATTATGCAGGGCCGGCCCCGGTGGATTTGCTCCAGCTGGGCATTGAGTTGGGTCGTGGTGCGGGTGGTGTCTCGATCAATGCGGTAGAGGGGAACACCGGGAAAAAGCTCGGCCAGGGTTTCTTCGGCCCGTTGGGTACCAACGCCAACGGGTATCAGGTCTTCATGACCACAGTGTTCGCAGCGCTCGGGCAAGGCAAATCGAAGACTGCAATGGTGGCAGACCATCTGCTCTGGACGGCGATGCAGGGTAAGTTTGGCATCGCAGTCGGAACAAACGCATTGCCAGCCACAATGCTGGCACAGCAGGGTCGGCGCGAAGCCGCGCCGGTTGAGGTAAATCAATACCTGGCCGGCCCCAGCCAGATGCTGGCGAATGATGCGGATCAGGGTGTCGGAAAAACCACCGCGCAGACTTTGTCCGCGCAGGTCAATGACATCAAAGCGTGGCATCAACGCTCCGCCGGCTCGCTGGGTGATTGTCAGGTGTCGGTAGCGCTGGCGCTGGACGTTATACAGGGACTCCAGGGAAGGTGTTGCAGAGCCAAGAAGCAAGGGAATGTTGGCGGTTTGGGCCCGTTTCACGGTGAGATCCCGAGCCGAATATCGCAGTCCTTCTTGCTGTTTGTATGAGCTGTCGTGCTCCTCATCCACGATGATTAAACCCAAGTCGTTAAAGGGCGTGAATACGGCAGAGCGCGTACCTATCAACACGCGAATGTCGCCAGACCGGCAGCGCAGCCACGTTTGCAAACGCTGTTGATCCGTCAAAGCCGAGTGCATCACGCCGACGCCGGCAAAGCGGTTTTCAAATCGGGCCAGGGTCTGGGGCGTGAGCGCAATTTCCGGCACTAACACCAGCACCTGCTGCGCCTGGGCTAATACTGGCGCCATGATCTGCAGATAAACCTCGGTCTTACCTGAACCGGTGACCCCTTCCAGTAAAAAGGTTGTGAACCCTTTGGCCAGGGTTACGGCGTCGATGGCCTTGGCCTGCTCGGCTGTTGGATCCAGCGGCGCATCCAAGGTCGGCGCGGTTGCTTCAGCTCGTCGTTCCAGTACGCCCAGGTTTTCCAGTTTGCGCAGCATGGGTCGGTTAAAACCAGCGGACTCAAGTTCCGTACCGGTGACTGCTGCGGCTGCTTCCTGAAGGTGCTGCACCAGAGCCAGCTGGGTTTTGGCTCGAGGGCTTACCGCTGACGGGTCCACTAGATGCCATAAATCTGGCGGCGGCAGTGGCTTGATCTCAAAAGCGGCCCCTTTGCGAGCCGCGCTGGGTAAAATCGTGGCCAATACCTCGCCTAAGGGGTAGTGGTAATAGCCGCTCATCCACAGGGCTAACTCCAGCAGTTCCTCGTCGATGACGGGTTCAGCGTCGAGAATTTCCAGAATTGCCTTGGTGTTTTCGTGAGGTGCATCGACCGCCGTACTGACGCAAATTCCGATCACTTCGCTGCGCCCAAAGGGCACCCGCAGCCGCGCTCCGACTAGGGGTATCTCGGTGGCGTCATCTACGTGGTAGTCATAGACTGAGTGGAGTGGTCTCGGAACGGCGACTTGAATGATGCGATGGCTGGCCATGGGGCATTCTACGGTGACCAGGCCAAGTCTTGATAGCCGCTGGTAAAAACTTACGGGAAGGTACGCACAACGGTTGCGGGGGCATACGCTTCTGTTAAACTTCGCGCCCGATTTAGAACAAGCAAGTAGCTGTTATGAAAGCCGAAATTCATCCGGAGTATCACACCATTACTGCAACCTGCAGCTGCGGTAATGCCATCGAGATTGGTTCGACCCTGTCTGAGAACCTGCACCTGGACGTATGTTCCAGCTGCCATCCCTTTTATACGGGAAAGCAAAAGACCATCGACTCTGGCGGTCGCGTTGAAAAGTTCCGCCAGCGGTTTGCCAAGCGCACCAGCTCAGGCAGCTAGGCAGAGCAAGAAAACAAAAAATAGCGAAACAAGAAATAGAGAAGCAAAAAATAGAGAAGCAAAAAA
>JAYOBI010000001.1:0-181557 GCA_038104735.1 Gammaproteobacteria bacterium | reverse complement strand
AAATAGAGAAGCAAAAAATAGAGAAGCAAAAAAAGGAGGGTGGCCTCCTTTTTTTATGCCCGGCCATCAGGAAATAATAGGCTTTTTAGAAAAGATCCACGGCGCGAATGTCGTCGTCGCCGGCATTCCCGGTATCCGCCGCTGGCGCTGGCTCCGGAGCATATTCCGCTAAAAATACCTCGTCGATGGCGGCGGCGTTACTGGCGCTAGTTGGCAGCCCGGTGTCCCGATCCACGCGCAGGTTGACCACCCCGGGGGGTTGCTGCATCACCTGTTCAGGTACGCCGCGCAGGGCCTGGCGCATGAAGTCGATCCAAATGGGCAGCGGTATGTTGGACCCATAGGCGTTGCGACCTAAGGGTTCTTGGTCTTTGAAACCCACCCAAACACTGGCCACAAGGCTCGGGTTGAAGCCGTTAAACCAAGTATCTGATGCATCGTTAGTGGTGCCGGTTTTCCCGGCCAGATCGTTACGGCCTAAAGCGCGAGCCCGTCGACCGGTGCCGCGTTTGATTACATCTCGAAGCATGGACTGCATGATGAAGGCGTTGCGCTGGTCGAGAACTCGCGGAGCCATCGCAGCGCTGGCCTGCTCGGGCTGAGTGTCTTTCGCGTCGTTCATTAGCTGATCCAGGACGGTGGATCGCAGCCAGTTTATCTTTTCAGCCCCAGCCCCAGCCCCAGCCCCATCTATGGACCCAGCTTCGCTGGCGCTCGATTTTAAGTTTTCTTGGGAACTGTGACCCTCGCAGGATGGGCACACTCGGGCCGGGTTAGCGGCGAACAGCACCTTGCCATGCTGATCCACCAATCTATCCACCACATAGGGTTCAACTAAGTAACCGCCATTGGCCAATACGGCGTAAGCCTTGGCCATGTCCAAAGGAGCAACGGTCATCGTGCCTCCGCCCAGCGCAAGCTGGGTATTGCGCGGGAAGGACGTCATATCGAAGCCGAATTTGCGGATGTCGCGCAGCGCCCGGCCCGCGCCGATTTTCAGCAGCACCCGCATAGAGACCAGGTTGATGGAGCGGTAAAGGGCCTCGCGCAGCCGCGTGGGTCCGTTGTAGCGATTGTTGTCGTTTTCTGGCCGGTATTGGGATTCCAGATTGGCGTCCTCGAACACTAAGGGGGCATCCAAAAATATGTCGGCCGGGGTAATGCCTCGGCTTAGCGCCGAGCTGTAGATAAAGGGCTTGAAGCCTGATCCGGGCTGACGCTGGGCTTGCAGGGCGTAATTGTATTGGTTGCGATAGAAATCGTAGCCCCCCATCAGCGCCCGAACAGCCCCATTGTTAGGGTCCATGGCAATCAGCGCGCCCTGAATTTCAGGCAGCTGGGTCAGCAGCCACGGGGTTTCATTGGGTTGAGCCGAATTTTGATTTGGGGTCTGAATTTGGCCTTGGGTATTAACCCGCACAATGTCGCCAACCTTGAGGATATCCGCCATGCGCTGAGGTCTGGGTCCTAGCTCATCCACCGAAATATAAGGCCGAGCCCACCGGCTGTCGGCTAAGGCCACGGTTCCCAGCGCACCACTCTCGGTCATCACCAGCGCACTGTCGTCGTCCATGCTTAAAACCGCTGCCGGTGTCTGCTCTTCGTAGGGCGTGTAGGTCGCTAAGATGACAATTACATCATTGGTGACGCGGGCCTGTTGCGCAGCGCTGTCCTCAGGGGTTTGCTGAACGGAATCTGTACTGGGCGGCAGTGCAGTGGATTGGTCGTTGTTAAATAACTGCTTAATGTCGCTCAGCAGCGGCTCCGATAGCTGGCCTTCAGGTCCCCGGTAACCGTGATCGTGATCGTACTTCAGCAGTCCTTGGCGCAGCGCCTGTGTTGCCGCCCGTTGCTGGGAGCCGTCGATGGTGGTGTAGATTTCGTAACCGCCGGTGTAAAGGTCCGGTACCAGGCCGGTAACCTGCTGCCGCGCCCACTCGGCAATGTAGGGGCTGGGCAGATCCAGTTCTCGTGCGTAAACCCGAGCGGTGATTGGCGCTGCCACCGCGCTCTCGTATTGGTCTCGGCTAATGGAATTTTGCGCAAGCATGCGCCCCAATACCTGATTGCGTCGCCGCAACGCCCACTCAGGACCGTTAATAGGGTTGCCGGCTTCCGGGCGCTGGGGCGTGCCGGCCAACATGGCGAGCTGAGCTAAGTTCAGCTCATCCAGGGACTTGCCGTAGTAGGTGATTGCGGCAGCTTCGGCCCCGTAGGCGCGTTTACCGAAAGGCACTAGATTGATGTACAGCTCTAGAATTTCTTCCTTGCTTAGTTCTTGCTCAATCTTGAGTGACAGCAGCATCTCTTTGAACTTGCGCAGAAAGCTGCGCTCCAAAGTGAAAGAAACATTGCGGGCCAGCTGCATGGTAATAGTGCTGGCACCGCCCAAGCGCTCGTTGCCAATGCCAGCAAGACTGGCGACCAGCTGCATGACGTCATTGACCAAGGAAATGTAGTCGATGCCGTTGTGCTGATAAAAGCGCTTATCTTCGGTATCTAAGATGGCGTTGATGAAATCCTGGGGCACGTCTTCCAGATCGATTGGAATGAGCCGGCGCTCCCCAAATTCGCCAATCAACTCGCCATCTTTTGCGTAGATTCGCAGTGGAGCTTCCAGCGTGACATTGCGAAAAGTCGCGGCTTCGGGAATCTGCGGATCAAGATAGATGTAGGTGGCAGCAATCCCGATGACTACCGTACATAGTGACGCCAAGGTAAAAATGCTGATTACCCGTAACACCGGGTGCTTGCGCGCTGACCGCTTGGGGCTGTTCATATCGCTGGATTCTGCTGCCAGAAGGAATCGGACGTTGCGCTAAGAGCATAGCAAAACGGTGCAGGTAGAACACTGACCCAGCCCTCAGTGCAGGCGGGACAAAGTTCAGCAAAACGCTTACACAAAAGTAGGCTGATGGGCCTCGTTGGATGCCCAGGCATTTGCCAGCATGGCGTTGGGTTAGGCACAAGGAGCCTTGAGGCGCGATGGCAAAGTTAACCACCCTCAGGGCTGGGCGATCTACCGCTCCCGGCAGCGTGCAGAGACTGATATCGGTTTGGACAGTTTACCACCGCCTGTCGAGAGTCGCCGCCGCAGTGCGGGCCAAGGTACGGGCTTTGTGGCCGTGGCGAGCCGCTCGCTCTGCACCACTGCTGGGGCTTTGCGTTCGCGAAGCGAGGGTGACAGTTTGTTACATCCCAGCCTGTATAGAATCGGCGCGGTTAGGTGCTGACGTTTACGACGCCGCTGGCGCGACTGTTTTGCTCGGCCACATCGACGTGAATCTTGCCGCGGACACGTCTGAGGCTTGGCTTCGCCACGGCTGTCAGCAGTTGTTTGACCGAGACTTGGCCGCAGCCAGCCCAAAAGTTTGGCTGTGCACCGATTTGGCGCAACCGGAAGAGGCACCTGTTGAGACCCCTGGAGCCTGGCGGCGCGCCTTTGTTTTTTCGGCAGCCCGAGAGCTGACTCAATACCTGTCGACGACACTTTTGCGGCCACCGGAGGCTAATCGCACCGGCAGTTGGTTAGATCAGGCCCAAGCGCCGCTGCCTCCGCTCTTTGACTATCAATTGCAGCCCGCTGGGCGAGAGAGTTCTGACCAAGATTCCACGAGGCCGAAAACTACCGTTGCGCACCTGTGGTGGGTAACAGGCGATGTGGCCCAGCAAGCTCTAGCCGCCGTCCAGCAGCAAGGGCTGTCTGTGACTGGTTTGACTCCTGAGGGTGTGGCGCTGCTTTGGGGGTTGCGACAGCTTTGGCAAAATTTCGCTGCAGAATCAGCTCCGCTTCAAGGGCAATGGGCGTTAGTGGAAGGTGGCGCGCGCCCAGGCGTATGGCTGTATGCCGGGTCTTGCTTTCAAGGTCGCCAAGAGCTGGATTCACTGGCGAGTCTGCAGGCCTTGGATTCTGCGGGGCAACGACAGGTTGTACTGTGGCTCAGTCCTGATGAGCCAGAGCAATTGCCGATCTCGGTGCTCAACGAATTCCCGTTAGTTGTCGATGCCGAATTGCAGCCTTGGTTGTCTCCGGCAGATGCCGCGACACCGAGATTGGACATTGCGTCGGTCATCGCTCTGGGTGCAGCGTTACAGGGCGGCGAACAGCCCAGCGGTGACTGGCAGCAATCCACTCAACCACCAGCAGTAAATTTGCTGCCTTGGCGGGGCGCTTGGCTGCAGCGGCGTCAGCGCCGGCTGGCGTTTCAGCTAGCGGCTCTGCTGGCGCTATCGATGGGTCTGAGCTTGCTTTGGGTGCAGTCGGTGCAGCGGCAGGTGGATGCTAGCCGCCAGGTTTTGAGCAGTGCCGAAGCCCGGCATCAGCAGCATGCTCGAGTGCAGGAGCAGCGGCGGGAACGGCAGGAAGCTTTGGCTTTGCGCAACGCCGGGCTAAAGCAGCTGTCCGCACATGGAGCCTATGGCCAAAGCCAATTGCTCAATCTAGAAGCGCTGCTTGGGCTGATCCCCGACTGTTTTCACGTTCACCAAACTGCTCTCGGCAGCAATACCATCACCGTGACGGGGTTGGCCTCTGACCTGAAACGTTTGATGAACCTACCAGCCGAAGTCTTTGCTGGGTTCAGCACAGATAAGCAGCGCTCCCTGGCAGCTTGGCCAACGCTGTTAGTGGGATCTGACGCAGCAAGCTATGCGCAAAATCTGGGCCAGCGTCAAAACTCGCTGGCCCAACCCTTGGGTGTCGGGACCATAGCGACGGATGGGGAACGCGGTGAGCGCTTTGTGTTGCGGGTTGCCTTGGCTACCCCAGCGTCTCTGGTGGCGGAGCGCAGCCTTGAATAGCGTAGGGTCGAGGCTTATCGGACTGTGGAATGCGGCAGCTTCGGCGTTTGTCGTTGAGCCTGTAGTTGTGCGGCTGGCAGCCTTAGCGTTCCTGGCTCTCACCGCCGCCACGGTCGCCTGGGCGGGCTGGGTTACGCCACTGCGCCACCAGGCCGATGCCCATATCGCAGCGGCCCAGGAGTTGGCTTCGGCTGCCCCAAGGCAGTCAGTGGCCCCCGGTAATCCCAGTGCTGTGCAGGACTCGCCCTCACCTCCGGAGCTGCGACAAGTGTTGTACCAATATCCTCGTTGGCAATCGGATCAGCTTTGGCTTCAAAGCTTGGTGGATCTGGCCGATGGCTTTGGGGTGTCTACCCTGGCGCTAAAGTTTTCGGGCATGCGCCGGGAAGAAGATGCGGCAGCGGTTGCTATCACCAGCGTCCAGAAGGAGAAAAATCACCCGTATGGGCGCTTTGAACAGCGCGGCTATCGGTGGCGGCTGCAAGGATCATCCACCGGGGTCGGTGCATTGTTGGCCGCTCTTGCCTCACGCGCCTTTTGGATCGACGAACTGGTGATCTCAACTGCCGGGCCTAAAGCGGGAACGAGCCATTCTGCACAGACTTTTTCGGACGCTGAAGATGAAGTCGTGCCGGGCCGGATCCAGGCGCTGCTGGCTTTTCGGCAAAGCGTCCGCATCCTCTCCGGCCATGAACAGGCTTCGGGCGATCCGGTTAAAGAATCTGTTGGATCCCTGCAGCTGGCGGGTGTGGCATTGCCTAGTTTGGCAGCCACTTTTGCGCGGAAAACGACGGATTGCATTAACGTCAAATCTGCGATTGCTGGGAATCCCGAAAGCACACGCGTGTTTGTGGATCACGAACTCGATGCCATTCGCTACGTCGGCTTGATTGAACAGTTGCTTGGCAGCGGTGCGGTGCAACGACGCGGTATTTTCCGCAACGTCCAGGGGGATATTGTGGTTGCTGCCGACAGCGCAACAATCTCCGATCGGGAACTTCGGCTGGCAGAGCTTGATAAGCAACGCGCGATTCTGCTGCGAAAGGACGATTCCGCCGTGGTCATGATGATCGAACCTTTGCTGGCTGCCACCGGTGGCACAGCAACTCTGTCCGCATCAGGGTTGCCCTATGAATAGCTGCATTGCGAAATGGGCGCAATTCACCATCACATTGCGGCGGAGCGGTTAATGGCGCGGGCTGAGACTGCAAAGATCTTCGGTTTGTATATAACCGCCGCCAGTCTCTGGCTTTTGGCAGCTGGGATTACTGCACCAAGCTCAGCAGCCCTGGCCGCTGCCGTAGATCCCTCCCCGGACCCAGGAGTTGATCTTCGGTTAAACCTGCAGCTTCAGGATGCTGATCTGCGGGATTTGCTCCAGCTGCTTGCGCATCAAAAAGGGATTAGCGTGTTGGTGAGCGATGAGGTATCCGGAAGCCTGTCCATTAACCTCGTAGACGTGAACTGGCGCGATGCTTGGTCCACCGTCTTGGCTGCCGGGGGGCTGGCCGAACGGGTCAGGCAGAACATACGTTATGTCGCGCCTGCAGAAACGCTGGCTGCCCAGGAAACCCAGTCTTTGAGCAGTGCCCAGACCGTTGAGCAGCTGGCCCCGCTGCAAACTGATGTGGTAAGGCTGCGCTACGCCCGAGCCAATCTTCTTCTGCAGCACCTGGCCTCAGATAAAGCCGGCTTGTCGGATCGTGGTCGAGTGTTTGTGGATGAGCGGTTAAACGCACTGGTGGTTCGAGACGTGCCTGCACGGCTGGAGTCGGTGCGCCGCTTGATAAACATGTTGGACGTGCCGCTATCTCAGGTGGCAATTGAGGCGCGGATCGTCACCGCCACCGACAGCCTAAATCATCAGCTCGGGATTTCGTGGCAGACGGACTTCGGCTCCGGCACGAACACTGATGAGACGTTTGCAGACGGTGCTGGCAATGACGCAGATGCATCGACCAGCAACGTGGTTGCTAAAACCAGTCTACCGTTGGCATCCCCAGCCACGACACTGACATTTGGGCTGGTGCGCTCGGGAGTATCTGTTGATGCTGAGCTTTCATCCTTGGTAGAGGAAGGCCGCGCTAGGGTGCTGGCCAAACCCAAGATCCTCACCATTGACCAATCCTTGGCGTCCATTCAAAGCGGCGTGCAGATTCCATATCAGGAAACCAGTCGTAGCGGGGCTACTTCGACCTCGTTCAAAGACGCCGTGCTGTCCCTCCACGTGCGCCCTCAGATCACGCCGGATCACAACATCTTGCTGCAGCTGAAAGTTAAGCAAGATACGGTCGGTCAGATTTTTAATGGTGTGCCATCCATCAATACCAATGAGATGCAAACCAACGTGCTGGTGGGTAATGGTCAAACCTTGGTGCTTGGCGGAATTCTGCAGGAGGATGAAAACAATGCCCAACGGAAGACGCCGGTATTGGGTGATCTGCCTGTGGTGGGACGCCTGTTTCGGCGCAAGATCTCCCGTAAGGATCAGCAGGAGTTGCTGGTGTTTATCACGCCGGCCCTAGTGCCCGGAGGTCAAGCAAGTGCCCAATCAACCGCTCCAGATTAGCGCCCGATGGATTGAGTGGATGGCTTTGCTGGGCGTCAAGCATTGGCTGCGCGCAATGCCCCGGTGCTAGCGCGAATTTCCGCCGCGGCTGCATGAAAGACTCATATTCCTTCGCCCCTCCCAGCCCTTGCTTTACACTTAGCGCCATGACGGCGCAGAACATATTTTTGATTGGTTTGATGGCAGTGGGAAAGAGCACGGTGGGTCGTCAGCTGGCGGAAACGTTGCACCGCCCTTTTTTTGACGCAGACCAAGAGATTGAGCGGCGCGCTGGCGCCGAAATTTCCTGGATTTTTGACGTCGAAGGGGAGGCGGGGTTCCGCGAGCGCGAAGCTGCGGTGATTGATGAACTGACGCAAAAGCAAGGCATCGTGCTGGCTACCGGCGGCGGCGCGATCCTGCGAGAAGACAATCGGCGTCACTTAGCGTCCCGGGGGTTGGTGTTTTATTTGGATAGCCCGATCGACAAGCTCGTGGCGCGCACAAGGCGCGATAGCAAACGCCCATTGCTGCAGGGGGGCGACCCCGAAAAAATCCTGCGCGATCTCAAGGAGGCCCGGGGGCCTTTGTATGCTGAGGTGGCCGATCACCGCGTGATAACAGATCACCGCGGGGCCGGTGCGGTAACGCGTAAGATCTTACGCTTGCTTGAACAACAGAATTCTTAAGGTTCGCAATCATGACAACAATTCAGGCTGCCACCGAGCCATTGACGACCCAAACTCTCAGCGTTGATCTTGGTGAGCGCAGTTATCCCATTCACGTGGGTGATCTTGGCGTACAGGATGCCCGACGATTAGCCGCTGTACTGGCTCCCCTCGTCGGCGGGCAGCAAGTGGCGATCATCACGAACGAAACCGTAGCGCCTCTGTATCTGCAGCCCGTGTTGGATGCCCTTGGACAACGACAGGTTGACGTGTATCAGCTGCCAGACGGCGAGGCCTACAAGACCCTTGCAAGCTACGAGGCTGTGACGACGTTTTTGCTTAACGCCAAACACAATCGCAGCACCTGCCTCATCGCCCTGGGTGGTGGCGTGGTCGGGGATCTTTGTGGCTTTGTGGCTGCCACATTCCAGCGGGGTGTCGGTTTCATTCAAATACCCACCACGTTGCTGGCTCAGGTGGACTCGTCAGTGGGCGGTAAAACCGCGGTCAACCACCCGGCGGGCAAGAATATGATTGGCGCTTTTTACCAGCCCAAGGCGGTGTTGGCCGATACGTCGGTGCTGGCAACCTTACCGCCTCGGGAGTACGCGGCTGGCCTTGCCGAGGTGGTTAAGTATGGGGTTATCGACGACGCCGAGTTTTTTGCTTGGTTGGAGGACAACGTCGAAGGTTTGCTCGCCCGCTCACCCCAAGTTCTGCAGCAGGTGATTTTGCGCTCCTGCGCCAGCAAGGCAAAAGTGGTCAGCGAGGATGAACGCGAATCTGGCCGGCGCGCCATTTTGAATTACGGTCATACCTTTGGTCACGCAATTGAAAAGGTGGCCGGTTACGGACAGTGGCTGCACGGTGAAGCGGTGGCCATTGGTATGGTGATGGCTGCGCATTTGTCGGTTCGGCACTGTGGTTTTGCCCCGACGGATGCTCGGCGTCTGGAGTCGCTGTTGGCGGCATTGGGTTTACCCACTACCTTGGGAAAACATGAGTTGACGGTAGACGCCATGGTGGAGGCCATGGGCATGGACAAGAAAGTTAGCGACGGTCGTCTGAAGTTCGTGCTGGCGCAAAGCCTTGGCGACGTAATCCTCTGCGATGACGTGCCATCGGCGGCGCTGGTGGAATTGCTCAATGAGCAAATGGGCTAGGGTGTCTGTCACGGCTAAACCACGATGGCTGGCCACCGCCGTCCTTGGGGTTCTGCTGCTTGGCCCGTTCTTTGTCAAAACCTGGGCCGAGAACGGACCCGCTAGTTCGGCTGACAGCGCAGGGATTGGCTCGGTAATTGCCGCAGCGCCATCTCAGGAGCCAAATGTGCAAACGGCGCAGTGGCTAGTTCGACAGCCAGATCACGGCTTTACCCTGCAGCTCGTTACTGTTTCCAGCGAACACCAGCTAGAGGATTTCGCCCGTCGTGCTGGCAGTCAAACCTCCGAGACCCTGGCAGCTTTCCGCTACCAAAAGAACGAGCAGTTACTCTATGTGCTGGTGCTCGGTTTTTTTGCTACCCCGGAGGCTGCATTTGAGGCGCAAGCGACTTTGCAAATCGAGGGGTTAGCGGCCGAAGATACTTGGGTGCGCTCGTTGGCGGACGTTAAGCAAACGATCCGCACGACTCTACAAAAATGAACAACAGGACAGCGGCCTAAACCTGCGCCGGGCCGGTAGCCCATCGCGGTACCTTGCCCGAGGACTTAAGGCAGTTCGGTAACGCCCATAAGGTGACGGTCGATTTCCCGGGCAGCTTCGCGACCTTCGTTGATTGCGCGAACGACGAGAGACTGGCCGCGTCGGCAGTCCCCGGCGACAAAGACGTTGTCGACGTTGGTTTTGTAGCAGCCGTACTCGGCTTTAAAGTTTGAACGCTCGTCATACTCTAGGCCCAATTCGTCAGAGGCTTGGTGCTCGGGGCCAAGGAAACCCATGGCCAAAAAGACGAGGTCTGCAGGCCAATCTTTCTCCGTACCGGGTACGTTTTCAAACTTGCCGTCTTTCATCTCAACTTCAACAGTGCGAACGCCTGTTAGCTCCCCCTGCTCGTTGCCCAAGAAGCATAGGGACGACACGGAATATACTCGGGGGTCTTCACCTTGAACCTCAGTGGCCTCCTCGTGTCCGTAGTCCACGCGGAAAATCTTCGGCCAAGTTGGCCAGGGATTGTTCGCGTCCCGGCTTTCCGGAGGCTTTGGAAACAGCTCAAAGTTAACCAGGCTCTTGCAGCCGTGGCGCAGTGACGTACCGATACAGTCTGTGCCGGTGTCGCCGCCGCCAATCACGATCACATCCTTGCCTTTGGCGGAGATGTGGTTGCCGTCCTGCAGATCTGAGTCCAATAGGCTTTTGGTATTGGCGCTCAAAAAATCCATAGCGAAATGCACGCCCTTAAACTCGCGGCCTTCAATTGGCAAATCACGGGGCACGGTAGCTCCAGTGGTTAGCAGGACAATGTCGTGCTGCTGCTGAAGATCTTTCACGGACACGCTGTCGTTGCTGCCATCACCCACCGAGGTGCCGGTAATAAAGGTAATACCGGCTTCACGAAGCAAGTTGACCCGGCGCTCCACAACGTCTTCTTTGCCCAACTTCATGTTGGGGATGCCGTACATCAGCAGTCCGCCTACCCGGTCTGCGCGCTCGTATACGGTGACGGTGTGACCAACCCGATTAAGCTGGTCCGCCGCCGCCAGGCCCGCAGGCCCGGAGCCAACAATGGCAACGGTCTTGCCAGTTCGCGTTGCCGGAGTGTTTGGCGTTACCCAGCCTTCTTCAAAGCCTCGGTCGATAATGGCCATCTCGATATTTTTGATGGTGACCGCAGGATCGGTAATGCCAAGAACACAGGAACCCTCGCAGGGCGCGGGGCAGACCCGGCCAGTAAACTCGGGGAAGTTATTGGTTTTCTGCAGTCGGTCCAGAGCTTCCCGCCATTCGCCGCGAAAAACCAGGTCGTTAAATTCAGGAATCAAGTTATGAATCGGGCAGCCTTCCTCAGACTGACAGAAGGGTACCCCGCAATCCATGCAGCGGGCGCTCTGAGTGCTTAGGCGCTGAATGTCGTGGTTGGTGTAAATCTCGTTGAAATCCAGCAGGCGCTCTTTAGCCGGCCGATAGGGGGCAGCTTGACGCGGGAATTCCATAAAACCTGTAGGTTTACCCATATCTTCTTACTCTTACGCTCTTTGTTATCACTAACGTTGTTGTTTTGCTTCAGGCCTTGTCGGGCGGTGCGGCGCAGTACAACGATCTTTGCGCCAAACTCTTTGGGCTGCTAACTAGCCAGCGCTAACTTGCTGTTGGCGCTGTTGCAGTACCCGCTTGTAATCCCGGGGCATGACTTTGACAAATTGGCCGACACTTTGCTCCCAGTTGTCTAGCACTTTGGCCGCAACGGTGGAACCGGTATAGGTCAAATGGTTTTCAATAAGAGTTTTCAGCTCAACCAAGTCCGCATCGGTTTCGACCTCATCCAGATCAACCATTTCGGCATTACAGTTACCTGCAAAATGCTGCTTGGGATCCCAAATGTAGGCGATGCCGCCGCTCATTCCTGCGGCAAAGTTCCGTCCGGTCGCGCCCAAGATTACTACTCGGCCCCCGGTCATATATTCACAGCCATGGTCGCCGACGCCTTCGACAACGGTGCTGGCACCGCTGTTGCGAACGCAGAACCGCTCTGCGGCAATGCCGCGGAAATAGGCCTCTCCAGAAGTGGCTCCATAAAGGGCAACGTTGCCGAGCAGGATGTTTTCCTCAGCCGCAAAGGAACTGTTCTTTGGCGGGTAAACAATAACTCGTCCGCCGGACAGTCCTTTGCCTACAAAGTCGTTGGCGTCGCCTTCCACTTCCAGGGTGACGCCTTTGGCTAAGAAGCAGCCGAGGCTCTGACCGGCGCTGCCGTTAAGCTTAAAGTGCAGGGTGTTGTCGGGCAGCATTTGCGGGCCGACCTGAGCAATGATTTGGTTGGACAGCATGGCACCAACCACGCGGTTGGTATTGATGATGGGTAGCTCCGCTCGAACCTGCTCGCCTCGCTGCAGCGCTGGGGCTGCCAGTTCGATGAGCTGGTTATCCAGCGCTCGGTCCAGTTGATGATCCTGATCGTGGATGGCGTAACTGCCCAAAAACTCATCGGGGATCTCTGGCTGGGCCAAAATAGCGGTGAGGTCGATACCCTCGGATTTCCAGTGGGAAATAGCGTTGTCGGTTTTCAGCAGATCTGCACGGCCAATCATTTCGTTCACCGTACGTAGTCCCAGTGCCGCCATGATGTGGCGCATTTCTTCGGCCACCATGAACAGGTAGTTCACGACATGTTCGGGCTCACCATTGAACTTTTTCCGTAGCTCCGGATCTTGGGTGGCAATGCCAACCGGGCAGGTATTGAGGTGACATTTGCGCATCATGATGCAGCCAAGGGCAATTAGCGGCGCTGTTGCAAACCCATATTCTTCAGCGCCTAACAAAGCGGCAATGGCAACGTCCCGGCCGGTTTTGATCTGTCCGTCGGTTTGCAGCACAACCCGGGAGCGCAGGTTGTTCATTACTAGGGTTTGATGTGTTTCGGCAATACCAAGCTCCCAGGGCACGCCCGCGTGCTTGATCGAGGTTAGCGGCGATGCGCCGGTGCCGCCGGAATCGCCAGCAATAACAATATGGTCTGCCCGCGCCTTGGTGACACCCGCGGCAACGGTACCAACGCCGATTTCAGCGCCCAACTTCACGCTAATTCGTGCTTTCGGGTTGGCATTTTTAAGATCGTGGATTAACTGCGCCATATCCTCGATGGAGTAAATATCGTGGTGTGGCGGCGGGCTAATCAGGCCAACCCCTGGGGTGGAGTGGCGCAGGCTGGCAATGTAGTCATCCACCTTACCGCCAGGCAGCTCACCGCCTTCGCCGGGCTTGGCACCCTGGATGATTTTGATCTGCAGCTCGTCGGCGTTACTCAGGTAATTAATGGTCACACCAAACCGGCCGCTGGCCACCTGCTTGATCGCCGAGCGTTTGGAGTCGCCGTTTTCCATGGGAATAAAGCGCTTGGCGTCTTCACCGCCTTCGCCGGTATTGGACTTGCCGCCCATGCGGTTCATAGCAATTGCCAGTGACTCATGGGCTTCTGCACTGATAGAACCAAAGCTCATGGCGCCAGTGGCAAAGCGCTTGACGATCTCGCTGGCAGGCTCAACCTCGTCCAGCTCAATGGCGGTTTCGGGGTAGTTGAAATCGAGCAGACCGCGCAGGGTGGCCTTGCGCGTGTTTTCGTCGTTGACTTGGTTGGCGAAAGCCCAGTACTCGTCCTTGCTGTTGCTGCGTGCCGCTGCCTGCAAACTGGCCACGGACTTCGGATCCCACATATGGGTGTCGCCGTGACGCCGCCAGTGGAAATCACCGGGATTGGGTAACACGCTGACGCTGGCCTGTTCGCGCTGGGGGTACCCGATTGCATGGCGGCGCTGCATTTCTTCAGCCAGTACGTCCATTGAGACACCCTCAACACGGCTGGCGGTGCCAATAAAAGCCTGGGCAATCACATCTTGAGCCAAACCTACGGCCTCGAAAATTTGTGCACCCTTATACGACTGCAGGGTGGAGATGCCCATTTTCGCCATGACCTTGAGCATGCCTTTGGCAACGGCCTTGCGATAGTTGCGCACAACATCATCTTGGGTCTCAACATCCTTAACGCTGTCGAAAGCGCCTTTTTCTTGAGCGTCCCACAATGCTTCGAAGGCCAGGTAGGGGTTGATGGCGTCTGCGCCATAACCAACCAGCAGGCAGTGATGATGGACTTCCCGGGCCTCGCCGGTTTCGACGATCAGGCCAATTTGGCTACGCTCTGCCTTGCTGACCAGAGAGTGGTGAACACTGCCCACTGCCAACAGCGCGCTCATGGCGACTCGGTCGGTGCCCAGAGCCCGGTCGCTGAGCACAACGAGGCTGTAGCCGTCGGCGATGGCCTGGCTGGCTTCGCGCTTGATGCGGGTCAAGGCTTCGCTCAGCCCAGCGCTGCCGGAGTTAGCGGGATAAGTGATATCAATGCTCGCCGTGCGCCAGCCCCGATGATCCATTGCGGCAATGGCTGCCAGCTCGTCGTTGGTCAGAATAGGGTGTGGTACCCGGAGCCGGTGTGCATTTTTGGCTTCGGTTTGCAGCAGGTTTTGCTCGGGACCTATGTAGCACTCCAGCGCCATGATGACTTCTTCGCGAATGGAGTCGATGGGCGGGTTGGTGACCTGAGCAAAACGTTGCTTGAAGTAGTCATACAGCATACGCGGCTTGTCTGACATCACCGCCAGCGCGGCGTCGTTGCCCATGGAGCCTAGGGGATCCCGAAGCTCTTTGATCATGGGCAGCAACATAAACTGCATAGTCTCTTGGGTGTACCCGAAGGCCTGCATGCGCGGTGTCAGCGTGACGTGGTTGAGGGTCTTGCCAGGAACGCTGGGCAGCTCCGCCAGTTCGATGCGCTGCTCCTCTACCCACTTCTGATAGGGGCGGCGGCTGGCCAGGTCGGACTTCAGTTCCTCATCAGGAATCATGCGGCCCTGCTCGAAGTCGATCAGGAAAATTCTGCCGGGCTGCAGTCGGCCTTTTTCAACAACTTTGGCGGGATCCACTGGCACGACGCCAACTTCAGAGGCCATGATGCAGGTGTCGTCGTCGGTAATGTAGTAGCGCGAGGGTCGCAGGCCGTTGCGGTCGAGGACCGCGCCAATGCAGGACCCATCGGAAAAGGCAATGGATGCGGGTCCATCCCAGGGCTCGATAAGGCAAGAGTGATACTCGTAAAAGGCCTTCTTCTCGGCAGACATGCTGGTGTGCTGCTGCCAGGCCTCTGGAATCATCATCAGTAACGCTTCCGGCAGGGAGCGGCCAGACATCAGCAGAAACTCTAAAACGTTATCGAAAGTGCCGGAGTCCGAGCAGTCTGGCTCGACAATCGGGAACAGCTTTTTGATGTCTTCGCCAAAGTAGTCCGAGGCAACTGTGCCTTCCCGGGCGTTCATGGCGTTAATGTTACCCAGTAGTGTGTTGATCTCACCGTTGTGACTCATAAACCGGCTGGGTTGTGCCCGATCCCAGGAGGGGAAGGTGTTAGTGCTGAATCGCGAGTGCACCATGGCCATGTGGCTTTCGTAGCCGGCGTTGGTGAGGTCTGGATAAAAAGGAAACAGCTGGTCCGGCGTCAACATGCCTTTATAAATGATGACGTTAGTAGACAGGGAGCACATGTAAAACAAGTGCGCCTGGCTAACGGAATCGTCGGCGCGCACAAGATGCGCACTGTGTTTGCGGATGGTGTACAGCTTGCGCTCGAAGGATTCGTTTTCCATGCCGCCAATTGCACCCTTGCCGACAAACACCTGCTCAAAAGCTGGCATAGCGGCACGAGCGGCCTTGCCAACATCAGCAATGTCCGGGCTGGTAGGCAGTTGCCGCCAGCCGATGAGGGTTTGGCCCGCATCGTCAATGGCTTTAGCGATAATCGCTTTACAGGTGGCGCGTTGATCTGGGTCCGTTGGCAGGAAGATGTTGCCCACGCCGTATTCGCCTGGATCGGGTAGCTCGCGCCCAAACAGCTCTTGAGCGAGGCCATTGAAGAAACTGTGGGGCATACCGGTCATCACCCCTGCACCGTCGCCGGTGTTCTTTTCGTAACCGACGCCACCACGGTGCTCCATGCAACAGTTCATGGCGAAAGCGTCCTGTAAGATCTTGTGACTCGGTCGACCTTTGATGTCGCAAACGAAGCCAACGCCGCAACCGTCTTTCTCGTTTGCGGGGTCGTACAGTCCGTTTTTCTGTGGGAAGTTTCCGTTGAATGTCAGCGTCATAGATCATCTCAGTTATTTTCACGTCGAGGCTATAGACTGCGTCGACGAACCCTTACGTCAGGCCATGCGGTCGGTGACACACCGGGCCGTAAGCAAGTGTAATGCTTGGTGCCAATTGAAAGGGTCACAGTGCCGAGCTGCGCGGTCGATGCGCAACGAAGGCGGTTTTCTTAATATGGTTTGGCAGATGCCCTGATTTCAGATGATCTGCCGATCAGCGTCGACTGGTGGTATCCCAGCCGGCCGGCAACATTCTCAAAATTGTACTGTCGAATCAAGCCTGTGATGGGTTTTGTCGAAGGTGGAGCAAGGCACAGATGGGGGTCTCGCGAAGCCGAAAATGGTTAAAAAAATGAGCAACCCAGGGGCATTTTTGTGGCGGCAATTTGATTTACCTGTAGTTCATGTAGCCCTGTGCGACTTGGCATCGGGTTCGACGAAAATATGCCTGCACCAGCGCGTCGGCACCGAGACCTTATCGGGTTTGTGGGTTTTGCCTGGTGGTCGCATCGATCCAGGAGAAAACCCCATTGACGCGGCGCGAAGAGAGGTTTGGGAGGAGGTTGGTGTTCGACCTTTGCAGCTAAGGCTTGCTGGGGTTCTGACCTTTGCCCCAGCGGGTGGAGTAGAGGGCGAGCCAGAGACAAAGACAAAGACACACACTCACACCCAGAGACTGGGTTGTAACTTTGTTTTCGCATGTCATCGGTGGCAAGGAGATGTGGAACGCAGGGAGCCCCTCCTGCACGGTCCCCCTGAGTTTTTTCCGGCGGACCAACTACCCACCCCAGTGCCTGCTTGGATTACAGCGATGGTTCCTCGCATAACCGCCCACAAAGCGCCACTTTTTCGGCATTTCGACGGCTAGGCTGCGCAAATTCGGCCTTCGCCCGTCGAGCAGCGCAGGCAAAAACGATTTCTGTGCGGCAATTTCCTGCCAGACCCCTTAGAATGCGCCCTCGTTAAAAACCACTTGTTCAATCGTTGAGAGATAAATAATGAAAGATCCAGTTCGCGTAACCATTACCGGTGCAGCAGGCCAAATCGGCTATGCCCTGCTTTTTCGCGTCGCCTCGGGAGCGATGTTGGGGAACGACCAGCCTGTGATTTTGCAGCTGCTGGAAATTACGCCAGCGCTGGATGCGGTGAAGGGTGTGGTCATGGAGCTGGACGATTGTGCGTTCCCATTGCTGCAGGGGGTGACCTATACCGATGACGCCAATGTTGCGTTTAAGGATACCGATTACGCGCTGCTCGTGGGGTCGCGGCCTCGGGGTCCGGGTATGGAGCGTAAGGATTTGCTGGAGGCCAACGCAGCAATCTTCTCTGCTCAAGGCAAAGCGCTAAACGATAACGCCTCTCCTGCTGTCAAAGTCCTAGTGGTAGGCAACCCGGCCAATACCAATGCGCTGATTGCCCAACGCAATGCGCCGGATTTGGACCCTCGAAACTTCACAGCCATGACGCGGCTAGACCACAACCGCGCGATGGCTCAGCTGGCCGCCAAGTCGGGCAAGCATGTGTCAGACGTTGAAGGTTTGTGCATCTGGGGCAATCACTCAGCCACCCAATATCCAGACATACATCGGGCATCAGTGGCGGGCGAGGCCGCCATGGGTATGGTGGACATGGATTGGTACACCAGTGACTTCATTCCTACCGTGCAGCAGCGCGGTGCCGCCATCATCGAGGCCCGCGGAGCCTCAAGTGCCGCTTCGGCAGCCAATGCAGCCATCGATCACATGCGTGACTGGGCGCTAGGCAGTGACGCTGTGCTGTCTATGGGCGTGTACAGCGATGGCAGCTATGGCATCGCCGAGGGCCTCATTTATTCCTTCCCCGTGACCTGCAGCGGCGGCGATTGGAGTATCGTTCAGGGGGTCGAGGTCAACGCCTTCAGCGAAGAAAAGATGCGGGCCACGGAAGCTGAGCTGGCCGAAGAGCGCGATGCAGTGGCGCACCTGCTGCCCTAAGTTGGGCGCTGATCTGCAGCTAATCTTCACCTGAGGGGGCCGCATGAGCGGCCCTTTTTATTGCCGCTTTTTTTGCTCGCTCACGCTTGCGTGAACGCTATGCAGCCCTCCGCTGGTAACGCCGATTTTGTAAACCCACTTTGGCCTCTCAATCTGCGATGATCGAGATTCTTTATCAGCGCGAGATTGTTGTGACCCAAGCACCTTCCATACGATCCTTTACAATCGACATTGAACAGCACGTCCTTGATGATTTGGCCCAGCGCCTGGCCATGACGCGGTGGCCTGAGCGGGAGACCCCTGGGGACTGGAGTCAGGGTTTACCGCTGGCGTACGCGCAGCAATTGGCCGCCTACTGGCAAAACCAGTACGACTGGCGCGCCCGAGAACGCTACTTCAACCAATTTCCACAGTTTGTGACTGACCTCGAGGGGCTAGATATCCACTTTATCCATATGCAAAGCCCCGAAGCCCAGGCTAGGCCATTGCTGATGACTCACGGCTGGCCAGGCTCGGTGGTGGAGTTTCATAAGGTGCTGGCACCGCTGGTGGATCCGGTGGCTCACGGCGGTCGCGCTGTCGATGCGTTTCACGTGGTGTGCCCGTCCTTGCCGGGATACGGTTTTTCCCGCAAGCCAGAAACTACGGGTTGGGGTGTGGAGAAAATTGCTCAAGCATGGAACACGCTAATGCAGCGGCTTGGCTATAGCCGCTACTTTGCTCAGGGCGGTGATTGGGGCTCGGCGGTGACCACGGCCATTGGCCTGCAGAATTTAGGTCAATGCGCGGGCATTCACGTCAACATGCCCAATGCTCGTGCCACCAAAGAGGCATTAGCCAACCCAACGGAAAAAGACAAGATCGCTATTGCCGGCGGTAAGTACTACCAGCAGTGGGGGGCTGGATATTCTTCCCAGCAAAGCACTCGGCCCCAAACTTTAGGGTATGGCTTAGTGGACTCTCCTATGGGGCAGGCTACTTGGATCATAGAGAAGTTTTATGAGTGGACAGACTGCGACGGGCATCCAGAAAATGCTCTGACGCGGCAAGAGTTGTTGGATAACGTAATGTTTTACTGGTTGCCGGGCAGCGGCGCGTCGTCGGCCAGACTGTACTGGGAGAGTTTTGGCTCAGCCTTTAGTGGGGTAGCTGATCAGCGGGTCAAGATTCCCACTGGCTGCAGTATCTTTCCCAAAGAGATTGTTGCCACCCCGCGCAGTTGGGCGGAGCAGCGCTACCCGAATATTGTGTATTGGAATGAACTGGATAAAGGCGGTCACTTTGCCGCCTTTGAGCAGCCGGAACTATTCCTGAATGAACTGCGCCGCTGCTTTGCAGTCATGACCCTCTAACTCAGGGTAGTAGCGCACGAACTCGAGTAGCCGTTGCGATAAGACTTAAGATCCGCGGAATTGTGGCGTGCGTTTTTCACCGAAGGCTTTACGGCCCTCGGCCCCATCGTCGCTGTATTTGATGCCCAGAAGCTGATCTCTGGCAATGGCGCCAGCTTCGGCGGGGCTTTTGTTTAAGGTTGCTAAGCTGAATTCTTTTAAGCCCTGAACGACGAGAGGCGCAGAGTCAGCCAAGATCCGCGCCCAGGCTTGAGCTTGGGCCTCCTCTTCACCGGTGGGCACAACCTTGTTAACCATGCCGGCCTGCAGCGCTCGCTGAGCATCAAAATCTTCGCCCAGCAGCATGAACTCCATGGCCACTTTGTGTGGAATTCGAGCCACGGCGCTGGCGATTAATCCGCCGGTGAAACCAAGCTGGGCTTCCGGGTACTTAAACTTTGTGTTTTCGGCGGCAATCACCATGTCGCACATTTGCACGATCACGTAGGAGCCGCCGATGCACCAACCTTTGACGGCGGCAATGATGGGTTTGCTGGTGATTGCCCCAATGCTCGGCACGCCCTGCCACATTTCTTTAGGCGCGTCCTTGACGTCTGCCCCTACCGAAAAAGCCCGATCACCAGCGGCGCAGAGCACGGCCACACGATCATCACTTTGCTCGAGTCTTTGCCAAGCCGCCTGCAGCGCCAAGATGGCCTCTTCGTTCAAAGCATTCATGCGGTCGGGTCGATTGATGGTAATGGTGGCGACTCGGTCGTGCGAGGTGTAGGTAACAAGGTCGGACATGCTGCTTTCCTCCAGGATTATCTAGCTGTGATTTCGCTCAATGGCCCATGATGGACGACCAGGTCTCGAGATCGTCGATTCGCAAATACAAATTGCTCTTTTTGGTTTCGCCCATGGTGGCATTGGGCACATGGCCATAGTTGTGGCCGGGCAATAGCAGCGTGTCGTCGGGCAGGCTGCAAAGCTTGCACATGCTGTGGTACATGTCCTCGGAATTGGAACCTGGAAGGTCGACGCGACCGCAGCCATTGATAAACAGGGTGTCACCGCTGACTAGGGTGTTTTTCACTTTGAAGCACTGGCTGCCCGGGGTATGGCCGGGGGTGTGCAGAAATTCGATTTCTATATTGCCCACCCGCAGGGTGTCGCCGGATTCCACGCGGGCAATATCCGATTCCGAGGCCCCGGTGACTTTTTTGATGCCGTCGGCCTCCAGATTATGGGCGTAAAGCTTTACCGGATTGGTTTTTAGCAGCTCGGCGTAACCCTCAACCTGATTGCCGCTAAAAGAACCGCCAACGTGATCCGGATGATAGTGGGTGGCTAAGGCGGCGGTGAGCTTATAGTCCTTATCGTTGATGTGGTTAACCAAGGAGTCGATATCCCAGGCGGGGTCAACCAAGACGACCTCTCGCGTACTGCGGCAGCCAATAAGGTAGGTGTAGTTCTGCATTGGACCAATTTCGATCTGTTCGATGATCAGATCTGAGGGTTCTTCCCACGCGGCTTCGCTCATAGCTCTGCTCTCCATCTACGTTTATGCGACAAGTACAAAATAAGGATGCAGATTCGACCATAAAGAAATTACCCAGCCGAGTAAAAACCTAGCAGTAGACAGTTTCGGTGCTTCGGTGGCTGCAACGGCATTGCCGTCTGTTTGTCATTGACCGCTGCGCTATAGTTTGAGCATGAATGCATCTCAACCGCCGCCCACGCTCCCAGCTCGATTCTTAGATGGGTCCGCGTTGACTATGGCTATGCAAACACGCACCGCGCTGGTGATAGCCCTGCTGGCCCAGACTTCTATGCCGATAGTGGACGTGGCGGCCCAGAGCGGTTTTGCCAGCGCTCAGTTGTTGCGCCAGCACTGGCGTGAAGTCTTTGGCATGACACCCAGTCAATGGCGCGTCGGGCAAAGCACCAAGCCCGAAAGCCAAACGGCCATCACAGTGCGGTTGCCTCTCAAGGGTTCCTACAATATGGATTGGGCCTTTCAATATTTAGAGAAGCGGGCCCTGGAGGGGATTGAGGAAGTCGATGGTCATCACTACCAGCGCCGGGTTTCTTTTGCAGGCCAGCCTCCGGTTTGGGTGGAGGTCTGGGGTGGCCGTGATGGGCTACATGCGCGGCTACCGCTGTGGCAGCGTCCGGTTTACCAGTGGCTCGAGCGGGTAGTACGCCTGTTCGATCTGCGCGCAGACAGTGGCGTCATTGACAGCGCGCTGGCCGCCTGTTCGCCGCTCTTGTCTCAAAGTGTGAAGCAGGCTCCGGGGTTACGGGTAATGGGTGCCTGGGATGGATTTGAAACAGCAGTGCGCGGCGTTCTGGGCCAGCAAGTCAGCGTGCCTCGTGGCACTGAATTGGCCAATCGCATGATCCAAACCTACGGCCAAGGTGACTTCCCCAGCCCCGGGCAACTGCAAAGCAAAGAAATCGCGGAGTTAGGCATGCCAAGGAATCGCGGTCGAGCAATCGCCACCATGGCGGCATGGGTTGCCAAGGACGGGCTCGAACTCACCGAAGGTGCGGTGGCTGCAGAGTTCGTTGGGCGTATCGGGCAAATTAAAGGCATTGGCCCGTGGACTCAAAATTACCTGCGGCTTCGCGTTGTGAAAGATGCCGATGCCTTTCCCCACAACGATTGGGTCGTTCTTAAGCAGTTGCAGGTTACCCCAGCCGTGGCCCGAGACATTGCCGAGCAATGGCGCCCCTGGCGAGCCTATGCGCTGATGCATCTTTGGCGCTTGGCGGGCCTGGCTCGGCAAGCCAGGGGCTAAAACAAATCACCCGAGCCGCGCAATAGTGTTTACTTACTATCACTGAGGATTCGAAGATGACTGTTTACTATACAAAGATCGATAGTCCTGTCGGCCAATTGATGCTTACCGCATCGGACCAGGCTTTGACCGGGCTGTATTTTTCTCAAGGCAATAAGGCGAGAGTGGAGCCCGATCAAGCATGGCAGCTTCATGCAGGTAGATTTGACCAGGCCAAGCGGCAACTGGACGAATACTTTCGCGGCCAACGGCGAGCGTTTGATGTGGTCCTGGCACCGTCGGCAACTCCGTTTCAGGCTCGCGTGCTCAGAGCACTGCAGGAGATTCCCTATGGGCAAACACGAACCTATAAGCAAATTGCCCAGGCGGTGGGGTCGCCCAAGGCCATGCGGGCCGTAGGCAGCGCTAATGGCAACAATCCAATAGCAATCTTTATTCCATGTCACCGGGTGGTGGGCGCCGATGGATCTCTCACGGGCTTTGGCGGCGGGCTGGAGGCTAAGCAGTTGCTGTTGGCCTTGGAGGGTGCGGCTGCTGGGGTTTCGGCAGTGTAAGTAACTAAATAGTTATTACCCGTTCTCTTTAGTGCCTCTTGCGCTTTTAAGTATCTAAATGGTTACATGGCGTTATGCGAAACCCGGACGAAACTCGCCACCGCTTGCTCATGGCCGCCGCTGAAGAATTGGTGTCTTTGGGTATTGGCGGCATTCGTGTGGATCGTTTGGCGGCTAGAGCCGGTGTTAACAAGCGGATGATCTATCACTATTTTGGCAACAAAGACGGCCTATGCGCTTGGGCTCTGAGTGCGCAGATTGACATCTTAGAGCGCTATGACCTCGGGTCGGGCCAAATGTCTGGCGCAGCAGAACCCGATGATGGCCGGGCCCCTGCCCCCAGGCTGCGAGGCATGTTGGCTCCGCTTTTGCCCGCCGAGAAATTCCCGACTGGGGGTGTGCCAACGCCGTCAATGCCGGATTCGCTAGACGCGGTGGTGCTGAGCAAGGCGGCGCTTATCGTGCTGCGGGCACTGGTAGATCTTCGCGGCGCCACTCCGGATTACCGATTACCCAGTGACGGCAATGGGGACTGGCCCCGGGTGATGCCCTGGCTTTGTGATCTTGCGAACCCGGCAGAGGCTTCCCGAAGGGTGAGTGTTTCGGCCCCGCCGACAAAGCAGCGATTGAGCCTACGGCCGGTCATCAGTCCGCTGTAGATTGCCGCTGGAGAGTCTGTTCTTTACGCCGATTGATAGCGGATGTTGGTGATGACGTACTCGGTAGGTTCCGGGGGCGCGTCAAAGCTAAGCACCTTAGTGCTCTGGCTGGTCTGCAAAATGGCCACCTCATCCTGTTCGGCTTTACCCATCAGTGCCTTTGCCATCGGTGAATCGATACTGATGTAGGCAGGATGATGGTCGATCTCATCCGGTCCAACAATGCGGTAACTGTACCGGTCCTCGGTCGTGCGCTTGCGCAGTTCAACCCACGCGCCAAAATAAATCTTGGAAGTGTCGCTGGGTAATCGATCGACTACCTGCATGGTGCGAATGCGTTTGTCCAGGTAGCGAATGCGCCGATCGATGTCAGCCAGTTGGCGCTTGCCATAAATGTAGTCGGCATTCTCCGAGCGATCGCCAAGGGCCGCAGCAGCAGCCACGCGCGCGGTAACCTCAGGTCTTTTTTCCTTCCACAAAAAGTTGAGTTCTTCCTGCAGACGGGCCAGTCCTTGGGCGGTGATGATTGCTGCTTTGGCAGGCTCGGGTGGTCGATAGCGTCCCATGCCCCGAGATTACCTCAGGGTTTTTCTAGCTGCCCTGAAATTTTTCCATTTGCCCAGGCCAGAGAATTTTAACGGGTGTGGCGGTACAGCAGCTTGGATACAATTGCCCGGATCAGCGCGCACTCGGGGGGTATCACTATGGCAGCAGCGGAACAAATCTCGGTTACTAAGGCCGCGGGGGCATTAGGTGGTTTCGTGCACGGCGCTTCGCTAGCCGATGTGGCATCGAGCGATGCTGTTTACCAGCGAGTGCGCAGTTTGCTGGTAGAACACGAAGTGCTGTTCTTTCGGGATCAGCAGCAGGACCCTCAAGTGTTTGCCGCCTTCGCCAAGAGCTTTGGCCAGGTACTTGGCCACCCCGCTTATCAAACTGTCGATCAGGCGCCAGATGTGCAGATTCTGGAAAGCACCGCGGCCAATCCGTCGAAGATTGAAGTTTGGCACTCGGATATGACCTTTATGCAAACGCCGCCAAGCTTCACGCTGCTGCAGGGCCAGATCATTCCGGCTTTTGGCGGTGATACGCTTTGGGCCAGTGCCACAGCAGCCTACGACGCGCTGTCTCTGCCTATGCAGGAATTTTTGCAGCCCTTGCAAGCCGTTAACGATTTCCGGCACGGGTTCCGAGAGAGCCTGGCCGAGCCAGGCGGCCAAGAGCGGTTAGCACCAGCCATCGCGGAAAATCCGCCGGTGAAGCATCCGTTGATACGCACTCATCCCGAAACGGGTCGTAAAGCAATTTACGTCAATGCCCTATTCACTACACACATTCATGGTTTACCGGCGAAAGAAAGCGAGGCGCTACTGGGTTTTTTGTATCGTCACGTGGTGACCGAAGAACACACGGTACGGTTATCTTGGCAGCCAGGCACGGTGGCGATTTGGGATAACCGCTCAACTCAGCACAAACCGGTGAACGATTTTCTACCTCAGCATCGCCTGATGCACCGTGTAACCCTGACCGGTGATCGACCGTCTTAAATAGGAGAGCGTGATGCGCAGGATATGTTCGAATCTTTTGACCGTTTTGGTGGCCGCGACATTGCTTTTGATTGCGTCCGTTCGGGCAAGCCAGGATCAGCCCACGTTGACGCTTTTGCCCAACAGCGCACCGGCCTCGGTACGGCAAGCTGAGGCCGACGCTTTAGCGGTGATGTATGCGTTTATGACGGCCTTTAACGGCCGGGATCCGCAGGCATTCGCTGATACGTTGTTATTCCCTCACGTGCGCATTGCCAGCGGTGATGTGCGAGTGTCAGCAAGCGCTCAAGCCTTTGTCGCGGCTACGGATTTTGACGCGTTTGCCCAGCGTTTTGATTGGTCTTTCAGTCGCTGGCAGAGCATCGAAACTGTTCAGGCCGATGAGAACAAAGTGCACTTTGCCGTAGTCTTCGTGCGCCATAACAGCGCGGGGCAACCCAACGCGCGTTTTGAATCCCTTTATATTCTGCAGCGCTCAGCATCGGGGTGGGGTATTCGATCCCGCTCGAGCTTCGCGCCATAACCACAGGCTAACGTGCAATGAGCCAACCTTTGGCCACTGTTGACGATTATCTGGTCGCTGCAGGATCCTTAGATAAGGCGCTTTTGCCGCTGGGTTTCCTGCTGGCTTTTTGCGCCCAGCATCAGCTGCTCAGTCAGCAGTTCACGCTCCAGCACAGCCAGCTGCTGTCCGCAGTGCGCCTGCAAGAGGGTCGGGTAACGGCGCTGTTTGCTGCTAATGGAGCCGTTCTTAACGAGGCCGACTTTTCACCGGCCGGCACCGCCTTTGTGCGCCGGTGCCTGCCGACCCTGGCCGAAGACTTCGCTCAAGCTTTTGGTTTCGACTGCTATCAAATTGAAGACCAATGGGAGCAGTATCAGCTGCTGGCCAACCTACTGGTGCGTCGGCTGATGGGTTCTCCACAGCGGCGCTCCGACGGCGGCTTCTTTTCCAGCTTGCTTGCAGGGGTGAAAAGTCTGTGGCGTTAGCACTGCGCGACTACGAGGTTTTCCGCGGCGACCCAGCATCGCTGCCGCCGGCGATGTTAAATGTCTATGCAGAATTGTTGCCTGAACCTCAAGTACTTCGAGTGGCCAAGATCGGTGAGCAGGTGATCGGCGGGTACGCCATGTATCTGCCCAGTGATGACAAATCGAGTCATGAGTTGGCCATGGTCATGGTGCTGGAGGACTATCGACAAAATGGCGTTGGGCGCTGGCTGGTCGGTCATGCCATTGGTGTTGCCGAGAGTCGGGGTGGGCGAGAATTGTTTGCGCCGGTTGCCGGGCCAACGGATTTCTTTGCCGGGTTGGGCTTTCAAGGCAAGGCACATGACTTTCGATTTACCATGATTCCAGAGTAAAAAACCGCAATGGGCACCAGCGATTCTGCGCTAGACCGTTTAAGCCCAGAGCATTAGGCTCAGGGAAAAGAAAAATTAGCGAGCTCGGCATGCAGAACAATATTCAGATTACTTATCAACACGTACCACGTTTTCGTCCGGGTGACCCTGCCGCTACTGAATATCTTGAAGAACAAGGCTACGTCATTTTTGCTAACGCGCTGACCAGCGCGGAAGCAGGCGAGGCCGTAGCGTTGTTGTGGGACTACCTTGAGGAACTGGGCACAGGTATCGATAGAACCGATATCGATACCTGGGGAGACGATCGTTGGCCCACCGCTGTGCACGGTGGCATTTTACCCAGTTACGGTATCGGCCACAGCGCAGCCCAATGGTTCATTCGTGACGTACCCAGCGTAAAGCAGTGCTTTTCTCAGGTTTGGGATGACGAAGAGGACCTGTTGGTGAGTTTTGACGGTGTGACCATCTGGCGGCCCTGGACCTACGAGGCGTCTTGGAAAACGAACGCTGGTAATAGCTGGCTGCATATAGATCAGCACCCCATTGGGCGGCCCGGCAAACACTGCGTTCAAGGTTTGGTGAACCTGCTGCCCACGTCGGCGCAAACCGGCGGCAATGTGGTCATTCCCGGCAGCCATCGACTGTTTGAACAGATACCCGAGCAGTACTCAGAGCGGCTGGCACGGATTCACCCCAGCATCGATCACTTTAGGTTCCCTAACGACGACGAAAACCTAAAGCAGAACCAGCCGATCATGTGCCATATGGAAGCAGGTGATCTGTTGCTCTGGGACTCGAGAACCATTCACTGTAGCGCGCCCAGCTTGATGACGCCCAGCCAAGATCAAGAGCTGCTACGGGCGGCCAGTTTGATTTGCATGATGCCGCGCTGGAAGTCCAACGCCAAAGTTATCGAACAGCGCAAGGCGGCAGTGCAAAACCTTACGTCTACCACCAATTGGTCGGACCGCTTTATTGATGCCGATGCCTTCCCGAACATCCAGGCAGCGCCCTTGCGAGAGACCTATCGGTGGCCGCCAGTACCGAAGCTGAACGACTACCAGCTGGCAATGGTGGGCTGGACCGAGGAAGAGATCGCGGCTCGCTAAGCCGGGTGGGCCCCTAGCCGTAATTTATCGCGGCACGTTGTCCGCTCGTGCAGCGCGGCCCAAATAGCCGCCGTGGTGACGCAGGCCGTAATCCTCACGGGTGACGCCTTTCTGCTCCAGCAGCGCCAAGGCAAGGGCGTCACTGATGGCAAGCATGACCGCCATGGAAGCACTGGGCGTCAGGCCCAACGGGCACGGCTCCTCAATCTCGCCCATGTTAAGCGTCAGGTCGCTCTGATCGCGCAGCTCCGAATCCAGGTGAGAAGTCACACCGATGATTTTGTCTACCCCAAGGTGGCGGGACAATTCCAAAATCTCCAGCACCTCTCGGCTCTTGCCGCTGGTGGAAAATGCAATCATGACGTCGTTACTGCCCACCAAGCCCAAGTCACCGTGGGCAGCCTCGGCTGGATGAATAAAGTCAGCTGGAGTCGCTGTTGAACACAGGGTTGCAGCGAATTTCTTGGCGATGTGACCGGCCTTGCCAATGCCGGTGGTGAGTATTTTGCCTTTGCAAGCCAGCATAACTTCCACCGCAGTGATGAAATCTTGATCAATCTTGATTGCGCTAATCGCTGCCGCTTCAGCCTGAAATACCGCCTCCATGCGTTCTTTGATGTCCAAAATAACCCTTAACTTCTGCACTTGAGGTGTGCAGCTTACCCCATTGTTTGCTGCAAATCGGTAGCGTTGTGGGGTGATGCTGTATGCGCGTTGGAGATGTCTTACCTCGGTGGTTGGTGCATCATGGCGGTCATGACCAACGCGCCGAAGATTATGCTCAACTGCCTGCCATGGCCTCGGGATGTCTCGACGTCAGGTGATTCGGCGGTCGAGCCGGCATTTTCTGCACCAACGGTCCTAGAGGTGGTTGGCGCGGAGATTTACTCGGTACAAGCCCTGGCCCGGCAACTCCTTGACCCCTACCGTCTGGGCCGCGTTCGCTTAGACGTCCATCAAGCTGAAGAGACCGAGGTGCCGCCCTCGACGATGGATGAATCCTATGTGCTCGAAGTAACGGACATTGGCGTGCGGCTGACAGCACCTGCAAAGTGGGGGGCCGTGCGTGGCCTTGCGACCCTTGCCCAACTAGCCCGACAGAATCAAATCCAGCCTGGGCTCGTGATTGACGATGGCCCACGTTTTTCCTGGCGGGGCCTGCTGCTTGATGTGGCACGCCACTTCTTTCCGATTCAATCTCTGATGAGCGTGGTAGACGGTTTAGCCATGCTGAAGATGAACGTACTGCACCTGCACCTGTCTGATGACCAAGGGTTTCGTTTTCCCAGCAAGGGTTACCCGAAATTGGTCAGCCCCGATCACTACAGCCTGGAGGAGTTGGCGGCACTGGTAGCCTACGCCGGTGCGCGGGGTGTGCGGATCGTGCCCGAGCTAGACATGCCTGGTCATGTCACCTCATGGCTTGTTGCGTATCCGCAGTGGGGCAGTGAGGCTTGCGAACCGAGCCAGCGCTTTGGTGTGCATAAGGGCTGTCTGAACCCGCTCAACGATGCGGTGTATCAGGGTATTGAAACCCTGCTTGAAGAATTGGCTGAGGTATTTCCTGACGACTATGTTCATGTGGGCGGCGACGAGGTTAGCCCGGATTGGTGGCAGCGGGATGCCACTATCGCCGCCTATTTACAGCAGCAAGCGATGGACACACACGACCTGCAAAACGAGTTTCTGGTTCGGGTCTGCGCCATGGTGCGCGCTCAGGGAAAAATTCCCGTGGCTTGGGACGAAGTCCTGCATTCGGACATGCCAGATTGCGTAGTACAAAACTGGCGGGGTGCCACCACCCGTGATCGCGGGCTTGCTAAGGACCTGCCGGTGCTGGTGTCGGCTCCCTATTACCTTGATTTGCACTATCCGGCTGACGTGCACTACGGCTTCGATCCGGAGCTCTCTCAGGCTCAGTGGTTGGATTTGGAGGACTCTCTGCAGCGGGATCCGCGTTTAACTCATGTGGCTGACGGCATCGAGTGGACCAAGCAGTGGCGTCAGCAGGCCATAGACTATGATGGTGAAATTAGCGTTATGGGTGGTGAGGCCTGCCTCTGGTCAGAGCTGGTGACCCCGGAGGTCTTGCCAACCCGTCTTTGGAGTCGGCTACCCGCGGTGGCTGAGCGTCTGTGGTCGCCTGAGAACTGCACTGATGTGGCCGACATGTACGCCCGCCTTCAAGCCTGCTGGCTCAGCCTACCTGAAGACCCAGAGCTGCTGGCTCGCCAGGGGCTTAGCTCTATGGGTTTTGAACCTGCGGAAGTGGAAGTGATCTGCTTGCTGGAGCCGGTGAAATGGTACGGGCGTTTGCTTGGTCAGCAGGCTTTGCAAGCGCGCATCCAGGGAAGCGAAATGCCCCAGGCTCGCCCCTATGTGTTGGCCACGCCATTGACCCGAGTGGTGGATAGGCTGCTGCCTGAGAGTATGGCCGCCCGACGGCTGGATGAGCTGGATTTGGCTGCAAGTGCACGCCGCGTGCAAGCAATGTTAGAGAAAATTGAAGCGCGGGCATTGTTGGACGAGTTGAGGCCGGCTGTAAATGCGCTGGCTCACGGCGCAATGGCCTTGGTAGCCATGGACGAGGGTGGTCTGACTCGCCAGCAGGTCTTAGAGCGTTTGCAGACTCTGGATAAACCCTACGGCGAGTACATGGTCGCACCCCTAGTGCGCTGGCGCTGGGCACTAACGGAAGAACCTGCCGATGAGGATCCCGAGGCTAAAGATGCCTGATGCCCACGGCCTGGCAGCGGCGGCAGCTCGTGCCTGGTTTGAGCCCGGGTCCATAGACCCTCTGGGTCAAGGCCACATCCATCGCACCTATCGAGTCACCGACGCCAGTAATCCCGGTGCAAGTTATGTGCTGCAACAGATTAACGCATCGGTGTATCAGGACATTGACTTGCTGACAGCACAAACTCAGCTGGTTCTGGGTGCCTTGACAGACAATCCGGACTACATCGAACAGTATCAGGTACCCCAGCTGATGATGACAATTCAGGGGGCCTTTGTGGTCAAGCACGCGGGCCAGGAGGCCCCAGCCTGCTGGCGGATGTGGCGCTTCGTCGATGGCTCTGCCACCTTTGATCCGCCGCAAAATCGGCAGCAAATCTATCTCGCGGGGCAAGCTTTTGGATCGTACCAGCGAGGGCTGCAGTCGCTGCAACCTCATCAGCTTAAGCACACGATCCCAGATTTTTTGCACCTGCCAGCTTACCTGGCGCAGTTTGATGCGGTGCTGCAGCAGTCGCCGGCGGAGGAACTAAGTCAGGCCAAGCACTGGGTCGAGCTTGTGCAAAACCACCGTCGCTGGCCTGAAGAGCTAAATACGCCCAACGCGTTAATTCACGGTGACTGCAAAATTAACAACGTGTTGTTTGATCGGGCAGGCCGTCGAGTGTTGGCGATTATTGATCTGGATAACAACATGCACGGCCACTGGGCATGGGACTTCGGAGATCTAGTTCGTTCGGTTGCCTTCAGTCGGGGGGGCTTTAACCCGGAAGATTACCGTGCCTGCGTCCAAGGTTTTGTTGCGGGCAGAGGTCAACAAAAGCTGGATTTAGGTTGCGTGGTCAGCGCGCCGGCTTATTTGGCTTACATGTTGGGGGTACGTTTTTTGACCGACCATTTAAACGGCGATCAGTACTTTGCTGTACCGCGGCACGGCGATAACTTGCAGCGCGCCCAACAGCAATTAGCGCTGTTTGGTGACTTCCAAGCTCAAGCCCAAGTGATGGCCGACATCGTAGCTGGAGAGCTGGCCTAAACCGACGCTGGCGCGAGTTCCTCTTGCGCGGCCCTAACCGACCAGCGACAAAACTAAGGTGACGACGGCGGCCATGGTCAAAACAAAACCTGCGGTAAGCACCACGCCAACGATAATAAAGTGACTGGCCTTGCCTTTAGCGAAATCCCGCTCTCGCTTGTCTTTGGATTGCACGCCAATCATGGCCGCAAAAGCGCTGCCAAACATTTGCGGCAAGGTAAGCGCTTGGTCTTCCTTAGCTTCAACGTTGTCGTCTAGGTCTGGGCTTTTGTTCACAAATTGGTCGTGTTGGTCTGCTGTCATCGGTGTGGTCTGTAGACCCTGTGTTGAGGAAATCACATTATAATCAGAGAGGGGGTGAGCATGCGCGAATTGCGAGTGACAAGTGGGCGAAACGTTTGCGGCAAACGGCTGTTGTTTTTGTTGGCTATGGCATTGGTCGTGAGTTTACTTGCAGCATGTGCAGGTCTTGAAACAAAGAATGAAAGGGGCAAAAAAACCGACAATCGCCCGTTACAGTTAGTCAGCGGCAGCGCGCCGATTTACCCCCCAGCACTGAAAGAACGTGGTATTGAGGGCCTCGTGACCGTGCGTTATGACGTCACGCCTGAAGGCCGGGTGAAAAATCTTTTGGTTGTTCAGAGCAGTCCGCCGGGTCTGTTTGATGCTGCTGCGCTGCAGGCCGTCAGTAGCTGGGTGTTTCGTCCGCAAATACGCGCCGGGCGGGCCGAAGGCGTCTTTGGCATTACCAGCAACCTCACGTTTCGAGCGCCTGGTCGCCCATGATCAGGATTTTGCAATTCGACATTTGTCCTCACCACGCAAACCGGGTGGCAGCGCCATGTTGACCACAAATCAAGTAACGGGCCGCTGGCTCATCGCCGCTACGGCGCTGGCTTTAGTGTTGTTCCCAGCGCTGAACTTGGTGCAGGGCGCGGTGCCAGGGGGGTCGGTAAATCTGTCGCCAATGAACGACCATATCGGCTACATGCTTCGAGTGACCGCGCGGCTGGCTTTTGGCCTGCTGCTGTTGGCGTATCTCGCTCGCCCAATCTGGCAGCTGAGTGGTCAAGGCAAAACGCTGCTGAATCTGCGACCTTATATTGGGCTCGCTGCGGCGTTAAGCCATACGGTGCACTTTGGCTACGTTTGGGCCTATCTGACTGTGACCGAAGAGCCCACGAGCTGGGTAACCCTGGTTTTTGGCGGTGCGGCTTTTGCGCTTTTATGGGCTATGGCACTGACCAGTAACAGCGCTGGCCGACGCAAGCTGGGTGTGTGGTGGCGACGCCTGCATCTGACAGGCATGCACTACCTGTGGTTAATTTTCATGCAGACCTTTGTCGCTCAAGCGTTGTTTGCGTCTTCCCAGTGGGCCAGGGCAATGTCCATCTTGGGCTTAATAGCCTTGGCCGTTCGCGCCAGTGCTTGGCTGGCTCAGCGATTAAGGCGCACGGCGTAGATTCCAGAGAATTCACCGGCAGTTTGTCCATCTGCGAGCAGAACCTGACAAGCCAGGGGAAACCGACCTTTTCCAGATGCTTTAAGCTTCGCCATTTCTCCAGCGTGCTCGCCAAAGCTGCAGCGCACAACAATGTCCTGGGCAACGGGCTTGGCGTAGTCGATTTGACCGCTGGCAATGACGATGGAGGCATCCAGGTCATTCAGTTGGAGCTGCAGGTGCATCATTCCCCAGCCAGTAAGAGCCTGTATGGCGTACAGGCTGCCGGCAAAGGCCGTGCCGTGAACATTGACGTTAGGCGCCAGCAGCGCTCGAGTTTCAAGCACATCACCGTTAAAGGCGGTAATTTGCATTTGCATGGCTGCGGACAGTGGAATCTGCTCGTGCCAAATGTGTTGAAGCGCCTCGCACAGTGCGTTTGTGTCAGCGGTGATTTCGGTCATGATTGGCAGGTCCATCAGTGATTGGAGGTTTGGATTGATCAGTGTGAATAGGGTTGGCATGGATGTCTACGAGGTGGTGTTAGAGGGCAGCGCCGAAACGCATCACCGGGTCGTCATGAGCGCTGACTTTTATACGACCCTGTGCGCTGGCACGAATACCCATGAGTGGGTGCTCATTCAGGTCTTCAAGTTCTTGTTAGAGCATGAAGAACGTGAGCAGATCGCCCGAGATTTTGATGTGGCGAAATTGTCCGTGCGTTACCCCAACTTTGTGGCGCAAATGCAAGATCAACTGGGGTTTACTGAGCTGAAAAAAGAACGTGGGTGGCAATAGTCACACGCTCTAGTTTGCGTTAGGTTGAGTGAATTCGTTAGGAGAGAGTTATGCCCCCTTTACTGAAAAATCTTTGCCGCCAGGTTCCGCTTTGGGCTGGAGTGTTATTTGTATCTTCAATGCCGGTGGCCGCGGACGAGCTAAATGCCAAAATCCAATTTCAGGTTCAAGCGGTGAATGAATCCGTCGTCGCCTGGCGCCGTGATATTCACGCAAACCCAGAGCTGTCGAACCGCGAGTTTCGAACTTCGGCCCTGGTTGCCAAGCACTTGCAGAGCTTGGGCATGGAAGTACAGACCGGGGTTGCTCATACCGGCGTGGTGGGTGTGCTCAAGGGCGGGAAGCCCGGCCCCGTTGTGGCCCTGCGCGCCGATATGGACGGCCTGCCAGTAGAGGAGAAAACAGGTTTGCCCTATGCCTCCAAGGTGCGGGGTGAATATCAGGGCAAGGACGTCGGGGTTATGCATGCCTGCGGCCACGACAATCATGTAGCAATATTGATGGGTGCCGCGCAGGTGCTGGCATCGGTTCGTGAGGAACTGCCCGGCACGGTAAAGTTCGTGTTCCAGCCGGCGGAAGAAGGCCCACCCAAGGGTGAGAACGGCGGCGCGAAAATGATGATCGCGGAAGGCGTACTGGGAAGTCCCGACGTTGATGCCATTATCGGTCTACACATTTCTCAAGGCGATGAGGTTGGCCGGGCCAGCTATCGGTCCCTTGGATTCATGGCAAGCGCCCAGCGCTTCGATGTGGAAATCACCGGCAGCCAGACCCACGGCGCCAGACCTTGGGCCGGTGTCGATCCAATTGTTGTTGGCGCGCAAATCGTCAATGGTCTGCAAACCATCGTCAGCCGGCAGGTCGACATTACCCAGCACCCGGTGGTGGTCACCGTGGGCCAGTTTGAGGCCGGCGTGCGCAACAACATCGTGCCGGAAACGGCGAAACTCAGCGGTACCATTCGCACCTTTGACCCAACGGTTCGAGCCAAAGTGCACGAGAAGATTGAGCGAGTCGTTACCCAGGTTGCGCAGTCCCAGGGTGCAACGGCAACGCTAGAAATCGATCCTGGGGTGCCAGTGACCTACAACGATGCGGACCTGACCGCGCAGTTAGCGCCCACGCTGAAAGATGTTTACGGCGAAGCTCAGGTTTCTCAGCCGGTTTTGATTACAGGCGCTGAAGACTTTTCGTTTTTTCAGGAGCAGATCCCGGGGTTTTTCTTTTTCATCGGTGGCCGTCCAGCCGATGTGCCTGCGGACCAAGCCATTCCTAATCACTCGCCGTTCTTTTATGTCGACGAGGGTGCCCTGCCGATGGGCGTTCATGCCATGTCGCGTTTAGCGGCAGATTACCTGCGCGCAGGTGCCCGCTAGCGGCTCCCCAGCGACTTCGATTGTCGGGGCTACAGGCCCCAACACTCTGCGTCGTTAGCAAACAAAATCGGGCCGTCGTAATGTTGTTCGATGGCGGCCCGGCTCAAGCTTTCTTTCCCTCGGGTACGGCTGTTGCGATGACCCAAAATAAGCATTCGCGCCGCCGACTGACCGGCCACACGCCCCAGCTGAGAGGGCTTGCTATGAAACTCCCGCAAGGTGCCTCGAGCGTTTTCGGGAATCGCGTGGCTAACGATCAATGCATCGGCATCTTTCGCGAACTTGGCTACCAGGTTTTTAGAGTTGTTGAAATCACCGGTGATGACGATGACTTGACCGTCGATCTCCACTCGCCAGGCAAGGGCAGGAATGTCGCCAGAATGCACTGGAATAGCCGTGATCTTGACGTGCTCGGTCTGGTAACCCGCCCAGCGTTTTGAGCCGGAAGCCTGAATGTCAACGCTGCGAATCCTATAACCCAAACTGGCTCGCGGTTTGATAGCTGAGGCGAGATAAGGATACACACCGTCCGCGCCGAACAAGCGCTGCATAAATTCCCGTGTAGACAAATGGTCTAGGCCGTCTCCCGTAGGGCCCAGCACGCTTAACCGCATGGTTCGAGTATCACTTTGCGCTGCGCTGATAAAGTCCGGTAAGTCACCGCTGTGCTCGGGGCTTAGCTGGGTTAACGCGATGGCCTCGATGGTTTCAAAACTTGCCCCGGACCGCTCAAAACCAATTTGCGCGCCTGAGCCAACGTCAATCAGCACTCGGGCCACGTTGTCATGCCAAATCAAGTAGCTGGGTGACGCTTGACCATCGTCTAGCTCACCGCTGCCGGCGCCGAGAATCTCAACCCAAACCCCCTGATCTCCACAGTGCTTGCTGTTGGCCTGCACTGGGCTGGCCAGCAGCAGAAGCAGACCGGCCAAGAAAAAAGAGATGAACAAAGAGATGAACAAAGAAATGCGTGATGTCATAAGAGTCTCTCGGAGCAAAGTTAATTGTTTGCGGCTATTCCGTGTTGTTGTCTTCGCCGAGCAGGTTGGCTACTTCAGTGAGCAGCTGCTGAAAACCGGCCTCGTCCGGCATGCGCCAGTCGCCTCGGGGGGACAAACTGACGCTGCCCACTTTGGGTCCCGGCGGCAGGGTGGTGCGCTTGAATTGTTGGGTCATGAAACGGCGGAAAAATTGCTGCAGCCAGTGTTGGATAATCTCAGGTGCGTAAGTACCGGCGAAACTTAGTCGCGCCAGATGAAAGATCTTTGTTGGCGAAGCGCCGTGTCGAAGCCAGTGATAGAGAAAAAAGTCGTGAAGCTCGTAAGGGCCGACAAGGTCCTCGGTGCGCTGGCTGATCTCCTCGTTCTCAGGCGGAATTAATTCTGGGCTAATTGGTGTCGCCAAGACGCTTTGCAAAACCGCAGCCAATTCGCTTGGTGCCCGATGCTGGGCATACCACCGCACGAGGTAAGCCATCAGAGTCTTGGGTACGCTGGCGTTCACGTTGTAGTTGGCCATTTGATCGGCGTTGTAGGTTGCCCAGCCAAGGGCGAGTTCGCTCAAGTCCCCGGTGCCCACCACAATGCCGCCTACTTTGTTGGCGTAGTTAAAAAGCAGCTGAGTACGCTCCCGGGCCTGGGCATTTTCGAAGACTACGTCGTGGGCCCCGTCGTGTTCTAAATCGGACAAGTGCTGAGTAACGGCAGCGTCAATGCTAATTTCACGAAGCGTCACACCGCTGCTTTGAGCCAACTGGTGGGCATTGCTCAGGGTGCCCTTGGTGGTACCTGGGCCAGGCATGGTCAGGGCGACCAAATGGTCTGGGGGCAGGGAAAGCTTTGATAGCGCGTCTTTGGCCACCAAAAACGCAAGGGTGGAATCCAGGCCGCCGGACAAACCAATGACCAGGCGCTGGCAATTGGCCGCTAGCATGCGTCGGGCCAGCCCCGTGGCTTGGATCTGTAAAATCTCCTGGGCCCGGGCTGCGAACTCGTCTTCGTCCTCTGGCACGAAAGGCTGCTTGCTGAACTGTCGTTTTAGTTCCGCTAGTGGCAGTAGGCTTAAGCCGGTCTCGACTTTGCGATAGGGCCGCTGCCGGGGCATCTGCGCGAAGGTGCTGTTCAAATGCCGGTCGTGGCTCAACCGTGTCAGATCAATCTCGGCAACCAGGGTTTGCTCGGCAAGTTCAAAGCGAGGGCTTGCCGCCAGTAGGGTGCCGGCTTCAGCGATCAAGCCATGGCCACCGAAAACCACGTCTTTCGTGGACTCCAAAGCGCCGGCGCTGGCATAAACATAACCACAAAAGTTGCTGGCACTGGTCATTGTCACCAGACTGCGCCGATACTCGGCTTTGCTGATGAGCTCATTGCTGGCGGAGAGGTTGCAAATGATATCGGCGCCGGCCAGGGCTGCGTGGGTGCCGGGGCTTATGGGTGCCCAAAGATCCTCGCACACCTCAGCGCCAACCCAGCATGGGCCCAGGGCAAACAGTTGATCGACCCGCACATGAAAAGTGCCGAGATCCGCGTCTACCTGAGTTTCATTAACGTCGCTGCCTGAAACGAACCAACGTTGCTCGTAATACTCGCTGTAGTTGGGCAAGAAGGATTTTGGAATCATGCCCAGGACTCGGCCTGAGCCAATGATGACGGCACAGTTCAGCAGGCGTCCGTCGGCCAGGCGCCAGGGCGCGCCAACAGTGATTAGCGGCAATGGCGTCTGGCACAAGACTTTCAGTGCGGCTCGAGTGTCCCGGAGCAGTGCTTCGGAGAAAAACAGGTCCTCGGCGGAATAGCCGCTGAGACATAGCTCCGGGAACACCGCCAAACCCACCGCCTGATCTGCCAGGCTTTGGGTTTGGCTGAGAATTTTTTTGGCGTTAGCAATCGGATCACCGATGGTTAACGTTGGCGTCGCAGCAGCTACTCGGATGAAGCCGAGGTCGCTGAAGTCGGTGGCCTGTTTATCGGAAGCGGGAATGGTCATGGGCGCAGTTTATCGTAAAAGCCCAAGAGGATGCCGTTTGCTTTGCGCCGGTGTGTCCAAGTCTGCGGGCTAATTGGGCATCGAAGAAGCGTTGGAACCTCTGCTATATTTGGCGGCTTACGGGGAAATAGAGCGAGAGGAGAGACTAAATGAATTTTGAATTTTCTGAAGAGCAAGAGCTGCTTCGTGAACAGGCTCGTGGCTTTTTAAGTGAACATTGCCCGCCAACGGCGGTGCGCGCGGTACTCAACGGCGACGCCGACTATGACGAGGCGCTGTGGAAAAAAATTGGCGAAATGGGCTGGACCGCAACGGTAATTCCTGAAGAATTTGGCGGGCTGGGTCTGTCCTATCTAGAGCTGGTTGTGATCGCAGAAGAACTGGGCCGGGCTGTGGCGCCGGTACCTTTTAGCTCGTCAGTGTATCTGGCCACCGAGGCCCTGTTGGCCTGTGGTTCTCAGGCGCAAAAAGATAAGTGGCTGCCGCTGTTAGCTGCCGGCGAAGCGATTGGCACTTTTGCGCTAGCAGAGGGCAACGGCCGCCCCAGCGTAAGCAGTTTGAAAACTCGCATGGGCGATAGCGGTTTGTCCGGCCGCAAGATTCCAGTAGCCGACGGCAGAGCGGCAGACTTTGCCATTGTTGTTGCGGCATCAGACGCTGGCGACGGTGCGAGTTGGTATCTGGTGGAGCTTGATCAGCCCGGCGTCAGCAGAGAAGCTGTGCGCACGCTGGACTTTTCGCGCGGCCATGCTGTGCTTGAATTCAACGACGCCAGTGCCGAGCTGCTCGGCGGTGACGGTGCGGGATGGGCCGCTACCGAGCGCCTATTAGACCGGGCAGCTGTTTTATTTGCCTGGGAGCAAGTGGGTTTGGCGGATGCGGCCATGATCCAAGCGCGAGACTACGCCATGGGTCGATACGCCTTTGGACGAGCCATAGCCTCTTATCAGGCCATTAAGCACAAGCTTGCGTCCATGTACGTGAAAAACACCCTGGCTCGGAGCAACTGTTATTACGGGGCTTGGGCATTGAATACGGACAGCGCCGAACTGCCGTTAGCTGCTGCCACCGCCCGCGTAGGCGCAATTCAAGCAGCCGTTTTCGCTGCGGAGGAGAACGTGCAAACCCACGGCGGGATGGGGTTCACTTGGGAGTTTGACTGCCAGTTTTACTACCGAAGAGCGAAACTGTTGGGGGTCAACGTTGGCAGCGAAGGATACTGGCAGGATCGTTTAATCACCGCCTACGAACAAAATAATGCTGCCTAGCGTCAGCGCTGGACGGTTCAGAAACAGAATTTTATTGAGGAAAAACCATGGACTTTAACGACACAGCAGAAGAAGCAGCGTTCCGTGCCGAAGCCGCGGCATGGCTGAAAGCGAACGTGCCCAGCCAAGAAGAGTTGGCCGGGCTGGATGAGATTGCAGCAGCCAAACTTTGGCAGAAGCGCAAGTACGATGCTGGCTGGGCCTGCATTCGCTGGGAGAAAAAGTATGGCGGCCGCGAGGCGACAGCGATTGAGCAGGTGATCTGGAATCAGGAAGAAGCGAAATACAACACCCCAGGCGGTGTCTTCGTGATCGGGCAGGGCATGGCGGCCCCAACCCTAATGACCTGGGGCAAGCCTGAGCATCACGAGCGCTTTTTGCCCAAGCTCGCCAGCGGTGAAGAGATTTGGTGCCAGCTGTTTTCAGAACCGGCTGGTGGGTCTGACCTTGCGGCTCTGCGCACCAAGGCCGAGCGGGACGGTGATGATTGGGTTATCAACGGCCAAAAAATATGGACCTCCGGTGCGCATTATTCGGACTACGGGATCTTGGTGGTGCGCACCGATCCGAATGTACCCAAGCACAAAGGCCTGAGCTATTTCTTCCTCGACATGAAATCGCCGGGTGTAGAAATCAAGCCCATTAAGCAGCTGACCGGCGGCGCTAACTTCAACGAGGTTTACTTCACCGACGTACGCATTCCAGACAGCCAGCGCCTGGGTGAAGTGGGTCAGGGTTGGCAGGTGGCTTTGACAACGCTAATGAACGAGCGGGCGGCTATTGGCGGTGGTGGAGCCGGGGTTAACGTTGACGTTGCTTATCGAATCGCCAGCGAGGTGATGATCGATGATAAGCCAGCCATCGAGGACAGTGCGGTTCGGGCCAAGCTAGCGGACTGGTATGTGCAGGAATCAGGATTGCGCTTTACCGGCTATCGCTCCATGACGGCTATGTCCCGTGGTGAAATCCCAGGCCCCGAGAACTCCATCGGCAAGCTGGTGGGTGCGCCTAAGACGCAAGAAATGGCCTCCTACTGCATGGACCTGCTGGAAATGAGCGGCGCGATTTGGGACGAAAACCTGTCCAAAGAAGCCGGCCTGCTGCAGCTAACCTACATGGGAGCGCCGGGTGGCCGGATTGCCGGCGGCACCGACGAGATCATGGCGAACATTATCGCCGAGCGAGTGTTGGGTATGCCGCAAGAGCCGCGTATGGACAAGGGTATGTCCTTTAATGAGGTGCCAACCGGTAGTAACTGATCGCCTAGGCGCATCATTTTCGTCGGGCTAAAGCCCGACCTACAGGCCCGACCTACACGCATCACCCCCCGTGGGTCGGCCTTCAGGCCGACGCGTCTTCGTCGGGCTAAAGCCCGACCTACAGGCCCGACCTACAAACATCACCCCCCGCTGGTCGGCCTTCAGGCCGACGCGTCTTCGTCGGGCTAAAGCCCGACCTACAGGCCCGACCTACAAGCCCAACCTAGGAGCTCGACCGACAGGCCCGACCTACTCGGTTCGCCTAGGGATCAATCCAGCCAATCCAGCGTATCGCCTATAGAGACGTTGCCGGGCTGCTCAACGCTGAGATAGACGCCCAGATTCCCGCCGTTGTCTTTGACGAGGTGCCGCATGATTTTTGGATCTTTAGGCAAATCCTTGAACCCATGAGTAGTCATTACACAGCGCGGACAGACGGTCTCAACCTTGATGATGGACTCGCCTAGCTTGCCGCGCCTGCCTACCCAGGTATTCTCTGGAAAGCCGGCTTCTTCGGTTTCGACCAGCACGTTGGGGCGAAATCTGCGCAGATCAAATTGGCAGGTCTGTTTTTGATCGGCCATGGCTTGCTGAAAATAATCCAGGCTCGCCTGGCTCATGAGCAAAATGGGGAACGCATCGAAATAGGTGCCTGGCGAGGATTCGTAAATGAAAAGCTCCTCTGGGAACACGGAAAGATCTGGCAGCGGTTCATCCGGCGCGCGCGCGAAGACCTCGCGAAAGTAAGCCTCGGGATCGGTGCCTGGCGCTAGCGCAGGCCGCCGATAGTGGTCCAGTTGATCCTCGGGCAGCAGCGGCCAAATGCTCACCGGCGAATTTACAGTATCGCTTAGGATGCTGTTTATTCGCGGATCTGACGTCGATACCACGTCGCCGCCGGGCAGGGTAATGGAGACTTCCGGGGAGACCGTCTCCGCCGTTGGCTCCTGAGCAAAGAGTGCCTGCATCTCCAGCAGCTGAGGAAAGCGCTTGCCGCCCTTGATGCCTCCGCGCTCTTCGTCTTTCAGCGCCCAAGCGCGGTCGCCGGGAATGCCTTTTGCGGTTAAGGACACGGCAGGCATCGGGTGGCCACCCATGCTCTTCACTGGGTAACGCAGCAACTGCGTAACGATTGGGTTCATAGTGTTTCCTCGCGACAAATTGAACGGCCTGGGCACGACCCGAATCAGGTGAGCAGGCCAACGAGCTCTCGGTAGTCCTCAAGAACCCGATCAGCCCCTGCGGCGGTCAGGGCATGGGCATCATTGCTGCCGGTAAGCACGCCAAGACACTGCATATTTAATTCACGACCGGCCTGCATATCCAGGGCACCGTCGCCGACCATGATGGCGTTGGATGCCTCCACACTCAAAGCCTGGAGACTGGCGCGCAGATGACGGGGGTCCGGTTTTAGAAACTGTACGTCGTCTCTGGCGTGCAGGGCATCAATGTATTCAGCCATATCTGGGAACATGGTGAGTACGGCCTCGCGGCAATTTCGCGTCACAATCCCGAGCTGATAACCCGCTTGGCGCAGCTGCGTTAGTACCTGCCGAGCCTGACCGAACAGCGCAGTTTGCGCTGCCGCCTCCAGCTCGATATCGCTGATTCGTTGGTGACTGGCGGCGGCGTAGGCTTCTGGATCCGTCGCTCCCGGCGCTGTCTGCGCCGCTAGCCAAGCATGGGAGGCGTCAATAATCTCGACGATGTATAGGCCGTCATAAACTTGATCTGGCACACCGGCGGCTTTGGCCATAGCCGCGATCTGGCCGCGCATTGAGGCAAGGTCCAGGTTCGGCACAAGGGTGCCGTCAAAGTCGAAGAGGATGCCCTTGGTTTTCATTCTTCTGGTTCGCGCTGTCGGTGCGCCCAACGCTCTTCGTGGGTGTCCTTAATGCGCTGGCGGAAGCGCTGCAGCAAAACCCAGCCAATGTATGAACCGCTGATTAGGACCAGTAAGGGGTAAGCGCTGGCGGATACCCAGAATCCAGAGCCCAGATCGGCATGGAGAATCGCCAGAGTGCCTATGGCGATCGCCACGGCCATACTCGATAACGTCATCAGGTAGGCGCCGGCGGCTAGTAACAACGGCAGCCACAGCTGATTTGTCGCATCGTTTTGGTTCAGGTCAAGGATAAACAGCACGGCCAGGATCAGGACCACGCCAGCCATACGCAAAGATAGATGATTGATAGGCTGTCGTTCCATTAGTCCACGATCCCCAGCTGACCGCCGTCCATACGAATGTTCTGCCCGTGAATGGCGTCGGCGATGGGGCTGCACAAAAAAGCAACTAAACCGGCAACTTCCTCGCGTCGGCTGATGCGTCTGATGGGAATGTCTTTAGCGATCTGGGCCTCTACTTCCTCCCAGGTATCTCCCCAGTTCTTTTGCGCCGCCATGCGCATGTAGTTGGCCTCAACCTCCGGGGTGAGGATCATGCCTGGGGATACAAGATTAACCCGGATGTTACTGCCGGCAACTTCCTTGGCCAGACCAACTGTCATGTTGGCAAGGGCGCCCTTGGCGGCGTAATAGGCAGGCATACGAGCATTTGGCGCAGTGGAGCCTACAGTGCCCAGGTTGATGATTCTGGCCCATGGCAATAGCGTCATGCTGGGCAGCATGGCCGCAATTAAACGCTGGGCGGACAGCACATTCTTTTGGTAGGCAAGCAGCCATGCCGCCTCGTCCTGGGTCTGCCAGTTACCCGCATCAGCGGCACCGAAGTTGTTAATTAAAATCGACACTGCAAACTCCTGGCATTGGGCAAGCAGCTCCTGGGTGCCGTCACCGGTAACAATGTCCCCCCAAACCGCAGTGCCGCTGCCGAGTTCTGCCACCGACGCTTCGGCCTGTTCCTGGGTCATACCGTGCACTAATACGCGAGCACCTTCTTGGATTAGTGTTTTGGCAATAATCTGACCGGTGCCTCGATGACTGCCGGTGACCAGGGCAACTTTGTGGTTGAGGGCTAAATCCATGAGCCGATTCCTTGTTCGTGACCGCACACACTAACAGATCGCTGATTTAGCCAGAACGTAAGGCGCGGGTTTTTCCTGAGACAACTAAATCCAACTAAGTCCAACTGAATCGGTGGAGTGTGGCAGACTGAGGCAATGCTTGACCTTCCCCTGCTTATCATCCTGCTGGTGCTTTTATTCGGCAGCTACGTTCAGGCCGTTGCCGGATTTGCGTTGGGCATGATTGCCGTGGCGATGATTGGCGGCCTGCGATTGCTGGATATCCCGACCCTGGCCGCCATGGTGAGCTTCCTCAGCATGTTAAACGCTGGATTGTCATTGCGAGGCAGCAGCCAGCATATTCACCGTGGGTTGCTATCTTGGCTGGGCTTGGGGATTTTGCCCGGGCTGCTGCTGGGCTACTGGCTGATGGTTTACCTTAATGACAGTGCTTTGTGGCTGCTGGAGCTGTGTCTCGGCGTTTTTATTACCGTTGGCGGCCTGTCCATGAGCATTCGTCCGCAAAGCTGGCAGCAAGAATCTGGCGCCCCATTGACCTGGTCCATGGGGGTTGTTGGGGGCGTGTTGGGCGGTCTCTTCTCAGCTAGCGGTCCATTGCTTGGGTGGTTTGCCTACAGTCAGCCTCTGGCCCTGCCTGTGATTCGAGCGACCCTTTTGAGCTACTTCTTTTTGACCACCGGGGCTCGCACGGTGATTGTATTTTTCGACGGCAGCCTAACGCCATCGGTATTACTATATGCGGGATTAGGCGCCCCAGCCGTCATACTGGGGGCATGGCTAGGCCGCAGGTTCCCGCCGTTGGTGTCAGAGCAGACGCTGAAGCGAGGTGTCTTTATGCTGCTTTTGCTAATGGGCATTTGGATCTGCATTAGCGCAATACATAAAGCCATGGCAGTGCCGCCGTTTTGACCACCTGCGAGCAGGACGTTACCGAGAAAAACCATGTCTGAATTCGACGCAATACGCCCTTACTACGATCACGAAGTGCCAGGGGTGTTGGCTCGCTTGGTGGTGTCTGAGGAGCTTGCTCAAGCAGCCAGTCAGTTGGTGATGCCTGATTGGTTGGGCAATCGGGCGCTGGGGCGATGGCTAACTCAGGCGACCTTGCGCCTGAAAACGCGCAAGCTCCAGTCCATTCGCGACTGTCAAAAAGTCATTGCGGGTCTGTTTGAAACCGTCATCCAGCGCTCTGTTGATCGGTTGTCGGTGAGTGGCTTAGATGGGCTAAGCCCAAACGAGCATTATCTGTTTATCTCCAACCATCGCGATATTTTGATGGACTCGAGCCTGCTGAATTATCTGCTCCAGGATGCTGGACACGATACCTGTCACATGGCGGTGGGAGATAACCTGTTGAGCAACACCCTGGCCGCGGATCTTATGCGTTTGAACAAAAGCTTTGTGGTGCAGCGTAATGTCGAGGGTGCAAGGGCCCAATATCAGGCGCTCGCCCAAACCAGCCGCTACATGAAGCAATGCCTGCAGCAAGGCATATCGGTCTGGATCGCCCAGCGGCAGGGCAGGGCCAAAGACGGCTTTGATCGTACGGATCCAGCCCTGCTAAAAATGCTGTTGTTGGCTTACCGCGATAAGAGCACGGACCAGGACCCGCTGGAGCAGCTGCTGGAGCTAGCGCCAATAGTGCCAGTGGCCGTGTCCTACGAGCTGGATCCCTGTGGACCGAGCAAGGCGCACGAGTTAGCTACCATTGATTTATTCGGTAGCTATAAAAAATCTCCACAGGAAGATTTGGAAAGCATGGTGCAAGGTCTGATGGGTCACAAAGGCAGGGTGCGACTGACTTTTGGTACGCCTATTACCCAAGCCTCCAGCTTGGAGGATCTAGCGGTTCAGCTCGATCGAAGTATCGTAGCGAACACGCGCTTATACCCTACGCATCGATACGCCAAGGCGGTGCTGGAAGGACATGACATTCAGGAATTGGCCAATAACCCGTCCGTGCGCGCTCTCATGGGCGAGGTGGCTTCACTGCCGGCGGCAGAGCAGTCTTATTTGCTGAAGCAGTATGCGAACATTTGGCGTAATCGAGATGAGCTAGGGATTGCCTAGCTCAACGTTTCAGGATTTTTGCCTAAATCCTAATTTCCCCAGAGTCTCTTTTTCTAGCGTTTCTTTATCTAGCGCTGCTTTTTTTAGCGCTTCTGATGAAGAGCCTCGCTGCTCTTGGACGACTACCCAAGGGCAGGGGATCAAGCAGACTTTGCCTGCTTAGGGCGCTCTGTCGCGCGAACCCCGTCGTAAACGAACTCTGGTGCCTCCAAGTCAGTGGAAGGAATTTCATCTTTTTCCAGCCAGTAGTCCTGATTGTGACGCCATTCGGGTTTGGCACCTCGCTGAGGCATCTTGTCGATGTCCCGCATCAGATAGCTGGGGTTGAAATTGTCTTCCTCGATCCACGGCAAAATATCCATGCTGGCATCCTCGTCGCGCAGCGCCACCTCGACTCGGCGGGCGCCGATGTCGTCCATGTGGTTTAACAAGCCGCAAACGAAATCACCCAGCAGGTCTACCCGCAGTGTCCAGCTAGCTCGGAAGTAGCCAAAGACCCAGGCAAGGTTGGGCACACCGGTAAACATCATGCCGCGATAGTTAACCGTGTCGTGCCAGTCCACAGTCTGACCGTCCACGTCAAAGGGGATGTTGCCCATGACGGCAAGATGGAAACCCGTGCAGACGCAGATTAGGTCCGCCTCCAGCTCTTCACCGGACGTAGTGCGCACACCAGTTTCGGTAAAGGTATCAATGGTGTCGGTGACAACCGTCAGTTTGCCAGCCGCAGCCGCCTGGAAAACATCGCCATCGGGACAAAAGGCCAGGCGTTGCTGCCAGGGTCGGTAGCGCGGCGTAAAGTGAGGCTCGAACTCGAAATCCTCCCCGGCGTAGTGACGAATCAAGCCCTTAAGCTCCTCGAACACGGCATCGGGTTCAGTCTTACAGCGTTCGGTGAGAACGTCTTGGTCGTAAAGAATTTGCGCTCGCACGACGCGATGAATGGTGGGCTCATCAATACCAATTTCCCGCAGTCGATCCGCTAGTTCGTTGCGGTTTTCACTGCAAAAGAAATAGGTGGGCGAGCGCTGCAGCATGGTGACGTGCTCGGCCTGTTTCGCAAATTCTGGAATCACCGTGGCGGCGGTGGCGCCAGAGCCGATGACCAGAACTTTTTTGCCCGAGTAATCGGTTTCAGGGTCCCAAAGCTGGGCATGAACAAGCTGTCCTTGGTAACGATCCATACCAGGCCAGCTGGGTATGTTGGGGTTTTCATGATCGTAATAACCCTGGCACATCCACAGGAAGTTGCAGGTAAACGTCAGTTCGGCGCCGTCGGCTGTGCGGGTAGCCTGCACTACCCACTGGTTTGCGTCGCTAGACCAGCTGCAGCGGGTAATCCGGTGTCCATAGCGGATATGTTGGTCGATGGCATTTTCTTCGATGACCTCGCCCATGTACTCCAAAATGGCTTCAGCGCTGGCGATGGGTACGCCGGTCCAGGGTTTAAATCGGTAGCCGAAGGTGTAGAGGTCGGAATCTGAGCGTATGCCCGGATATTTGTGGGTTTCCCAGGTACCCCCGAAGGTGTCCTTCATTTCCAAAATGCAGTAGCTCTTGGTAGGGCATTGCTGCTGCAGGTGATAAGCCTCGCCAATGCCGGAAATACCAGCACCAACGATTAACACATCAAAGTCCGTTTGTTCCTGGGCGGCGGCGATGGGTTGTGTATGTGCCACGATAGTCTCCTTTTTGCCACGGTTGTTAACCATATTTTTGCTGCTGCTGCTGCTGCTGCTGCTGCTGCTGGTTTCCGCCGTTTCGCAGGTGTGGCAACCGCGCCGCGCCCTGTGGATAAAAATTCAGACGAAAACCACAAAAACTTAAAACTAAACATAGACGCTATAACGCCCCCAACCTGACCGCAACCGCCATAAGTTTTGGCAAAACGTGCTTGTGAAGTCGTAGCGCTAGCTCATGTACACCAAAGGCGGCTCATCCAGCATGGCTAGCTGCTCTCGCAGGGCAAGGACGTGATTGGACCAGTAGTTTACCGAGTCAAAAGTGGGAAAGGCCATGGGAAAAGCCGGATCCTGCCAGCGCCTGGCGATCCATGCCGCGTGATGCATGATTCGCAATGTGCGCAAAGGCTCGATTAAGTTCAGGGTGGACAGATCAAAGTCACAAAAGTCCCGATAAGCGTCCAGAATAAGATTGAGCTGAAGCGTTTGGTTGGCCCGCTCACCACTCAGCAGCATCCACAGATCCTGTATGGGAGGGCCGCGCATGCAGTCGTCAAAGTCAACAAAGTGAGGGGTATTGTCGCGCCACAAAATATTGCCCATGTGGCAATCGCCGTGAATTGCCGTGAGTTCGGTGTCCGCCATCAAAGGCTGGATTTTCGTCAACAGCTGCTCGGTGGTGGAGCGATAGGCCTCCTCCATTTCCAGGGGCAAAAAATTGTTGTCGAGCAAAAACTCTCTGCTCTGCCAGCCCAGTCGCTGAACGGTTAGAGATACCCGGTGCGTAAAGGGTCGTGCCGCGCCGAAAGCATGTATTCGCGCGATAGAGCGTGCGAGCACCTCCAGATCGTCCTCGTTTTCCAAGTTCGGCGGGTGCCCGCCCTGCCGGGGGAAAACAGCAAACCGGAAGCCGTTATGGTGAAAGACGCTTTGGCCCTGAATCTGCACTGGCGGCACCACTGACAGCTCCGCTTCGGCCAGGCCTTGGGTAAAGGCGTGCTCTTCTTCGATGGCTTCATCGGACCAGCGTCCTGGGCGATAGAACTTGGTAATGACGAAGGATCCGTCTTCCAGTGCTATCTGGTATACGCGGTTTTCGTAGCTGTTTAGGGCATTCAAACCGCCGGTTGGGGTGAACCCTGCGGCTTCTACCGCATCCAGTACCGCGTCGGGAGTCAGGCCGTGGTAGGGCGCTTGTACCGTGGTTTCCGTTGAAGCAGACATGAACGCACTGTAACAGCTAAGGCTGGCGGATATCTGTTTTCAGTGTTGCGGTGCCTCGGCTCGTGTAGCGCACCAGACTTCTATAGTGCTGGCACCATGCTGTTTGAGTAGATGAATCAGTTGCCGAGCGGTAGCGCCAGTGGTCAAAACGTCGTCAATAATGGCTACGCGCTGATTTTGCAGCAGCGGTTTCCCGGCACCACGCCAGAGGAAGCGGTGCCCCGCTAACTGCTGACGCTGGGCCCGGCTGAGGGTGCGCTGGGCCGGACCTCGACGGCGCGTGACGAGATGTTCAACAACGGGAATGTGCAGAGCCGAGCCAAGGGCTGCAGCGAGCAGCGAGCTTTGGTTAAAGCCGCGTTTCACCAAGGACCAATAGTCCAAAGGCACCGGTAGTAAAAGGTCTGGCGGGCTGTCGGCAATGTAGGGGCGAATCTGCGCCAGCATAATGGCGGCAAGGGTGCGCCCCTCGGCTTCGCCGGCGTTAAATTTCAGTTGGTGCAGTAAATAGGCACCCGTACCCTCATGAATGAGCGGTGCAAAGGTTCGCGGAGCCAGGGGCTTGCTGATGCAGGAACCACAGACCAAAAGCTGAGCCGGCTGTGGATACGTTGTTTCACCGTAAAGCGGCAGCGCGCAGTGGTAACAGGCATGCAGGTTCAACGGCAGGGCCAGACGACAATAGCTGCATAAATGATCCGCTGGCGACGGTTGGGTCGGGTCAAAGCCGGCCTCGCAGAGCAAACAGTAACCGGGCAGGCAGCTGTCCAATGCGGTTTGGATCCATTGCTTCATGGCAATTCGTGACTCGTGACTGGGCGTGCAAAGTATCGTGGCCGGCAATCATCGGCTTCGCAGTGGCTGTTGCCCAGTAGCCGTGGACTCTTAGGTTGGTAAGCGCACGGCCCTTTTGGAGCGCGTGATTCGGTCCCTCTACGCGGCAGCCGCAGAACCAAGAAATATGCAGAGTCGAGAGGCTGTCGAGGCAAAATCTGTGGTGCCCTGTGGGGGTCAGGGCTAAACTTTCAGGGAAAAAACAACGAGACAGACCATGGAATACACAGCACGCGAGCGCGATGCCGATTTCCTCCTGAATGAGGTGTTTGACGTTCAAAAAAGCTGGGCAGAAATCGAAGCCTATCGAGAGCTCACGCCGGATGTCATCGCAGCCGTAGTGGCTGAAGGTGGGCGCCTGGCGTCTCAGGTGATGGCGCCGCTCAACGCCGTAGGCGACGAGCACGGCTGCCGGTTACACGATGGTGAGGTAACCACGCCGCCGGGATTTAAAGAGGCGTTTGCTGAGCTGACTCAGGGCGGCTGGCTGGGTTTGTCTGGAAACCCCGCTTACGGCGGTCAGGGAATGCCAAAAAGTGTGGCGGGCTTGATCGAGGAAATGTTTTGGGCCGCCAACAGCAGTTTGTTTTTGTACGGGTCGTTAACCGTCGGGGCTTGTTTGAGCATTGACGCTCACGGCTCAGCAGAGCAAAAAAACACCTATTTGGAGAAGCTCTATAGCGGTGAGTGGACCGGGGCGATGGCGCTGACCGAATCTCATGCCGGGACGGATCTGGGCATGATGCGCACGAAGGCGGAACCTCAGGCGGATGGCTCTTACAAGATTACTGGCACGAAGATCTTTATCACCAGTGGTGAGCACGATTTGGCTGAGAACATTGTGCATCTGACCCTGGCGCGAATCGTCGACGGTCCCAAGGGCACAAAGGGAATTTCTTTGTTCATCGTGCCGAAATTTGTACCCCAAGAGAATGGCAGCTTAGGCCCTCGCAACGGCTGGGCCAGCGGCTCGCTAGAGCACAAGATGGGGATCAACGGCAGCGCCACCTCGGTAATTAACTACGACGGGGCTCAGGGGTTTTTGCTGGGTGAAGAGCATCAGGGACTGGGCGCAATGTTCACCATGATGAACTACGAGCGATTGAGCGTAGGTCTGCAGGGCCTGGGTGCTGGTGACCTGGCTTACCAGCTCTCAGCACGCTATGCCCAAGACCGCATTCAGGGCCGCGCCGCCACCGGCGCGCAAAATCCTGACGCCGAGGCGGATTCTTTGCTGGTGCATCCTGACATTCGCCGCATGTTGTTGACCCAGCGCGCCTATATGGACGGCTGTCGCGCCTTTGCTTTTTTTGCCGGCATGCAGCTGGACCAAGCCAAGCACCAGGGAGATGAGCAGGCAGATCGCTTTGGACAACTGCTGACGCCAGTGGTGAAAGCGTTTTTGACAGACAGAGGGTTAGAGGGCGCAGTGCTGGCCCAACAAATTTTGGGCGGCCACGGTTACGTCAAAGAGTGGGGAGTCGAGCAAGTGGTGCGAGATGCGCGGATCGCGCAAATTTACGAAGGTACCAACGGCATTCAGGCCCTGGATCTGGCCGGGCGTAAAGTTGTGCGCGACGGCGGCAAGACGCTGACGGAACTGCTGGATGTCCTTGCTGGATACGAAATGGACCCCCAATTTGAACCCGAGGTGGCAGAGTCCTTCGCGCGCCTGCGCAGAGCTTCCCAATCCATGGTCGCCCGAAGCAACGAGGACGCGAATTTACCCGGCGCGGTGTCCTGCGATTTCCTTGATTTGATGGGCATGACTTTGTGCGCCTGGGCTTGGGGCGTGATGGCTCATCGTGCCGGGGATGACGACTTCGGCATGGCCAAGAAGCAAACCGCACGGTTTTTCTTTGCCCGTCTGCTACCGAGAACCTTGGCTTTAGAAAAAAGCATCATGGCCCATTCCGATGTCCTCATGGACATGCCAGAAGCACTGTTTAACGGTTAGTACCGCGGATAGACCCAGGGATGGGAAGCGGAAAGCCCGCCGTCCACTGGCACTGCCTGGCCGTTGACGTAAGAGGCACGATCACTAAGTAAAAAACACGCCATCTCGCCAATTTCGCTGGGTTGACCGAAACGCTTCATCGGGTTGATTTGCCCGATTTTGTCCTCGCTACCGCGTTCGCGGGCGCGGTCAAAAGTCGGCTTGGTCATCCCGGTCTCGATTAGGCCCGGGCAAATGGCGTTGATGCGAACGCCGGTACCGTAAGTTTGATAGGCGGTGGTTTGCACAATACTGATTACCCCGGCCTTGCTAGCTGAGTAGTCTACCCCGCCAGCATTGGCCCGTAGCCCTGCCACCGAAGCCGTGCACAAAATGGCGCCGTGACCTTGGGCAAGAAAGTGTTTAAGGCTGTGCTTTGCTGCTAGAAAGACACCTACCGTGTTCACGCTCAGGGTGCGCTGCCAATCTTCCAGGGTGAGTTCGGTAATGGACTTGCCGCCGCCAGAGACGCCGGCATTGGCGTAAATGCCGTCGATGCTGCCGTAAAGATCCACGCACTGTTGAATAAAGGCCTCAACCTCAACCTCTTCGGCGGCATTGGCCTGTACCGCTGTGGCGGAACCTCCAGCCGCCTTGATGTCAGCGGCGGTTTGCTCGGCGTCGTTGGTGACGTCCACACACACCAAGTTGGCGCCGTAGCCTGCCGCCAACAGGCTGGTGGCCCGGCCAATACCGCTGCCAGCTCCGGTGATTACGATGTTCTTATCTTTTAGCATGAACTTGCCTACCGAATCGCGATGGGGTTGATGACCGATTGAACCGCACCGACGAAGCGCGGGACGCCCAAGACAAACAGGAATTCCGTGGCGCCGTCGGCGGCCAGGGCGCGAGTGTCCATGTTTTCAAGAATGTAGACGCCGTTCTTGGCCAGCAGCTCTGGGTGCACTGGGAATAACTGCTCGGGATCTTCGCCGGGTAGAACCTCTAGAGCCCAGCTATCCGCGCCTACGGCCGCGACGCCCAAACTGGCTAAATACTTAGCCCCCTCCAAACCCAAACCGGGCTCTCCGGCCATAAAGCGAGCTTTGTCGGTCTCCGCCACGTTGAGCCAACCGGTATGAAAGAGCACGACGTCACCGGGCTGAATGGTGATGTTGGCGGCTTTGGCTGCGGCTTTTATTTCTTTGCTGTTAAATGCTGTGCCCTCTGGGAGAATCGCTTGGTTCATTAGTTTGGCCATGTCCAGCAGCACGCCTCGGGTGGCTATGGGGGGCAGTTTGTCGATAGAGAGCTTAGACAAACCGACGGGGGTGACGAAGTCGGCAGCAAGATTGCCGTTGTAATAGCGATGATTTTCGCCCATGTGGCCCAGACCGTCGATTTGACTGCCGATACCCATCCAAAAGGTCAGCAGGTCGTCATTACCGGTGGCTTTATTGCTGCCCCTGGGAGTGCCCATACCATCGTCAAGCTGAAGTACCGTCATGCTGTAGGTTCGCGGCGAGTAAGCTGGCGAATCTGGACCGGTTTCAACGCCCAAGGCATAGGTTTTGCCAAGCTTGACTAGTTCAGCCGCCTGCTTGGTTTTGTCTGCACTCAGTTCGTTCAAGGCACCGATGGTGTCAGCGGCGCCGTATTTGGAGGGATACCAGGCGTCGTCGGCGTAGGCCGTTCCAAAAAACATCGCGCACAGGCTCAGGCCTGCTGCGATCTTTGCGAGTAGCTTGTTCATATTGTTGTTCCCCTTCGTTGGATCTTTTTTTCGTTGCGTCGCTAAGCGATTAGCGGCCCTAAGTCAGGGCGCTAGCGAGCCGCTCGTAGATGCCGCCGAAGGCACCGTTACTCATAATGACAAGATGTCTTTTGCGGTCATTGGCAGCATTAGCCTCTCCTGCTAACTGTTGTACCAGTTTATCTACGTTATCGACAATCTGGGCAGGCACTACGCATTGTTCCGCAATCTCGTGCAGGTCCCACTTGATGTTCTCGCCGCGAAACCAAATCACTCTGTCCGCGGCGGCGCAGCAGGTGGTGAGCTCGTTACGCAGCGAACCCAACGACATGGTGTGGGTACGAGGTTCGACGATGGCAACGATTTCGTCCTGACTGTACTGAGCGCGCAGACCTTGAAGAGTGGTTCGTATGGCTGTTGGATGGTGGGCGAAGTCGTCGTAAACGCTGATGTTTTCGTCCTGGTAAATCACCTCCATACGGCGTTTGACGCCGCGAAAAGACGACAGCGCTTCAATGGCCAGCTGGGTTGGAACCCCTACGTGTCGCGCTGCGGCTATAGCATTCAAGGCGTTGGTTTTGTTGTGCTCGCCAAACAGCGGCCAGTGCACTTCGCCCTGGGGCTTGTCGTTTAGCAGCACGGTAAAACGATCGTGCGCGCCTTTGTCTTCGCTAAACGACCATTGCTCGCCGTTGTCTTCAGGGTGTGGGCGCTTCCCCACACGCTGACCAATTCGCGATATTGGTGTCCAGCAGCCGTCGCTGAGTACCTCGCTAATGGCCTCACTATCGCTGGGGGCAATAATCAAACCCTCACTGGGCACTGTGCGCATGAGCAGATGAAATTGTTTTTGAATCGCCGCTAGGTCCGGAAAGATATCTGCGTGGTCGTACTCCAGATTGTTAAGAATCACCGTGCGTGGTCTGTAGTGCACAAACTTAGAGCGGCGGTCAAAGTAGCTGGTGTCGTATTCGTCGGCCTCCACGACGAAAAACGGCGTTGCGCCCAGTCGTGCCGAGGCCGCGAAGTTCGCCGGGGCTCCACCAATGAGATAACCCGGTGACATGCCTGCCTGCTCCAGAATCCAAGCCACCATGCTGGCCGTAGTGGTTTTGCCGTGAGTACCCGCAACAGCGATGACCCATCGGTCGCGCAATACCGTATCGCCCAACCACTGAGCCCCAGAGGTATAGGGTAGCCCTGCGTTTAATATGTGTTCGATGGCGTCGTTACCGCGCGGCAGGTTGGCATTGCCAACAATGATCCGGTCCGGCGCTGGATCCAGTTGATCCGGGCTGAAGCCCTCGTAAATGGTGATCTCTGCAGCGTCCAAGAGATCGGACATCGGGGGATAAATTTTGCCGTCACTGCCGCTGACCCTAAAGCCCATGTCTTTGGCAAGTAAGGCAAGACTGCCCATTAGCGTGCCGCCAATCCCTAAAAAGTAGAGGTGCCCCAGCATTGGAAAACTCCTTGTGATCGACAGGGCTGCGCCCGCTAGGTCTGGCCCACAACCAGCTGACCCAGCGCAACCGTGACCAGCGTTAATAAAAACGCCAGGGCGATGGCCATGGCCAGGTGCACTTCCATGGCCCGGCGCAGGATATGACCGAAAATTAAAATGCTCCAAAAGAAAATCACGAGGGCCAAGGTGGTCATAAAGTCCACGCTGAGCAAGCGCATGAGCGCAATGCTGGCGCCGATAACCAAATTAAGCAGCAAATCACAGCCAAAATAAGCGGTTAGCGTCTGGGTTAATCGGGCTGGCTTGCCCACTAAAGCCAGCAGCCCGTAGACGATTAACGCCTGGGCCGCCAGGCTGGTGAGGATGGTTGTTGCAACGGTGGCCGCAGGCTGGGTGCCGATGCTGGTGGACACCACAAGGCTTAACACCACATTCGCGGTGGTGACGACCATGAGTAAAAAACCGCTGCTGGGTAAGTTTTCTGGCCCGCTTTTCAGTTGAGCGATTCGCCAGAACAGAGAAAAGATGTAAAGCATGAGATCTTCATCGATTGAGTGCGGGAAATTGTCGCACAAAAGCGTGGGTTCACGGACAATTGCGTCGCGGCTCAGCGTATTTTCCGAGCCGGATTTCAGTTCAAACGACACCCAGAAGGAAAGAACATGGCCAAGCCGAATGCGTTTTACGCTCAATCCGGAGGCGTGACCTCAGTGATCAATGCGTCAGCCTGCGGCGTAATTGAAACCGCCCGCGATCACAAAGATAAAATTGGCAAAGTGCTGGTCGGGCGTAACGGTATTTTGGGCGCGCTAAACGAGGAGCTAATCGATACAACGAAGGAAAGTAAGCGCGATATCGCCGGATTGCGTAGCACCCCGGGTGGGGCATTCGGTTCTTGTCGTTTTAAACTCAAGTCGCTGGAGGACGATGCTCGCGAGTACAACCGTCTGATTGAGGTGTTCAAGGCGCACAATATTCAGTACTTCTTTTATAACGGCGGTGGCGACTCCCAGGACACCGCGAACAAAATATCCCAGCTCAGCAAAAAGATGGGGTACCCGCTGCGCAGTATTGGTATTCCCAAGACCGTAGATAACGATTTGCCCTTCACTGATACCTGCCCGGGATTTGGATCCGTGGCCAAATACGTGGCTACGTCGACAAAAGAGGCGGCCCTCGACGTGGAATCTATGTGCGAAACATCCACCAAGGTCTTTGTTCTGGAGGTCATGGGCAGGCACGCGGGGTGGATCGCAGCAGCGGGTGCGTTAGCCCAGGATCAGCCTGGCGACGCACCGCACATCATTTTGCTGCCGGAGGTCGCGTTTAACAAAAAAGCCTTCCTGGCCAAGGTAAAGGCTACCGTGCGCGATAAAGGGTTTTGCGTGATCGTGGTCTCGGAAGGGGCGAAATACGCCAATGGAAAGTTCTTAGGCGAGGCTGGTGGTGCTAAGGACGCCTTCGGCCATGCTCAACTGGGTGGCGTTGCACCAACCGTCGCCAACCTAATCAAGGATACCCTGGGCTATAAGTATCACTGGGCGGTGGCAGATTATTTGCAGCGCTCGGCTCGGCACTTGGCGTCTGCAACCGACGTGGAGCAGGCCTATGCCCTAGGCAAGGCGGCGGTAGAATTTGCGCTGAGCGGAAAAACCGCGGTGATGCCGACGATTGTGCGCACTAGCGACCAGCCTTATCGCTGGTCCATCGGCGAGGCGAAGTTATCCAGAGTAGCCAACGTTGAGCGTTTTATGCCAAAGAGCTTCATCAGTAAGGACGGATTTGGCATCACCGCCAAAGCTCGTCGGTACCTGGCGCCGCTGATTCTTGGCGAGGATTACCCTGCCTATAAAGGCGGGGTGCCCCAATACGTGCGCCTGAAGAATCAGCTGGTGGATAAAAAATTGCCTGCAAAGTGGTAGTTGCTGCCCAACCTTAGCCCTCGGCATCGCGAAGCAGCGATGAAACAAGGGAAAAGGTCCCAAAATCAGAAAACTTTGTAGAAAAGCGGGCGGAAAAAGCGCGGCGGTAGAAGCGGCTGGGCGCCAAATCCCGGATAAAAAAAGGGGGCTCCAAGCCCCCTTTTTTATTCACCAGTGTTTGGTGCTAAGCCAGTACTGGCGCAATCACCAAACTGACAATGGCCATAACATTGATGAGGATGTTCATGGATGGCCCAGAGGTGTCCTTGAATGGGTCACCAACGGTATCACCGACAACGGCTGCCGCGTGAACCTCGGAGCCCTTGCCGCCAAGGTTGCCCTTCTCAACAAATTTCTTCGCGTTATCCCAAGCGCCGCCAGCATTTGCCATGGTCAAAGCCAGCAATACGCAGCCAAGCAACGCACCGCCCAAGGTGCCGCCCAGAGCTTCTGCGCCCAAGCCAAAGCCAACTACGACGGGCACAGCCACGGCGATGATGCCAGGCATCAACATTTTCTTGAGGGCCGCTGTGGTTGCGATATCAACACACTTGGCGGTATCGGGCTCAGCAGTGCCTTCCATCAGGCCAGGGATTTCGCGGAACTGACGACGAATTTCTTGAATCATTTCCATGGCGGCTTCACCCACCGAGGTCATCGTCATGCTGGCAATCAGGAACGGCACCAGGCCGCCAATGAACAGACCAATTAGCACGTTCGGATCACCGATGTGCAGCAGGAAATCACCATCGCGGTTGGCAGCAACGGTCTCAACAAAAGCAGCGATGATGGCCAATGCCGCCAGTGCCGCCGCGCCAATAGCAAAACCCTTACCCATGGCGGCCGTGGTGTTACCCAGCTCGTCCAGAGAATCGGTAATGGCTCGAGTGTCCTCGCCAAGGCCACCCATTTCAGCGATACCGCCGGCGTTGTCGGCGATTGGACCATAGGCGTCTACGGCCATGGTCATACCCACCGTTGCGAGCAGGCCAACAGCGGCCACGCCAACACCATACAAGCCAGCAAGTGAGGTGGAGACGAAGATAATGGCGCAGATGATCAGAATGGGGCCAACTACCGACTGCATGCCGACGGCTAAGCCAGTAATCATCACCGTGGCCGGGCCAGTCTCGCCGGACTCTGCAATGCGCACGACCGGGGTGGATGAGGTGTAGTACTCGGTGATTAGTCCAATGCCCACGCCGCCAGCGGCTCCGAACAGCACAGACAGCCAGATATTATTGGATACGCCAAGGTTACCCATCATGACATAGGCTGCGGCAATAAAGAGAATCGGGGTACCGATCATGCCGATACGCAGGGCCACCGCTGGGTTGGCGTTAGAGAAGCTGCGGACGATAGCGATACCGATGATCGATGCGATCAATCCGGTAGAGGCCAGCGCCAACGGCAGGAACATAAGCGTTGCGCGTGCATCGCCTTCGCTGGCTCCGGGCACCAACAGGTTCAAAGAGCCCAGTGCCAGGGTAGAGGCAATGGCAATGGTTGCGATCATTGAACCGCAGTAGGACTCAAAGATGTCTGAACCCATACCCGCAACGTCGCCAACGTTGTCGCCAACGTTGTCTGCGATTACGCCAGGGTTGCGCGGGTCATCTTCTGGAATGCCTTGCTCCAGCTTGCCCACCAGGTCAGCACCGACGTCGGCGCTTTTGGTGTAGATGCCGCCGCCAACGCGGGAGAATAGCGCCACAACCGAGGCGCCCATGCCAAAGCCATGAATGTGGTGAGCGCTTTCCGGATCGTTGCCGAAGTAGAGATAAACCAGGCCTAGACCCATGAGGCCCAAAGAGGCAACGGCCAAGCCCATGATGGAGCCACCGTAGAAGGCAACCGACAGTGCAGCAGCCTGCCCTTCATTGTGCGCTGCGGTAGTGGTGCGCACGTTGGCTTGTGTTGCCGTGTACATTCCGAACCAGCCGGCGCATGCAGACGATAAGGCACCTGCCAAAAATGCAACGGCAGTGTGTTCGCCTAACCCAGGCGTGAAGTAAACACCGATAAGCAGAACCACAGCAAAAGCGGCGAGCATGCTGTATTCACGCTTCATGAAAACCATTGCGCCTTCGTGAATGGCGTCGGCAATTTTCACCAAACTTTCGGTACCCGCATCATAGCGACGCACAATGCCGTAAATGATGACGGCGACTAACAGGCCGGCGGCACCAACTAATGGTGGAATGAGGGTTGAAGTCATTTGTATCCCCAACAGATAAATGGAAAAGGTAGAGGCGCCTTAGCCGGCCAACGCAATGACGCTTACGGCAAAGCCCCGCTCCTCAGAGCGCGCGTATGATAACAGTGTGACAAGGACTTGCCAGCCAAATTGCCAATGAAAACGGATGATTAGCCTTGGGCGAGCAGGGCGCGCAGATCAATGATGGCAGCGTTAGCTCTTGAAATATGGGAAGCCATGATCAGCGAGTGGTTGGCAACCAGTCCAAACCCGTCACCGTTGAGGACCATAGGGCTCCACAGTATATCCTGAGTGGGTTCCAGTTCCCGCACGATTTGGCGCAGCGAAACCCGAGCAGCCTTCTTGTCCAACACGTCACCGAAGTCGTGTTCAATGGCCTCAAGCAAAGGAATCAGCGCCCAAGTAAAGCCCCGGGCTTCGTAGAAGACATCGTCTATTTCCAGCCAAGGTGTTTGCACGAATCGTTCGTCAGGTGTAGCGGTGCTTTGGCTGGCGTTGGTGTCTCCGGCGAGAGAAGTATCCAGTTGACGCTTACCTACGCTGGCGGACAGCCGTTGAGACAAACTGCCCAGCCGAGTTTCCATGGCGCCTAACCAGACCTGCAGGTTGTCGCTGCGAGCGTAAAACTGAGCGTCATTGGCGGCGGTGTTGGCGAGCTGTTGCAAATACGCGTCAAAGAACGCGATGCCGTCTTGGTACTCACCCTCGGTATCGGGCAGGAACCACGAGTTGTTGTCGAAGAAGAATTTTCCCTCGGCTTCGGCAAGATTGGGGTCCTCTGCCGATTGACTTTGCGACCGCGAGAAGTCGTTTCGGTAAACCCGAGCGGTGTCGCGTAACAGTGTCAGCGCACCCATTTCCCAGGACGGGATATTGTCGAGCCACAGGCCCGGGGGGAATAAGTCATTGGTCAGATAACCACCGGGTTTGTGCAGAAGCGTGCGCGCGACTTGAATTGTGGTGGCGGTGGTTGTGTAGCCCGTAATGTCGGAATTCCCGCTGCTTGTTGCAGTTTGCTTCGCTACGTCGATGCGCTCGGGCTCAAAGCTCCACCAAATGCCTAGAGCCGCTGCCGCACCAAGATAGATAGCGGCAATGGTCAGCCCGGTCACGAAAAATGATCGGTAGGCGGAGGGGCTTCCCAGGCCCCCAGCATCGCCTAGCGGATGAGCTTGGGTCGGGTCCGGACCAATGGTGTCGTCATCACGCTGCCAGAATTTCCATTTCATCTTTCAGTTCCATTGGTCGCAGGTTCAATTCTTGGATCCAGATTGCAAACGGTTCCACGTCGCTCTCACTCACATGATAAGGAAAGCGCTCAAATAGAGTGCCATACAATGAAGGGATATGCTGAAAATGCCGATGGTTTAACGCCTTCACCCTTGGGTTTACTGGTGGTTTAACGCGCTGTGGCACCGCTAGTGCATGCTGTGGTCGCCAGCAGAATTCTGCATCCATTCGTCCATTGGCACGATGGCCAGCGCCCCGGGTAGACGGCTGCCGTCGGCAAACCGAAAAGTCACGGCCAGTGACTTGGCCGCTAACGCTTCTGTCGCGATGTCACGAAGCATCAAGTGGTGCCCACCTGGCCTGAATACGGTTTGCTGATCGGGTTCGATAATCACTTCCGCGAGCGGGCGCATGGAGGTGCCCGCCGGTTCGGTGCGGGTTGTATGCATCTCGACGCTAGCGAGTTCAGATTCCACGCCAACCAGGGTGACGGCCTCGAGGCCGTGATTCATGAGTGTGAAATATCCTGCGCTGACGGGTTGGCCAGGAACCGGCGAATTAACTCGCGCGTTCAGCAAGTGCAGGCCGGCTACAGCTGATGCTTGGTGACTCATCATCGGAGCGTCAACTGCGTCTGCGCTGGATTCCGCGGGGTCAGAACAGCCAGCCAGTGATCCCAGCGCAAGCAGGCAAAAAAGGTTCTGAGTCAAAAAAAGGCGCCAATAGGGTTGTTGTGTCGTCATCATGATTTACAAATGCGCTCCAATCGTTTGGGTTGAGAGATTGCGGTGGATGCTCGGATCCGCCCGGGTAACTTGTTCTTGGTGTAGCTGTCACGCAGGACCCGATACAGCGCGCGAGTTTCCGCATCGGACGGCGCAAAAATTCGGAAGCGGCAACGATTGTTTTGCGGGCCCATTTCTCTCACGAGGCTGTCAACGATCTGATTTAACGCCGTTGACGACATGCCAGCTACAACGACGCTGCGGATGTCGGCGTTGGCCAAATCATCAATGTAGGTTTGGGTGGGCGCGATGGAGGGATGCTGGGGGTCGATGGCCGTTGCCCGGCTTAGCAGCGAGAAGGCCAAAGAAAAGTCCCCGCCGGCAGCGGTCTGCGAGGCCTGGGCGAGGTATTGTTCCAGCACCTGCTCCTGGCCGCGGCGTGCCTCAGAGTTGCTTGGTTGAATGCCCAGCGCCGCACTAAAAAATTCCAACGCCCCGGGTTGCGCATTTCTGGTGGTGGGTTGGTCAGTCCCAGACCCATCCAAGCGACCAGCAATTAACGCGTCTTGTCCAGCTATGAGCAAAGCCTCTAGCTGCTCTTGTTCTTGGGCGGTGAGAGTTTTTGCCTGGTCACGGTCAATGCCAGTGCAGCCGGTGAGGTAAAGAAGTACCAGAATCAAAAGCGTCGCCAGGCTGTGCTCAGTCCGCCAGACTAAACTCGGCTTGAGGACTAATGCTGGGATTTGGTCTTGCCGCATGGTGGTGGAGTGATAAACGGGATGGCGACGGTACCACAGTGTCCCGGCAGAGCAAGGTTGGACCTGGCAAGGGAGCCAGCTTTTCCCGTGTTAAGATCGCCACCTTTACCGTAGAGTTCGCAGCAAACGGAGCGGGAGCCTGAGCAGATCCGAAGATGATCCGCGAGGCAACCATCCGACAACACTATATGACCAAACTGGGGCCTAGTTCATTGCCAAAGGACGTTAAGCAGTTCGCCGTTTCTATTGCCCTATTGGCTCTAACCTTTATGGCCAGCTTACTGCCTGTGTCTTATGGCCAGGCAGCAGCGCTTTCGGCAGCATCTGCATCGGATACTGATGCCGCGTGGTTGGTGGCAGAGCCGGACTTTCTTCCTGTCGATGACGCCTTTCGCTTGTCCGTGGTGATGCAGCCAAATCGAGTCCTCCTGGCCCAGTGGCGAATGGCCGACGGGTATTACCTTTATCGGCATCAATTCGACGCGTCATTAAAGAGTGCCAGCGGCGGTGCGCAGTTAGGTCAGCTGCAGATTCCAGATGGAGTCGCTAAAGTCGATGAATTCTTTGGCGAAGTCGAGGTCTACTACGGCGCCGTGGACATCGAAATCCCGGTGTCCGGGAGTTTAGACGACGGCTCTACTGTTACGGTTAAGTACCAAGGGTGTGCAGACGCCGGGCTTTGCTACCCGCCGGAGCGCAAGGTCTTCGACGTTTCGGGGCAAAGCCTGTTGCCCAGGGGTGCTGCAAGGGGGCCTGTGCAAATTCCCGCAGCCGGAGAGACGGCATCGGACACCGCCCCTGTACAAAACACGCAGAGCGAAGATCGGTCGATGGCCGAACTACTGGAGGCCAGCCACTTTGCCGTATCGCTGGCCTTGTTCTTTATTGCTGGCGTTGGCCTAGCCTTCACGCCTTGTGTGTTCCCTATGGTGCCGATTCTGTCGAGCATTATCGTGGGTGAAGGCCAGAGTCTGACCAAGGGGCGAGCATTCACTTTGTCGCTGGCCTACGTTCTGGGTATGGCAGTGACTTACGCGTTGGTGGGTCTGCTGGTCGGTTTATTTGGGGCCGAGCTGAACCTGCAGGCAACCCTGCAAAGCCCGGCAGTCCTCGCTACGTTCGCTGTGGTATTTGTGTTGCTAGCAGGCGCAATGTTTGGGTTTTACGAGCTAGCTATGCCTCAAGGGGTGCAGCAGTGGGTCAACCAGCGTAGTGCTGGCCAAAATGGTGGTCGGCACCCGTCAGTATTCGTTATGGGCTCTCTATCCAGCCTTGTGGTGTCACCGTGCATCTCTGCACCTCTGGCCGGGGCACTGATTTATTTGTCCAAAACCGGCGACGCAGTTTTAGGCGGTAGTGCCCTGTTCGCCCTGGGCTTGGGTATGGGCGTGCCGCTGATGATCGTTGGCGGCAGTGGAGGGCACTGGTTGCCTCGCGCCGGGGCTTGGATGGACACGGTGAAGGGCATTTTTGGTTTTGGACTGCTCGGCGTCGCCGTTTGGCTGCTTGAGCGGCTTTTGCCTGGTCCTGTGGCATTAGCCCTGTGGGCGGCGCTGTTGCTGGGCGCTGCGGTGTATCTCGGGGCTCTTGAGTTTGTGCCAAAAGCCGCCGGTGCGCGCTTTGCGCAAGTAATCGGGTTGATGATGGGGGTTTGGGGAAGTGCTTGTTTGCTCGGTGCCAGTGCCGGAGCGGTAGACCCGTTTCGGCCCTTAGCTAATCTAATGGGCAATGCTAGCCCTGGAGCCAGCGAGAAAGAGATCCGCTGGCTGGCTGTGAAGACTGTGGACGATGTAGAAAGGGTCATGACCACAGCTACTGGCCCTGTAATTCTGGATTTGTATGCTGACTGGTGTATTTCCTGCAAGGTTATGGAGCGCTCGGTGTTCCCGGAGCCACAGGTCGCTGAGAAATTGAAACAGTTCACCCTGCTGCGTGCCGACGTCACGCGCAATGATGATCAAGATCAAGCGTTGCTCAAGCGTTATGGTTTGTTTGGGCCGCCCAGTCTGGTCTTTTTCGCCGCAGATGGCGTTGAAATGACCGATTTTAGGGTGCAAGGCGAGATGGACGCCGACACTCTTAGCCGCCATTTGAACTCGGCCCTAACGCTTTAGCTCCCCAAGGATCGGAGAAAATCTGTCAACGTGTAGTTAAAAGCCCGATTGAACTTATTCTGGCATTTGCAAACCGGATTTCGGACAACGCAGTACCATAAAAGGATGAATGGTCGGTTTTGCGTAAGATAGATGCATTTTCGCCGAAGTTAGCGCGATTTTTATAGGTTGTCGGTGTTAGGCTCTGGGATTAAAGCGTGGGGTCCCAAGGAGTGGGTACTGCCTCGTTAGGGCTGACGACAAAATCAGGAGGGGCTGGGATGGATCTACGAAAAATCAAAAAACTCATAGAGCTGGTCGAGGAGTCCAAAGTTGTCGAACTGGAAGTAACCAGTGGGGACGAATCCATTCGAATTTCCATGGGTTCTACCTTACCGACGGTGGTACCGCTGGGCGAGGGGGCCGGCTCGGGGTCTGGGCTCTCACGCCGGGCCGAAGAAGACTCGAATAACGGCACTACGAGAGATTCAGATACGGGATCCACTGAAAAAGCGCCCATGGCCGGGGTCTTCTATGCGGCCCCCAACCCAGATGCTGAACCCTTCGTGGCGGTGGGTCAGGCCGTAACTGCTGGCGACGTACTTTGCATTATCGAAAGCATGAAGATGATGAATGAAATCACCGCCAAGCAGTCCGGAACCGTTACCAGAATATTCGTGGGGAACGGTGACCCGGTTGCCACTGGGACACCCTTGTTTGCCATTTCGTGAGCTGGATTCAAATCACAGTATCGCTCGACGCTAGCGAGATAGAGAGTTTCGAAACCGCCTTGATCGCCGCTGGTGCCGTAGCGGTCACTTATGAAAGTTCCGCCGACGAAGTGGTCTTGGAACCAGCCCCTGGCGCCATTCCCATGTGGCAGCAGATTTCTTTGCTAGGGCTGTTTCCTGTGAGCGCTGACATCACCGGCCTCAATGATGCCTTGCGCGCCCTGGCCCCAAACATTCATCGGCGGCTGGGGGTGGACTTTATCGCCGAAGAGGATTGGCATCAGCGCTTAGCGAATCACACGGTGCGCGCTGAATTTGGCAGCCGACTGTGGCTGCTGCCAAAGACGGAGCACGGTAAGGACGTAAACTCGACTGCAGATGCCAACGCTGGCAGGGCCGAGATAAAAGCCCTATACCTGGAGCCCGGACTGGCCTTTGGCAGCGGTAGTCACCCTACAACGCGCCTTTGCCTTGATTGGATTGCTCGCCTTACCGAGACAGGGCATCAGACTCTGGACTTTGGCTGCGGCTCCGGGATTCTGGCCATTGCCGCCGCACTGTTGGGTGCCACCGTGGTGGCAGTAGACTATGACCCCCAAGCGCTGATCGCGACACGGGAAAATGCTGAGTTCAACGGCGTTGGTGACCGCGTTAAGACATTATCGCTGGACCAGTGGGAGCAGGCTCAAGCTAAATACGCGGGCTACTTCGACGCCATCGTCGCAAATATTTTGGCAGGCCCCATCGTCGATCTTGCCCCGACCTTTTGTCGCGTTTTGCGCCCTGACGGCACCATCGCCCTGTCGGGAATTCTCGATCAGCAGGCTGGGCAGGTAACGGACGCCTATTCCAGCATTGCGTTTGAACCGATTGCCAAAGAAGAGGAATGGGTGTGCTTGACGGGTGGATTGCGCAACTGAATTTGTTTTGATGTGAGAGCGGCGGCGGGGTGCAAGCTCAAGGTCGCAACGAAAACCTAGCAAAGGAGAGAAAAATGATCGGATACGTCACGATTGGTGTAAGCGATATGGCGAAGGCCAGCGCTTTTTATGATGGTCTGTTTGCCGAGCTTGGGGCCAAGCAATTGTTTGGGCAAGACCGCATCAAGTTTTACAGTGCCGGCCGCGGGCAGCCCATGGTTGCTATCTGCACGCCCTATGACGGACAGCCGCAACACCCGGGCAACGGCAACATGTTGGCCTTGCCGGTGAAGCGCGCTGATATTGAACGGGTCTACAACAAAGCCTTGGAGCTTGGCGCTAGCGATGAGGGCGCTCCGGGTGAGCGGATGCCGGTTTTTTACGGCGCCTATGTACGAGACCCAGACGGCAATAAAATCTGCTTTTATGAAATGACCATGTAGCCTTCTAATGGCCGCCGGCGGGTTTTTTTCCAGAGCTTTATCCACCAGAGTGTTATCCACCCAGAGTTCTGGGCCCACTACAGATTCTGCGTCGGTGGGTCTATGATGTGCGCCCAGCAAACCCTCGGTATGCCATGACCACCGCACCAGCAAGCAAAACCACGCTGTCACAGCCGCTGCCCCTTTTATTGGGGGGCGTAACGCTGCGTAATCGTGTGGCCTTGGCTCCTATGGCGGGCCTGACCGATGTGCCTTTTCGTACCCTGGCTTGGCGCTATGGTGCCGGGCACATGGTCAGTGAAATGGTCACGTCTAAGGCCGAGCTATGGGATACCGGCAAAAGCAAAGCCCGCCGGGTGCTGATACCTGGCGTGCAGCCACAGGCAGTACAAATTGCTGGCTATGACCCTGCGGTAATGGCCGAATCAGCCAGGCGCTTGGTGGACGAGGGCGTCGAGTTGATCGACATCAATTTCGGCTGTCCTGCAAAAAAGGTGTGTCGCAAAGCGGCGGGGTCAGCCCTGCTGGGCAATATCGATTTAATCCAGCGTATTGTGGAAGGTGTGGCAAAGGCGGTATCGGTGCCGGTTACGATTAAGACCCGCACGGGCTTAACGCTGGAAGATTCTGCTGGTGCCCAGGCGGCACTTGCGGCGCAAAACGCCGGGGCGCAGATGGTGGTGATGCACGCCCGCAGTAAAGCCTGTCGGTTCAATGGCACAGCGCAACCGTCGCGGGTTAGCGAGATCCAGCGTGCCCTGGAAATTCCCGTCCTCGTTAATGGCGATATCGGTGATCGGAATACCGCCGACCAGAGTATGGCCGCCAGCGGTGCCGCTGGCGTGATGATTGGTCGCCGGGCAATCGGGCAACCCTGGGTATTTGCGCAGGTATTGGGTTTGCCCGAGCCCTCGGTGCAGGAGCGCCTTGACCTAATTGCCCAACACTTAATCATGTTGCATGACTTTTATGGAACGCAGCCAGGAGCTCGGATCGCCCGCAAGCATGTGCAGGCTTACCTGCGATGCTGGGGTGCCGGCCATTTACTCCCCTCCTTTATGGCCATTGATGGAGGGGCGAAGCAATTACGTTGGTTTGAAGCTCAGCGGGGTTACCTTGCTGCCTTCGCCGCTTCCAAAGAATTACAGGTGGCGGGACAAGCCAAAGTCGCCGCCTAAAACCGCAGTATTGAACGGCGACACTGGCGCCGCCTATTACGGAGAAAAATATGCCGCTTAGGATTCGTAGGGCACTGGTGAGTGTTTCTGACAAGACCGGTGTTGTGGAACTGGGTCAGGCGCTGGCAGCCGCTGGCGTAGAAATTTTATCCACGGGAGGGACGTTCAAAGCGCTGCAGGATGCCGGGGTCGCCGTAGTGGAAGTGGCAGCACACACGGGCTTTCCTGAGATGATGGATGGTCGGGTAAAGACCCTGCATCCTAAAATTCATGGCGGTATTTTGGGGCGGCGCGGCATGGACGAAGACATCATGGCCGCTAACGCAATTGCGCCAATCGATTTGATCGTGGTGAATCTATATCCCTTTGCCGCCACCATCGCTCGAGAGGATTGCAGCGAAGCGATGGCGATCGAGAATATCGACATTGGCGGACCGGCCATGGTGCGCTCCGGTGCAAAGAATCACGCCAGCGTCTTAACCGTGACTGACCCCGCCGATTACCCCGAGGTGATTCGTGGTATCCAAGAGGCAACCATCGACCAAGTTATGCAGCGCTCCTATGCGGTCAAGGCGTTTCGCCACACGGCCCAGTACGATGCAACCGTCGCGGCTTATTTGGGAGCGGATGAATTAATGCCCCAGTCCCTCACTCTGACTTACAGCAAAGCAGATTCGCTGCGTTACGGTGAAAACCCGCACCAACGGGCAGCGTTTTATCAAGATGCCTGGCCGGTAGCGCCGGGCACCATCGCAAGCTACCAGCAACTGCAGGGTAAAGAGCTTTCCTACAACAATATTGCGGACACTGACGCAGCACTGGAATGCGTCAAAGTGTTCGACGCACCGGCCTGCGTCATTGTGAAACACGCCAATCCCTGTGGTGTCGGAGTGGCGGCAGACATTGGTGAGGCATATGACAAAGCCTTTGCTACGGATCCTACCTCGGCGTTCGGTGGCATTATTGCCTTTAATCGGCAGCTCACAGGGAGTTTGCTGGAGCGTATTTTGGCCCAACAGTTTGTTGAAGTGGTCATTGCGCCATCGGTTGATGCCACTGCAGCAGAGGTGGCGAAACAAAAAAAGAATGTGCGTTTGCTGACCTGTGGTGAGTGGTCCTCAGAGGCAGCCGGCGGCAACAAGCGAGAGATCAAGCGCGTGGGCGGCGGCCTGCTAGTACAAGATGCTGACGAGCTGTGCTTAAACGACGATGCTCTGCGGGTGGTGAGCAAGCTAGCGCCCACCGATGAACAAATGCAGGATCTGCTGTTTGCCTGGAAGGTGGCCTGGTTTACTAAGTCCAATGCCATTGTCTACGCCCGAGATTTACAAACGATCGGCGTTGGCGCAGGCCAGATGAGTCGCGTTGTTAGCGCTAAAATTGCCGGCCTGAAGGCAGCGGAAGAAGGGCTCACCGTGCCGGGGTCGGTAATGGCGTCAGATGCCTTTTTCCCATTCCGGGATGGGATCGATGCGGCGGCCCAGGCGGGTATCGCCGCGGTAATTCAGCCCGGTGGGTCCATGCGCGATCAAGAGGTCATCGACGCCGCCGATGAGCACGGTATCGCTATGGTGTTTACCGGCGTTCGCCATTTTCGGCATTGATTAGGAAGTATCATCAACGGCAACGAACAGTTGCACCATAGGCCTTGCAACGAACGGATGAGCAGGAGAGGTCTGATATGAAAGTGCTGGTAATTGGTTCCGGAGGGCGTGAACACGCGCTTGCGTGGAAGTTACGACAAAGCGCTGGGGTTGAGGAAGTAATCGTTGCGCCGGGTAATGCAGGTTCGGCAACCGAGCCTGGTGTACGTAACGTTGATGTCGCAGCCTCGGACATTGCGGGCCTTATTGAGCTCTGCCAACGTGAGGGCGTCGGTTTCACCGTGGTGGGGCCAGAAGCACCGCTAGTCGCTGGCATAGTGGACGCGTTCATGGAGGCGGGTCTGCCGTGCTTTGGACCTACGGCCAAGGCCGCACAATTGGAGGGATCCAAAGCATTCAGCAAAGACTTCATGCAGCGCCACGGCATTCCAACGGCGGCCCACGAAACCTTCAGCGAACCCGAATCTGCCAAGGCCTTCGTCCAGAAACTGGGAATTCCCATTGTGGTGAAAGCGGACGGACTGGCCGCCGGCAAGGGGGTTGTCGTAGCCCAGAGCCAAGAGCAGGCCTTCGACGCCATTGATGACATGCTCAGCGGCAACAGTTTCGGTGCCGCAGGATTTCAGGTGGTGATCGAAGAATTTTTACCAGGTGAAGAAGCCAGCTTCATTTGTCTGTGTGATGGCACTAGGGCGATCGCCTTTGCGTCCTCCCAAGACCACAAGGCTCGAGATGATGGTGACAAGGGCCCCAACACCGGCGGTATGGGCGCTTATTCCCCGGCACCCGTAGTTACTGCCAAGGTGCACGAGCGAGCTATGACCGAGGTAATTCTCCCAACCCTGGAAGGCATGGCCGCTGAAGGTGCACCCTATCGAGGATTTTTGTATGCGGGCCTGATGGTGACTGCAGACGAGGAAATCAAGGTGGTGGAGTTCAACTGCCGCTTTGGTGATCCCGAGGCCCAGCCGGTGATGATGCGGCTGCAAAGCGATTTGTTACCGGCGCTGGAGCAAGCGGCAGATGGACGCCTAGAGGCAGACAGTTTGGCCTTTGATCCGAGGGTAGCGCTGGGAGTGGTGATGGCGGCAGGTGGTTATCCTGGCGAGTACGCCCAAGGTGACCAGATAAGCGGCTTGGACAAAGACCTGGAAGACACCAAGGTCTTTCACGCAGGCACGAGGCTCCAGGACGGGGAAGTTGTGACAGCAGGTGGACGGGTATTGTGCGTTGTAGGGTTGGGTGACAACGTGCAAACAGCGCAGGCAAGAGCCTATCAGCGCATTGAATCCATCGGCTGGCGCAATCGCTACTTCCGCAAAGACATTGGCTACCGGGCTGTGGCGCGTGACGACTAAGAGACCGAGCCAGCACTGCTTAACTAACTTAAAGGGTGCCCAGGCATGACTTCAGCTCGGCATAGCAACCTATTAGACGACCTGATCTCAGGGTTTGATCGCGGCCTGCGCACGGTGACCGGCACTCATCAGGCATCAAGGCCAAATCCCGCAGATAAGGTCGAAGAAGGGCCGATGAGCGAGCGAGAGCGCAGCCACGTTGCCGGGCTCATGCGAGTCAACCATACCGGCGAAGTGTGCGCTCAAGCCTTGTACGAAGGTCAGGCACTAACCGCCCGAAACCCAGAAGCCAGAGCCGCCCTTCTTGCCGCTGCAGCAGAGGAGCAAGATCACCTAGTGTGGTGTCGACAGCGTTTGCAGGAGCTAGGAGCCGGCTCCAGCGTGCTAGATCCGGCGTTCTTTGGGCTTTCTTTTGCAATGGGAGCCGCTGCCGGGATGCTGGGGGATCGCCTAAGCTTGGGCTTTGTTGAAGCGACAGAAGACCAGGTGGTGCAGCATTTGGACGAGCATTTGCGTCAGTTACCAGAGCACGACGAAAAAACCCGAGAAGTGCTGGAAGCCATGCGCGCGGATGAAAGCCGGCACGGCGCAGAAGCAATCGCTCAGGGAGGCGCAGAATTTCCGCCGGTGGTGAAGCAGGGGATGCGGGTGCTGTCCAAAGTTATGACCGCGACGACGTATCGGATTTGATTTGAACCAGCCTGTTTGGGTCTGACCGCCAAACAATGGTTGGAAAGGTTCAAACCCGGGTATCAGCTAGCAGGCTCTTTGATCTCAAAGGTGTGAGAAATTTCTACGCCAGCCTGCTCCAGCATAATGGAAGCAGAACAATACTTTTGCGCGGTGAGTTCGATTGCCCGCTCGACTTTGGCATGGCTGACCTTGGCGCCCACGATCACAAAGTGAATATTGATCGCTTCGAAGACGGCGGGCACGGCGTCGGCGCGCTGTGCCGTTAACGCGACCTGGACATCGTCGATGCGCTGACGGCCCTTACGCAGAATATCGACCACGTCGAAGGCCGTGCACCCGCCAAGGCCCATCAACATCAACTCCATTGGACGACTACCTCGGTTTTTACCCCCGCTCTCAGGGGGACCATCCATAAGCACCTGGTGTCCAGACTCGCTGGTGCCAGAAAAATGAACGTCTCCGCGCCATTCGATGTCGACTTGCAAAGGTCCTCCTAACGGGCCTGAAGCCCCAGATTTATAAAAAGAATGCCGAAAAAGTCGGCTGCCTGGACGGAAAAGTCGCAATAAAAGGCTGTTTAGACGGATTTTACTACCGTTGGTCACCCAGCGGGCGCGATTTTGCAAGTAAGGCCTAGCATCAAGATTCAGAAAAAATCGACTGGTTCACAACGGCATTGCCGCCGCAAAAGAACCCAAGCGCACCCAACAAACCGTTAAGACCACGCAACGGTAAGCGGGTAAAGCTCAAAGGGCGGAAAAAGCGGCAAAAGCTTACAGAGCGGCAAAAGAGTAAAGAGTAAAGAGTAAAGAGTAATAGAGGAGAGACCTCATGAAAGTTAGGGCTAGAGGGAAGGCTACACATCACGATTTCAGCACGGCAATGGGCGCTTCAGTCCAGGCCTCAAGATCGATGTCATTACAACCCGGCTACGGACGTCAGGCGGGCGGCAGCGAACTACGCAAAGACAGGCTGGGTAACGAGGATCAGATGGCGGCTGCCAAGCATGAGCAAAAGTCTGAGCTTGAGGCTTTGATGCCCGTCACCCTGCGCTGTCTTTCTGCAGTAAGTGGGGTGGCCGAGGAGATATTGCTGAAGTTGCTAAAAGACGCCACGGTGCGGTCATACCGTCAAAAAGAAACGGTGCTGCAGCCGGGGGAAGCTGAGCAGTATATTTATTTGGTTCTCGATGGCGTGGTGACCCTTCATACCTATACGGAGAATGGGCGCCAGATCATCAACGATTATTTGGGGCGTGGATTCTTTTTTGGCGAAGTTGCTTTAACTGATCCCGACAACATGGACTTTTGGGCGAACTCCAAAGGTGGTTGTACCATCGCAGCTATTGCCCGAGAGCACTTTATAGAGGTGGGTATGAGCGACCCAAGCCTGTTCCACGTGCTTACGGATCAGTTGATTAAACGGCTGCGAGCAGCGGATCACAAGGCAAGAGACCTGGCTTTCCTTGATGTCAGTGGCCGTGTAGCCAATGCGCTTCGCGAGCTGGCCAAGGGGCCCTGTGCTATCACTCACCCAGACGGCATGCAGATTCGCATGACCCGGCAAGAAATTGGGCTGATTGTTGGTTGTTCCAGAGAAATGGTTGGCCGTGCCATCAAGATGTTGGCAGATCAGGGCGATATCGAAGTCAATGGCAAAAATATTGTGGTTCGCGGCGCGCGCTAACGCCGCGGTTTGCTTAGGGCGCCGGCTTTTTTAGTTGGCCAATGCCGCCAATGCCTCGCCGGGGCTTGGCTGCCGCATCAGTGCTTCGCCTACCAAAAAGCAATAAACCCCAGCGGCAATCATCTGCGTCACGTCATTTTTGTTGCCAATACCGCTTTCCGTTACCACCGTCGTATCCGCAGGAATCATGGACAGCAAGTTCAATGTAACCTCTAGCGATGTCTCGAAGGTCTTCAGATTTCGATTGTTAATACCAACCAGACTGGGTTGCAGCTCCAAGGCGGTTTCCAGTTCTTGCTCGTCGTGGACTTCAATGAGCACGTCCAGATTTAGGTCCTGGGCGGTGGCGTACAGCTGCGTTAGCGCAGTGGCCGAAAGTGCGCTGGCAATGAGTAAGACGCAGTCTGCGCCCATCAGCTTCGCCTCGAAGATCTGGTACGGGTCGATGGTAAAATCTTTGCGGATAATCGGCAGCTGAACGGCTTGGCGAACAGCTCGGAGATACGCATCCGAGCCCTGAAAATACTGCTCGTCGGTGAGGACCGAAAGACACGCCGCACCATTGGCTGCGTAGTCTTTGGCGATAGCTACTGGGTCGAAGTCCGCCCTGATAACACCCTTGCTTGGCGATGCCTTCTTAATTTCCGCGATGAATCCAGGTCGCTTCGCAGCCTCACGCCTTTGCAGCGCATTGATAAACCCCAAGGGCGGGGCAAGGTCCGAGTCCGCAGTTAAACGCTCCAGTTCAGCCTGGCTTTGCTGTGTTTTTCGCGCAGCCAGTTCTTCAACTTTGGTAGCGATGATTTGATCAAGAATAGTGCTCATGATGCGTTTGTGTCCGAGTTCGCTGCGTCTGCCATTAGAGAAGTGATTCGCACGAGTTCCGCCAAGCGTTCTCTTGCAAGGCCGCTGGAGATTGCATCCTGGGCCATGACGACGCCGTTGGCCATGCTGGTCGCGACTCCGCTAACGTAGATGGCAGCGCCGGCATTCAGGGCAACGATGTCGGCAGCGGCGCTGCTGTCGTCGCTCAAGGACAACTTGATCAGCGCTAAGCTCGATTCTGCTGAATCCGCCACCAACCCTGCGTATTCTTCCGCTGATCTGGGCGCCATGTTGAAGTCTGCGGGAGAAATCTCGTACTGGGTTATCTCTCCATACCTTAATTCAACAACGTGGGTTGGTGCGTCCAAGCGGATTTCGTCCAGACCGTTACTGTGCAGGATCATGGCGTGCTCTGAGCCCAAAAGTTTTAGCACCTCGGCGACGGGTCGCTGCCACTGCTGTGCAAACACACCAATGACCTGACGCTGAGCACCCGCTGGATTGGTCATCGGCCCCAATACGTTCATGAGCGTGCGAATGCCGATCTCCTGACGCACCGGACCGGCGAAACGCATGGCGCTGTGATGTGCCTGGGCAAACATAAAGCCAACGCCGATTTCGTCTATACAAGCGGCGATTTGTTCTGGCGATAGCCCAAGAGAAACGCCCGCCGCCTCTAACACATCGGCGCTACCGCTGAAGCTCGTCATTTTTCGGTTACCGTGCTTGGCGACTTTAGCGCCGGCACTGGCTGCTACAAAAGCTGCCGCAGTTGAGATATTGAATAGCTTGCTGCCGCTGCCACCGGTGCCGCAGGTGTCCACCAGCACATCGCTCTTAGTGGGTACCTTGGTCGACAATTCCCGCATGACGAGGGCTGCGCCGGCAATTTCTGCGGGTGTTTCGCCCTTAACGCGCAGGGCGGCGAGAACCGCGCCAATCTGACCGGCCGTTGCTTGGCCAGACATAATTTGTCGAAAGACTGCGGCGGTCTGCTCTTGGGTCAAGTCGCGGCCTTCCACGATTGCGCTAAGTGCTTGGGGTATCTGCATGAAAAACCTCTAACGTGCAGGTTGCGGTGGAATCTACCGGACTAAAAAATTGTTCAGAAGCTGATGTCCAGACTGGGTCAGAATGGATTCCGGGTGGAACTGTACGCCTTCAACATCCAGCTCTCGGTGCCTCAAGCCCATGATGGCATCGGGTCCGCCATCAACCTCGGTCCAGGCCGTCACTTCAAGCGCCTCAGGCAAGCTGTCTTGGTCCACTACTAAGGAGTGATAGCGCGTGGCCTCGAAGGGGTTGTCCAAGCCCGCAAATACACCTTGACCGTTGTGATGAATCATTGACGTTTTGCCGTGCATTACTTCCTTGGCTCGAACGACCCGGCCGCCGAAGCTTTGGCCGATACTTTGATGGCCTAAACAAATGCCTAGCAGGGGAATTTTGCCGGCGAAGTGGCTTACGGCAGCTAGAGAAATCCCTGCCTCATTGGGAGTGCAGGGCCCTGGAGACACGACGATTTTGTCTGGTTGCATGGCTTCAATATCGGCAATGCTGATTTCGTCGTTGCGTTTAACGGTGACGTCGGCACCCAGTTCCAGCAGGTACTGAACCACGTTGAAGGTAAACGAGTCGTAGTTATCAATCATTAAGATCATGGGATATCGCGCTCCTAGGTCTCTGGATTGATCATTCGGTTTTCCGCCATGGCGGCGGCGCGAAAAATAGCTCGGCCCTTGTTCAGGCTCTCTTTCCATTCCAGCCGATCAATAGAATCATGGACAATGCCGCCACCGGCTTGGATGTAAAGATATCCGTCCTTGATTATGGCAGTGCGAATGGCAATGGCTGTGTCCATGTTGCCATTCCAGGCTAAATACCCCACGGCGCCGCCATAAATTCCGCGCTTGACCGGCTCCAGTTCATCGATAATTTCCATGGCCCTAACCTTGGGTGCACCGGACAAAGTGCCAACAGGCAGCGTGGCGCGCAGCACATCGATAGCAGACCTATCCGGCTCAAGCTTGCCCTCTACGGTGGAGGATAAATGCATGACGTGGGAATAGCGCTCAATGACGAAGCGCTCGACCACGTTAACGGAGCCGGCTTGGGAAACCCGGCCAACATCGTTACGACCCAAATCGATGAGCATTAAATGCTCGGCAAGCTCTTTTGGATCGGCTTTCAACTCGGCTTCAAACGCCTGGTCTTCCTCTTCGGTATGCCCTCGTCGACGAGTACCGGCTAACGGACGGTTAGTGATGACGCCATCCTCTACTCGAGCCAAGATTTCCGGCGACGAACTGACGATTTGGAAGTTGCCCAAATCCATGAAGTACATGTAGGGAGACGGATTGAGGCTGCGAAGAGCCCGGTACATATTGATGGACGGAGCCTGAAATGGAATGTGCATGCGCTGGGCCAATACCACCTGCATCACGTCGCCGGCTCGAGTGTATTCCTTGATGGTCTCCACAGCCGCTTTAAATTCTTCTTCACCGAATTCCGAGACAAAGTCGCTTTCCTTGACCGGGTGGTTGGCGCTGCCGTGTTGCAGGCCCTGCACTGGCAACGCAAGCGCTTCTTCACGGCCTTTTAAACGCCTGCGCATGGCGGCTTCGGCGTCTGGGTCATCAGCATCTACCAGGCTGATCATTTTCATTCGGCCTTCGAGGTTATCCACGACCACAACTTCCTCGCTAACCATGAGCAGGATGTCGGGTGTGTCCAAGCGGCCCCCCTCAATGGCGGGCTGCAGGCGTTTTTCCACATAGCGCACGGTGTCATAGCCGAAATAACCTACAAGGCCGCCAAAAAAGCGGGGCAAACCGTCTACCTCAACGACGTTGAACCGACTTTGGAAAGCCTCGATGAAGGCTAGAGGGTCATCGGTTTCCTCTTCCTCCATCACCTGACCGTCGGTAATCACCTGAACCCGGTGCAGGTTTACTTTTACCACCGTGCGTGCGGGCAGCCCAACGATGGAGTAGCGGCCCCACTTTTCTCCCCCCTGGGCGGATTCAAGCAGGTAGCTGTAGGGACCCTGGGCGAGTTTGAGATAAACCGATAGCGGCGTGTCTAAATCTGCGAGGGCTTCGTGGACCACGGGTTTGAGGTGGTATGCGGTTTGTTGCGTTGTCATTTGGGATTCCGAAAAAAAGAAAAATTTGGTCTTGGGTGGGGCTTGCTAGAGCGGTGGTCCAGCGCAGTGGCGCTAGCCTAGGGCCCATAGAAGCCACGGGGGTTTAGCCTCGCCAGCAACCCCGCCATGGTTTTTCATTTTTGTATCGGTTCACACAACGCATCGTCGTCGATTTACCCGTAAAAGAATGGGCGCAGGCTATCACGACATTCTTGGCTTGTGGAGAGTGCGAACACTGGATTTTGTGAGGCAAACAGAAACTAGAGTGACTTTGTACTGGCGACGGGCAAAATCTGATCTATGCGGTCGAACAAAAACGTGGCGTTCAACGTTTGCACATCGACGCCGTGATTGTAGCCGTGGCGAAAACAGGCTACGTCCACGCCGGCTGCCTTGGCCGCTTCCACATCGGTAACGGAGTCGCCAACCATCAAGACCCTGTTTGGGGCCACGCTAAATTGATCAAGGCATAAATTAATTGGGTCTGGGGCAGGCTTAGGGGCTGCCGCGGTATCACCGCAAACAACCGACTGGAAATAGCCGGCCAAGGACATGGACTCCAACAGCGGCAGGGTAAATCTGCTGGGCTTGTTTGTGACAACGGCTAGGGGCGTGCCTTGGCTGTGCAGGTGGTCCAGGGTATCAATGACCCCCTCATATACGGTGCTCTGGTCCGCTACGTGGTCGGCATAGTAATCCAAAAAGTTTTCTAGGAGCGCGTTTACTGTCTCGTCTGGTAACACCAAGTCATGATGGGCTAAGGCTTGAGTCAGTGAGAATTTTGCGCCGTGACCAATCCAGTTTCGAGCTAAAGCCGTGGTCACCCCGGAATAACCGGCCCCTTGCAGGCTAGCATTCAGGGCCTGACCAAGGTCTGGCGCGGTATCGACCAGCGTGCCGTCCAAATCGAACATGTAGGCGGCATAGGGTTTTATGTCGTTGTTCACGCGTCGGCAATTTCGTTGCGCATGGCATTGATGGTGGCAGCGTAATTGTCTGAGCCAAAGATCGCTGTGCCGGCAACGAAGGTGTCTGCTCCTGCAGCAGCGGCGGCGCCGATGTTGTCGATCTTGATGCCGCCATCAATTTGCAGGCGCACGTCTCGGCCTGACGCCTCGATCATCTGTCGGGCCTGGCGCAGCTTGTCCAGACTCGACGGGATAAACGCTTGGCCGCCGAAGCCCGGGTTGACCGACATGATTAATACGAGGTCTACCAATTCGATTACCGGCTCCAGCGCGCTTAGCGGGGTTGCCGGATTGAAAACCAGACCAGGCTTTGCACCGCCGTCTCTAATCATGCTTAGGGTGCGGTGAAGGTGCTCGGTGGATTCTGGGTGAACGGTAATGTAGTCAGCGCCCGCGGCTAAAAAGTCTTCTACCAGCCGATCAACGGGTTTCACCATTAGGTGCACGTCGACGCAGGCGTCGATGCCCGCGTTGCGCAAGGAACTCAGTACCAAGGGGCCAACAGAAAGATTAGGTACGTAATGGTTGTCCATTACATCAAAGTGAATGGTGTCAGCCCCAGCGGCCAGGACGTCAGCAACCTCTTCGCCAAGGCGGGCAAAGTCTGCGGCTAATATTGATGGGCAGATCCACGGGTTCATAAGCACTCGCCAAACAAAAAAAGTAATGGTAACTGAGGCAGACGCCGATGCGTGTATTTTTCCTGCCAGCAAAGCCTAGGGCTTGGGTGAGCTCAAGCGTTAACCGCCGCGTACTCCGCATGAGTGCCGATGTCAGACCAAGAGCCGAAATGAACCTGGGCAGATACCCTGCCTTGGGCCGTAGCGCGAAATAACAGGTCGCGCAAAGAGAAGGCACCATCAGGTGAGTTGTCGAAAAGTTCTCGGTGGAGCAGGGCCATGCCGCTGTAAACATAGTCGCCACCACGAGCGGTAACCCGGCCGTCAGCGTAGGAAAAGTCTCCCGCTGGCCGGTTTGGGGGTGTGGGTACAAGGACCAGATGGGCTTGGTCTCCGGGCTGGAGTTTTTCAGGTAACAGGGCAAGCTCAAAGCTGCTATAAATATCGGCATTGCAGAGTATGAACACCTCGTCGCCTAGAAGCGGCAGTGCTCTTTTGACACCACCGCCAGTTTCTAACAGGACGTGTTCGCGGCTATAGGTAACGGTCATTCCTAAGGCTGAACCGTCGCCCAGCATGTCTTCGATTTGATGGCCAAGATGATGGGTATTTACTACCACCTCTCTTACTCCTGCCAGACGAAGTTTTTCAACGAGGGTCAGAAGCAGCGGGACGCCCTTGACTGGAAGCAGTGGTTTCGGAGTTTTGTCCGTCAGTGGAGCCAGCCGGGTACCTTTGCCGGCAGCTAAAATCATCGCCTTCATCGAATCTCCTGGTCGCTTAGAAGTCTGATGTTCAATGCGGTTTCCGACCAGCGGGCCAGTAATTGGCTGAGGCGTGTAAGCTTTGGATAGTTTGCGGTCATAACCACCAGTCGCTGCAGCGTGGGCAAAATGTAGCCCAAGTGACTGGACTTATTATCTCGCAGATGCAGCCGAGCGAAAATTCCAATGGCTTTGATTTGACGCTGGGCAGCGCAGGCATCTAACCACCAGGTCAACGTCTTTGGGTCGACATCAGTCAGTTCGGGGTTTCGCGCTGCAAACCGCATTAGACATTTCGCGATCAAACCTTCCTCGTGGGTGTAATAGCAATCCCGAAGGAGTGACGCCGGATCGTACAGGGCTGGGCCGATTAACGCGTCCTGGAAATCAACAATGCCCAGAGCCTGGGATTGTCCAGAGCCGGTGATGAGGAGATTACGGCAGTGGAAGTCCCGGTGAACGCATACCCGGGGCTGCTCCAGCATTGCGTCAATCAGTAAGTGTTTGCTTTGCTGGAGGGTCTCCAGATCCTGTTGATTCAGCGGCAGGGCAAGCAGGTTTTCGATCAGCCATTGCCCACAAAGATCAAATTCCATACTTAGGCGATGGCTGTCGTAGGCAGGGATTAACGGATGCCGGACGCCCTGAAATGGGATTAACCCATCCAAGGCAAGGTTGATGCACTGAGCCAGGTGGTCGGGGCTGTTGTCGACGCGGTGATACGCATCAAGCAGATGATGCTGGCCCAGATCCTCCATCAGAAAAAATCCCTGGTCGTGATCCTCTGCCAGCACTCGGGGTGTTCCCAAGCCAGCAAAAACCTCAGCTAACGCGACGAATTGCGCGTTGTTCTCCTGTGCTGGCGGGCTGTACATGGCAACCCATGATTCATCCGCGGTATTGGATTGGACTCGATAAAATTGGCGGTGGCTTGCTTCCGCTCGCAGGGCCTGGAGGGAAATCTCTGATACCGGCTCTTTTTGTCCAGACGCAGCGAGGGGCTGCAGTCGGTGTAATTGACTCCGGCACCAAGCATGTAATTCGTTAGCTGACTTTTGCACGATAAGATTATATCCGGTGATGGATTTCTTTTATCATGCGCCGATGAAAAAGACCCGCTTGCCTTTGTTCCTGCCAGTGATTGGTTTGTTGGTCGCAATCACCGGCAGCGCCTATTCTGACACTCCTGCGGATCCCTCGCGGCCAGCTACAGGATTGGCTCAGAACCTTTACCAGCTTCAGCGTGAGCCGAGCGCCGGTAATTATGGGCAGTGTATTGGCCGCTATAGAACAGTCCTCGGCACCCATGCACAAGGGCAGCTGGACCCGGACACCCAGGCTGAAGACGTCATTATTGCAACCATGGATCGCCTGTCGGGACAGCGCGACGGGATGATTCAGCTGCAAGGTCGCGTTGTCATTCAAGATCGTGATCGGCGCTTGCTCACCGACGAAGCGTTGATGGATCAAAACGACGAACTCCTGCGCTTCCCGCAAGGTCTGATCGTTAGCGAAAAAGATCTCGTCGTTCAGGGCCGGACAGCAGGTGTTGGTCTAAACGGGCAATCCTTGTCCCTCCAGGGAGTGCAGTGGGTCATGCCCACGCTTGGGTTGCGGGGCACTGCCGAGGCTCTCACTCGATCAGCCGATGGCAAGCTGGTGCTGCGTGGCGCGGCGCTGACTCGCTGTGCTCCAGGTAATGCCGGATGGCGCTTGGGAATTGACGAACTGGAAGTCGATGAAAGCGCCGGCGTCGCCAAAGGAACCGGCGCAGTGCTGCAAATTCGATCGCTGCCGGTAGCCTACTTACCACGAGTGAAAGTACCCCTGGACGCCGAGCAAATCACGGGATGGCAAATGCCCACCGGTGGCGTGAGCAGCACGGACGGCGTGGATATCCAGGTACCGTATTATTGGCGGATCTCGTCCCGGATGAACGCGACTTTGGCGCCGCGTTGGGTTAGCGAGCGAGGCCTGAGTTTAGACGGGAATCTGAACTACACCAGTAGCCGGCAAGTTGCGGCCATGGAAGTGTCGTATTTGCCTTCGGACGATTTGTACAACGGGCTCTTCGATGAAGACGTATATAAAGAACTGGGAGGAGCTGATCAGTTGGGGCCCTTTGATGCGGCAGATCGTTGGCTGCTGGCGGCGGATCAAATAGGCCAGCTCGGTGCGTTTCGAACCCGTGTTGACTTCGCTCGGACTAGCGATCGGGATTTTTTTCGCGATCTCAACGCCTATATCGGACCGACTAACCCTAACGCTTTGAGCCAGATGTTCGAGGTTTCCTATGACGGCCCTCACCTGGACGTCAGACTGCGCTCTTTGGGGTTTCAGCGGTTGGACGAGCTGGATATTGCTGACTACGAAGCGGTGCCTTCACTGCAAATGAGCTACCGCTCGAATCCGCTTGGTCAGGGCCTGGATTTGTCCGTTCGGGCCCAGTGGTCCCAGTTCGACCGTAACGCTCCGGCTGCTGCTTTCGACATCGCAGATATTGAGGGCAGTCGCAGTCACTTTGCCCCAACGCTTGGATATCGAAAGGATTACGCCGGCGGTTTTTGGGCAATAAAGGGTGGTACCAAACTTACGCGTTACCATTTTGACCCAAGCCCGGCTTTGGCAGAGCAAGCGCTGAAGACCCAAGCAGATCGGCATGTCGACTTCTTTAGCGTGGATGCAGGTTTGGTGTTCGAGCGCGAGGTGTCGCTGGGTGGTGGTGGTTTTTGGCAAACCCTAGAGCCAAGGCTTTATTACCTTAAGCAAGGTTACGAGGGGCAAAATGCGCTGCCTGTTTTCGATACCACGCCATTAAGCATGACCTTTGAGCAGCTGTTTTTGGATAATCACTTTGCTGGCCTTGATCGCATAGCCGATGCCGACCGAGCAACGGTAGCCCTGACAAGCCGCCTGATTAGTCCCAAAGGTCGAGAGCTGTTGACCGTGAGCGCTGGGCATTTGCAGCACTTCGCTAGGCCTCGTGTGCGGCTGCCGGGTTTTATGGATATCGGCCAGCACGATTTATTCGCCGGTGATGTTGCCATCAGTCTGAGCGATCGCTGGCAAATACGCAGTCGGCAGCTGTGGAACTACGACCAGGACAAATGGGAAGAGCTGGGGCTAAGCCTGCATTTGCGCGACGACGGCGTCGGCAGATATAACCTCGGCGTGACCAAGCGGCGATTGGACAACATCAAACAGGCGCACATATCAGCCTTTGCGCCACTGAACCAAAACGTGGCAATCACGGCACGCTGGCACTACGATTTGGAACAGCACCGCACCCTGGAGGCATTCGCTGGCTTTGAGTACGACGACTGCTGTTTTCGCGTACGCCTAGTCGCCCGTCAGTACCTAGAAAATCCCAGCTATCGCACCTTCGGTGTGCCCGAATCGCTGTTACCGGATAAGCTACTGAGAACCGATCGCAGCGTACTGCTTGAGGTGCAATTAAAAGGGTTGGCAGGATTTGGCAGCAAAGTGGAAGCGCTGATGAGGCGAGGCGTGTACGGTTACGACGCCCCTGGAATGCGGATGCAACGATAAGGGCAGGCTCACGCAAAGAGGATGCAAGCCCAAGGCGTGACGACACAACACAGATCATCGAACCAAAAAATCATCAAACAATGAAACAGAGCAAGAACACCATGAATAACGTAATCGCCTCCGGTCAAACCGTGGGCACCCTAAGCGCTTTGTGGGCTAGAGCTAAGTATTTGTTTGCTCTAACGTTACTTTGGCTGCCAATGCAGTCGGCTGCTGAGTATCAGCGTTTGGAGGCCATCGTCGCAGTGGTGGACGATGACGTCGTCCTTGCCAGCGAACTGATTACCCGGCTCGAGACGGTTAGGCGCTCCATCAAAGAAAATAATCTGCAGCTGCCACCCGGGGACGTGTTGGTGAACCAGATTATGGAGCGATTGATCATCGAGAACATTCAGCTGCAAGAAGCGGCCAGACGCGGCGTAACCGTGGACGATGAAACGTTGGCACGTGCGGTGGCAGAGTTTGCGCGCAGCAACAACATGACCATGGAGCAGTTCCAGCAAACGTTGACCCGAGACGGTACGAGTTTTCGCCAGTTTCGCGAAGAGATCCGCAGCGAGCTGACCATAACAAGGCTGCAGCGTGCGATGATTAATCGCCGTGTTGCGATCAGTGAACAGGATGTTCAGGCGCTGCTTAACTCGCCTTTTTACCAGCAGATGTTCTCTGATGAATATCGAGTAGGGCACATAATGCGAAGCCTCGCGGACGACGCCAGCGATGCCGATAAAGAAGCGGCGCTAGCCGAGGCCGTTGGTTTAGTGGAAGAACTGCGTGGCGGCGCCGACTTCGCGCAGATGGCCATAGCAAAATCTTCGGCCAGCACCGCGTTGGAAGGCGGGGATTTGGGCTGGCGCCGGGCTGGTGAGCTGCCAACCTTGTTCGCAGACGCAGTGCTGGAAATGCAGGTAAACCAGATCGCCGACCCCATTGTGACTGGCTCAACGATCCACATAGTTAAGCTGTTGGGCCAGCGCGGAGCAGGCACCCAACGAGCGGCGCAAACCAACGTCAGCCATATTTTGATTCGCCCCTCAGAAATACTCTCGCTGGAACAAGCCAAGGTACAAGCAGAGAGAGTGCATAAGTTGCTCCAGGACGGCGGCGATTTTGCTGAGCTGGCAAAAGAGTATTCCGAAGACCCGGGTAGCGCCTTAAACGGTGGTGCGCTTGGATGGTCGACACCGGATCAATTCGTACCGGAGTTTGCTTTGGTTATGGCCGATACTGAGATTGGCGCCATAAGCAAACCGTTTCAAAGTGAATTTGGCTGGCACATCTTGCTGGTGCAGGATCGCCGTGAACAAGATATGAGCGACGAAGCTCGGCGCAACATGGCTATGGATTTGTTGTTCCGTCGGCGATTTGAAGAGGAACGCCAGGAATGGCTGAAGGAAATTCGCGACGAAGCCTTCGTTGAAGTCCGCCTTTAGTAGCCAATGCCAGTAATCGCCATTACCCCCGGTGAACCCGCCGGTATTGGTCCCGATCTAGTGATCCAAGCCGCGCAAAAACCGCGTAGCGCCGAGTGGGTGGTAGTCGCGGACAAAAAGCTGCTGGCGTCCAGAGCCGCGCTGTTATCGCTGCCTCTGCATCTGAATGAGCATTTGGATAATCCAAGCACTCAAGCAATGCACCTCACGGTCTTGGACACGCCCCTGGCGGCCCCAGTTCAGCCGGGTTTACTTAGCGTAGAGAATGCAGCGGAGACATTACAGGCTTTAGATCGGGCAATTCAGGGGTGTCTGGAGCAGCGGTTTCATGGGCTGGTGACGGGCCCAATGCAGAAGTCAGTCATGATGGAAGCCGGCATACCTTTTTCCGGCCACACCGAGTATCTCGCTCAAGCGGCGGGGGTACCCGATGTCGTGATGATGTTGGCCAGTGATGTGATGCGCGTGGCTTTGGCCACCACGCATTTGCCCCTGCAGGCAGTAGCCGCTGAACTAACTCAAGAATTGTTGGAGCGCCGGCTGCGCATTTTACATGCTGCGCTGCAGTCTCAGTTCGGTATTCCCTCGCCCCAGCTCTTGGTTTGTGGTTTAAATCCTCATGCCGGGGAGAGTGGCCACTTAGGCCGTGAGGAGATCAACGTCATTGAGCCGGTTTGCCAACGGCTGCAAGAGGAGGGGTGGGATATTCGCGGCCCACTTCCTGCCGATACCCTTTTTACTCCTCAGTACCTGAATCAGGCTGACGCTGTATTGTCGATGTTCCATGACCAGGGTTTGCCGGTACTCAAGTATTCGGGCTTTGGTCGCAGCGTTAACATTACGTTAGGTTTGCCCTTTGTTCGTACCTCAGTTGACCACGGCACGGCGCTAGATCTGGCTGGAAGCGGTCAAGCAAACTTGGGATCGTTCAATGAAGCAATGGCAATGGCGATGAAGTTGGCGGAACACCTGCATGCGTCCGCGTAAGCGTTTTGGTCAGCACTTTTTGCACGATCAGCGTGTGTTACAAAACATCGCGAATGCGTTGGCGCTACGACCCCACCAACGAGTCTTTGAAATAGGCCCGGGACAAGGGGCGCTTACGGAATACCTCTTTAGCGAAAAGCTTGAACGGTATTTGGCGGTAGAAATTGATCGCGACTTAGCGCCGTTGTTAGGGCAAAAATTCCCCGGCATCGAAGTTATCGAGCAGGATATTCTGCAAGTGGATTTGGCCCAGCACTTGACCAAATCGGCATCAGCGAGCCCGTGGCGGGTAGTGGGTAATCTGCCCTACAACATTTCCTCGCCGTTACTCATGCAGTTGGTTAATCACGTGCTGGCTTGCCCGACCAGCGTGCAGGACATGCACTTTATGCTGCAAAAAGAGATGGCCCTGCGCCTAACCGCGGTGCCCGGCACGAAGTCCTGGGGGCGTCTGAGCGTGATGACTCAGGTAACCCTTAACGCCGACTATTTATTCGATGTTTCTCCCGAGAGCTTTCGGCCACCACCGAAAGTCGACTCGGCTGTGATTCGGCTGACGCCAAAACAGGACAGGGGACTGCCGGTATCGCGAACAAGCTTAGATCAAGTGTTACGGTTGGCGTTTGCGGGACGAAGAAAGCGTTTGTCCAACGCGTTGAAAACACTGGATTTAGACTGGCAGCAACTGGCCGTGGATTCGGCCTTGCGAGCCGACGACGTTTCCATTGACGGCTTTTTAGCGATAGCCAGCGCCGTCGATAAGGCGAAGATTCAGTCGGGCTGAGCACCTGCAATATATGGCTGACTAAGAAACACGGTAACCATGCGAGAACAAAATGGAGAGCGAAATCAATCTTGAAGAGCATATTGATGTGTCTGTGCAGGTGCGCTTCCTAGCGAGCGAATCTGCGCCGGACGAAGAGCGCTTCGCTTTTGCGTATACCATAACCATAGAAAATCGCGGCCCGGTCCCCAGTCAGCTGTTGAACCGGCATTGGATCATCACCGATGGACTTGGTGAGGTTCAAGAAGTTCAGGGCCCAGGAGTCATTGGTCAGCAACCCTGGCTTGCCGAGGGAGAGCAATTTACCTACACCAGTGGTGCGGTGCTGAAGACTCCGGTTGGCACTATGCACGGGAGCTACGAATTTCGTACCGATGGGGGCGAAGTCTTTCAGGTGCCAATCGAGGTCTTTTCCCTACGTGTTGAAGGCGCGGTGCATTAATCGCCATGGCAGTTTATGCGGTAGGTGATGTGCAGGGTTGTTGGCGTGAGCTAAAAACCCTAATGAAGAAACTTAAACTCAAGGACAGCGATGAGCTTTGGCTGGCCGGAGACTTGATTAACCGCGGCCCCGACTCACTCAAGGTGCTGCGGCGCTTACGCGCTATGGGAGAGCAGTGCCGGGTTGTGCTGGGTAACCACGATCTGCACTTTTTGGCCATTGTTTTCGGAGCCAAAAGCCCCAACGCCAAAGACACCTTTGATGAATTGTTAGAAGCAGACGATGTTGAGGAGCTAGCCCACTGGCTGCGTGGTCAAAAGCTGATCCATACAGGTTACGGGCACGTTATGGCTCATGCCGGTATTCCACCGGGTTGGTCTATTCAGCAGGCCCAAGAATATGCCCAAGAAGTCGAGGCCGTGATCGGTCAAAGTAACGACGAGGCAGCAAATTCTGCGCTCTCCTATCGGGACTTTTTCGCCTCTATGTATGGCAATCGGCCGGCCCAGTGGGATCACAATCTCCAGGGTATGGATCGATTGCGAGCCATAGTGAATTACCTCACGCGCATGCGGCTGCTTGAGTCTGACGGCTCCTTGGACTTTGCTCATAAAGGGTCCCTGGAAGACCTGCCTAAGGGTCTAACGCCCTGGTTCCTAGCGCCCCGTCATCAGCAATCGACGCACAAGATTTTGTTTGGCCACTGGGCCTCGCTCAATGGCGAAACTCACACCCAAGACTGCGTTGCGTTAGATACCGGCTGCGTTTGGGGTCGGCAGCTGACGGCCTACCGTCTGGATAATGGTCGTAGAACGACGCAACGCGCCCTCAGCGTAAATTGACGATTGTCAGCAGATAACGTTGGCGTTTGCCTCAACGAGGTCTTGCGCAGTTAGTCGTAGTTCCACCACAGTAGCAGGGTATTGCCATGTATAGGCCTGAACGTGCTAACCCATAACCTTGAAATCTATTTAGTCGGCGGTGCCGTTCGCGATCGGTTAATCATTGAGCAACGGGACGAACCGGATTCTCTAATGGAGAAAGATCGCGATTGGGTAGTTGTTGGCGCTACTGTTGAGGAACTCCTAGATCTTGGGTTTGTTCAGGTTGGCAAGGATTTCCCCGTGTTTTTGCACCCTGAAACCAAGGAGGAGTACGCTCTGGCACGCACCGAGCGGAAGTTAGGCAGCGGGCACGTTGGTTTTGCCGTGGACGCCAACCCCTCAGTGACCCTGCTGGAAGATTTGTCGCGGCGGGATCTGACCATTAATGCCATCGCTCAAGCTCAGGATGGAGGATTAATCGATCCAAGCGGCGGTCAGCAAGACATCGCTGAGGGCTGGTTACGCCACGTTTCCCCAGCTTTCATCGAGGACCCGCTGCGAGTATTTCGCGTGGCCCGTTTTGCCGCGCAGTTGCCGGGGTTTCAGGTCGCCCCCGAAACCCACCAGTTGATGCAGCAAATGTGTGCTCAGGGCGAGCTCGCAACGCTCTCGCCAGAGCGTGTTTGGCAAGAATTATCCAAAGCCCTTGGCGGGCCAATGCCGCAGCGTTTTTTCGAGGTTCTTGATGCCTGTGGCGGACTGGTTCAGTGGCTGCCGGAGTTTCAGGGCGCAGTGTCGGAACTGATGTTTGACTCCCGTCCAGAGCCGATTATCCGGCTCGCTAAGTTACCCTTGTCAGAGCAAGCCTTGATGACGTTGGTTCAGCGTTTGCGTGGCCCTAAATCCTATATTCAACTCATCGAAGACCGCTTCGGTCACCTCTCGCTGCTGCAAAGCTGGCCGCACATTGAAGCAAAAGCACTGCTCACGACGTTGATGCAGCTGCGGGCATTGCAGGATCACCGGCGATTGGTGGCGTTGGTTGGTTTGATGGACTTGGCGGAACAGCGCTTGCAGCTGGAGCAGCAGCTGTTGCCGCTATGCGCATCGTTGCAGGCGATTCGGCTGTCTGCCGATGAACAGGCGCGACTGCAGGGTGCAGAATTCGGTCAGGCGCTGAATCGTCAGCGGCAGCGCCATATTGGGGAGGTACTCGCCCGCTTGCAGCGGCAATAAGAGCTAAGGCGCTGGCCGGTTTTCTCGATATATTTCCACGCCAACGGCGTCTGCCGCGGCTACCGCGTTAGGCTTCTCTACGCGCACGGTGACCGCCTCAGCACCAGCGCCAAGGCACAGCGTCGCTAGATCCTCCACAAGGGTCTCAATGAGCAAATACTCTCCCGCAACGGTCATTGCCTGCACGGCTTCCGCTACCGCTGCATAGTTCAACGTATCGTCAATGTTGGCGCTCTTTGCAGCAGCCGATATATCCGTATGCAGCGCAAGGTTAATGACGACGGGCTGCGGCGTTATACGCTCCTGGGGCAGGATGCCCAAAATGGCGTTAAAGGTTAGGTCGCGAATCAGGACCCGGTCGTTGGCCGTTGTCCCATCATTCATATGGCGGCTAGCTCTGTCATTGGCCAGCGTGGCCGGGTTTGAATGGCCAGGCCCTCAGACTCACCGCTGGACATGCGTAGCGCGCCAGCGTAAGCAATCATGGCGCCGTTGTCCGTGCACAGGTCTAAAGGCGCATAAATGATTTCCGCATCCAGTTGTCTCGAAAGCTCTGCTCGAAGGCGTGTGTTCGCACTTACTCCGCCAGCGATTACCAGTTGCTTGGCTCCGGTTTGCTGAACAGCCCGTCGGCATTTGATGACCAGGGTGTCCACCGCTGCCATCTCAAAAGCGATAGAGACATCGGCTATGTCCTGTTTGCTCAAGGGAGTTAAAGCTTGCACCGTATTGAGGGCGAAGGTCTTCAAACCGCTAAAGCTGAAATCCAGTCCTGGTCGGTCGGTCATAGGTCGTGGAAAGTGGAATCGCTTCGGATCGCCTTGGGTCGCCTGGTTGGCAATTTTGGGGCCACCAGGATAGCCAAGACCCAGCAGCTTGGCAGTTTTGTCGAAAGCCTCACCAGCCGCATCGTCCACAGATTCGCCCAGCAGGTCATAGTCGCCAAAATTCTTCACGTGAACCAGTTGGGTATGGCCGCCAGACACCAACAGCGCCACAAATGGCAGCTCCAAAGGGCTGCCCTGACGACTGATCAGTGGTGCTAACAGGTGGGCTTCCATGTGATGAATGCCAAGGGCCGGAATACCCAGGGACCAGGCAAGACTCTTGGCAAATGTTGCACCCACCAGCAAAGCGCCCATGAGCCCCGGTCCCGCGGTGTAGGCGACGCCGTTAAGATCATCCAGGCTTCTCCCGGCAGCGCCGAGCACTCGCTCAGTCAGGGGCGTAATTTTACGTATGTGGTCCCGGGAGGCCAGTTCTGGCACCACGCCACCATAGTCTGCGTGCAGCGCAACCTGGCTGTGCAGGGCGTGGGCAAGCAACCCTTCGTCGCTGTGGAAAAGGGCCAAACCGGTCTCATCACAGGAGCTTTCGATACCAAGAATAAGCATGGGCGCATGTTACAAAAATGCGCTCGTGGATGCTGTGAAATCTGGCGGAGATCCTCGAGTTTTATGGGGTTGCCGCTATCAAGGCCACTGTGTAAAATCCGCGCCCTCATTAGATACAAGTTGAAACATGCCTCACGTCAGAGTCAAAGAGAACGAACCGTTTGATATCGCATTGCGACGATTCAAGCGCTCCTGTGAAAAAGCCGGTGTGCTCAGCGAAGTGCGCCGACGAGAGTTTTACGAAAAGCCCACGGCAGTGCGTAAGCGCAAAGCGGCAGCAGCGGTAAAACGTCACATCAAGAAGCTGCAGCGCGAATCAAGAAAGTTCGAGCGATCCTACTAGCTCTGGGCGATTACGCTGCTTGAGTATCAGCTTAGGCGTCAAAACGAAAGTTAAGACCGTTCAAGCAGGCGCTGGAAGAGTTATGAAAGTCAGTGCTAGAGGTAAGACAGCCCGATGCTGTTGTTAGCGAAGCCGACGATTAATCAAGACTACGCTACAATGAAAAGCCCCTCCCGCAGGGGCTTTTTTTATGGCTGGGCTTGCCCAGTCGACCCGTTACCCAACAGGAAATGGACATGTCCGAACTCAAAGCAGCACTAACGCAGGCCACGAAGGAAGCGATGAAAGCGCGAGATAAAGACCGCGTCGCGACACTTCGGATGGTTAACGCCGAGTTAAAACGTATTGAGGTTGACGAGCGCCGAGACTTAAGCGACGAGGATGTTTTTGCGGTATTGAATAAGATGCTAAAGCAACGCAAGGACGCTATGCAGCAGTTTAAAGATGCTGGCCGGGACGATCTGGCCAGTATCGAGGCCTACGAAATCAGCGTGGTTGAAGCATTTTTACCGACCCAGATGACAGGCGATGAACTAGCTGAGTTTGTTGCCAGTCTCGTCTCCAAAGCCGATGCCCAAGGCATGCAGGATATGGGTAAGGTAATGGCGCTGCTTAAATCTGAAGGCCAAGGCCGCGTGGACATGGGCGCGGCCAGCGCGTTAGTCAAAGCGCAGCTGAGCTAAAAGCGCGAAATAGCCGGCAACACAGTCGGTACCGGAATGGGTTCCGGTCACTCACTCGGGATGTGCTAAGGTATCTGGCCAATGTCTGACGGGTTTGTTCGTGGCTGGCCTGATACCCCAATCTTTTATTAACGACTTGATTGATCGCGTAGATATCGTCGACGTGATAGATGGCCGCGTGGCGCTGAAAAAGACCGGGAAAAATTACTCTGGTTTGTGCCCTTTTCATGATGAAAAGTCCCCATCCTTCTCTGTGAGCCCAGACAAACAGTTTTTCCATTGTTTCGGATGCCAGGAAAGCGGTACTGCGCTGACCTTCCTGATGAAATACGAACGCATGGAGTTTGTCGAAGCGGTTGAGGCCCTGGCCAAAGACTTAGGCCTAACCGTGCCCAGAGAGAAATCCAGTCGCAACTATGTGGAAGTAGATCAGGGAATTTACCAGGCGCTAGAAGGCGCCGAGGGCATTTACCGCCAAGCCTTGCGCGGTGCAGACCTGGCTGTGGCCTATCTGAAAAGCCGCGGCTTGACCGGCATCACTGCTAGAGACTTCGGCATTGGCTATGCCCCAGAGGGTTGGCACAACGTCAGCGAAGCTTTGATGGCCAAGGGCGCAACCAGCGATGCTTTACTTAAAGCCGGTCTGACCATCAAGAACGACAATGGCCGAGTGTATGATCGTTTTCGGCATCGCATTATGTTCCCTATTCGCGACTTACGTGGTCGAGTCATTGGCTTCGGTGGCCGCAAACTGGGCGACGAAGAGGGGCCCAAGTACCTGAATTCACCGGAAACGCCGGTATTTTCCAAAAGCCAAGAGCTTTACGGGCTGTATGAAGCGCGGAAAGCGCTGCGCAATATTGATCGACTGCTGGTGGTTGAAGGTTACATGGACGTTGTAGCCCTGGCGCAAAACGGATTCCGTAATGCCGTGGCCACGTTAGGCACTGCCACAGGAGAAGCCCACTATCAGAAGCTTTATCGCTATACCGACGAAGTAGTTTGCTGTTTTGACGGCGACAAGGCCGGGCGCGCAGCAGCTTGGCGTGCTTTAGAGAGCGCGCTGCCAGTATTAAACGAGCACCGGCAGTTGAAGTTCGTGTTTTTACCAGACGGCGAAGACCCGGATTCTTTAGTGCGAGATAACGGTGCAGAGGCTTTTAACGAGTTCTTGCGCAACGCAACGCCCGGCATCGAATACCTTTTCAGCAAGCTTGGCGAGGGTTTAGATCTGCAAACGCTGGACGGTCGGGCCCGTTTCATGGGATTGGCCAATCCTTATGTGGACAAAATTCCTGAAGGCATATTAAAAGATCTGGTGAAAGCGCGGGTGCGAGAGATTGGCGGCATGGCGGCTCCACTGGCGGGCAGCGCTAAGGCACCAGTTACGCGCCAGGGAGCATCACACGGGGTTTTGACCGGTAAAGGCTCGGTGCTTGCCCAGCGGTTGCTCACGATTTTATTGAAAGCTCCCTTGCTTTGGCATCAGCTGGACGAGGACTTGCGCCGGCAAATCATAGCCCACAGCAACGACCTGGGGCTGCTCGGTGAGCTCACTAATTTTCTGCTAGATCGCCCAGAAGCAAATGTGGACGAGATTCTGATTGGTTGGCCCCAAGAGGAGAGCCAGCAGGCGTTAATTGAGCTAGCAAAAAAACCGCTGGATCTGGGTGAGGAAGCCTGGCTGCAAACTCTTGCAGAGGGATTTACGAATTTACTGCGCCAAAGGGAAAAAAATCAAAGGCAGGCCCTGCTTGCAGAGCTCGCCGCTCAGGGGGAGGACGAGAAGATCAAAGCAGCCCTGAGCGAATCAACATCCTCAAATTCGCCCTAGCTTTTCCTTAGTAACTTTCCTTGAGGCCCAGTGACAGGTGATGGACACTCGGCGATCTATTGAAGGCCCGATGCAGCCCATGAAGAGGCGCCTACGGGCATAACTGGCGGTGATGTCTAGCGCCTGAAGAACTGCATTGGTATAATCCACGGTCCACTCGGTCAAAACGGTCAACATCGAAAAGCGTTGGACAACCCGCCAAGACGTTAAGTAAGGACTTTGGCGCGCATTTCAGTCCACTCCATTCTGCCGATAAGTTATGTCATCGAGGCGAGCAACAGCAGTTGCCACAAGGCTTTTAGCACAGCAAGGCGCCAGCATAGTGCAGCTCCGGCAAAGTAAGGAGGATAAAAACTTTGGCCAAAAGGTTTGTCAGATAAACGCAAGACAATCCAATCACAGTGATCACAAAGGTGTCTGATGCTGCCGAGAAGTCAGGTAGCAAGCGTTGCAGACGCCAAACGCTTCAAGTCGGGGAAATATGAGTAAACAAATTACGACCGCACAGCAACAGTCACGCCTCAAAGAATTAATCGCCAAGGGCAAGGAGCAGGGTTATCTCACTTATGGTGAGGTGAACGATCACCTGCCCGACGATATCTCTGACCCAGAGCAAATCGAAGACATCATCCGCATGATTAACGATATGGGCATCACGGTTTACGAAACCGCTCCGGATGCAGACGATTTGCTGTCCACGGAAGAAAATACCGCCGACGAGTTGGCCGCAGAAGAAGCTGCAGCAGCACTGGCTGCGGTGGAGACTGAAGCCGGCCGAACGACGGATCCAGTGCGCATGTACATGCGGGAAATGGGAACGGTGGAACTGCTTACCCGCGAAGGCGAGATAGCTATCGCCAAGCGGATCGAAGAAGGGATCCGGGACATGCTCACGGCTCTCGCAGGCTACCCCGGCACCGTGGAGTATTTGCTGGAAACTTATGCAGAGGTGGTGAAAGAGGACAAGTTAGCAGACTTGCTGGTGGGCTATCTTGATCCCACCGAACACGTGCCGGCTGCGACGCAGATTGGTGCTGATGGGCCTATCGTTAAAGACGACGATGAGGACGACGAACCCAAGGGGCCTGACCCCGTTGAGGCGAAAAAGCGCTTTTCGTTGCTCAAGCGTCAGTTCAACAAGTACAACAAACTTGTGGAAGAAAAAGGCAAAAACAGCAAAGAAGCAGAGGCGCAGCAGGTGAAGCTGGCTGAGGCTTATTGCTGCTTTAAGCTGGTGCCCAAGCACTTTGACTATATGGTTTCGCTGGCCCGCGACTCTCAGGAGGTTGTTAAGCACCAGGAGCGCTTGATTATGAACGCCGTGGTGCGTCGAGCCAGAGTGCCAAGGGATGTTTTCCGCAAGGAATATCAGGGTAGTGAAGTCAGCGTTAGCTGGATTAACAAGATCAGCAAGACGAAAAAAGAATACGCCTCTGGATTAGACGCCCAGCGAGAAGATATTGCTCGGTGCCAGAAGAAACTCAAGGCTTTGACCAAGATTACTGACCTGACGGTGTTGGAAATAAAGGACATAAACCGACGTCTTTCGTTAGGCGAGGCCAAGGCGCGTCGAGCTAAGAAAGACATGGTGGAGGCAAACCTGCGATTGGTGATTTCCATTGCTAAGAAATACACCAACCGTGGCCTGCAGTTCCTTGACCTGATTCAGGAAGGCAACATCGGGTTGATGAAGGCGGTGGACAAGTTCGAGTATCGACGCGGCTACAAATTCTCCACCTATGCAACCTGGTGGATCCGACAAGCCATTACCCGCTCCATTGCGGACCAGGCTCGAACAATCCGCATACCCGTGCACATGATCGAAACCATTAATAAGCTCAGCCGGGTATCTCGGCAGATGCTGCAGGAAATGGGTCGTGAGCCCACACCAGAAGAGCTGGGCGAGCGCATGGAAATGCCAGAAGAAAAAGTGCGCCGGGTGCTGAAGATCGCCAAGGAGCCGATCTCCATGGAAACACCCATTGGTGACGATGAAGATTCCCACCTAGGGGACTTTATAGAGGACAACACCATCGGTTCTCCGATCGATCTGGCCACAGGCGAAGGACTGCGTGAAGCGACCAAGGATGTGTTGGGCGGGTTGACCGCACGAGAATCCAAAGTGTTGCGTATGCGCTTTGGCATTGACATGAATACCGACCACACCTTAGAGGAGGTGGGTAAACAGTTTGACGTAACCCGCGAGCGGATTCGTCAAATCGAGGCGAAGGCGCTGCGTAAGCTGCGGCACCCCAGCCGCTCCGAGCATTTGCGCAGCTTCTTGGACGAAAGTCTGGAAGGCGGCAAAGGACGAAATATTTGATTCCAGGACCTGACGGGAATTAGATAAGAGAAATTGGGCCTATAGCTCAGTTGGTTAGAGCAGTGGACTCATCAAAATGGTGCGCCTGATGCTGAAAAGGTCAGGATGAACGGGATGAATTCAGGGAAACCGTAGTTGCCGCTCTCGGCAGCCGGCAATCCTGAGCCAAGCCGACAGTACACTGTCGGAAGGTGCAGAGACTACCTGAGAACTGGTGGCTTCCTTAAGGCAGCCCCAAGTGTTCTTAATAACAGGCAAGAGCGTCCCGCTCCCTACCGCGATCGCAGAGATTGGCGAGGGAGGTGAGATAGTCCGCACACAGTCGAAAGACCGTGAGTATGTGAATCCATTGGTCCCAGGTTCGAGTCCTGGTGGGCCCACCAATTTCTCTAAGGTGCGACTAGTTCGATTGGGTCGCGTGTTTTTCAGTCAAGCGCAACCCGCGTAAGAATAAACACTCGCAGATGACTGCCCGCGCATCGCAAAAAAACGCTGATATGACTAACGGGTCTAGTGCGCTTGTGGCTGATATCAAAGCCATCAGGATCTTCCAGAGCGCTGAGATCCGCTGACGGTGGGCATAAAATCTGCTTGCGTGCCCTGAGACTTAAAATCGGTTGAGTCGCTTTAGCGGCTCGATGACAACCCGGGCCGAGTGTGCTTTTATCAAGGTTCTGCGGGCGTGACGGGGGCTTTCGTGCCACAGGTTAGCGATACCATTCCGGAAATTTTAGTGCCGCGGGTCGAAGCTGCGGAGGCTTGGTTTAATCAAACTACCGAGGCTGCCGGGGCAGTATTCAAAGTCACCGGCATCCTCGACCCCGACGAAGCACTGCTGGGCTCAGACGAACTGCGGCTTATTCTGTGCGGCGGTGACCGTTGCGAGCAGCGGTCCTTCCGAGTGACCGAATCCTCGGACGAGTGGGAAGTGACGCTTTCCAAGCCCATTTCCCTGCCTGAGAGCGGCAGACCCCAAGCTGACCTTGACCCGCCACCGGGGGTGCGAATCGGTTGGTTAGATAAAGTGATGTCTCAACACGCATTCGTGGTGCTACTTTTTTACCGAGGATTTTGGTGACCACCGTGTCGCTCCGAGTTGCGGAGCTATGTGGATTCCGGAGTTGTAGCGCAAGTGCGCGCTGCCGGCGGCGAGGTGTTCGCAATTACCAGCGAGCCCCAGCATCTTGCTGACCAAGCTCATGAACATTGGGACCTCAATTTCTTAACCGTTGGAGATCCGCATCAAGAAATCCCCAGGACCTGCAGCGAGCGTAATTGGCTCACTCTTTATGCCAGCAAGGGCGGGCTGGATTTCCTGCAAAAAGGTGCTGATTGGAAGATCGAGCATCCTAACGGATTTTTTCAACCCGGTGTCCTCGCGCTGACAGGCTCGGGCCGTGTGCTCTACCGCTGGCGCTCTTTGCCCTCTGCTGAAAATCTTAACGGTACGGTAGCCAGGCCAACTCCTGAACACGTTTGGCGCAGGATAGAGCGCTCTTTAGCTGCTGGTCATGGTGCGGCTGACGCGGCGCATGATGACTGCCCTGAAATCGATAGAGGACCACCACCTCGGTCGGTGTTCATTGCCGCCCTCGTCGCTAATGGTTGGTTTTTGGGTGTGAAGTCTTTTATGTACTCCCCGGACGCTGAACCCGTGCAGCAGCGTTTTGCTGCGGTCGTTAAGCGCTGGGGTCTCTTCATCCTGGCTTGGGTTGCTGCCGTTGTTCTCCTGCCTCTGACGCCAGTGGTGCTTGGGTTTGCCTGTTGGCTCGCTTGGATTCTGCGCGACGTACAAAGCGCCATGGCGAACCTGGATGTTCAACAGGAAATAAAGGCAAGGGAAAAAAGCTGACGCCCTCATGTTCTACGAAACACCGCAAGCACATTGAGGTCGGCGAAATCTGAGGTAAGGCAAACCAAGGTAGCGTTTGCTCGAAAAGGATGCCCCGAGAGGGATATTCAGAGGGGGAGAGGGAGACAATCGCCTCTCGGAGCCACGATAGAATGCCGATGCACGCCTCAACATAACGTCGAGAAAGCGTCGTCTTTTTCTCACGTAAAAATCATCTCTAAACGCTTGGATGGTCGCCTTGCTGGAGCTTTAGCTCAGCCTGTAGGATCACAAACAGACGTTAACTATATGGATACAACATGTCTAAAGTGCTGATCACCGGGGCCAGTGGCTTTATCGCTGGGCACTGCATTATCGAAATGCTCAATCACGGCTACGAAGTGCGCGGAACCCTCCGAAATGCCGCCCGAGGTGAGGCACTAAAGGAAATTTTGGCTAGCCACACAAACCGCATCGATGCGTTGGAGTTCGTGTCTGCTGACTTGATGGACGAGCATAGCTGGGAGGAAGCGGCCCGCAGCTGCGACAGTATTTTGCATGTGGCCTCGCCCGTGCCCGTGGTGCAGCCCAGCGACGAAAATGAAGTGATCGTTCCAGCAAGGACGGGCACGCTGAACGTGCTCAAGGCGGCAACAGCTAACAACATAAGGCGAGTTGTCATTACCTCGTCGGTAGCGGCAGTGACGTCCGGCAGTCGGGATAGCGGAGTTTTTACCGATCAAGACTGGACCGATCTATCGCGGACAGACTTATCGCCCTACGTGAAAAGCAAGACTGTGGCAGAGCGAGCCGCCTGGGACTACGCCAACGACAACGATCTAGAACTGGTAGCGGTTAATCCGGCCCTAGTTCTGGGCCCGGCTTTGGAGGCCGACTACGGCAGCTCCTTAGAGGCCTTGTATCTGCTGATGACCGGCGCCTATCCGATACTGCCAAAACTGGGGTTTGAGGTTGTCGATGTTCGAGACGTAGCCCAGCTGCAGCGCCTAGCGCTGGAAACTCCAGAGGCAGCCGGACAGCGTTACCTGTGCGCTAACGGTTTTCGCTGGTTCGTTGACATCGCAAAGACGATCAAGGCCCAGCATCCTCAACTGAACGTCCCCACCTCGCAGATGCCCAATGTCCTGGCAAAAATTGCAGGGATGTTTTTGAAGGAGATCAAACAGTTTCTGCCTGATCTGGGTCGCATCAAGAAAATTGACAACAAACCTGCCCTTGGCATCGGGTGGCAGCCTCGCGATGCGGAGACCGCGATTCGAGATGGCGCCCAGAGTCTGGTGGATTTGAACATCGTTTGAGGCGGAGCCAACGTTGACCTCAAACCTGCAGGCTTAGGGAATAATGCGGCGGCCTCGCAGGTCGCGTAGCCAGTAACAAAAGCTATCTTCGCTGTTGTAGGTTTGGTTAAAGCCCGCCTGATGTATTTTTACCGTGCTGACAAAAATCGGCGGCGGAGCCTCCGTGGCCCCATAGGCAAAACACAGATCCGCGTAGTGGTGAGATTCACCGACAATCTCTTTAAGTGTGTTCGGTGCAAGATCATGTTGAGTAACAATCTGCTGCCAAAGATCCTCGCGTTCCGCCACGTAGCTGGCGACGGAAAGCGACTCGTCAGCACCAGGCTGCACATCCAAAGCATCCGCAATGGCAGGCCACATGTCCCGCCAACTGAACACCTCGCCATTGGTCAGATTGTAAGTTTCACCTTCCGCACAAGAATGGCTGGCCGCCCAAAGACAGGCGTCCCCGACCAACCGCACGTCAACGGCTTCCAGAGCGCGGTTGACCCCGCCAGGAAAAGCCAGTGGTAGCCCCTCAGCTTTGCGCAGAGCAGCATATACACCAACCACCGGCGGAAGATTCATGACGACACCGTGGTTAGGCCCAACGATCATTTGCGGCCGCAAGATCGTAAAGGCATATTGATGTCGTTGGGCATGGTCTCGCAGGAAGTCTTCCTGCAGCCAATAGAAATTCGGGTGTTCAACGCGGGGCTGGCTTTCCCGAGCCGGCACGCGCATCGGCCCAACCATGGCACCATAGGCTTTGGTGCCCTGCAGAAGCGTTACATGCTGCACGGTATTGTTCTGCTCCAGTCCGCTGAGCAGGTTCTTGAGCATCTGGCCGTTGGTTTCTATTTGGATTGGATCAGACCACCCGTCGACCAACCCGGGCAGCTCAAAAACTGCGGTATAGACAACGTGGGTAATGCCCTGAAGATTGGCACAGGCGTTAGCGCAGTTGTCCGAGTCCTGTAAATCTATGGCGAGGAATTCGATATTTGGATCATCCAGCAGGGTCGGGCGGCGTCGCGAAGCCGCAACCACTTGCCAGCCCGCGGCCGCAAAGCTAAGGGCCGCAGCGGTGCCAACGAGTCCACTAGCGCCGACGATCAAAACTTTGTTTAGCATGATGCTCTCCGCCTAGTTATCAGCAGCTACAAGACAAAATAGTCTCCGGAGCCGCGCATGGTAATGTCGCCAACTGTAACGCCTTTAGGTTGATTAATGGCGTAGATCACCTGGTCGGCAATGTAGTCTGGTTCCAGCACCGCGCAGCCCATGGAGTCTTGGCTTACGACCTTTTGGTCTACCTGACCATCTGCTATGGACTGCATAGTGCTTTGAAATTCTGGCTGGTTTTGCCCAAGGATACCAACCACCGCCTCGGGGTTAACGATGCCTGCCGCCAATCCCGTGGCGGGGACGCCAGTGGGCTTAACTGTGGTGACCTTGATCTTGCCACGAGCCTCGACCCGCAGAGATTCCGACAGGAAGTTTACGGCGGCTTTGGAGGCGCCATACACACCTGCTCCTGCCACGGGGAAGTTACCGTAAATAGAGGAAACGTTGATCACGTGGCCTTCTTCTTGGGCCAGCATTTGGTCGTAAACGCTGATGATACCGTGCAGCACGCCCTTGATGTTGATGTTGATGCACTGGCTCCACCGGTGGCTGGCGTCAGCGTGGTCTGCGTAAAAAGCCAGGGGCATGATGCCGGCGTTATTCACCATGACATCGATCCGTCCAAAGGCGGCTACAGCCTTTGCGGCCAGTCCGTGCATTTGGGCCAGGTCGGATACGTCGACCGGATGTGCAATGGCATCGCCACCCGCCGCGGTCAACGCTTGCACCGTTTGGTTTAGCGAGTTCTCGTTAATGTCAGCGCAAACGACCTTGGCTCCGGCGGCCACAGCTTTTTGACTGATTAATTGACCAAAGCCGCTGGCAGCGCCGGTGATGACAATGGTTTTGCCCTCTATGTAGTTTGTCATTGAATCTCACTATGCAAGTTGCGTTAACGCCAGAGTAAGGCAGCCGCTTCGAGAATGGAAAGGGATGTCGTTAGGCCCTAGGGCTGGGAAGCGGCGGGCTCAGAGAGAGGTTAGGGACTGCGTGAGTGTTGGTGCTGGGAAAGCGGCGCGGGCGTGCTGAGGGTACGGCACGCCGTTTTTTGCAACGCAATAGCGCGAACTAGCCGCGGAGATTGTTGACGACATAGGCAGCAAGATCTGCCACTGCCACCCGTTCTTGCGCCATGGTGTCTCGGTTGCGAACCGTAACGGTGTCGTCTTCTTCGATGGTTTGAAAATCCACCGTCACGCACAGCGGCGTGCCCACTTCATCGTGACGACGATAACCCTTGCCGATATTGCCCGTGTCTTCGTAGAAAATGCGGCCGAGTCCAAGGCCCATTAGCTCGCTTTTAATAGCCTTGGCTTTGCTAACGATACCGTTGTGGTTCCGCTTCAGCGGTAAAATAGCCACCTTAATCGGGGCCAGATGAGGCTTAAAGGCCATTACTGTGCGTTCGCTGCCATTTTCCAGGGTCTCAACGGTATAGGCTTCGTTCATAACCGCTAGCACGCCGCGGTCAACACCCGCCGACGGCTCAATGACAAAAGGCACGTGCCACTTTTTTGCTTCAAGATCCTGCAGCGCAAGCTTCGCATTGGAATCTGTGTTGGGTTCCACTTTGGCCGTTAGGTCGTAGTCCTCTTGATTCTTGGTGTGCGAGCCCAAATCAAAGTCTGTGCGATTAGCAATACCCTCCAATTCTTCCAGGCCGTGAGGAAAGCGGTACATGACATCCACGGTAGCCTTGCTGTAGTGAGCCAGCTCTTCTGCGGGGACATGATAGAGCTCAAGCTGCTCTCGGCTGACGCCTTGTTGCTCCCACCAATCCAGCCGCATCTCCACCCACTGCTCGTGCCACTGTTCGTCTTCGCCGGCTTTGACAAAAAATTCCAGCTCCATCTGCTCGAACTCGCGCACGCGGAAGATGAAGTTGCGCGGAGTAATCTCGTTGCGAAATGCCTTGCCAATCTGGGCGATACCAAAGGGCAGCTTCGGTGATGTGGAGTCCACGACGTTTTTAAAGTTGGTGAAAATTGCCTGTGCGGTTTCAGGGCGGAGATAGGCGAAGTTGCCGCCGTCTTGAACGGGTCCCACGGCGGTTTTGAACATTAAATTAAACGGGCGTGGTTCGGTAAGATCCGCAGAACCGCAGCCAGGGCAGACATCGCCCTCAAGATGATCCGCCCGCCAGCGGCTTTTGCAGCCCCGACAGTCTACTAACGGATCGGTAAAGGTGGCTTCGTGTCCTGAATGCTGCAAAGTGAGCGGGTTGGTCAAAATCGCCGCGTCCAGACCCTCGATGTCATCGCGCTCATACACCATGGCCCGCCACCAAGCTGCTTTGAGATTGTTCTTTAGTTCAACGCCGAGTGGACCATAGTCGTAGACTCCCTGAAGGCCGCCATAAATATCGCTGGATTGAAAAATGAAGCCTCGACGTTTGGCTAGGGAGACTAGCTCTTCCATAGATGTAGCAGTCACGAATCTTCCTGAACAAGTAATTGAAAAGTGGCTGGCTGAAAGTCCTTTGCCAGCGGGCGCGACTATACCGGTAAAGCAAGGTAAATTCAGCGCTGGTCTGGTGCCGACTTAAGGCGGTACCAATGCTCATCATCACAGCAGGGGGAATTTTCATGTCCAGCAATCTTTTCGATTTATCAAATAAAGTGGCGTTGATTACCGGTTCAAGCAAAGGCATTGGTCGAGCCATCGCGGAAGAAATGGCTCGTCAGGGCGCCAAGGTGGTGATCAGCAGCCGCAAAGCCGATATATGCCAAGAAGTTGCCGACGGGATCAACGCCGAAGCAAAAGCGTCTGGCAATGCTACCGGTGAGGCGATTGTCATCCCTGCTCACGTGGGGCAACGCGAGGCACTGCAGCACCTGGTGGACGAGACTCGAGAGCGACTGGGTCAGATTGATATTCTGGTTTGTAATGCAGCAGTAAACCCGTTCTACGGTTCCATGCAGGAGCTGCCTGACGATGCGCTGGATAAAATTCTCGACATCAACATTAAGTCCAACCATTGGCTGGTGAACATGGTGCTGCCGGAGATGATCGAACGTAAAGACGGATCAATCATCATTGTGTCCAGTGTGGGCGGACTGCGCGGCAGCCCGGTACTGGGGGCCTATTGCATATCAAAGGCTGCAGATCTGCAGTTGGTGCGCAACCTGGCCGTAGAAAACGGCCGCCACAATGTTCGCGTCAACGCAATTTCGCCGGGGCTTGTACGTACCGACTTTGCGCGAGCCCTCTGGGAAAACCCGGACATTCTGCGCGAGCGCACTGCGGGAGATCCGTTGAAGCGCATTGGTGAACCGCGAGAAATCGCCGGTGCTGCGGTATATCTGGCGTCGGCGGCAGGCTCTTTCACTACAGGGCAGAATTTTGTTGTCGATGGTGGTGCCACGATCAGCTAAATTAGCCGCCCGCATACATTCCAACGTTGGACAAGATCATGGAAAACGAAACAGTAAAGCCACGCTGGTGGGCGCAGGCGATTTTAATTGGTGCTGTTGTTGCAGCGGTGCTGGTGGTCATGAGTGGTCTGGGTACACGCTTCGGCATCTGGGATTATACCGGTGGTTTCTCCATCGCCAGCGGTGGGGTGCTACTGGCATCCGCCGGCCTGTTTCTGGGTATTGTGGGCTACGTAGTCTGTTTGTTTAAAGGGTACAAAGCGGAGCGAGCAAATCTCTTGATCGGCGTTTTCGTTAGCGCTTTGATTCTGGGTCAGGCTGGTATGCAGATGGCGGCGCTTTCCGCCGTTCCTGCTATCCATAACATCTCAACGGACACTAACGATCCGCCAGAATTCGATGCGCTGGTCGCGGTGCGGCAGGCCGAAGGTGCTAACTCCTTAGATTACGATGCGGAGGTTCTCGCTCAGGTCCAGCAGCAGGCCTACCCTTGGGTACAGACTCTGAATCTCGCTTCAAGCCCCGCCAACACGCTAAATAACGCGGTCTCGGTGCTCGAGGATATGGGGCTAGACATCGTCAACGTGGCGGCAGAGCAAGGGATCGTCGAAGCGACGGATACAACCTTCTGGTACGGATTCAAAGACGATGTGGTGGTGCGGGTGCGCAGCGCCGAGGCGGGTCCGGGAAGCATTGTGGATGTGCGCAGCGTATCTCGGGTCGGCCGCTCTGACCTGGGTTTGAACGCCAAGCGGATCGGCGAAATTTTGACCGGCCTGGGTGGCTGAAAAGCCCGCGGGCATTATTACTAGTTGGTACAGGTCCCTAGAAATTCAAAATTTCACACTGCATTGAAACAAGGTCGACGACGCCTACGGCATTGCGGCCTTGCATCATTCCAGCGCACTCGCCTGGATTAAAGACGGTCTGCCGTTCTGCCTGCTCCAAACGATAGCGGTGGGTGTGGCCGTGTAGCGCCAGGTCTTGCTGAGCTAGGTGCCCGTCAAATTCCAGCGGGTCGTGGACCACAATGATTTCGCGACTAGCCCAATTTAAAAACAGTGGTGGGTCTTGAAATGTGAAGCCGTGGCGCGCGACGGCTCGTTCAAGGTCCTCGCGCTCCTGGTCGTTGTTGCCAAACACACCAAAAAGCGGCGCGTTCAACGAGGCAAAGACATCGAGAGTTTTTGGTTGGCTGATATCGCCGGTGTGAATGACTCGATCAACGGCTTGGTCGTTAAAAATATCGACAATCTGCCGCACGTTTTTTAGGTTGTTGTGTGTGTCGCTGACAACGCCAATTCGCATGCAAGAATCCTTTCCGTCGAGAACGATCTAAGAACATTCACTCGACTGTGCTGCAGAAAATAAAACGCCAGGCGAGCCTGGCGTTTTACGAGCTAACGAAACGCTTAGCTTTACTGGGCGCGTTCCAAGACGTGGATCGCGCAAGCGCTGCCAAGACCGATAACATGAGTCAGGCCGATCTTCGCGCCCTCTACCTGGCGTGATCCCGCCTCATTGCGAAGGTGGGTACTAACTTCATAGATGTTGGCGATGCCGGTGGCGCCCAATGGATGCCCCTTGGACAACAGGCCACCTGAAACGTTGACAGGAATGCGCCCTCCCAAGGCTACTTCGCCATCGTCAATCATACGGCCGGCATCCTCTTGTTTGCAGATGCCTAAGTTGCCGTAGTGCAGAATTTCTGCGGTAGCGAAGCAGTCGTGTAGCTCAATAAGGTCAATATCCTCAGGTCCCAGGCCCGCCATCTCGTAGGCTTCCTTGGCGGCTTTTTGCGTACAGGAGTTAACGTCTGGCATGACCAAGTCTCGCTCCTGCCAAGGATCCGATGCCAACACAGATGCCCTTACCTTGATGGCGCGATCCATCAGGCCAAGTTCTCGGGCTTTCTTTTCTGAGCAGATAACCGCAGCCGCAGAACCATCCACGTTGACCGAGCACATGAGCTTGGTATTTGGATAGGAAATCATCTCGGCGTTCATCACTTCGTCCAGCGGAGTTTCGATTTGATACATCGCCTTAGGGTTCAGCGTGGAGTGGTGGTGGTTTTTCACTGACACCTTGGCAAATTGCTCAAAGGTCGTGCCGTAGTGACGGGCGTGCTCCATCCCAGCTTCGGCGAACACTGCGGGCATGGTGCCGGAGCCCAACAGTCCCTCCTTGGGTATACCGGTCTTGGCACCGCCGCCGCCCAGCAGTCCTTTGCCCATTTGTTCAACACCGACGGCTAAAACCACGTCGTACAGGCCGGCTTTTACAGAGGCCCAAGCTTCGCGGAACGCGGTAGCACCGGTAGCGCAAGCGTTGGCAACGTTGACCACTGGCATACCGGTCTGGCCGATTTCTTGTAACACCCGTTGACCAACCATGCCGGAGGCCTGGCCCAGATTGCCGCAATATAAAGCCTGCATGTGCTGAATGCTGAGGCCGCAGTCGTCTAGCGCCATGAGGGCCGCTTGAGCGCCGAGCTGCGGCACGGTTTTATCCGGGAAGCGCCCGAACTTGATCATGTCGACCCCTACGATATATGCATCGGTCATAGTCGTTCTCCGTTGTTTTGCTTAATTTGCGTAAGTCTATGCTTTGGGTTGAAAGAAAAAGGAAAGGTAGCTGTTGCCGTCAGCGTCCTTGCGACCAAGGGCGTCGGCGTAAACCACCTCGACAGGCATATCAAATTCAATGTTGCTCGGATCCGGTTCCACGTTAATGAGATTACCCTTGATCGCCGTGCCATCGTCTAAGTCGACAATGGCGCTGACGTAGGGCACCTCAATGCCCGGGAAAGAGCGGTACACGATGGAATAAGAGTACAGCTTGCCAGTATTCGGCAGCGTAACGGCGCTCATTTGGTCTCGGGCTCCGCACTTTGAGCAGACGCTGCGTTCTCCCAAGAAAGTAGTGCCGCACTGACCGCATTTTTGGCCTTCTAAGTACGGATCGCCGCCTTCTGGAATCTTCAGGTAAGGCACCGCTGGTAAAGACTGATTGCTCATGATTCCCCTCGAAAAAATAAAGAAGCTGTGGGTTCAGCGAGCACGATGCTCAGAACCTAGACTGGATCATACTATCGTCGCACTTTGCGGGGTAGAGCGAGATATGCGTCACAAATACTCGGCCCGGGGACGCGTGGTGGTCATGAGCACGGGTATGGTGAAAGTCCAAACAGGGGCTGAGATGGCCGGAGGAGGATTCATGAAATCGCTGAAAGTTCGCGACTACATGGCAGTGGATTTAATTACGTTTACACCGCGCAGTAAGGTTATGGATGCCATGGCGGTATTTTTAGACCGGGGCATATCGGGTGCGCCAGTTTTAGCAGACGGCGTGCTGGTGGGAGTGCTCTCGGAAGTGGATTTAATTGAGGTAGTCGTCCAAGACAGCTACTACAACGAAAACTTGGGGATTGTTGCTGACTTTATGCAAACCGAGGTGGAGTGGGTGGAGCCGGACATGGACGTCTTTAGCTTGGCCCAGCGTTTCATTAAATGTCATCGTCGGCGTTATCCAGTGATTGAGAACGGCCAGCTCGTGGGTCAGATCTCAAGGCGCGACGTGCTCCGCGCAGCCATGGACGTAACGCCACCCTAGTGTCCTAGGTACTGCTGGCGCTAGGCCCTGCCGCGAATGGTATTACGGCGGAGCAAGCACCATGTCTAAAGTTTTGATCGGATGATCTCGTTGACTTGTTGGGGATTGGCCTTGCCTTGCGTTGCCTTCATAACTTGGCCAACAAAGTATCCCAACATTTTATCTTTGCCGCCCCGCAATTCATCAAACTGTTTAGGGTTGGCAGCAATGAGGTCGTCGATGATTTGGGTCAGGGCACCGTCGTCGCTCATTTGCGCGAGATTCAGCGAGTCGATCAGGGCATCTACCTGAGCCTCTTCGTCTTTGTCTGCCCCTGCCTCCCAGAGAGCGTCAAAAAGCGTTTTTGCGGTTTTGGAGGAAAGGGTCCCGTCCTCAATACGCTGGATCAGCCCAGCAAGGTTTTTCGGAGTTACTGGGCTTTGCGTAATGGCGCTTGCGTGCCGATTTAGGTAAGCCGATAGCTCGCCCATCATCCAATTCGCCGCCTGCTTCGCGCTGGCGCCGGCGTTAATGGTCTGGTCGAAGTAATCGGCTTTGTCGATATCGCTACTGATGTTTTGGGCGTCTTCTGGCGACAGCCCAAGGTCGTCTTGATATCGCTGGCATCGGGCGTCGGGCAGTTCGGGTAACGTGTCGCGAACCTGCGCCACAAAACTTTCGCTGATTACCAATGGCATAAGGTCTGGATCGGGAAAATATCGGTAATCGTTGCTTAGCTCTTTACTGCGCATGGATCGGGTTTCGTCTTTGTCCGGATCGTACAGGCGCGTTTCTCGGTGGATCTGCCCTCCGGATTCCAGCACGTCAATCTGTCGCGTTATCTCGTGCTCAATGGCTTGCTCAACAAAGCGGAAAGAGTTGATGTTTTTGATTTCTGTGCGTTCCCCAAATTCCGCTTGACCGCTGGGGCGTACGGATACGTTGGCGTCACAGCGCATGCTGCCCTCGGCGAGGTTGCCATCGCAAATGCCGATGTAGCGAGCCAAGGTATGAATCTGGCGAAAGTAAGCTGAGGCTTCCTGAGCGCTGCGCATGTCCGGTTCAGAAACGATTTCCAACAGAGGCGTGCCGGTGCGGTTTAAATCAATGGCCGTTTGGCCGGCATAGAGATCATGAATGGATTTGCCTGCGTCTTCCTCCAGGTGGGCCCGCGTGATGCCTACGGTGCGCGAGCCGCCTGACTCCGGTGTGATCGTGATCTGGCCCGCGCCGACGATCGGCGTTTCGAACTGGCTGATCTGATAGCCCTTGGGTAAATCGGCGTAGAAGTAATTTTTGCGATCGAAGATGGAGTGCAGGTTGATTTGGGCGCCGATAGCGAGGCCAAATCGAACCGCCATCTCCACCGCGCGTTCGTTCAGTACAGGCAGCACGCCGGGTAAGCCCAAATCAATGTTGCACGCCTGAGCGTTAGGCGCAGCTCCGTAGGCTGTGCTGGCACCGGAAAAAATTTTGCTTTGCGTGGCAAGCTGAACGTGGATTTCCAGGCCGATAACGGCTTCCCAACTCAATTGATTTCTCCCGGTCGCTTAAGGTGCCAGTCGGTTTGGCGTTGAAATTGTGCCGCAAGGCCCAGTGCTAAATCCTCGCGAAATGCCGGCGCAATGAGCTGCATGCCCATCGGCAAATTCTCCGTAAATCCGCAGGGCAGTGACATGGCCGGTAGGCCGGCCAAGCTGGTGGGCACGGTATACAAATCTTGCTGATACATGGCTACAGGGTCGTCGGTAAGCTGACCTTGTGTGAAAGCGGGTGTGGGGGAGGTTGGGGTGAGCAATAAGTCCACTTCAGCAAACGCGGTATCGAAGTCTTGAGCGATGAGTCGGCGGATTTTCTGAGCCTTTAGGTAATACGCGTCAAAGTAGCCGACGGACAACGTATAGGTGCCCGTGAGAATGCGGCGTTTGACCTCGGCGCCAAAGCCCTCTTCCCTGGAGCGCTCGTACAAATCCTGAAGCGACGTTGGGTTGTCGCAGCGGTGGCCAAACCTCACACCGTCGTATCGAGATAAATTCGTCGACGCCTCAGCGGAAGCGAGAACGTAGTAGACGGGTATGGCAGCGTCGGTATGGGGCAACGAAATCCGTTTAAAGCTGTGACCCAATTGCTCCAGCTCTTGCCGAGCCAGGTCAATGGACGCCTGATTACTGCCGTTTTCGTAATACTGATCGGGCAAGCCGATGACCAGTGGGCGGTCAAGATCGGCAATGCCTCCATGGATGATTGCGTTAAGCCAGGCATCATCGCGGTTCGCGCTAGTGGAATCCTTTGCATCAAAACCCGCCATAACGCTGAGCATGAGGGCGGCATCCTCGGCATCTCGAGTCATTGGGCCCGCCTGATCCAGACTGGATGCGAAGGCGATCATGCCGAAGCGGGAAACTCTGCCGTAGGTAGGCTTAAGTCCCGTGATTCCGCAAAGAGCGGCGGGTTGCCGGATAGAGCCTCCAGTGTCGGTGCCAGTAGCGCCGGCAACCAAGCCGGCGGCAACAGCAGCGGCTGAGCCACCAGAGGATCCCCCCGGCACCCGCGTGACATCCCAGGGGTTGGCCACGGCGCCAAAGTAGCTGGTTTCGTTAGAAGAGCCCATCGCGAACTCGTCCATGTTGGTTTTGCCGATGCTGACCATGCCGGCGTCTGCAAACTTTGACACCACTGTGGCGTCATAAGGTGCAATGAAGTTGCTCAGCATCTTTGAGCCCGCGGTGGTGCGTACACCGTTAGTACAGAAAATGTCTTTATGAGCCATGGGCAACCCCAAGGTCGGACGCGAATCGCCTTTAGCGCGAAGGCCATCAGCGGCGGCGGCGTGAGCTAGGGCCTCATCCTCGGTCAGGGTGATAAAGCTGTTAAGACTCGCATCCAGCGTCTTAACCCGATCCAGGTGCTCTTGGGTGAGCTCGACGCTGGAGACCTTGCCCTGGGCCAGGGCGTGGCTCATGTCGCGTAAAGAATGTAACTCTGTCATCGGTGATTTGGCCTTATTCAACTACGCGGGGAACGAGATAATAAGCATCTGAAGTTGCCGGGGCGTTGCGCTGGAAGTGCTCGGGGTCTGGATTTTCGGTGACCTGGTCTGCCCGCAATCGGGCGACACCGTCCAGAGGGTGCGAAAGGGGCTCAACCCCATCAGTGTCGACGCTGCGCATAGCGTCGATGAGATTTACGATAGATTGCAAATCGGCTGCGGCAGCAGACGCGGTTTCGGCATCAATGGCCAATCGCGCTAGCGCCGATAGATGGGTGACATCAATGCCGGTGCCGGGTGTTGGCGCGGATTCGTCGGCTGATGTTTCTGTAGTCTGGCTCATACTCTTCTGTAGTTAATTAATGGCGGCGCGCAATTGTAAACCGGTTACCGCAAGAATGCTGGCTTGGGCCGGCGATAACGCCTGCTCATGGGTTGGTTTTTATTGGCCGCGCTGGTGTGAAAAAAGCCGAACATCCGTCAATGTTAGTCGTGCTTTTCACAGAGCATAAGCCTATGATTGCGCTTTAGTTTTCGGAGCTTGCGCGTCGATGTTAAAGAATTTCCGCGGCCTCTTCTCAAGGGACCTATCCATTGATTTGGGAACTGCAAATACCCTGATTTACATCCGCGAGGAAGGCATTGTTCTGGACGAGCCATCTGTAGTGGCCTTGCGTCAGCAAGGAAACCAGCGGAGCGTGGCTGCAGTGGGTCTAGACGCTAAACGAATGCTTGGCCGAACGCCGGGCAACATCACTGCGATTAGACCGCTAAAAGACGGCGTTATTGCGGATTTTCTCGTCACTGAAAAAATGCTGACCTATTTCATCGCCAAAGTGCATGAAAACTCATTCATCCGCCCCAGCCCCAGAGTCCTAATTTGTGTGCCCTGTAAATCAACCGAAGTGGAGCGGCGAGCTATTCGAGAAAGCGCCCTCTCAGCGGGTGCCCGGGATGTGCGCCTTGTTGAAGAACCTATGGCTGCAGCCATTGGTGCCGGACTGCCGGTTCATGAAGCCGTGGGTACCATGGTGGTGGATATCGGCGGCGGCACCACAGAAATCGCCATCATTTCTCTAAACGGCGTGGTGTTCTCTGAATCCGTCCGGGTTGGTGGCGATCGTTTTGACGAGGCCATTGTCGCCTACGTCAGGCGGACCCAAGGTAGTCTGATTGGTGAAGCTACCGCCGAGCGCATCAAGCAAGAGGTTGGCGCTGCCTACCCGCAGAAAGATATTCGCGAAATCGACGTGCGCGGCCGCAACCTTGCGGAAGGTATTCCCCGCAGCTTCACCCTGGACAGCAATGAAATCTTGGAGGCGCTGCAGGAGCCGCTGTCGGTGATTGTGCAAGCAGTTAAGGCGGCCCTTGAGCAATGCCCTCCCGAACTGGCATCGGATATTGCTGAAACAGGTATGGTGTTGACGGGTGGCGGCGCGCTGCTTCGAGATCTTGACGTGCTGCTTGCCGAGGAAACCGGTCTGCCAGTGATTATTGCCGATGACCCCCTAACTTGTGTGGCGCGCGGCGGCGGCAAGGCTCTTGAATTAATGGATCAAGCCGGCAACGCGGACTTACTCTCAACTTCGTGAGCGGCAAATACTCGCGAGTGGCTGCCTCAAGGGGAAGCCGTTGACCTCGGAGGAGTGACATTAAAACGCTGTTTGCCAAAAGACCCAGTGCTGGCTATTTACTGCTGGCCATGCTCACTGCTTCTTTTGCGCTGGTGACAATTGATGGGTCCATCCCCCGCGCAGATAAAGTACCTGCAAGCTGGGTGCCGAATCTATTGCAATCCACGCTGACCAGTATTCGATCCGGCCTGGTAAACCTGACCTCACCGGTCTACGTCATTGCGCAGGCGCCCTATCAACTGTCGGATGCGCTGACAGATATCACGGACGATCGGCAATCCCTACTGCGTCAGCGCGGTGATTTGCAGGCTCAGCTGCTTTTGCTGCAACAACAGCAGCAGCGGTTTAACTACCTCCAGCAGGAAAACATGCGCCTGCGCCAGCTGCTCGGATCCAAAGCCCAGCTACCCAGCCAAGTGACCATAGCGGAAATCGTCGGGGTTTCGCCGAACCCGCTGCGCGCTGAACTGTTGGTTGATAAAGGGCACGAGAACGGAATTAGTCAGGGCCAAGCCGTGGTAGATGCTCAGGGTGTGTTTGGGCAAGTGGTTCATGTGGCCGCTGCAAGGAGCTGGGTGTTGCTGATCACAGATCGAGATCATGCGCTTCCGGTGAGAAACAGTCGGACCGGAGTGCGCATGATATTGGGTGGCACAGGCGGCTCGGAAGCTCTCGTGTTAGAGGATTTGCCTGCATCGACAGACATCCTTGCAGGAGACTTGATCGAAACCTCGGGTCTGGGCGGACGATTTCCCGTCGGGTATCCCGTAGGCGTAGTTGACGCCTTGGGGGATGCTCAAGACACCCCGTACTTAAGTGCAACGGTAAAACCTTCGGCGGCGCTGTCGAAGGTTGGCCACGTGTTGATCATCGCTGATGGCGGCGTCAAGCCAATGCCGACACAAGGCACTTCAGGCGTTGGTGTGCAAACGAATGCCCGTCCGGAGGGTAATTAAGGTGAGCTCCGTGGGTATGACTGCGATGTTGTTAATCCCGCTCAGTCTGGTCTTGGGTGTGGCGCAACCGCCAAGCTTCGTGTCCGAGTGGTTGCTCTTCTGGCGTCCTCAGTGGATTTTGCTGGCTCTGGTTTTTTGGGTCCTCCACATCGGTTACTTTCGAGGGGCTTTGTTCCGCATGTTCTTCACCCTTGGCAGGTCAGACGAAGGCACTATTTTTCGACGCGCCATGACCATAGTGTGGCTTAGCGGGTTTGTTGTAGACGGATTGATGCTCGAGCCCCTGGGTTTGAACGGTGCCATTTTCGCGGCGGTGACGTTTTATCTGCTGCGTTATCAGGATCGGCTGGCGCTGCAAACGCCGGTGCAGCGCATGATCATGATTTTTTTCATGGTTTTCCTTGCCGAGGTTTTCCGTGCCTTGATGCTAAATCTTCTGCTGGGCCAGCCGTGGGTGCTGCAGCCACTTACTGTTGCTGTGACGAGCATGCTGGTGTGGCCGATTTATGAGAGGTTCAGCAGTCGATCCTTGAGCAGCATTCGCACACCCTGATGAAGAGCAAGAAACTACGCCTGGTCCTGGCCTCTCAGTCGCCCCGACGATCCGATTTGTTAACGCAAATGGGATTGCGATTCGACATAGCCCCTGCAGATATCGACGAGACGCCACTGCAAGGCGAGGGCGCCGAAGACTACGTAGCGCGTTTAGCCCAAACAAAGGCCCAGGCCGGTTGGCAACCGGGGCAATTAAACCTGGGCGCAGACACCATTGTTGTCAAAGACGGATCCTTGCTCGGAAAGCCTGTAGACCAAGCGCATTGCCTGGAAATACTGCAGCAGCTATCTGGTTCGGCTCACCATGTATGCACTGGCGTCGCGCTGTTTGACGGACTAACGACCTACAGCAAGGTGGTGACCAGTGCGGTATATCTAAGGGAGATCAGTGCAGAGGAAATCGCTCGCTACTGGCAGACCCAGGAGCCCTGGGATAAAGCCGGCGCCTATGCGCTTCAGGGGCTCGGCGGGATCTTCGTCCAGCGCGTGGAAGGTAGCTACAGCAATGTAATTGGATTGCCTATGCTGGAAACAGAGGAACTGCTAAATCAGGCAGGTTTTGTCACCTGGGACGAACGACAGCATGGCTGAAGAACTGCTGATCCAAGTCTCGGACTTTGAGTCCCGCGTCGCCCTCGTGAAAGACGGCGCGGTGCACGAAGTGCACATCGCGCGTTCGGCCGGATATAGCGTCTCCGGCAACATATACCTGGGCAAGGTGGTTCGCATCATCCCAGGAATGCAGGCGGCATTTGTTGATATCGGATTGGAGCGTCCAGGGTTTCTCCACGCTGCGGACGTCCATCGCTCAAGCCTTGTTACAGCCAATGAGCCGGCGGCCAAGCCCGGCATTCGTGACCTACTGCGTGATGGCCAGGAACTGCAAGTGCAAGTGGAGCGAGACCCGATAGGCTCCAAGGGTGCGCGTTTGTCGACTCGGCTTGCTGTAGCGTCTAAGCATTTGGTGCTAACCCCGAGGAGCGCTCAGGTTGCACTGTCCCAACGCATCACTGAGGAGGAACAGCGCCGCCGGTTGTTTGCACAGCTTCGGCCCTTGGTTGAGGCAGAGGGGTTGGGCGTTATAGCCCGGACGCAAAGCGAAGAGATCGACGGCTCGGCGCTGGCCGAGGATTACCGGCGTCTAGTGCTGCAGTGGCAGACAATAGATCTGCAGGCTAAGGGCGCGGCATCCGGTTGTCTGCTTTATCAAGAGCTACCCATGCAGACTCGATTGGTACGAGATTTGGTTGGTCCGGAGACAGCGGTCATTGACGTCAATGATGCGCAGGCGTTTCGCAGCCTCGAAGATTATTTAGATAAACAAGCTCCTAACCATAAACATAAGCTGCGATTTTATCAGGGCTCACGCCCGATGTTTGAACGGCACAATATTGAAGATGAGATCGCCGAGGCGCTGCAGCCGCGGGTGAGACTGCGCAGCGGCGGCACCCTAATAATCGAGCAGACTGAAGCCATGGTTAGCATCGATGTGAATACGGCGAGTTTTCTAGGCAGCAAAAACCTCGAAGAAACTGCTTTCCAAACGAATATGGAGGCGGCAGCAGCAATTCCTCGACAGCTGCGGCTGCGAAATCTTGGTGGAATTGTTGTAGTGGATTTCATCGATATGGCTGATCCTGACCACCAAGCCGCCGTGTTGGAAAAACTCACGGAAAATTTAGCGGGTGATCCAGCCAAAACCCGAGTGTTCGAATTTTCTCCCTTGGGGTTAGTGCAGATCAGCCGCAAACGCGTTCGCGAAAGCTTGGCCCAGCAAATGTGCCAGGGATGCCCCCACTGCCTGGGCTCGGGGCTGATAAAAACATCGGAGTCGGTGTGCATGGAAATCTTTCGCGCGCTTGCCGCCGAAACGCCGGCGCTGACGACTAAGGCGACAATTAAGCCGGACAGGAAAAAAGGCTTTTACAGCCTGGTGACTACGGCAGTGGTTGCCGACCGCTTATTGGGTGAGGAAGCCGAGCTCTATGGTCTATTGACCGCTAAACTGGGCCACGAACTGCGCCTTCAAGTTGATCCAGAGCTGCCCGCGGGTCGCTTTGACCTCTCCTACGTATCCCAGAATCAAGGGTAGGCGAGTTTTGCCAGTATCTAAGCCAGAGCAAAGCAGAGAGGGTGCGCACTCGCCGCTGATGATCACCTTGAAGTTGCTTCTGCTTGTGGGCACCTTGGTCAGCGGCGTTGTAGCAGGTCTGCAGCTGACCGGTCGCATGTTGCTTAGTTTTGCTGATGAACTGACCCCTCGGGTAAATGCAGCACTGCAAAGCTACCGAGTGGAGTTAAGGGACCTAAGCGGTGACTGGCGGGGTTTTAATCCCATAGTGCGCGTCGGGCAGGTACGCTTTGCTGCCGGCGACCTGCAGCAACTTGAGGTGGAAATTGATTTTTTTCGCAGCTTGATCGGTGAGGATCTCGTGTTTGCTCGGGCGCAGGTAAAAGACGGTCAAATTGGCCTAATCCACACGCCAACCGGGTGGCAGCTCAAGGGAGCCCAAGAACAGCCGCTGGACGTGGATTTTGCAAGCTTGGTTCAAAACACGCAGTCCGTGGACGCTGCTATCGGTCTGACCCTCGAGCGAGGCCTGGTTGCGGCTGGCTACAACGTTGTTTTAAAGCGCAGTCACCGAGCGAAAAACCTGCATACCCTGTTTTCTGTTAGCAATAGCAGCTCCCAAACCGACACCTTTTCCATCGCAGCCTCGACGCGGCAGTTTGATGACGGGGAAGGCGATGAGCCACCGATCACTGAGCTTGAATTCATGGGCAAGTTATTCGTGGCTCCAGGGCTGCTAGGCCCGTTTGGACTAGCCCTAGCGGTATCCGAGGGTACTTGGTTTGAGGGGCAAAGTGGTGCCGGAACCCTCGGCCGCGGCCAAGCTTCGGCGCGGCTTAGCTTGATCAAATCGGCCCTGGTAAAGCCAGGCGTCGTGCCAACATTGCAGGCTACTGTCGAGCTGCAGCGTTTAGATCAAAACTTTATTGGTCAAATTCAAAGCTCGGCGACTGCCGGAGATCAAGACACGTTGGCCCTGCCTGACGCCAGATTTTTAGTGAATGCTGATGAATTGCTGTCGGTGTTTGATGACGCCGGCGTTCTTAGCGATCTCTTTGTCTCCGAGGACTTGCTGGCCAAAGTTGCGCTCGCTGACGTTGCATTAGAGCCAATCACTGAATTCGGTTCCGCAGTGCTCGCACCAGAAACGATCTTAGGCGAATGGGTTGCCGGTCTTAATGTTCGGGGCGACCTGCATAATTTGGTTGCCTTCTACGACCGCCGCCAGGGTTTCGGATTTTCGGGTCAAGGCACGCAGCTCCGGCTGTCGCCCTACCGCGGCTCCCCGGGTATTCGTGGTGCTGCAGCGGATGTTTTTGGGGATTTTCAGCAGATTGGTATGAACGTGGCCGGTGAGAACGTCACCATGGATTTCCCCACGGTGTTTGCGGATGCATGGTTCTTTGAGGAAGTTCAGGGTCAATTAACGTTGCTTTTTCGCCCTGGCTACGCGTCGATTCGCGGTGAGAACATTGAGGCATATGCTGGGATTAGCCGCATAACTGGTGGGTTTGCTACATCCCGCCCGACGACACGTGAAGAACAGCGAGTTTCCCTTGGGATCGAGATTGACCTAATCCAAACCGAAAGTACCCGGGCCTTTATTCCCAAAAAGCTTGATAGTGGTCTGCGTCGGTGGCTAGAGCAGGCTCCCCAAACCGGAGATTTACTTAACACCTCGGTGGCCCACCATGGCCAAATTCATGTGTTGCCGGGCAGTCTTGGCCGTCGTCGATTTGAAATGACCACCAACTTTCAAAACGCAGCGGTGAAATTTGCCGAAGACTGGCCGGCACTAAACAACGGCGCCGGCAGTCTGCATATTGCCGGCCCGACAACCTTTGCTGAAATTGACACTGGCGAGATTGAGGGTGTGGATATAGCCGGCGCCAAGTTGAGAGTCGAAGCGGTTCAGCCCGCAGTTTTCCTGGATTTAGCAAGCGTAATCGCGGCACAGGATTTACTGCATTTAATTCGTGTTTCGCCGCTGCAGCAGTCGCTAAGTTTTATTTCTCCGCAATGGACTGCCGCGGGTGACATTCGCTATAGCGCGGCAATCGCCGTGCCGCTGCGCCAAACACCAGCGGGTACCAGGGATTTGCAGGTTGACCTCACGGTTAGCTTCGATGACTTAGATCTGACCGTACCAGAGTACCGTTTAGCTTGGCGTGAGTTGTCTGGTGAGCAGTCTTTTTCATTGCCCCATAACCTCCAGGGCCAGGTCAGCGGGAAATTGTTTGGTGAAACCTTGGATGTTGACGTCAGCCACGACTTCGACAGCGTGCGATTCCGATTCAACGGCAAGTTCTCGGCAGATGACGTTTTTTATCTGGCTGGACTTGAGCCGAGTCCGGTAATTTCCGGAAGCGACCAACTGCAGGGTGAGCTTAGGTTTGCCATCAACGACGGCAGCGCCTCACAGCTTGAAGTCACAACAGATTTGCGAGGCTTCGTGATTGACTTGCCGGCCCAGTTCGGAAAACCCCTTGGAAAAACACGGCCCAGCAATTTGCTTTTGACCTTCGGTGCGCAACAACAACTACTCGATTGGCGTTACGGCAAAACACAAGGTCGGCTGCTGGTGCCTGGCGCGGTCATGCTCGATGGGTTCATAGGATCAATTGGCCTTAACGCTGAGGCGCCGGCGCTGGACGCTGACTATGAGGGCTTAGTTATCAGCGGCACCATGGGCCGTGCGGATTTGGCGGACTGGGTGTCAGTTGGCGGCGACCCCGTGTTGCAGACGCCTTTTAACTGGCAAATCCGCGAGTTGAACGTCGACGAATTGGTGGTAGATGAATTGATGTTCACTGGGGTGACCGTCAACGCTGCAAGCGCGCCGGATGCCCTGATCTTTCAACTTCAAAGCGAGGACATTGCGGGCAGCGTTGACCTGGCAGACCCAAAAAAGCCCCAATTCGATCTGCTGAAACTCCGCCTGCCTGCGCCGCCTACATCCACCGAAGGTCTATTTGGCAATCTGGACCCGATCGACGTGAGCACCGGTTATGCCCTGCCTAGGGCTCAGGTTTTCATCGATCAGCTGTATCTTGGGGAAAAGGCATTTGGTCGCTGGAAATTCGACATCGTGCCGGAACAAGACGCCGTGCGATTTGAAATCGACAACGTACTGGTCAACGGCGTTGGCGTTACACAGAGCATCCTGCGCTGGGATTTGCGACAAAATGTCAGTGCGTTTTCTGGCTCGGCTGACATTGATGACTTGGCAACAACCCTACCTTTATGGGGGTACGCGCCAGTAGTGACTACTAGCACCGCTAGCGTCGAGGGAAATTTGTCCTGGGTCGGATCCCCGGCCAATATCGATTTCTCCGATAGTGAGGGTAGCCTTGCGTTGGCCGCCACGGAAGGACGGTTTCTCGATGTGGAGACGCCAGGCCCAGGTCTGCGCGCCGTGAGCTTGTTTAATATCACCGCCCTCACCAAACGTATCAGCTTCGACTTCTCTGATGTGATTGGTGAGGGTATTAGCTTCGAAAAGACATCTGCAACCATTCAGCTTGAGGATAAAAAGTTAACCTTCACCGATAACCTAATTATTCGCAGTACGTCTTCACGCTACGAACTTGGGGGGGAAGTTGATCTGCGCACCGACGAACTGGATGCGCAAATGATTGTCACACTCCCCGTCAGTGACAGCCTACCTTGGTACGCTGCATACTTGGCCATTGTTAACCCAGTGGCGGGTATAGGCCTTGCGGTTGGAGAGCGCGTGTTTCGTAAGCCTATTGAGCGCATGAGTTCCGCGAAATTTGCAATTTCGGGCGGACTCAGTGATCCCCAGGTTGTGTTTACCGATTTATTTAACCAAGACATTGCCGTGGCGGATGAAGTCGGTGAACGTCTGTCGCCGGATCTGCTGAAAACCCAAACGGCAGAAAGCCAAGATCAGGTGAGCAAGCCTGCAAAGCGCGATTAATCCGGCGCAACAGTGTGCTGGCGCGGGAACCTCAGAGCAGCATTGGATTGCTCGTTAGGCGGGCGGCAAGGCCTGCCAAGGGTGCTAGTGAACGTAACGGTAGATTGAGACGGATGATTACATGAATGATGTTGTTGCAGCGGTAGAGACAAAACTGCTGAAGGCCAAAGGCCTTGATTTAGAGGTGCTAGAGCGAAACGTGGGCGGCCTGTTGAATCGAGATATCGATTACGGCGAGGTCTTCGTCCAGAGCACGCGCGGCGAGTCCTTTGCCTTAGAAGATGGCATCGTCAAAGATGGCTCTTTCGGCGTGGAAGCGGGAATTGGCGTCCGTGCGCTGGCAGGGGAGAAAACAGGCTTTGCCTACTGCGAGGATATTCGGCAACAGGGGCTGCAGGAAGCAGCTCACGCAGCTCAGTCCATTGCGGGTATGGCAGGCCCTAGGGCATTGCAGGGGTTTCGCGTCAGCGATTATCCGACCCTGTATCCGGCGGATGATCCTATTAGCAGCCTGAGTGACTCGGACAAAGTACAGCTGCTGCAACGAATCGACCACGTTGCTCGGGCTCAAGACCCCAGGGTAAAGGAAGTGAACGTGCGCATCTCGGCGAATCACGAAACCATGCTTGTCATGGCCAGTGACGGCACCCTAGCGGCAGACATTCGACCGCTAGTGCGTTTCGATGTGTCGGTTATTGTCGAGAGCGAAGGCCGGCGAGAAAGAGGAAATGCCGGCGGCGGCGGGCGTCGAAGTCTGGAGTCGCTTACTGCAGGTTCCTGGACCGAAGACTTAGCGAAAGAGGCGGTGCGTATGGCTTTGGTCAATCTGGAGGCAGTTGACGCTCCGGCGGGGCCGATGCCGGTGGTCCTCGGCCCTGGCTGGCCTGGCGTGCTGCTTCACGAGGCGGTAGGCCACGGCTTGGAGGGGGACTTTAATCGTAAGGGTAGCTCGGCTTTCTCTGGCCGGGTTGGTGAACAGGTCGCGTCTGAACTTTGCACCGTAGTCGATGACGGCACCATTGCTTCCCGACGCGGATCACTTAGCGTCGACGACGAAGGCACCCAAACGCAAAACACTGTGTTAATCGAAAACGGGGTGTTGAAAGGTTATATGCAGGACAAACTCAATGCGCGCCTGATGAATGTGGCCGCCACCGGTAATGGCCGCCGTCAGTCCTATGCCCACGTGCCCATGCCGAGAATGACGAACACCTACATGCTACCGGGTAAGGATTTGCCCGAGGACATTATCCGTTCGGTGGCCAAAGGCATTTACGCCGTGAATTTTGGCGGTGGCTCAGTGGATATCACCTCAGGCCGATTTGTGTTTTCAGCCACGGAGGCTTACTTGATTGAAAACGGCAAGGTAACGGCGCCCATACGTGGAGCGACGCTTGTCGGCAGTGGCCCTGAGGTGATGAACCGAATCTCTATGGTGGGCAATGACTTGGATTTAGACGGTGGAGTAGGCGTCTGTGGCAAGGACGGCCAATCTGTGCCCGTAGGCGTTGGTCAGCCAACGCTGAAAGTCGACGAAATAGTGGTGGGCGGAACTGCTACTTAGCGATGCTTGTACGGCGCTGGTGTCAGTCCGTTGTCTGTGTGGCTGTATCCGAGTCTTGGGAGTCCTCGCTCAGCGCGGCACGAATAAATTTGAACAAGGCACGCAGCGCTCGTTTATGAGCGTCGCTGGCCTCCTCATACGGCGAGGGTTTGGAGCTGACTGAGGCAGAAACCAATTGCCGCAGAAGCTGCCGCTCAACGTTAGGATGGCGAGCAATGAAATCCGTTAGCGCCTGCGGTTCCGCGACGAGCCTGTCGCGCCACTGCTCCAGGGTATGGAAAAAGTGACGTGCGGCAGCGGATTGACCGTCCAGATCTGCGAGCTGTGCTTCGATGGATGCGGCGTCGACTTTTCGCATGAGTTTGCCGATAAACTGCATCTGCCGACGGCCGCCCTCGCGACTGTTGATGGCCGCATGGGTATCGAGAGCTTGCCGCAGGTTTTGTGGCATCTCGATTCGGGCCCTGATGTCGGGCTTGAGCTTGCTCAGGCGTAAGCCAAGTTTTTGTAGACGCTGGGCCTCTCGCTTCAGCGCCGACTTAGAGAGTTCTTCAGACATTTCGAAAACTTATAGGAAGCAAAGTATTGGAGTTTATAGACCATCAGCAAGAATTGACCGCATTGGTTGAAACTATTCTAGGTGAAGCGAAAAGCCAAGGTGCCGACGAGGCTGAGGTGTCGGTCAGCATGGAACAAGGTCTTGGCGTGAGCGTGCGCAAGGGTGAACTCGAAAATCTGGAGTTCAATCAAGATCGTGGTTTCGGTATTACCCTGTATTTTGATAAGCGAAAAGGATCCGCTAGCACCACCGATAGTAGTGAGGCGGCAATCAGGGAAACCGTCAGCGCTGCTAAGGGCATTGCCCGTCACACCCAACAAGATCCGCACAGCGGCTTGGCAGAACCGCATTTAATGGCTGCAAAAGCCATGGATCTTGGGCTTTATGATCCTTGGTCGGTACAGCCGGATGAGGCCACAGCCATGGCCGTCGCCTGCGAAGAAGCGGGGCTAAGCCTTGATAGCAAGCTGACAAATTCTGACGGCGCTCAGGTGAGCACCCAACAAGCCTTGCGCGTTTATGGCAACAGTCACGGCTTTTTGGGGGCCTATCCAAGCACCCGGCATAGCATGAGCTGTGTGTTGATTGGCGAAGACAATAACGGCATGCAGCGAGATTACTGGTACAGCGTTTCCCGTCAGTGGCAAGCGCTACAGAACCCGGAGGAAATAGGCCAAGAGGCAGGCAGACGCACCTTAGCCAGGTTGTCTCCACGCAAGGCGCCCACGGGTAAATATCCGGTTATTTTGGCGCCAAATTTAGCGGCAGGGCTGGTTGGCCACTTAAACGGCGCAATCAGCGGCGGCGCTCAGTACCGACGAGCATCTTTCTTGTTGGACGCAGTGGGACAGCGTGTTCTGCCTGAATGGTTAACCATTCGAGAGGAACCGCTAATGCAGGGAGGGCTGGCAAGCGCTTACTTTGACGGTGATGGCGTAGCCACTCGAGATAACGTGTTTGTGGATAAAGGCTATTTGACTAGCTATATCCTGTCCTCCTACTCGGCTCGAAAGCTTGGGCTCGAGACTACGGGTAACGCTGGTGGGGTTCACAATTTGCACCTTGATGGACCCGCCACAGCTAGAGCGGAGCTTATCGCGGGTATTGATCAAGGGCTGTTGATTACCGAGCTTATGGGCCAGGGCGTCAATGGTGTTACCGGCGACTACTCCAGAGGCGCGTCTGGATTTTGGATCGAGAACGGCGAAATAGCCTATCCAGTGGCGGAATTTACCTTGGCGGGCAACCTCAAAGATATGTTGCTTAACATCGTGGCTTTGGGGGATGACATAGATGAGCGCAGCAGTATTCGCGCTCCCAGCTTGCTGCTCGATTCCATGACTGTGGCCGGGCAATAAGCAGCCTGCTGTCAGCCTGAGTTTGCGCCCTAGACTCAGCTGGTGTTCTCCGCCTGGCATGGGTAACGCTGGCGGTCCTCGCTACAGGTAAACCCAGCTGGCCAAACCGAGAAAGATAAAAAAGCCAGCAACGTCGGTAATGGTGGTGAGAACGACGCCACCGGCAATTGCCGGGTCGATATCCATGCGCCTTAGCAGACTGGGTAGCAGGCTCCCTGCTATAGCAGCAATCAAGATGGTTGCTGTCATTGCAACCGCGATGATCATTCCTAATTTGGCATCGTCGAAGACGTAGAAGGCACCGCAAGCTACCAAAGTCGCCCAAAACAAGCCGTTCAGGACCGCAACAACCAACTCGCGGTTAAGCATCCACAGCATGTTGTTGCGGCCCAGCTGCCCGGTGGCCTGACCGCGAATGACCAGGGTAAGAGTCTGGGTGCCCGCAATCCCCCCCATACTTGCTACCACCGGCATCAAAACCGCTAGCGCTACGACTCGCACGATGGTCTCTTCAAATAAGCTGATTACGGCTGCGGCCAGCAGCGCAGTTACCAGGTTAATACCCAGCCATACGGCCCGCCGCCTTACCGCTCGCCTGACCGGCGCTAGAGTGTCCTCGTCTCCGATCAGGCCGGCTGGGGCTAGCAAGGCCTCTTCTGCATCTTCAATGATTACGTCGACCACGTCGTCGATGGTAATTCTGCCGACCAGGCAGCCGTTATCGTCAACAACTGGCGCTGAGATAAGATCGCGTTCTGAGAATAGGCGAGCGACTTCGGTATCCGACTCGCCAACGTGAATGGCGGGTACCTCTGTGTTCATGATTTCGCGCACAGTTACCGTGGGATCCGCCGTTAGCAGCTTGGTCAGTGGCAAACTGCCGAGATATTCGTCTCTGCTGTTGACCACAATTAGCGAGTCCGTGGTGGCAGGCAGGTCTCGTCTCAGGCGCAGGTAACGCAAAACCAATTCAGCTGCATGGCGCGGACGCACGGTAATGGTGTCGGTATTCATCAGCCCGCCAGCACTGTCTTCGGGATACGCAAGGACTGACTCCACCCTGGCACGGTCGCGGCTGTCTAAACTCTCCAGCACCTGATCTGTGATGGTGTCAGGCAGCTGCTGCAGAATATCCGCGAAGTCGTCGGTGTCTAAGTCCTCTGCGACGGACACCAGTTGGGCGGTGTCCATAGCTTCCAGAAATTCCGCACGGACGTCGTCGTGGAGGTGTTGCAGACTTTGGTTTCTGACCTCTTCGTCTAGCAGTCCCCATAAAATGGGGCGAGTGTCCGGCGTATTGGCTTCGATAACGCTGGCAGCCTCGCTGGGGCGAAGAGACGCTAACAGCACCTTAATCTCGCTGGTGCTGCCTCGGCTTATGCCCTCAAGGACTTCCTCGAAGTGCTGTTGATCTGGCGTCATGGGCTGTCCATTTCATCAAAGCCGGCGTTGATCAGCGCGGTAAGCGCCTGCATGGCGGCCAGTTCGTCCTCACCTTGAGTCCAGATCTCGATGGTGCTGCCCACAGCAGCCCCGAGCAGCAGCAAGCTCATGATGCGTTTGCCATCAGCTTCGATGCCTTGGTCGTTTTTTATGTGAATATCCGAGGCGAAATTGGTGGCAGTGCTAACCAGCTTGGATGCGGCTCTGGCATGTAGTCCCAGCGGATTAATAATCTTCAATTTGGCGTGTTGCATGTCACTGCGACCCTCAAGCGAAAAGGGATAGTAGCTCTTAGTGCCTCAGTGGTCAGAACAATTTCTACCGATCCAGGTTTTCGTAATTCTCGAAACGTTAGCTCGCCGAGGTTTCTTTGAGTTCGCGATGTCGAACCAGCACATGATCGAAAGCTGTTGCGAAGTGCCGACCCAACCGCTCAGCCATGTAGACACTGCGATGCTGTCCTCCGGTGCAGCCAATGCCCACGGTAAGATAGACCCGGTCGTTGTCCGCAAAACGTGGGATCCAGCGCTCCATCAGGCCTGAGATGTCGGCGAACATTTCGTTTACCAAGGGCTGCCCTTCCAGATAGCCAATGACCTCCTCGTGGAGGCCGCTGAGTGCTCTCAGCCCTGGCTGCCAGTGCGGATTCGGCAGACAGCGCAAGTCAAATACGAAGTCTGTATCTACCGGGATACCGTGCTTGAAGCCAAAAGATCGGAACAGCAGGCTAATGGTGGCCCCCTGATTTTCCAGCATGCGGTTAACGATCTGCTCGCTAAGGCTTTTGGTGGAAACACGCGTCGTATCAATGGTCAGGCTGGCAACGTCAGCAACGCTGGCGAGAATGGCGGCTTCGGCGTCGATCGCCTGCCGGAGGTCTACGTTTGCGCTGGTTAACGGGTGCCGGCGCCGTGTTTCACTGAACCGCTTGACCAGGGTAGGGCTCAAGGCATCGAGATAAAGCACTTGTGTATCGATACCTTGGTCACGTAGCTGCAGTAATAGCTCTGGAAACTTTTCCAGGCCATCGCTGCGGGCGTCCACGCAAACAGCCACCTTGGTCATCTCCGCAGAGGTGTTGGTATACCGAGCAATTAACGCTCCCAGTAAGTCAACGGGTAGGTTGTCGACGCAGTGGTAGCCGGCATCTTCCAGAGTTCGCAGGGCGGTAGATTTACCTGAGCCCGAGCGCCCGCTGACGATAACAAGCTTCATGCCAGCTTACGGCTTGGTTCTGGCTGATTCAGGTCAGCGTCGATATTTAATAGCGCCTGCAGCAGATCGTCATCAGATCCCGCCTCTCTAAGACGGTTCAAGTTCAGAGGATCCGAGAAAATCTTTGCAAGGTGCTGTAGCGCGGCAATATGCGCCGAGTTCTCGCTCATGGGCACGACCAAAACAAAGACTAGGTCAACGGGAAGGCCGTCTGGCGCTTCATAATCGATGCCATCTTCAAGGGTATAGAGCGCGCCGTAAATCTTTTCGCAGTCGGTACGGCAATGAGGAATGGCCACGCCGTTCCCCAAGGCAGTACAACCAAGTCGTTCTCGCTCAACCAGGGCATCGTAGATTTCATCCACGGCCTCTTCACGGTCGTCACGTAGAGGGTCGGCCAGATTTTCAGCAATGGTTTGGAACAGCCGCTTGCGGCTTGGAACCTTGACGTGGTGGTGGGTTTGGTCAGGACCAAGTAATTGGTCGACTGAAAGCTCATCAATCATTCGGTTGGGTACTCATACCATGATAGTTACGATCAAACCGTTGCATCGCGGACAAGGCCCACGCCAAGCTAATTTTCTATCCGCACGGAACCAGGTTACAGGTTGTGTCTAGACGAACGGGCCTTAGTGCCGTTGTGGCGAGCGATAGTTTTCTCTTTGTGTTTCAACAGCTGACGGTCAAGTTTATCAGACAAAAGATCGATGGCTGCATACATGTCGTCAGCTTCTGCCATGGCGAACAATTCGGCGCCGGGCACGTGGGCGGTAGCTTCTGCCTGATGTATGTGTTTTTCAATGTTTAGCACCACGTGCATGTGGGTAATTTCATCGCTGTGCCGCTCAAGCTTGTGCATTTTTTCTCGGATTCGCGTTTGCAGAGCATCGGTAAGGGTGATTTGGTGTCCTGTGATGTCGAGTTGCATAGTTTCTTCCTTTTAACGGAGTGGGCCTGCAAAACCCTTATGTCATGGGCGGCGGCACTAAACCAGCTGTTTCCTCTCGTTTGATGGTGGGATCGACATGGATTCCCGATATTTGGCCACGGTGCGTCGCGCGACATTGATGTTTTGCTCGGCCAGTATTGCGGCGATTTTGTTATCGCTCAACGGTTTGCGTGGGTTCTCTTCCGCGGTAACCTTGCGGATTATCGCGCGAATGGCGGTACTGGACATCTCGCCGCCGGAAGCCGTCCCCACGTGCGAAGAAAAAAAGTACTTCAGCTCATAAAGGCCCTGTGGCGTTGCCAAATACTTGCGGTTAGTGACTCGGGAAATCGTTGATTCGTGCAGATCTACCTGGCTGGCAATATCCGCGAGAATCAGTGGCTTCATCGCCTCTGCGCCGTGCTCCAGAAAATCCCTCTGCACCTCGACAATTTTAGTGGCGACTTTGAGCAGCGTATCGTGTCGAGTTTGCAGGCTCTTCAAAAACCACTTGGCCTCTTGCAGGTTGTCTTTTAGATAGTCTTTGTCGGGCCCGGCCGCCACGTCTTTGATTAGATTGGCATAGGTTGCGTTGAGCCGAACTTTCGGCAGGGTCTCCGGGTTTAACTCAACCAGCCATCGCCCGTTTTCTTTGCGCACCAGCACATCGGGTATCTCGTAGTCTGCCTGCTCGGTTACCAGGGCTGATCCAGGGCGGGGGTTGAGGGTGCGAATGAGCGCAACCACCTGGCTAAGTTCATGTTCGCTCAGGCCAGTTTGACGCACCAGTGCTGCGAAATCTTTGCTGCCAAGGAGATCAAGGTGTTGATCGACCAAGCTGCGCGCCTGATCCAGCCAAGGGGTCTGTGGGCTGAGACTGCCCAGCTGCAGTAATAGGCACTCTCGGATATCTCGGGCCGCCACACCAACCGGGTCGAACTGCTGCACGCGCTGCAAAATGGCCAGCACTTCGTCTTGAGTAGGCGGAATATCGTATGGATCTGCATTGCCGGCCAAGGTGGTGCAAATGTCGTCGACACTGATGGTCAACATGCCGTCTTCGTTCACCGCGTCAATGATTGCTTCCGCCACGGCGCGGTCAGATGGTGCCATAGGGGTCAGATTCAGTTGCCAGAGCAGATGGCTCTCTAAGGTTTCCTCCACTCCCCGATTTGCGTTGGGATCGTAGTCAGAATCTGGACTGTTGGAGGCGGGTGATTGCGGGTAGATATCGTCCCAGTTGGAATCCACCGGGATGTCTTCAGCCAACGGCTCATGCAGTTGGTCGCTCACCTCGGACTCACTGATGCCGTCGATGGTTATATCGGCATCATTAACTGAAACCATATCTTCAGCTTGATCCTGGGGCAGGGGCACAACATTAGCGTCGCTGAGGTTATCGAAGTCACCCTGATCGGAGTTTGCCAAGCTATCAGGGTTATCGAAGTCCGAGCCAAACTCCTGCTCCGGCGGAGTGTCAGCGATGTCATTGCCGTCGGGCTCGGAACCTGCACCAAACTCGTCCTCGGCTTCCAGCATTGGGTTGCTGTCAAGATTGCTCTGGATTTCTTGTTCAAGCTCCAAGGCGCTGAGCTGCAGCAATTTGATCGCTTGCTGCAGCTGAGGAGTCATCTTGAGCTGTTGCCCAAGTTTGATGGACAGGCTTTGCTTCATGCTTGGTAGCTTCCATCGCGGCTGGAAGAGAGAAGCGTCACTGTGGGTTTCTGTCGAGAGGGCGTAATTGTAGCGACAAACCTTATTTCCTTTGGCCCTGTGCGTATTTGTACCTTGCTTGCCTGTGCCTTAATGCGACTGCGGCAGGCGTTGCAGCTGAGCATTCGCTTTGCAGGGAGACAGCTTGGAAAGGTTAAGCAAAATCCTTGCCAAGATAAACATGCTGGACGGTTGTATTTGCTAGCACGTCTTGGGGAGCACCCTGAGCAATCACTTGGCCCTGGTGCACGATGTAGGCACGCTGGCAGATGTCCAAAGTTTCTCGGACGTTATGGTCGGTGATCAATATACCGATACCGCGCCCAGCGAGTCCGGATATTTCCTGTTTGATGTCGGCGACGGACACGGGATCGACACCGGCGAAAGGTTCGTCCAGCAGCATGTATTTGGGGTCGCTGGCGAGTGCCCGTGCAATCTCAAGTCGTCGCCTTTCGCCCCCACTGAGGCTCTGGCCAAGGCTGTGGCGGACATCGCCCAAACCGAATTCCTCAAGCAGAGTCTCTAGCCGTACCTTCCTCGCTGATGCGTCTAAGCGCGGATTCAGCTCAAGCATCGCCGAAATATTGTCCTCAGTAGATAGGGTTCGGAACACGCTCGCTTCTTGGGGCAAATAGCCGATACCGTTGGCAGCTCGCTCATGCATCGGAGCATGGGTCAGCGTCTGCCCATCGAGAACTACCTGGCCAGAATCTGCTTTAACGAGACCGACGAGCAGATAAAAGCACGTGGTTTTTCCAGCACCGTTGGGGCCTAGCAGACCAATGATTTCGCCCGGTGCTATTTGCAGCGAAATGTCTTCGACAACCCGATTGCCTGCATAGCTCTTGCGTAAATTTTCAGCCGCAAGCGTCAAGGCTGGTCACCGCGCTGTGCCGGCGTTTGCGAGGGCACCTTTAGCTGGATCCGAACGCGCTCTGTCGCAGACTGGTTACTGTTGGCTACGAGTTTGCCTTGAGCTAGATCGTAGCGAATAGTGGTGCCGTTTACTGTGTTGCCGCCCTGACGAAGGGAGGCGGCGCCGGTTAGTTCAAGGATAGAGGACTGGGGCAGGAAGGTAATTGTACTGGCACTTGCCGTTGTCGCTTGGTCAAGGCCGTCAGTATCCTGCCGGAAGTTCGCGGGTGCTCCCTGGGTGGTAATTTGAGCGATTCGGTCGCTATCCATCTGCACTGACACACTGTCGCCGGTAATTTGCAGACCATCCATAAACGCCACCACATTGCCCGAGTACTCAATCCGATTTTCTTCCTGCATGAACACCGCGCTGTCTCCCTCGATGGTCAGCTCACCGCTTGCGGCAGCACTCGTTTGGGCTAAACCTGATGGTGCAGAGAGTCCGGCGACCGCCCAGGACAAGACGTAAAAATAAAGCCGGGAGTTGAGATGGAGGCTGCCCACGCTATGAATCCTCACGGTTGTTGTGGAGAAAAATTTTGCTGACAACGCGGGTTGCATCGCCGCGTACAAAACGCAGAGTGCCTGTCTGCAGATCCAGGTCAAGGCCATTACTCGTTGTTATGAATCTTGGATGAAAAACCATAACCGGCTGCTCAGTGACTGCGTGTTTGCGTTTGGGGTAAACCCGCAGGCTGGATGTTTCAACGCGCAGCCCATGATTGCGACCCTGGGGCGAGATTTGACTCACTCGCACCCGCCCTAACAATTCTAGTTCGTCGTCTTTGGTCGTCTCGCCAGCTTGAGTTACTTTGCCCTGGCTTGCAACGATCTGCCACGGGCGCAGCTGTTGATCTTGAATTTGGATCGTGGGCTCAGTGACGGTTGCGTAGCGTTGCTCTGCATACTGTTGCAGGTCGGTAGTTCGAATCTCGTAGCTAAGCTGGCCTGTTTGTGAAAAAACCTGCCAGGTAATTAACGACGCCGTGCTGCTGGGTTCCAGGGCGAGCACATCCCGGGGTCTGTCATTGGATGACAAGCCTGGGGAAAATTTTGAATCGGGCGCTAGGGTGATCAAAGGGTAAATCAAGGCGAGGGCTAATAGCGCAACCACCGCGCCCGGCCGGCCGCGTAAAGTGGAGGCTAGGCTGGGCTTGGGAACTGCTTCTGACTTTGCCATATGATGAGGTTCGTTGTGCAAGGAGGCGACGCTGGCTAGCTTAATCGAAGGGCCAACGCTGCTGGGCGCGCAGGATCAGTTCGCTTAACTCGACAATAACCCCCTCACCGCCGCGCCGTTGAGTAACAAATTGTGCGCGAGACAGCACTGCTGGATGCGCATTGGGCACGGTCGCAACTAACGAGATGGCTGGGTGGTCGAAAAGCTGCATATCTTGGACATCGTCGCCAATAGCGCACAGCTGGGAGTCGGGGAAGCCTTGGCTAATCAACTGATCCAGGGCAGCGGCTTTGTCTTCGGCGCCCTGACGTATGAAGGCAATGCCTAGCTCGTCGGCGCGACGCTGAACCACGGTTGAGTTCCGTCCCGTGACGATTGCCAAGGCAATACCTTGGCTGGCCAATAATTTGAGGCTGCCTCCATCTTGAACGTGGAATTGCTTTTGTTCCGAGCCATCAGTGCTGTAGACGATTTTGCCGTCAGTGAGAATGCCATCTACGTCCAAGACAATGCCGCTGATGGCGCTAGCGATTTCTCTTAGCATGTTTTGCGGATCCTGCATTATTAAGCCTGCTGCGCCAGCAGCATGTTGTAGCCAATCCAGGCCAGGAGCATCACAGTACCTTCGAAGCGGGTAATCACGGCTCTGGAGTTTAAGCCATAAGCGAAGAGCGCGAGCATTAACGTAAGCGCCAACATCATGCCGCTGTCCCGCCAAAGAGCCGAAAAATCCAGCTCGGTGCTGGTAATGAGCCCTGGCACCGCAAGCACCGCAAGAATATTGAGTATGTTTGAACCGACAATGTTGCCGATGGCAATGTCGGGTTGGCCCTTGAGCGCGGAGCCCACGGTAGCCGCTAACTCCGGCAGACTGGTGCCAATGGCCACAATGGTGAGTCCGATGATCATGCTGCTAATGCCGAGTGCGACGGCAATTTCAGTGGCGGCATAAACAAGCAGTTGGGCTGCTGCCAACAAAACGATCAGGCCGACGAAGAGCCAAAATAACGCGGCGGCTTGTCGCATTTGGGGGAGCTCGTCCAGTTCGCTGGCCAACAGGCTTTCACCGTCGGCGGCTTCTCGTTCTGACCGCAGCAGCTGCCATAAGATGTAGGCCAGGCCAGTGAGTAAAAGAATGCCATCTAACATGCCAAGCTTGCGGTCGAAGAGAAGGATAATAGCCAGCACTGTGGCGCCCAAAAGCCACGGTAACTCTCTTCGTCTTACGCTTTGAGAAAAAGGTAGGGGCATGACTATCGCCGTGATGCCAAGGACTAAACCGATGTTGGCGATGTTAGAGCCTATGGCATTGCCAATGGCCAGCACGGCGTTGCCTTCTATCGCAGCGATCAGCGCGACGACAATTTCCGGCGCCGATGTGCCAAGGGAGACTACGGTCAAACCAATCACAATGTTGGAGACACCCAGGTTGGTGGCTGTGGCTGCAGCCCCACTAAGAAACTTGTCTGCGCTCCAGATCAGTGCGGCGAAGCCGAAAGCCATTAAGAGCAAATTGACCCACATGCGGGTATGTCCTATGTCGTAGGTTTGTTTGAAGAGATAAAGCCGCCTGGCGCGGTATCCAAACTCTTCAAGACGTCACGTCGTTTTTACTGCTTGCAGAAGACACATTGTCGTCTTTGGGACAGCAGCAAGACGGCGAGAAAATCCGAGTGGCAGCACTTTAGTCCGATAACAGGTAAGAACCAACCCGGGCAGCTCTGTGAATGACCATAATGTGCGATGCCCCAGCGGTGTTATTGACGTAAGATAGCGCGGCCGCGGGGCAGCAGGTAAGAGCAATTTCGGCGCGCGAGGTCACCAGACAAAGCGCCGCAAAGACAGCAGATGATGGAACGCAAACAACATGCAAGAAGATGTAAAGACCCGGGTTGCTGAGGCCTTCCCCGACGCCCAAATTAATGTGGACGTCGACGGTAACCGCGCGACGATTCATGTGATCAGTGATCATTTTGACGGCATGAGCCGGGTAAAAAAACAGCAAGCAGTCTATGGATGCATAGAAGACCTGATCGCCAGCGGTGCCCTGCACGCGGTGACGATCAAGGCAGAGACGCCCTGAGGCCCTGGATTCATGGACAAGCTGCAGATACAGGGCGGGGTGCCCCTCAATGGGCAGATCCGGATTAGCGGCGCGAAAAACGCGGCGCTGCCAATTTTTGCTGGATCCCTGCTAACGTCAGAGCCGGTTAAAATTTCGAACTCGCCGCACCTGCACGACGTCACCACCATGATCGAACTCCTGGCATGTCTGGGTGTTGGCGTATCCTTGGATGAGAACATGCAGGTCGAAATTACCGCAGCCGAACTCAACAGCTTTTGCGCGCCCTATGAACTGGTAAAGACCATGCGTGCATCTTTTTTAGTGCTGGGACCTTTACTAGCGCGCTTTGGTGAGGCCGAGGTCTCCTTGCCCGGAGGGTGCGCAATCGGCTCACGGCCAGTTGACCAGCATCTCAAAGGCCTGCAGGCCATGGGCGCAGAAATCGAGGTTGCTGAGGGTTACGTGCGCGCTCACACCAAGGGGCGATTGGTGGGCTGCGATGTGCACATGGACTTGGTCACGGTGGGAGGCACGCAGAATTTGATGATGGCCGCGACGTTGGCCACAGGTACCACGAAATTGTTCAACGCTGCCTGTGAGCCAGAAATTGTCGACCTGGGTAATTTTCTCAATACGTTGGGGGCTAAGGTGCGCGGCCACGGTACGGCGACTATCGAAATCCAGGGCGTTGACCAGCTTCATGGTGGGGCCCACCGCGTCATGCCAGATCGAGTTGAGGCCGGCACCTATCTCGTGGCGGCGGCGGTAACTGGCGGACGCATCCGCTTGCGCGACGTTATGCCTGAAACTCTGGGCGCAGTTCTGGACAAACTGCAGCAAGCGGGCGCACAGATCACCTGGGGTGAAGATTGGATTGAGCTGGACATGGGCGGCCGTCGAGCCAAGGCCGTGGATATTGAGACGTCCCCGTACCCAGGCTTTCCAACAGACATGCAGGCCCAATTCATGACTCTTAATGCGCTGGCGGAAGGCACGGCGACGATTACTGAAAATATCTTTGAAAACCGCTTTATGCATGTGCATGAAATGAAGCGGTTGGGGGCGAATATCGAGCTGCACGGACACTCCATGGCCGTAGTGCATGGCGTGGAAGAATTGCGCGCGGCGCCAGTAATGGCTACGGATTTACGGGCCTCCTCCAGTTTGGTGCTTGCGGCCTTGGCCGCTTCCGGAACGACGACTATCGACCGGATTTATCACATCGACCGTGGTTATGAGACCATCGAAGAAAAGTTTGGACAGTTAGGTGCCAAGGTGCGCCGCGTGTCTTAATGGCTGTTGTATAATTCGCAGCGACCCGGCGAGTTATCGCCGATCAAAATCAAATCGCAACACGCTTGGCCAAGCAGTTGGCTTGTATTGCAGCCCATACCCGCAAGTTAAGGTTGAATCGCACATGGGATTGGTCATCGCCCTGAACAAAGGTCGTATATTTGAGGAATGCTTGCCGCTGTTAGCGGCCTGTCAAATCCAGCCCTCTGACGATCCCAAAAAATCCCGCAAGCTGATTTTCGACAGCGTCACCGGCGGCCACAAAATCATCGTCGCTCGCTCGGCTGATGTCCCAACCTATGTGGAAAATGGCGTCGCCGATGTTGGGATAACCGGCAAAGACACGATTTTAGAGTATGGCGAGGATATGACTTTTTATGAGCGCCTCGATTTAAAAATAGGTGCCTGCCGGATGATGACGGCTGGCCCCGTGGGGGTGCCGGAACCGGAGCAGGGCATACGCGTGGCGTCAAAGTTCGTCAATATTGCGCGTCGGTATTATCAGGGCCGGAGCAAGCAGGTGTCGTTGATCAAGCTCTCCGGGGCGCTGGAAATTGCGCCGCTGCTCGGCCTGGCCGACTGCATTGTCGATATCGTGGATACGGGCAACACCCTGAAAGCTAACGGCCTCGAAGCTCGCGAGACCATTTGCGATATCAGCACCAGGCTTATCGTTAACCGAGCGTCAATGAAGACTAAGTTCAGTGAGGTGCAGACGCTGATTGCCCAATTGGACGATGCGGTAACGGCAAACCTTGCGGCTGCGCAGATTTGACGGTCATGCAGAAGCTAGACGCCACAGCGCTGGACTTTGACGACCGGCTTGAGCAGTTGCTGGATTGGGATCTCAGCGTCGACAGTGAAATCGATATTGCGGTAGCCCAGATCATTCAGCGAGTCCGGGCAGAGGGTGATGCCCAACTGCTAGCGCTTACCGAGCGTTTCGATGGGGTTGCCGCCAGCACCATGGCGGAGTTGGAGATTACCCAAGCAGAGTTAGCGGAGGCCTGGTCGAGGATTTCTGCGTCATCCCAGCAGGCCCTGTCGACAGCGGCGGAGCGTATTCGTCGATTTCACGAGCACCAGCGGGAAGACTCATGGTCGTTTACGGACGAGTTGGGTTGCCACCTGGGGCAAAAAATCCAGCCGTTAGATCGTGTCGGAGTATACGTTCCCGGGGGGCAGGCGGCTTACCCGTCCAGCGTACTCATGACGTTAATTCCAGCGAAAGTTGCCGGTGTCAGTGAGGTAGTCGTGGTGTCGCCAACGCCCCAAGGACTGCGGAACGACATGGTGCTAGCGGCCCTACACCTTGCGGGTGCGGATCGAGTCTTTACCTTGGGAGGGGCCCAGGCTGTAGCGGGTTTAGCCTATGGCACCCAAACGCTGCCTCGAGTGGACAAAATCGTCGGTCCTGGTAACGCCTATGTGGCGGCAGCGAAGAAGCAGGTCTTTGGCCAAGTAGGGATTGATATGATTGCGGGTCCCAGCGAAGTGTTGGTGATCGCCGATGGCTCCACCGACGTGGAGTGGGCTGTGCTCGACCTTTTTTCTCAGGCGGAGCACGATGCGTCGGCTCAGGCAATTTTGATCAGCACAGACGCTGAATTTTTAGCCCAAGCAGCTGCGATGATTGAAGCTAAGCTGCCAACAATGCAGCGCAAAGACATTATTGGCGCATCGCTAGAGCAGCGAGGCGCATTAATTTATTGCACTGATCGGGAACAGGCGCTGCAGGTAGCCAACCGGATCGCCGCAGAACACCTGGAACTTGCCGTTGCGGACCCGCAGCCCTGGATCGATGGCCTGCGCCACGCTGGGGCGATTTTTGTTGGAGCGCATACAGGGGAAACTTTCGGCGATTACATAGCAGGCCCATCTCATGTCCTGCCCACCTTCGGCACCGCGCGATTTGCATCTCCACTGGGTGTCTATGACTTTCAAAAGCGCAGCTCGATAATTGAGGTGTCTAAAGCGGCAGCCCATGCGTTAGCGCAACCGACCGATTTGCTGGCCACCTCCGAGGGCCTTGAGGCTCATGCGCTGGCAGCAAGAGTGCGAGGGGCTGACGCACCGGAATGAACAAGGACCCGCGCCCGAGTTCGCTAGATGCTCAACAAAGCATGTTTTCACCGCTTCAGGCTTACCAGGCCGGTTTGGCCGAAGGCGCCATGCTGGAGGATGAAGCCCAAGCCCAGGTCATTGCCCTGCTAGATGGGCTCCACGCTGAGCTTGCTGACCGTCAAATCGTAAGGCCAGGCCGCTTGGCGAGGTTGCTCAGCAAATTCCCCGGTGCCAAGGCCAGTACCCGCATCACGCCAATAAAAGGCCTATACCTGTGGGGTGGTGTTGGTCGAGGCAAAACCATGATGATGGACATGTTTTGCCAAGCGCTGCCGCCCGGCCGTCGGCAGCGGATGCACTTTCACCGGTTTATGCGCCGGGTGCACGATGCCCTGGGTCGACACGCCGGTCAGGCAAACCCGCTGCTTAAAGTGGCCGATGAGATAGCCGCCCAAGGCGACGTGCTGTGTTTTGATGAATTCTTCGTCTCCGACATTGGCGATGCCATGATTCTAGGTGAAGTGATGACCGCGCTATTTGCTCGGGGGGTCGTACTGATTGCGACATCGAACGTGGAGCCATCGAACCTATATAAGAACGGCCTGCAGCGATCTCGGTTTTTGCCGGCCATTGATCAAATCTACGCCCACTGTGCTGTCCATGAGATCGATCAAGGCCAGGACTTTCGCCTCAGAACACTGCAGCAAGCGCGGCTTTATCATTCACCGTTAAGCGAGGAGACTGCGCGCAGCATGGAGCGAAATTTCGCTGCGCTGGCGACGGATCAGCCGAAAACCAACGTTAAGCTGCGGGTGGAAAACCGCACCATTGACGCGTTGAAAGTCGCTGGAGACGTGGCCTGGTTTCAATTCGCGAGCCTGTGCGAGGGACCGCGCAGCCAAAACGATTACATTGAACTGGCAACGCTGTTCACAACGGTCTTGGTTAGCCAGGTGCCAACGCTGGACGCCAATCGTGAAGACGCCGCGCGTCGATTTATCAGTTTGGTGGACGAGTTCTACGATCGGCGGGTGAAGTTGGTGATATCTGCGGAGCAGTCCATCACGGACCTTTATCAAGGCCAGCGTTTGGGGTTTGAGTTCGAGCGCACGCAAAGTAGGTTGCTGGAGATGCAATCACAAGAGTATTTGAGCCAGCCTCACGTGACCGTGGGCTCCGGCCGGTCCTGAGTGCCCATAGCGATTGGCTCTGGATAGTGCTTGAGCAGCGTCAAGGCTGTTGTAAAGCGACAAGTGCTCCACTATCATTCGCGTCCCTTTTTTGGGGCAGCTTTTCTAAAAGCGTTTGGGCGGGTGATTGATGAACCCGACAGAAAAAGATTTTAACGTTTCCTGAACGTGCCGCACGGCGCTTTCAGGGCGTTGGCGCGGGGCGAGGGCACTGCGTGTATCGAGTAAGAGGCAGAACATGAAAACGGTAAGTATGCGAGAGCAGGATGTGGTCCGGTCTTGGTGGATCATTGACGCGGAGGATAAGACCCTGGGTCGAATCGCGACAGAAGTGGCGAGCCGTCTGCGCGGCAAGCATAAGCCTGAATTTACGCCTCACGTGGATACCGGCGACTACATCGTCGTGGTTAACGCCGAGAAAGTGCGGGTCACCGGCAACAAAGAGCAGGGCAAAATGTACTGGCGGCACACGGGTTATCCAGGCGGCATCCGCAGCACCTCGGTAGAAACCATGCGCGCCGAACACCCCGAACGTATGCTCGAGATTGCAGTGAAGGGCATGCTGCCGAAAAACCCACTGGGCCGCGCGATGTTCCGCAAACTCAAAGTTTATGCTGGGTCTGAGCATCCCCACACTGCCCAGCAACCTCAGGTCCTGGAGCTTTAAATGACTGATTACAACTACGGAACCGGCCGACGCAAGACTGCCGCAGCGAGAGTATTTATCGCGAACGGAACCGGTCGAATTCTGGTTAACGCTCGGCCATTAGACGAGTTTTTTGGTCGTGAAACGTCGAGAATGGTGGTTCGACAGCCGCTAGAAGCGGCTGATCTCACGGATAAGCTGGATCTTAAGATCACCGTTCGAGGTGGTGGAAGCTCAGGCCAGGCTGGTGCCATTCGGCACGGTATTGCGCGGGCGCTGGTCGAGTATGATGAAAACCTACGCCAGCCCATGCGTCAGGCAGGGTTCTTAACCCGAGATGCTCGAGCTGTTGAGCGAAAGAAAGTTGGCCTGCGCAAAGCTCGCAAGCGGCCACAGTTTTCTAAGCGTTAAAAAACGTCACATTTTCCTAGACCCTACATGGGTCAACTGTGTGGATGCAGGGGTAACTGTGTTATTCTCTGAGAGTTCGCCCGGGCTGTTCGAGAGGGAGCTGTCCGTGCCGGCGGGGTAGTGCCACGGCGATTATGCGAACAAAAAAATTGATGACTCGTGATCGCAATTCGAGCCGCTGGCGCGAGTGGATGTCGCCTAGGTATGTCAGCCGCATTGGGGTCGGGCAGGGCGCCACCGCGATGCTAAATTCTGCAGCAGTAATACTTAGGTCTCAGGACCTAAGGAAAGCGATAGCTGCCAATTAGACGTAAATGGCAACGGCCAGATCAGCGAATCAGTCAAAGACGATTAATCAAACTATGGGAGCTTACCTCCGTGAGCGATGGCGCAGTGAAAGATGCCTCAGGTGAGGCGGAAGACAACAGCACGACCAACAGTCGGCGCTACTTTCTAATTCAAGCTACCTCAGCAGTGGCAGCGGTAGGAGCGGTAGGAGCCGCGTGGCCATTCGTAAAGTACTGGTCGCCGAGCGCCAAAGCGAAAGCTGCTGGCGCACCTGTCCGGGTCGATATATCTAAGTTGGCACCCGGCGAAATGCTAAGCCCAATCGTCGCGTGGCGCGGCAAACCAATCTTCGTCGTGTACCGAGATCAGGCGTCCATCGAAGCGCTGAAGTCGGACGTTGGCGGATTGGCAGACCCAAATTCAGCAAACCCTGAAATGCAGCCGGAATTTGCCGTAAATCCATGGCGCTCTGAGCGTCCTGAGATCGGTATATACCTTGGCATCTGTACGCACTTAGGGTGCTCGCCAAAGCACGTGGTATCGGACAACTTTGAAGAAACGGGGCAAGGCGGATTTTTCTGCCCATGTCACGGCTCAAAGTTTGACCTTGCCGGCCGCGTGGTTAGCGGCGTCCCAGCCCCGGACAACTTAGAGGTGCCTCCGTATCGATTCGAGTCTGATACGGTAATTCTGATCGGGTAACGGCGAGGCCGTCACCGATAAGAAACAGTAAAAATTTCACACATATAAAACAGATAAAAGGTGTTGCGGAATGGATAAGACCGAAGCACAAGGCTCCAAGTCAGGCCTTGCAGGTGCCATGGAATGGGTAGACGCGCGCTTCCCAGCCACTGAGACCTTCGAATACCACATGTCGAAGTACTACGCGCCGAAGAACTTTAACTTCTGGTACTACTTCGGCTTTTTGGCCATGTTCGTGTTGGTGAACCAACTCGTGACTGGCGTATGGCTGACGATGAACTACGTGCCGAGCGGCGATGGAGCCTTCGCCTCGGTGGAATACATCATGCGAGACGTTGAGTACGGCTGGTTAATGCGCTACTTGCACTCTACCGGCGCTTCGTTCTTCTTCGTCGTCGTTTATCTGCACATGTATCGAGCCCTGCGCTACGGGTCATACCGGGGGCCGCGAGAGCTGCTGTGGTTGATAGGCATGGTCATATTCATCGCGCTCATGGCTGAAGGTTTCTTCGGCTACCTACTGCCCTGGGGCAACATGTCGTACTGGGGAGCGCAGGTCATCGTGTCGCTGTTCGGGTCGATCCCTTACATCGGACCAGATCTAATGGAGTGGATCCGCGGTGATTTCCTAATGTCGGAAACAACCTTGAACCGCTTCTTTGCTCTACACGTAGTGGCTTTGCCCCTAGTGCTTTGCCTGCTGATATTTGTTCACTTAGTTGCCCTGCATCACGTTGGATCCAACAATCCTGACGGCATCGAAATCAAAAAGGACAAAGACGAAAATGGTGTGCCGCGAGACGGCATTCCCTTCCACCCCTACTATACGGTTCACGACATTCACGCCATGGTGGTGTTCCTGTTCATCTTCTGTGCGGTTGTTTTCTTCGCTCCAGAAATGGGCGGCTACTTCCTGGAGAAGCCAAACTTCGAAATGGCTGATCCGTTGAAGACCCCAGAACACATTGCACCGGTTTGGTACTACACGCCGTTCTACGCCATGTTGCGTGCGGCCACCTTCCCGCTCTTCGGCCTGTCGGCCAAGTTCTGGGGCTTTGTAGTGATGATTGGTGCCATCGTGATTCCCATGGCGCTACCGTGGTTGGATCGCAGCCCGGTGAAATCCATCCGCTACAAGGGGTCTATCTCTCGGGCAATGCTCTGGTTGTTTGTCATTTCCTTCTTCATTTTGGGATACCTGGGCACCCAGGCGCCGTCTAAGGCTGGCACCATTGCAGCGCAGGTATGTACGGCCATTTACTTTGCCTACTTCATTTTGATGCCGTGGTACACCCGCGTTGAAACCACTAAGCCAGAACCGGAGAGGGTTACGGGATAATGAAAAAGCTACTACTCACTCTTTTGCTCACGCTGCCACTGACTGGGTTTTCCGCTGGCGGAACGTCTTGGCCAATGGAGGATTTTGAAGGGGATCTGCAGAATCTTCCAAGCCTCCAAAACGGCTTCAAGCTCTACGCGAATTACTGCATGGGCTGCCATGGGCTGCAGTTCCAGCGCTACGAGCGGACAGCGGACGATCTTGGAATCCCCCACGATCTAGCGCTTAAGAACTTAGTCTTCACCGGTCAAAAAATCGGTGGGCTGATGACCACGGCAATGCCCCGGGAAGAGTCCAAGGCATGGTTTGGCGCCGCGCCACCGGACCTTACGATGGTAACCCGGGTTCGCGAGCCACACTGGGTATATAACTATCTGAAGACCTTCTACGTTGACGAAAATCGGCCGCTTGGCGTGAATAACAAAGTCTTTGCCAATGTGGGTATGCCCAATGCGCTGCTGGAACTGCAGGGCGTACAGCGTGAAGTCTGCACTGACGGACAATGCGACGAGTTGGTTGTAGACGAGGGCACGGGCGCGCTTAGCCCCGAAGAATTTGATGCCGCCATCTACGATCTGACGAATTTCTTGTATTACGTCAGCGAGCCTGCGCGATTAGAGCGGCAGCGCACGGGAGTTTTCGTTTTGCTGTTTTTGATCATCCTTGGCAGCTTTACTTACCTTCTGAACCGCGAGTATTGGAAAGACGTCGACGTTAAACACTAGTATTAAGGTAAATGAGAAAGACAAGCCGCTGATAACCAGCGGCTGTCCACTCGGATCACCTAAGGTCAAAAGCAGCTGGATAAACAGCGGCTGGACAAAATCCCGCATGTGAAATCGCAGCAAAAGAAAAAGACCTAAAAAGAAAAAACCCTAAAAAACCCAAAAAGAACAAGACCAACCTACCCAGGGATCTGTTTCGAGCAGTCCGTCAAAAGAGATATACGCCCATGAGCATAGTGACCAAAAGATCAGCCATGACGCTGTTTTCAGATCCCCGTGATCAATATTCCCATCGCGTGCGCTTAGTTCTGGCTGAGAAGGGCGTTACCGTGGACATCGTGTCCGAAAAAGATCCGGAAGACCTGGCCGAGCTAAACCCATACAACACGCTGCCGACGCTGGCTGACCGTGACCTAGCCTTGTACGAAGCGAATGTGATCATGGAGTACCTGGATGAGCGCTTCCCTCATCCGCCGCTGTTGCCCGTGTACCCGGTTCAGCGAGCGCTGTCCCGCCTGTGGATCTCACGAGTTGAGAAGGAGTGGAGCTCACGTCTTGACTTGCTAATGATTGGCAAGGGACGAGAAACGGTGCTGAGCAAAGCTCGTAAAGAATTACGCGAAAGTATCATCGCCATTGCGCCGATCTTCGCTGAGAAGCCGTTTTTCATGAACGAAGAATTGTCCTTAGTGGACTGCTGTGTAGCGCCGATTTTGTGGCGTCTTAAAGAGGTGGATATTACGCTTCCAGAACGTTCGACCAAGCCGTTGCACCGTTATATGCAAACGATGTTCGAGCGTGACGCATTCCGCGAGAGCCTAACGGAAGCGGAAATGGAGATGCGTGAGTGAAACGCCGGCGTCCTTATTTGCTCCGAGCCCTTTACGAGTGGATTGTCGATAGTGGGGAGGTCCCCAACGTTTTAGTCGATGCGGAAGTGGAAGGGGTCGTGGTGCCACAAGAGCATGTCCGGGACGGGCAGATTGTTCTGAATCTCTCGCCCCAAGCGGTGCGTAATCTCAGCCTTGGAAATGATTACGTCATGTGCGAGGGGCGGTTCTCCGGGCGCAGCGTAGAGCTCATCTTGCCTATTGAAAGCGTGCGCGCAATTTATTGTCGGGATTCGGGCCAGGGTCTGGCTTTTGACGATGAAGACCTGATGCACGATGAGGGTGATGGCGTGGTCCAGCCAGCGAATCCCGCTGAGTCCGGTGGCGGCTCAAAACCGACTGGTGATAAGCCTACCTTACGCCTCGTCTGAGAATCGCGCTGCAGCAAGAAGGGGGGGTTATTCGGGGATATAGTCAAAGACCTTGACGATCTTCTGAACACCAAAAGACTTCTGAGTTTCTGCCACTACCCGGTCAGCCTCGCTGGGGGTGATTTTTCCCAGCAGATAAATAACCCCATTCTCAGTAACTACCTTCACCTTAGAACCGGGCACGCCCTCTGCCACCAAAAGGCGGGTCTTTACCTTGGTTGAGAGGTAACCGTCATTTGTCCTGGCCAGCATCGAGATTGGCCCGCCAACGGTGAGGTAATTGTTCACTTTGTCCGGGTCGACTTTGTAAAGGGACTCAGTGACCTCGGTTGCCCGTTCGCGCAATGCCTCGGAGGGCACTTCACCCAACAGCAACACGATGCCGTCATAAACGGTTACCACTAGGTGAGCACCTTTATAACCCTCATCAGAGGCGCGGATTTCACGCTCAATGACAAACTCCAGGGCGTTGTCGTCAATCAAATCACCGGGGGTTCGTTTCGTGTCTGGGTTGTTGGTGCATCCTGTCAGCGCAATGGCTAACAGTAATCCGGTGAACCAAGTTTTATGCAAAGTGTCGTTCTTCATGTAAAGGCTTCAGGAATCCAAGTGATTGTTGGCGCGTAGTTTGGCCGCGTAATAGCAATAACGTCAAACCTCGTGACGCGCTCTTGTACGCAATGGTTCAGAAGATAGTGATTTGCAGTCAATACAATGCGCTTCTGCTTGGTCCGTGAAACGGTGTCCTCAGGTCGGCCGTATTGGACTCCCTTACGATAGCGAACCTCGACGAACACTAGGACGCCGCCAAAGGGGGTTTGGTCCTCCATCACTAAGTCGATCTCTCCCCAGCGGCACCGATAGTTTTGATCTAGCAGCTTCAGACCGTGATATTGAAGGTACCAAGCGGCAAGAAATTCGCTCCAATGTTTCACGAGATTCCCGGGGTATTGTCGCGCCGCATGCTAACCATCGCGTCGTCGTCGGCTACTGGCAGCCTGAGCGACTGTCGTGATTTGCAGTTTGCGGACGATGCGTCCACCGGAACCCAGGGTCAGCTTGCCGCTGGCAAAATGTAGTTCAATGGCTTCACCCTGGGGCAAGACTTCAGCGTTGTCTCTCAGCCAGTGAGTCCAGGTTGCCAAGCGATAGGCGTCCAGGCCTAGGGCATAAAGTTCCAGCAGCCGGCTATCGCCTAGAGCAAAAAGTTCGAGTACCTGTTCGGTGAGGGGGTTCGGTTGTGCCAGCATTGGCAGTTCTGTGATCTGGAATGACGCAAGATCTCCCAGTTCGCTGCCCCGGGCTGTTTGCGATGTGCCATAAACCGGAAGGTCATTGGCGAAATGAAATTTCAGCGCAGGCACCAGCGCCTTGGACTCCAAGGTGTCGGTGAAGGCGACTACCGCATCTAGGTCTTCACGCCCCCGTGGCAGGAACTCAACATCCTCGCCGATTAGGGCGGCAAGCTGATCCCGGCGCAGTTGGCTGGCTGCAACGCCCATGGCCTCGCCTACTACATTGGTGACGTCCTTTGTTTGGCGGAAATTGGCCTCGGCAACGGAACCACGCCAGTTTTCTTTGAGGGCCGTTCCCGCCCGTTGCGACCATGGCTGGTCGTTGGTTACTAACATTAAACGATGGTGCCCCTGGGCTTTTAGGTACTCGGCCAGCGTAAAGGCTTCGTCCTCAATAGCAGCTGCGAACTGATAAACAAAGGCATTCGCCATTGCGCCCGACCCCATATCGGGTACCTGATTGAGCAGCACTAGGCTGGGTTTGAAGTTGTCACCCAAATCTGGCTGGGAGCTCTGTATAGCCAATAATTCTGCTGCTTTAGATTTGACCAGTGGGCCAACGATGACGTCGCTGTCGTTGGCTCGGGCCTGTGCAAGAAGTTCTCGTGTGTCGGTGTTATCGCTGTTAAGAAAGGCCAGGGTTGCCGGTGCCGCGTCGGTTCTTTGTTGCGCCTGTAAATCGGCGAAATAGCCCGCCATGAAGCCATCCCTTATGGCGTTTGCGACATTGGTCAGACGCCCGGAAAGGGGCAGCAAGATGCTGACGTTAGGTGATTTGAACTCATCAAGGCGCCGTAACAACGCCGGTGGCTGTCTGGTTGCCGGGTGTGCCGGGTGGGTTTGCTGCCAAAGCCGCCATGCCTGTTGTGCCTGAGTGATGGAACCTGCAGAAACGATCTGGCTTTGCAGGCTTAGCCAACCTGCACTGATCTGCTTGGCTTGAGCATGGTTTATGCCCGGCGCTTTTACTTTCCCCAGCTGGTCGCGCAAATTCACCACAATTGGGGCTGTAGGTTCAAGCCCTTGGGCCTGAACTTGTTTTGGGCCCATCAGTGCAAGCCACAAGTTGTCCTGGGCCTGCTGCTGAATTGCCCCTTGAAATTGCTGCCATAGCACTTGGCTGTGTACATAGCAGGAAGCATCCCCTAATGCCGAGCAGGTTTGTCCAAACAAAGACAGATCGGCGGGGCGCAGTGCTTTGATTTGTGCCAGCGCCAGGGATGCACCGCGCCAGTCGTTTTGTTGCCGGTGCGCTGTCGCGCTGAGCCGAAAGAACGCGTCCTGTAATCCAGCCGCTCTGCCATCAATACTGGTTTGAGCCAAAATGCCCACCGCCTGATCGGTTCGCTGGTCTTCCAGCGCTTGTCGAGCCAAGCCCAGCAATGTTTGAAGATCTCTATCCTCTTTGTTGCTGTAGCGTCTGCTCAGGGCTGGATCCTGAGTGTCACCAACTGAGGGAGGTATAGCCGGGGTGGCTTGACGGTCAGAACTTTCAGAACGAGAGGATTGATTGGTGCTTTGGCATGCGCTCAGAGTCACAATAGCCAGACAGACGGCGAGGAAATATTTGGTCATGTCAGGAATTCTCTATGTGGTTGCCACCCCGATTGGACACTTGGGTGACATCAGTCGTCGAGGCGTCGAAGTCCTAAATCAAGTGGCGATAGTCGCGGCCGAGGATACCAGACGAACGCGGGTGTTGTTGCAGCACATCGGCGGCTCAAACTGTGAGCTGGTGAGTTTGCACGAGCACAACGAGGAGCGCGCAGGACCTTCGCTGGTGCAACGGATTCAGCAGGGCCAAGACGTGGCCTTGGTCAGTGATGCCGGCACTCCATTGATCAACGACCCAGGCTATTTGCTCATCAAAATGGCCTGGCAGGCCGGCCTTCGAGTTGTGCCCATTCCCGGCCCTTGCGCCATTACCACGGCTTTAAGCGTCTGCCCAATTCCCTGCCAGCCTTTCCGCTATGTCGGTTTTTTATCCAGCAAACCCAAGACCCGTCGGGCCCAGCTTGAAGGCTGGTTGATGATGCCCGACGCCCTGATTTTCTTTGAAAGCCCGCACCGCATCAGAGGTACGTTAGCGGACATTGCCCAGATCTCGAATCGACAATTAATGATCGGTCGAGAAATGACCAAACAATACGAAACTTTTCTCGTGGGCGACGCGGCCCTGATCCTGTCCCAGCTGGCAGAAACGCCAAAAGGAGAATTTGTCTGCGTGGTTGAAGCGGCCCAAAGCGCTGCCGAAAAGCTTGACCAAGTTCAGGTAGTGAGCGCGCTGCTCCAGGAGCTGCCGCCCGCTCAAGCTGCGCGACTGGCGGCACAAATTTGCGGGGTGAAGAAGAAAGAAACCTACCAGCTTGCTATGCAGCTGAGCACCGCAAAGCCCTGAATGGGTGCTTGCCCGAGGGATGACAGCACAAAGACTCCTTGTGCAATGTTGCGCGTCTCCGTAACCTGCCGGCGAGAGTCAGCCGAACAGTCGCCGGCTTGTCTTCGGACAGGCGGGAGGAAAGTCCGGGCTCCGCAGGACAGGGTGCCAGGTAACGCCTGGGGGACGAGAGTCCACGGAAAGTGCAGCAGAGAGTAGACCGCCCGAACACTCCGGTGATCGGGTAAGGGTGAAAGGGTGCGGTAAGAGCGCACCGCGCGAGTGGTAACACGTCGTGGCAAGGTAAACCCCACCTGGAGCAAGGCCAAATAGAGATCCTTTAACGTGGTCCGCGTTGGGTCTGGGTAGGCCGCTTGAGGTCGTTGGTGACAGCGACCCTAGATGAATGACTGTTCACGACAGAACCCGGCTTACAGGCTGACTCTCAATTTCCCCTTGGCTCGCGCCTTACGGAACCCTTGTCGGGCCTAAAATCCACTTATTTTTCTGAAGGTTATCGGTACTTTGAAGATTTTTGTTGGTTGACTCAATTACTATCGAGACTATAGTGTGCCGAATTGGGAAAAAGTGGAGAAAAGTGGGTAATTTGCCAGTCCTCCGAGGCATTCTTTCGTTTCGTCTCTGAGTCATCAGCTACTATTGATTTCGGCAAATCAATCCGCCAAGAAAATCATGTTTCGCGGCATCAGCTCGGTAACCATGGACGCCAAAGGTCGTATGGCATTGCCCTCGCGGTATCGCGATACGGTTGCCGTCGCCAGCGACGGCCGGGTGGTGGTCACCATTGATATGCGGGAATCCTGCCTGTTGCTCTACCCCCTCACCGAATGGGAACAGGTCCAAGACCGGCTGGAAAGCCTATCCAACATTAACCCGCAGGCCAGACTACTTCAGCGTTTGTTGATTGGTCACGCTACTGATCTTGATCTAGATGCCGCTGGCCGTCTGTTACTGCCCGCCATGCTGCGAGACTTCGCCCATTTGCAGAAAAAACTGGTCTTGGTCGGTCAAGGCAACAAAATCGAAATATGGTCAGCAGACCACTGGCAGCAACGCTTGGATCTTTGGCTGGAGGAGGGCGCTGCGTTGCTGGATAGTGACGCACAGTTTGAGGGGTTGTCCGTATGACAGCGCCTGAAACCGAAGCTGAAAACCGCCAGCAGCATCAGCCGGTTTTACTCCATGAAACCATCGCTCACCTGTTAGGTGGTGATGCTGGTCACCCAGATTCGTCGTCTGGCACCGGCGTGTTCGTGGATGCCACCTTTGGTCGCGGCGGCCACAGCAGGGCGCTGCTGAGTGATTTAGCCGCAGACGGCAGGCTCATTGGTCTGGACCGAGACCCTGATGCCGTGGCCCAGGGTGATGAGCTAGCGAGACAGGACCCTCGGTTTTCTATTCATCAAGCGCGATTTTCTGCTTTGTGCCAAATACTGGAGAAGCTTGGCGTTGCCGGGGTTCAGGGGATATTGATGGATATCGGCGTGTCGTCCCCGCAACTGGACACGCCCGCACGGGGCTTCAGCTTTTACGCCGAGGGTCCGTTAGACATGCGTATGAACCCAGCGGAAGGCCAATCGGCAGCCCATTGGCTCAATGCCGCCGAGGAAGGCGAGATAGCGCAAGTGCTTTGGATGTACGGTGAGGAGAAACATGCGCGACGAATAGCCAAGGCTATCGTTAGCGCGCGACCGCTGCAGACAACTCTAGACTTGGCCGGTGCCGTGGCCAACGCTATGCCGAAGCCTAGAGGCGCCCAGCGCAAACATCCGGCGACGAAAACTTTTCAAGCCGTTCGTATAAGGGTCAATGAAGAATTCGATGAGCTCGAACAAGGCCTGCAGCAGGGTTTTGACGCCCTGGACATAGGCGGGCGTTTGGCGGTAATCACTTTTCACTCCCTGGAAGACCGCAAAGTAAAACACGCGTTTCGCCAGCTAAGTCAGCCCCCTAAAATGCCTCGTCGGCTGCCCCTGCGTCATTTGAATGAGCAGGTTCCAGGCCGATTGGTTTGCTCCCCCATCAAGGCGTCGGTTGAGGAGCAGGCAATGAACCCCAGATCTCGCAGCGCAACTTTGCGCGTTATTGAGAAGGTGCGGCAAACGTGACCGGCCAATGCAACTTCTTGTTCGCCAACTCCACAAGCGTAAAAAAGCGCGGCAACCGACGGCGCATGCAAAAAACACCGTTCACATCACTGGGGGTTTGGCCGGTATTAGCAATGACGATGCTGGTTTTTGGCGTGGTCGCCAGCGGCATTACCTTGGTTAAGGGGGCCCAGGAACTGCGGTCGCTGCATACGGCCTTGGATCAGTCACAAACGAAACAAAATCGTTTGTTAGCCGAACACAGCAGACTTTTGCTGGAGCGTAGCACCTTCGCTGGTTTGCAGACCGTGGAAGTGGTCGCGACTCAAGAACTGCAAATGGGATTTCCGCAAGACATCAACGAGGTGATGCCATGAGTCCGTGGCGTCATTATCTGTTTTTGGCGTGTTTTTCCATTGCTGCCCTGGCGCTCTCGGTTCGCGTGGTTTACCTAGGGGTTACCGAGCGTGATTTTCTGCAGGAAGAAGGCGATCGGCGCTCGGTTTATCGAGAAGATCTGCCGGCCATGCGAGGGATGATTTACGACCGCAATGGCGAGGCCTTAGCCGTTAGTACTCCAGTATTTGCCGTCGCCGTAAATCCTCAGCTGTTCGATACGTCCAATGGTCAAGGGCTGGCCCAGCTTGCACGGGCACTGGATCTTGGGCCGGAGGATTTGAAGAACACCATAATTAATAATCGGCAGCGAGGCTTTCTGTATCTGCGTCGCCACGTGAGTTGGGAAACCATGAATGCGGTGCGTCGGCTCCGACTGGGTCATGTGTCTTTTAAACCCGAGTATCGACGTTACTATCCAGCCGGTGAATCTGTTGCCCACGTAGTGGGGATGACCAATATCGATGACCTTGGCTTGGAGGGAATCGAACTTGCCTTTGAGGAACAGCTGCGCGGTGAGCCGGGAACTAAGACAGTGCTGCGCGACCGCAAAGGCCAAGCCATCAACGATCTGGAATATGGAAAATCACCGCGGTTTGGCACGGATCTGCAGCTCAGCATTGATTCTCGTCTGCAGTACATTGCCTATCGCGAGCTGAAGTCCGCGGTGCAAAGCCATGCGGCCAAGTCCGGCTCGCTTATTATGGTTGACGCCAAAACCGGCGAGATTTTAGCGCTGGTCAACCAGCCGTCCTTCAATCCCAATGGCCCCATTAATCAACGGGTGCCGACTCGCAATCGGGTGGTGACAGACACCTATGAGCCGGGTTCCACGATTAAGCCCTTTACCGCTATGGCTGCACTGGAGACCGGTCGTTATCAAGGGGACAGCCAAATCGAAACGTCACCAGGATACTTTTGGATCGACAATAAAATGATTCAAGACCCGGTGAATCTCAACACGGTCTCCCTGGCCCAAGCGATTCAAAAGTCCAGTCAGGTAGCCATTGCCAAGGTGACTTTGGACCTGCCCAAGGGCACGGTGTTTCAGGTGCTGCAACGTAGTGGTCTTGGTGAATATGTCGGTACCGGATTACCCGGAGAAGCGCTGGGTCGTTTTAGCAACGTGGGTCGAACGTCCCGAGTGTCGCGAGTGGCGATGGCTTACGGCTATGGCTTTAGCGTGACGCCAATGCAGTTGGCGTCGGCCTATGTCACCTTGGCTAGTCATGGCAAACGTCTTCCGCTGAGCATTCTCAAGCGCACTCGTCCGCCGGAGACTGAACGTGTTTTTGACGAGGAGGACGCGGAAGCCGTGGTCGCCATGATGGAGCAGGTCACCGAGCGTGGCGGCACCGCAGCCAAGGCAAACATTGAACACTACCGGGTAGCGGGCAAAACGGGCACTGCTCGGGTGTTTGACCAGAACGGATATAACGACGAACGGCACGTCGCCTTATTTGCAGGCCTCGCGCCGGTTACCGACCCGCGCATTGTCATGGTTGTTGTCGTTAATGAACCTCAGCAAGGCAGCGCCAGCGGCGGAGTAGTCGCCGCGCCAATCTTTGCCCGGGTAGCCCAGCACAGTCTACGTTTGCTTGGCGTTATGCCCGATAAGAGTCCAGACGATGGTGGCGAAGCTCAAATGCCTGATAACTTATTGGCGGGGCGGACAGGCCGTGGAACCTAATTCTGTGTCATTGTTGGCCGGGCAGCTTCGCGGCATTGAGGGTGCAATAGGCCTCTGCGAAGAGTCCTCCCAAGTTTGCCGAGGGGATGTATTCGTCGCCTGCGCCGACGATCCGGTCAAGCGCGCCAAGCACATTGGCCAGGCACTGGAAAATGGTGCAATTGCTCTTGCTCTGGATTCTGCATCGCCGTCTGTGGATGCGCTGCAGGTGCCAACATTTTACTTGTCCGATCTGGCATCTCATCGGGGGGCGTTAGCCGCAGATTTTTATCGGCTGCCCTCGCAGGATATGCAGTGCATTGGCATCACTGGCACCAATGGCAAAACCTCCATCGCTTACCATTTGGCGAATCTTAGCTCGCTCTTAGGGGTTGATTGCGCGTACTGCGGAACATTGGGTCATGGCAGATTAGGCAGGCTCTCGCCCACAACTATGACTACACCGCCTCCGGTGACCCTACAGCGGCTTCTTGCGTCCTTTAAGGAAGGAGGTGCCCGGCGCGCTGCTTTAGAAATCAGTTCCCACGCTTTGGATCAGGATCGCGCCAAGGACGTGCAGTTGGACGTGGGTGTGTTTTCTAATCTCAGTAGAGATCATCTGGATTACCACCAGAATATGGACAGCTACGCAGCTGCCAAGGCAAAACTGTTCACCGGCTGGCCACTCAAACTTGCGGTGATTAATGCAGACGATGAGGTGGGACGAAAATTTCTCACCTGCGCCCGGGCTGATGAGGTCATCAGTTTCGGCTTAGGCGGAGACATCGCTTGGCGCGCGACTGCAGTGCGCCGGGGGATGCACGTGCTTTTTGATACGCCCTGGGGGCGCTTGGAGTGCGCCCTGCCCGTGGCCGCAGAATTTGCCTTGGCTAATGTTGCCGCAACTGTCGGGGTGCTGTTGGGCCTGGGGCACAGCATTGATGATCTACGCCAGGCGTTGCCGAAATTGGATTCTATTCCCGGACGCATGCAAGTAGTTGATGGCGACTTTGGTACACCCAAGGCCGTCGTGGATTTTGCGCACACCCCTGACGCGCTAAAAAAGGTTCTGGCGGCTCTGGCCCCCCAGTGTCGTGGGCGTCTGATCTGCGTTGTTGGCTGTGGTGGTGAGCGAGATCGAGGCAAGCGTGCAGAGATGGGCGCGGTGGCTGTGGCCGGAGCCGATCGCGTTTGGTTTACCTCAGACAATCCCAGAGGTGAGGAGCCATGGCAGATCATTGACGATATGCAGCGCGACCTTTCCACCGAGCAGATGCATAACGTTACCGCACTGGTGGACCGCGCTGAGGCGATTTCTCAGGCTGTTGCAGAAGCGGACTCCGACGACATTGTCCTAGTTGCCGGCAAAGGCCATGAAGAGACCCAAGAGATTAACGGCATCAAATACGCTTTTAGCGACGTGGGCTTCTTAGAAAAATTGATCAGGGAGAATGTTTAGTGCTGCTTTGGTTAACAGACTACTTGTCACAATTTGTCAGCGGTTTTGCGGTATTCAAGTATTTGACTCTGCGAACGATGGTCAGCGTGGTGACGGCGTTGGGCGCTTCATTGCTAATTGGGCCGCCCATGATCGCGTGGTTAGGCAAGGCTCAGATTGGACAGCAAGTCCGAGACGACGGACCCTCTTCACATTTCAGTAAGGCCGGCACGCCAACCATGGGTGGTGCGCTGATCCTTGTGATCATATCGCTGACGACATTGCTTTGGGGCGATTTATCAAATCGATACATCTGGCTGATCCTTGCGGTTACCGTAAGCTTTGGATTGATCGGCTGGCTGGATGATTACCTGAAGATTTCGAAAAAAAATTCCGCCGGTTTGTCTGCCCGCTGGAAATATTTCTGGCAATCCGTCTTCGCTCTTGCTGCGGTTTTGTATCTTTACAGTGTGGCTTCAGTGCCTGCAGAAACGGCTTTGTATGTGCCGTTCTTTAAAAGCGTCATGGTGCCGCTAGGAGCTTGGTTCGTCCTGCTTGGCTATCTAATGATTGTCGGCATGAGCAATGCGGTAAATCTGACGGACGGCTTGGATGGCTTGGCTATTTTGCCCACGGTCATGGTTGGCGCGGCGCTGGGCTTAATTGCTTACGTGACGGGCAACGTAGAGTTTTCCAGCTACCTGCAAATACCCTACATTGCCGGATCCGGCGAACTGGCGGTGTTTTGTGGCGCGCTCATTGGCGCCGGCTTGGGTTTTTTGTGGTTCAACACTTATCCCGCGCAAATTTTTATGGGCGATGTGGGGGCCCTCGCGCTTGGCGCGGCGCTGGGGTTGCTGGCCATTATCATTCGCCATGAAATCGTGTTGTTGATTATGGGCGGGTTATTTGTGCTGGAAACCGCCAGCGTCATCATTCAGGTGATCTCCTTTCGCCTGACCGGTCGTCGAGTGTTTCGAATGGCGCCTATTCATCATCATTTTGAGCTCAAGGGCTGGCCGGAACCCCGGGTAATCGTGCGCTTTTGGATTATTACCCTGGTACTAGTCACCATTGGCCTTTCTACGCTGAAGCTGCGATGACGGACTCATCGTTAACCGTAGTTATTGGCTTTGGCATCACCGGACAGTCCGTGGCCAGGCATTTGAGTGCCCAACACCAGGACTTTGCGGTTATCGATACTCGACCTTGCCCTGTGAGTGCACTGCCTGCCCAGGGGGAGTACTACTGGGAATCGGAAAGTTGGCCGGCTGGGTTGCTGGAACGCGCAGCCCAAGTGGTGGTCAGTCCTGGCCTGTCGCCACAACACCCCCTTGTGAGTTTCGCGCAAACGTCAGGCTTGCCTTTGTGCAGCGATATCGATCTGTTCATGACCATGACTGAGGCGCCGGTGATTGGTGTCACCGGCACCAACGGCAAAAGCACTGTCGTTTCTTTAGTAGGGCACTTGCTCAACGCTCAAGGATTGGCCTGCGAGGTTGGTGGCAATCTAGGCCCGCCAGCCCTGGATCTACTGAGCCAGCATACCGAGGTTTACGTGCTGGAGCTCTCGAGTTTTCAGCTGGCCTACAGTGGAGATTTGGCGCTGGCCAGTGCAGGCCTGCTGAATATTGGCGACGATCATTCGGACTGGCACGGCAGCGCCGCTAACTATGCCGAGGCTAAGTGCCGTATTTACGGAGACGCGGCTTATCGCGTTGGCACTGCGGCTACGCCGACCCTTTGTGGTGTTGATCTAGACGCTTGGATTGGTTTGAACTCGGAAGCCAATTCCAATACCTGGCGCCTTGGGAACTACCAAGGTAAGCGATGGATTTATTACGAGGATCAGCCGCTGCTTGCAGAACATGAGCTTCCCTTATCTGGTGCGCACAACACAGAAAATTGCTTGTGGGCTTTAGCATTGGTCAAGCCTTGGATTGAGCCTAAAGACGCGGTGCAAGGCCTGTCTGATTTTGCGCCACTGCCACACCGTTTTGCGTCGGTGCCGGGTCCTGCCGGTTTGCACTGCATAGATGACTCCAAGGCTACCAACGTTGATGCGGCGCTGGCGGCGCTGCGGGGATTCGAGCGCAATCAATCGCTGCTCCTAATTGCCGGGGGCGATAGTAAAGGTGCGGACCTTTCCCCGTTGGGCGATGCCATGCGGGGACGAGTCAAAACGTTGTATAGCCTCGGCGTGGATGCGCCACGAGTGAACGACATAGCTCAACGCCACGGTGTGGAGTGGCATCAAGTGGAGAGCATGGATCGCGCTGTGGCTTTGGCCATGGGCCGGGCCTGCGCTGGCGACACCCTGCTGTTGTCCCCAGCCTGTGCCAGTCTGGATATGTACGAAAATTTCGCTCAGCGCGGAGATCATTTCGCCGCTGTAGTGAGCAGCTATGCGGATTTTGAAATTACAGGAGGCGACGTTGCGGGGTCTTGAACTGTCAATGCCGCGACAAAGTCTCATGCTGTTGGTGCCGTGGGTGGCCTTGCTGGTTTTTGGCACGATTATGGTGAGCTCTGCGTCTGTGGCGATGGCTGGGAACTTCGTCGAAAAGCAATTTGTTAATTTGCTGATTTCTGCGTTCTTGGTGGCCCTGATCCTGGCGGTACCGTTATCGCTGTGGGCGCGACTTTATTGGCTGGGATGGCTTGTTTCACTGCTGTTGGTTGTAGCCGTCTTGTTGCCCGGTGTAGGGCATGAAGCCAAGGGTGCCACGCGCTGGATTCGAATTGGCGGTTTTAATCTGCAGGCAGTGGAAGTGGCGAAGTTTGGCTTGATGATTTACCTCGCCGGATATCTTGCGCGTTATCACGAGCTGCTGCAGCGCCAGCCCAACCGGATTTTTCTGCCTCTGGGTATGGTGTTTGTAATTTGCGGCCTAGTCGTCGCGGAGCCTGATCTTGGTTCGGCGTCAGTGGTGCTTGCGGCTACCTTGTCGGTGCTCTTTATGGCTGGAGCAAAAGCCAGGTTTGTCTTTCTGATGGTTTTGGGCGGGAGCTTGTTGTTCGCCTTAATGGTATGGTTAGAGCCGTTCCGAATGCGGCGGATGGTTGCTTTTACAGACCCCTGGGCGGTGCCTTATGACACTGGTTACCAGTTGGTCCAGGCCTTGATCGCCTTCGGCCGCGGGGAGCTTACGGGTCTGGGTCTTGGCGAGGGAATACAGAAGCTTTCCTACCTACCCGAGGCCCACAACGATTTCATTTTTGCTGTGGTCGCTGAAGAACTGGGAAGTGTCGGCGCTATCCTTTTGATCGCCCTTTACTGCTTCTTCGTCTTCGTCGTGCTGACCGTGGCGAAGAACTGTTTGCAGGAAGGCAGGCTTTTTGCGGGCTATTGCTGTTACTTTGCAGGCTTTATTTTTGCCTATCAGTTTCTCGTCAACGTAGGCGTCAATGTTGGCGTATTGCCCACCAAGGGTCTGACGCTGCCGTTTATCAGCTACGGAGGAAACAGTTTGATGGTGTCCTGTGCTTTAACGGCATTTGTGCTGCGCTGTAGTTACCCGGAGAGAACCTAATGGGAGATGCCAATGAGTTCGTAGTGCCAGAGATGGGCAGGATCCGCACTATTCACTTTGTCGGGATCGGCGGTGCCGGCATGAGCGGTATTGCCGAGGTGCTGTTGAATCAGGGCTACGAGGTCACGGGTTCTGATGTGAAAGAGTCCGACGTGACTCTGCGGCTGCGGGAAAAGGGCGCAACGGTGTATTTGCAGCATGACGCTAAGTGGGTTGCCGCAGCTGATGTTCTTGTCGTCTCCTCAGCCATCGAAGCCACCAACCCTGAACTGGTGGCGGCCAAAGAACGACGGCTGCCCATCGTGCCTCGAGCTCAGATGCTCGGTGAGCTGATGCGCTATCGGCATGGTATCGCTGTTGCTGGCACCCATGGCAAAACCACCACGACCAGCCTGATTACCGAAATTTTTCGCTGCGCAGGGCTGTCGCCGACCTTTGTGATCGGCGGTTTGCTGAATAGTGTAGGCACCAATGCCGAGCTTGGCGCTGGTCGGTACCTGATTGCCGAAGCCGACGAAAGCGACGCATCATTTTTGTATCTGCAGCCAATGACCGCCGTGATCACCAACATAGACGAAGATCATATGGCCACCTACGACCATGACTTCGCAAAAATGAAGGCAGCCTACGTGGAGTTTACTCAGCGACTGCCTTTTTACGGCAGCGTGATCGTCTGTGCGGATGATCCCGAGGCACTGGCATTGAGCGACGCGTTTTCTCGATCCGTGATCACTTACGGACGCTCCGAGGCGGCCCGGGTTAGGGCCACTGACCTGGAGTCCAGAGGCCAGCAGTGGCGCTTCAACGTAACGCGGGACGGATTGGGCGGCCCCCTGCATGTGCGCATTAATCTGCCGGGACACCACAACGTTATGAATGCCCTGGCGGCCATTGCCGTGGCTTCAGAGGAAGGTCTCAGCGATGACGCGATTTTGCTTGGGCTTGAAGCGTTTGCCGGCGTGGGGCGGCGTTTTCAGGTCAGCGAGAACGTTGCCGCTGGACCCACAGTGGTGACGTTGGTTGACGATTACGGTCACCATCCCACAGAGGTCGAAGCGGTGATTAAGACCGCTCGTGAGGTTTGGCCGGAACGTCGGCTAGCCATGGTATATCAGCCCCATCGATACAGCCGTACTCGGGATCTCTTCGATGACTTTGTCCGCGTGCTCTCCGGGGTGGACGCGCTGATGTTGCTGGATGTTTATGCGGCGGGAGAAACTCGCATTGACGGTGCCGACAGCAAAGCGCTGGCCCAAGCTATACGACAGCGGGGTGAGCTGAACCCGGTTTATGCGGTAGACGCTGAAGAAGCTTTCGGCCTGCTTGAAAAATTCCTTGCCAATGACGATGTGCTGTTGGTTCAGGGGGCCGGTAATGTGAACACTCTGTCCAATCGATTGACGGGCAATCATGATTAGACGTGTCCTGGCTGCTGTGTCCGGTATCACCGTGTTGGCGCTGCTGGCTTATCTTTGGCCGCTTTTCGATAGGCCAATCCGCACCGTGATTGTGGCTGGCGAGCCCACTCAAGCCGAGCGGCAGCGGATTCAAGAGAGCATGGCGAAAATCGCTCTTGGGGGAATTTTGACTACGGATTTAGCTGACGTTGAAAACCAGCTGCGGCAAATGGGGTGGACACGGCATGTCATGGTTCGTCGTCAGTGGCCCGACCGTTTAGAGGTGCGTTTGCAGAAAGTCGTGCCTGTGGCGAGGTGGGGGAACGACGACTATCTTGCGGCTAACGGTGATCCGCTGCAGCTGCCCAACAAGTACCCTAACCTGCCGATGCTTAGCGCGCATGTCAGCACGCCTCAGCAAACCATGGAGTTATATCGCTTGCTGCAGGTATTTGCTGCCCGTGAAGGTCTCACCATTAAGACTCTGGCGGAGTCTCCGCAAGGCGAATGGGAGGTAGGCTTTGTTGAGGGAATGGCTTTAAAGTTAGGTGGCAGCGATGTTAATGGACGCATGCAGCGCTTTTTGCGGGCTTACCGCATCACGTTGAAAGAGCAACAGCAGGCAATAAAGTACGTAGATGCGCGCTATACCAATGGCATTGCAGTACGATTCGATCCGTATCAAATCGACGCCGGCAAGGCCGAAGCGCCACTGCTTGGCAAGGTAACCCAACAGTTGCGAACACAGACAAACGACAACGGACCCTAGTTATGGCTGCTGATAAACAAGTTCAAAGAATCGTTGCCCTAGACATCGGCACTAACAAAATTGCAGCGATCGTTGCCAACGTTAACGCTCAAGGTGAGCTTGAGATCATTGGCATTGGCACCCATCAATCTCGGGGCCTAAAGAAGGGAGTCGTTGTCAACATTGATTCCACCGTGCAGTCTATTCAGCGAGCTGTGGAAGAAGCCGAACTGATGTCAGGCTGCGAGATAGAGTCAGTCTACGCTGGGATCGCTGGCAGCCACATTCGCAGCTTGAATTCCCATGGCATTGTGGCCATTCGTGACCGCGAGGTTTATGCCCTGGATATTGATCGCGTAATCGATGCGGCCAAAGCCATGGCTATCCCTGCGGACCAGAAAATACTCCACGTACTGCCGCAGGAGTACATCATCGACGCTCAGGAAGGGGTCAAAGAGCCTCTGGGTATGTCTGGTGTGCGACTGGAAGCCAAAGTGCATATGGTCACCTGCGCGGTAAATGCTGCCCAGAACATCGAGAAGTGCATCGAGCGCTGTGGTTTAGGGGTCAACGACGTCATTTTAGAGCAGCTGGCCTCAAGCTACGCGGTGCTGAGCGATGATGAGCGCAACCTCGGTGTTTGTTTGGTCGACATTGGTGGGGGCACGACCGATATTGCGGTGTTTACCGAGGGGGCCATTCGTCACACCGCGGTCATTCCAATCGCCGGCGACCAGGTAACCAATGACATTGCCATGGCATTACGTACCCCTACGCAGAATGCTGAGGACATAAAAATCCGCTATGCTTGCGCGTTAACACAGTTGGCGAAACCCGACGAAGTCATTAAAGTACCGGGTGTCGGCGACAAACCAGAAAAAGAAATGTCGCGCCAAACGTTGGCAGAAGTGGTAGAACCACGCTACGACGAATTGTTTAGACTGATTCAGGCAGAACTGCGGCGAAGCGGTTTTGAAAACTTAATTGCATCGGGCATCGTCCTCACCGGGGGCGGGTCGAAGATGGAAGGTTTGATTGAGCTTGCGGAAGAAATTTTCCACATGCCAGTCAGTTTGGGGGCGCCACGTTTAGTGGCGGGTTTGAAGGACATCGTAAGGAATCCCGTATACGCAACCAGCGTTGGCTTGTTGCAGTACGGGCTTGAGCGAGAGCAGGAAAGTACCGAGAAACAAAGCGGCCGTAAGAGCAGCGTTTTCGACAGTATCAAAAACTGGTTTCGCGAAAACTTCTAGCACCAGCAGGAGAAGGCGATGTTTGAGATAGTGAATAGTGCACCGCAGAACGCAGTGATTAAGGTCATTGGAGTTGGCGGCGGCGGCGGCAATGCCGTTCAACACATGGTTAACAATGACGTCAACGGAGTCGACTTCATTGCGATCAACACCGATGCTCAGGCCTTGGACGGCTTGGGCGCCGAAAGGACGCTGCAAATCGGCAGCAATATCACCAAAGGCCTGGGAGCTGGTGCGAATCCGGAAACCGGACGCGCGGCCGCGATGGAAGATCGTGAGCGCATAGCCGAGCTGCTAAACGGTGCCGATATGGTTTTCATTACCGCTGGTATGGGCGGCGGAACGGGCACTGGCGCGGCGCCAGTGGTGGCGGAAGTGGCAAAAGACCTAGGTATTTTGACCGTTGCCGTGGTCACCAAGCCCTTTAAGTTCGAACGCCGCGGCAAGGTGGCCGACAAGGGATTAGCGGAGTTGGTTGAGCATGTGGATTCTCTCATCACCATTCCGAATCAGAAGCTTCATGATGTACTGGGTGACGCGACCTCGATGCAGGATGCTTTTGGTGCTGCCAACGATGTCCTCCTTGGGGCAGTCAAAGGCATAGCCGATCTGATTATTTTGCCGGGCCTGATCAACGTCGATTTTGCCGACGTGCGAACGGTTATGTCCGAGATGGGCTCAGCGATGATGGGCACAGGCCGAGCAAGCGGTGCTAATCGTGCTCGCGACGCTGCGGAGGCTGCGATTAAGTCACCACTGCTCGACGATATCGATATCAACGGCGCCCGAGGCATTCTAGTGAACGTCGCTGGTGGTTCAGATTTGACCATGGGTGAGTTCATGGAGGTTGGCGATCTGGTCGAAGAGTTCGCCTCGGAAAACGCAACCGTCGTGGTTGGAACGGTAATCGATGAAACCCTCGGGGAAGACCTAATGGTCACGATCGTTGCTACTGGCCTTGGCAAGGGAGCGAAACCGAGCATTGTCGTCGATAACGATCCAGCCTTGGAAACCGCTGCTGCTCAAGGCAACTACGATAGCTTTGATGAACCGCCTCACCTGCGTAATCCAACGCGCTACGGTAACGGCGTGGAGGGAGTGGATATCCAGAGTAACGATCTTGAATACTTGGACGTTCCAGCATTTTTGCGCCGCCAAGCGGACTAAAACGTTAGTGCTTTAGCGCCCGTGTAAGCGGGTGCGGAGCCCGCCAGGGGTACGGACTGTGTCAACAGCAAACTTGCAGCAAACCTTGAAGAATAGCGTCAAGGCAACAGGCGTGGCTCTGCATTCAGGGCGCAAGGTCAATTTGACGCTGCATCCGGCGGCAGCCAATAGCGGCATCGTGTTCAGACGCACGGACCTAGAGGGCTGCGTGGAGTTTCCCGCCCTAGCTCGAGGCGTCGGCGACACACAAATGGCTACCTCTTTGAGCAGTGGCGATCATCAGCTGTCGACTATCGAGCATCTGATGTCGGCACTGTCCGGCTTGGGCGTGGACAATGCTGTTGTGGAAGTGGATGGACGAGAGCTGCCTATCATGGACGGCAGCGCAGCACCGTTCGTTTTTTTACTGCAATCCGCTGGGGTAACTACTCAAGCTGCGCCGAAGAAATTTTTGCGGGTACTGCGAACAGTGCGGGTAGAGGACGGCGACGCCAGTGCCGCACTTGAGCCCTATGAGGGCTTCAAGCTCAGCTATACCTTGGAATATGACCACCCGGTTTTTGCTGCGCATGAGCATACGGCTGAAGTTGAGTTTTCCATGACTGGCTTTGTGAAGGAGGTTAGTCGTGCGCGAACCTTCGGCTTCCTGGCAGACTTCGAAAAACTTCGGGACCTTAATCTCGCTCAGGGCGGCAGTCTGGACAACGCCGTCGTGGTCGACGATTCGAAAATACTCAACGAGCATGGTTTGCGGGCTAGAGACGAGTTCGTCAAACACAAGATTTTGGATGCAATCGGTGATCTGTACCTGCTAGGGCATAGCCTTATCGGCAGTTTTCACGGACACAAATCCGGGCATGGGCTGAACAATAAAGTGATTCGCAAGCTTCTTGACGATCCTAGCAGCTACGAAATCGTGTCTTTCGAAGATCCCGACGATATGCCAAACACCTACCTACGACCTGCTGCCAACATCGACAGCTAAGCTTGCGCGCTGAGCACGCGGATAACCAACTCCTTTACCCCACTGAATGCGGCAAGGGCGTTTAAACGTGGTAACAGCTCCGGTTCAGCAAAGCGCATCCTCGTGGCCGCGCCGGCACTGCGACAATTGATAACCAACCGGGAACCCCGAACATCGCTCACCTCCACCTGATGTTTTAGATTGTCGTCCAAAGCGGCACACAGCTGCTCGGTCCAGGCCTTTTGGTTGGCGTTGTGATTCAACATTTTTTGCAAAGGGCTATGGCCTTGGCCAGCCCTTAATATGTCGTCTGCGTTTTTGATCTTCATAGTTGACCTTATGTTGCGCACCCTCGACGCGCTAACGCGTTGGCAAGATATTACTGTAGCCAAGCCGAAAACATGGACACTAAATTTGCACATTGGCGACATTTTGCTATGTTGAGCGCTGCTCAATGAATCGGCCTCCTGCATGCAGCTTCTCGTTATCAATAAAAGCGGCGAATCCTCACAAATCGCCCTCCCGGTGTGGAAGGTAAAAGTACTTGCGATCGGCGCGATAGCGATTTGTGCTGGCCTAATAGCGCTGGGTTTCATGCTCCGCCAATCCAGTATTGTTGACGCGGCGGTGATTGAAAACTGGCGTATGAAACTCCAGGAACAGGATGCGGTTGTAGAAGAGCTGCAGACGGACTCTATTGCCCGCAGGCAGGCAGTAGGTCGTCAAATTGCAGACATGCAGGCGCGGCTTTGGCGAATGGAGGCTCTGGCCTCTTATATGCATCAATCATCTGGGCTGCCACAAGACGAGTTCGATTTTGATGCACCGGTTTCCCAAGGTGGTCCTATTGGCAGCGACACGACAGTGCTCGATGTACCGAATCTGGACTACAAGTTGGCAAGTCTGTCAGAGCGCTTGAAGCAGCGAGAAACGGAGCTGACCATTTTGGATCAAGTGTTGCTCGGCGTGTACACGCAAAAAGGTGCAACCCCGGCAGGCCCACCCATCACCAAAGGATGGATGTCTTCTCCTTTCGGCGAGCGGGTTGATCCCATCTCCGGTAAAAAAGCCTGGCACGAAGGCATGGACTTTGCCGGTGCTAATGGCTCGGACGTGATTGCCGTAGCCAACGGAATCGTTGTCTTCGCTGGCCGTCGAGACGGCTACGGCTTGATGGTTGAGATCAGTCACGGCGAAGATTTGCGAACGCGCTACGCTCATCACCAAGAGCTGTTAGTGCGAGTTGGGCAAAGCGTCAAACGCGGCGACGTCATTGGCCTGATGGGTAGCAGCGGACGCTCGACTGGCCCTCACGTGCACTTTGAAGTGCTGAAATCCGGAAAGCCTGTTAACCCGGCAAGATACGTTAGCGCCCGATAAGAAGGCTCTCAGTTAGCAGTTGCCGCTAACGCGTAAAGTCCTACGGATTTGTTCCCGAACACCAAAATCCTTTCCTAGGCCGGTATAGATCTGGCTGCACTGCCGCTACAATTGTCCTTTTTAGTACCCACAGATTATGGCTAATTTCCTCGCCCGAATTTTTGGCACCAAGAACGCGCGTGAACTTAAACGCATGGATCGTCTGGTGCAGCGCATTAATGACCTCGAAGAGAGCTTTGCGGCGGATACGGATTTAATTGCGCACACCGCCAAGCTGCGCCAACGTCTCGAGGCGGGTGAAACTTTGGACGCCCTGCTGCCCGAGGCTTTTGCGGCTGTTCGTGAGGCGGCAAAACGCACCAAGCAGATGCGTCATTTCGATGTGCAGCTGATCGGCGGGATTACCCTGCACGAGGGGCGGATCGCCGAGATGCGCACCGGTGAAGGTAAAACGCTCATGGCCACGCTGCCTGCCTACTTGAACGCACTGCCTGGCAAAGGCGTTCACGTCGTCACGGTTAATGACTACTTAGCTAAACGAGACGCTCAATGGATGGAGGCCATATACGCGGAGCTAGGGCTTACGGTCGGCATTATTCAGTCGGGCCAGCCCACCGAGGAGAAGATGGCGGCTTATCGTGCGGATATTACCTATGGCACGAACAACGAATTTGGTTTTGATTACTTGCGCTCCAACATGGCGTTTACTGCCGAGGATCGTCTGCAGGGCGAGCTGTACTTTGCCATTATCGACGAAGTAGATTCCATTTTGATCGATGAGGCGCGAACGCCGCTCATCATTTCAGGCGCCTCGGAAGAAAATACCTCGCTTTATCAGACCATCAACAAAATTCCGCCCATGCTCGAAGAGCAACCCTTTGACGACACCCCAAGGGTATTTGGTGAGCCAGAAATCGAAGCCATCGGTGACTTCATGGTGGATGAAAAAAACCGCCAGATTGAACTGACGGAATTAGGCCATCAGAAAGTTGAGGATGCGTTAATTGACCTGAAGCTGTTGGAGCCAGGAGATAGCCTGTATTCCTCGGCTAACCTGAACTTGCTGCATCACGTGCACGCGGCGCTGAAGGCGCACAAGCTTTTTAAGCGTGACGACCAGTACATGATTTCCTCTGGCGAAGTCATCATTGTTGATGAGCATACCGGCAGAGCTATGCCGGGTCGTCGCTGGTCCGATGGGATTCATCAGGCCGTCGAAGCAAAAGAAGGTTTGGCGATTCAGAATGAGAGTCAAACGCTGGCGTCTACAACCTTCCAAAACTATTTCCGCCTCTATAAAAAACTGTCGGGAATGACCGGCACCGCGGATACAGAGGCATTTGAATTTAAGCAGATCTACGGCCTCGACGTGGTTGTCGTGCCCACCCATCGTCCGATGATTCGAGACGACAGAAACGATCTGATGTATCTGACGCTGCAAGAAAAATACGATGCCATTGTCGAGGACATCGCGGACTGCATTGGTCGTGGACAGCCGGTACTTGTGGGTACGGCATCCATCGAGAGTTCCGAGCTGTTGTCCGCCGAACTCGGACGACGCAAAGTGGCCCACAGCGTACTCAACGCAAAGCAGCATGAGCGCGAAGCGGACATAGTTGCGGACGCCGGACGCCCGGGCGCGGTGACCATCGCCACCAACATGGCGGGCCGAGGCACGGACATAGTTCTTGGCGGTAGCCTGGATGCCGAGCTGGCCAAACGTTCGGATGCCTCCCAGCAAGAGATCGCCCAGATCACCGAGGACTGGCAGCAGCGTCACGACGCAGTGCTTGCGGCTGGAGGCCTGCACATTATTGGCACCGAACGCCATGAATCACGGCGGATAGACAACCAGCTCCGGGGGCGCTCAGGACGCCAGGGCGACCCAGGATCCAGCCGGTTCTACTTGTCCTTAGACGACAACCTAATGCGGATTTTTGTGTCTGAGTCTATTCGCAACATGATGTACAAGCTCAACGACGGCAGCGGCGAGGCCATTGAGCACAAGATGATCAATCGCTCTATTGAAAACGCCCAGCGTAAAGTTGAGGGCCATAACTTTGATATCCGCAAGAATTTGCTGGAATACGATGATGTGTCCAACGACCAACGTCAGGTCATTTACCAGCAGCGTCGAGAGTTGATGGACTCCAGTGATATCAGCGAAACCATCGAAGGGCTCCGGGAGGAAGTGGTTTACGAGCTTGTCACCCAGCACATCCCCCCACAAAGCCTCATCGAACAATGGGACATTGCGGGTCTTGAGGTGTCGCTGCAAAGTGAATTTGGCAGCGTTCAATCACTAAGCGAGTTGCTTGAGCAAGACCAAGACTTGGATGAAGACGGGTTGGCAGCGCGGGTTCTGACGCAAATCGAAGAGGAATACGGGGCCAAAGAAGAGCGTTGGCGCGACAACGGCATTGATATGCGCATGGTTGAAAAGCAGATCATGCTGCAGATATTGGATCAACGCTGGAAAGAGCATTTAGCGTCCATGGATCAGCTGCGCCAAGGGATCCATCTGCGTGCCTATGCGCAAAAGCAGCCGAAACAGGAATTTAAACGAGAGTCCTTTGAGCTGTTTCAGGACCTGCTGCAGAACATTAAGTTTGACGTGATTCGAATGCTTTCACGCATGCAGATTGAAAATCCGGAAGAGATCGAAGCTCAGGAACGCCTGCGCAGGGCCGAAGCTGCGCAGAAGATGAATTTTCAGCACAGTCAGCTGGAGGGTCAGGGCGATCAAGCGAAAGAACCTTCTCAGCCGGCTGCCAAAGCAGAGACCTTCGTCCGGGAAGAGCGCAAGGTCGGGCGCAACGAGCCGTGTCCTTGTGGGTCAGGCAAGAAGTACAAACAGTGCCACGGACGCATTTGATGACAAGCCGATTTGGTAACCTGGCCTGCCCAGCAGATCCCTGGCCCAGGAGCAGTGAGTGGCAGTAAATCTCTCTCCACCCGCATTTTTGGAACCCGTGCCCGGGGTACGAATTGGTACGGCGTGCTCGGGTGTCAAAGAGTCGCCCCGGGACGACTTGGCGCTGGTGATCTTTGAGCCCGGCACGGTGGTAGCCGGGGTTTATACCCAGTCCGCTTTCGCCGCACCGCCAGTGCATCTGGCTAAGGCGCGCCAAAATCAAGCGCTGGCTTGGATCGTTAATAGTGGCAATGCGAACGCAGCGACCGGCGAGCCAGGCTATGAGGATGCTAAGGCTGTCTGCCAGGCCGTGGCGGACGCGGTTGGACTAGCAGCTGAGCAAGTGCAGCCCTTTTCTACTGGGGTAATCGGCGAGCGCCTGAATGTAGCGGCATTAAGCCGGGTGGTACCGGATATGGTGGCGGCAGCTGGAGCTGAGAATTGGCTGGCCTTTAGCAAAGCCATTATGACCACAGACACGGTACCAAAGGCCGTGAGCCGTCGGATATCTCTAAACGGCGAAGAGATTGTCATAACCGGCGTGGCCAAAGGCTCCGGCATGATTAAGCCGGATATGGCGACAATGCTGAGCTATATCGCCTGCAACGCCCATGTTGATGGCCCGGTGCTAGAACAAATGGTTCAAACCGTAGCGGGCGGAAGCTTCAATCGCATCACCGTTGATGGTGATACGTCGACTAACGACTGTTTTTTGTTAGCCGCCACTGGGCAGGCGTCGATGCCGCCGATTAAAAATCGGCAGGACCCTCGGTATGGCGAGTTATTGGCGGCTGTACTGGATGTGGCAACGCTGCTCGCTCAGGCCATTGTTCGAGACGGTGAGGGCGCAACGAAATTCGTGACGATTACCGTAACCGGTGGAGACACTGATGCTGAGTGTTCCGAGGTTGCTTACACCGTGGCGGAGTCGCCCTTGGTTAAGACCGCCCTGTTCGCCGGTGATGCAAACTGGGGGCGCTTTTGTATGGCAATCGGTCGAGCCGAGGTTCCTGGCCTTGATGAGCGCTATGTAAGTCTTTGGCTAGACGATGTGCAGGTTGCCCGTGCTGGAATGATGTCCAAGGATTACACCGAGTCTGCGGGTGCCGCAGTTTTGGCTAAGGATGAGTTCCGCATTCGTATTGATCTAGGCCGTGGCGCTGCGGTCCAAACTATTTGGACCACAGACCTTTCATACGAATATATTCGTATCAATGCAGAGTATCGCAGCTAACCCTGAGCGCTTCGGCGCAACAAGGCCCTCGGATTTGTCCGTTAAAGATCGCGCTCCGATTCGTCGCTAGTAAAGTCTGGCGGGGTGGCGTCTGGAATCCGATGTTCCTCTGCTGCCCAGCTGCCCAGGTCGATGAGCTTGCAGCGCTCGGAGCAAAAGGGCCTGTTTGGATTTTTCGCCGTCCACTTTACTCCTTGATTGCAGGTCGGGCAGTTAACAATGCGTGCAGTGGTCATTGATTTATCAACTCCAGATGAAGAGCATCTACCTGACGGTAGAGATGCGGCAGATCTTGATCGTTGGCGATGATTCGGGACGCTTGAGCTAGGCGATCTTGGCGTTTGAGTTGAGCGGCCAAAATCGCCTCAACCTGGGAGCGTGTGTTGTTGTCGCGCTCCATAGTTCTTGAGATCTGCAGTTCCTCGGGAACATCCACTACGACGATCTCATCGCACCATTGTGCCTGTCCAGATTCCAGCAGCAGCGGGTTTACCAGTAAGCAATAGTCCGAGGTGCTGGCCTCGACTTGATCTGTAAGGCACTGGTTAATCAGTGGATGAAGAAGACCTTGCAGCCACCTGCGTTCGGCAGGGTCAGCAAAAACCACGGATCTAAGTTTAGGCCGGTTTAACGTGCCGTTTTCCAGCAGCAGATCGTGCCCAAAGTGAGCGGCGATCTCGTTCAAGGCGGGTTGACCGGGTTCCACCACAGTGCGGCTGGCGATGTCGGCGTCAACCACATCAATGCCCAACTGTGCAAAACGATCCGCGGCCGCGCTCTTGCCGCTACCGATACCTCCAGTCAAACCTACGAGCATGATGTCCCTCCAAAAGTGCAAGGGTAGCAAAAGCTAGGGGGTCACACCTAAAGCCATCGGCGCTCTCCGCCGGTTGTTTCGGCAGAAAGAGTCGGTGAGGTTTAGAGCAAGCTGCCCATGGCAAAAATGGGTAAGTACATGGCGAGGATCAGCCCGCCAATCATCATGCCCAAGATCAGCATCAGGATGGGTTCAATCAACGGCAGCAGAAAGTCGATACTGCGTCTTATTTCCTCCTGATACCCTTGGGCGGCGAGCTCAAACATTTGGCTGAGCTTGCCAGTTTCCTCGCCCAATTGAATGATGCGGCGAAACGGTTCAGGGAAATATGGAGCGCCGGTCATCGCCTGATGCAGCGAAGAACCACTTTCGACCTTGGCCGTGGCGTTTAGCACGGCTTGGCAAAATGCCGCATTCCGACAGGAAGCTGCGGTATGAGTCAGCGCTTCGTTTAGGGAAATTCCTGCGGTTAACATGGCAGCTAATGTTCTGCTCAAATCAACAAGGTTGGAAAGCCGGCTAAGGTCACCGAGCAGCGGCAGCCGTAAAATCAAATGATCAAAGAGCAGGTGGCAGCGCCCGACGCTCTGGTAGAGCGTGATGCCCCCTGCACCGGCCGCTGATATCAATAGTAGGGCGTTGACGCTATGTTCCTGCAAATGGCCAGACACGCCCATGACCCACTGGGTAATAACAGGCAGCTGCTGATTTTGCTGGGTATACATCTTGACGAATTCAGGCATCACGAAGGTGAGCAGCAGCCAAGAAACCGTGATTGCGGTGAGCAGAATTAAACCCGGCTGAAGCAGGCTTTGTCGTACTTTTTGCTGCAGAACTTGGCTTTGCTCGAGGTGATTTGCCAGGGTGGCGAGGGCTCTGTGTATCTGCCCCGCGACTTCCTCGCAGCGCACTAGGCTTACGGCGTATGGATCGAAAACCTGAGAGTGCAGCGCCATGGCGTCCCCCAGCTTTAAGCCGTCATCCAAACTGTTGTGGATTGAGAGCAACAACTTTGCGTAATCACCCTTGCTGTCTTTTTCCAGGGTATCTAAGGCATCGACCACTGGAATCCCCGCCACCAAAAGGTTAGCCAAGTGTCGGCAGAAAAGCACAAGCTGCTTCCTGCTTAGGCGTATCTTAGTCCTGTTACGCGCCCCAGCTGGCAGTGGTACAACGTCACTGGCTTTCTTGGAGTCAGCGGAATTGCGTATCACCAAGGCAGACACACCCAGAGCGCTGAGCTGAGCTTTCGCGGCGTCGCGAGATGGAGCGTTCAAGACCCCTCGCTGGGGCAGCCCCAAGGCATCGGTACCTTGCCAGCGAAACGCCGTCACCCCGCGAGATCGCCGGTGCTGTCAATGTGAGGGGTGAAAGATGTTCGCGGCAATACCCGTTCGATTTCCTCCAGAGTGGTCTCGCCAATAGCATAGCGGCGCAAAGCCATGGCCCTAAGGCTTTGGTTTGGTGCTGTGACGAAGCGGCTGATCGCGGCATCCTGATTGCCGAGTAAACTCTTGTTGGTATCTGGATGAACGGCGCAAGACCCTAGTGTTGAGCACTTGAGGTTAGATGCGGAGGGCTTACAGAGTTCAAAAATACCCAACCTGCCTTGATAGCCCCCCAAGCAACCTGGGCAGCCAGCAGAATTCGCTCGAAAACTGGAGAAGTTAGGTAGGGTAAGGTCCGGACTCTCGCCGCCCGCACCTGAGTTTTTTAGGCCTTGGTCGACGGTTTTCTTGTCAGGTACTTTGCAGTAATTGCACAGCCGCCTAAGGAGCCGTTGCGCCAGCACCAAGGTCACCGATTCTTCAAGGTCCTTGTTGCTGATACCCAACTGCCGCATCCGCACTAAGGTGGCTTGAGCGGACTTGGTGTGCACGGTGGACAGCACCAAGTGGCCTGTTTGGGCCGCTCTGATGGCCATAGACGCGGTATCAGCATCCCTTATTTCTCCTACCATTAGCACATCTGGATCCTGGCGCAGCAATGCGCGCAGAGTGCTACTAAACGTCAGACCAATTTGCGGCTTGATGGCAACCTGATTTACGCCAACAAGGGGGATCTCGACGGGCTCTTCGGCTGTCGAAATGTTTCGGTGTCCTTGGTTAAGGGTTTGCAATGCGCTGTAGAGGGTGAGGGTTTTGCCGCTGCCGGTTGGTCCCGTTACCAAAATCAATCCTTGGGGCTGGGCCAGTGCCGTGACCAGTTCCTGTTGTTGGCTTTCCTCGAGACCTAGATCTTTCAGTCTCAGAATTGACGACTCTTGGAGCACGATTCTTAGCACAAGCTTTTCTCCCCAGAGCGTGGGCAAGGAACTGACCCGCAAATCCATCTGCTGCCCCCGGCACTGGACAGAAATGCGTCCGTCTTGCGGCAGCCGTCGCTCGGCGATATCCAATCGCGCCATGATTTTAATGCGAGCACACAGCCGCTGAGCAATATCCGGCGGCGGCATCGGCAGTTCGTGGAGCAAACCGTCAACGCGCAGGCGAATCTGCAAACCCGTCTTTTGCGGTTCAAGATGGAGATCCGAAGCCCGCCGTTCTAGAGCTTGTGAAAACAACGCATCCACGTAGGCAGTGGCCGACGCGGATTCTGGGCTGGGGTGTTGATTAATGCCGCTTTCTGCCACTTTTTCTTTCCGCCATAGTTTTTCTCCGCCGTTGCTTCTTTCTGTCTTTGCTTCTTTCTGTATTGGCCTCTTTCCGCCCGCCGTTGCTTCTTTTTTCTGCCAACGATTCCTTCCGGCGTCAGCACTTGGCTTACTTTTGTGGGCTGTGCTGGGATTAAAGCTAGCGAAACTGAAAAACGGATAAAGAGCTCATGTCTGTCGGTTGTGTGCGTCTGATCGGTTGCTCTGTGAGTTTGTATTTACAGAAACCTCAGTTAAAAGCGGTAGAGGAAGGCGAAGCCCTGAAACAAAATCTGAGCCGCAACCAGCAAGTCAGCGCGGTAGCCGGCGGACAACAGTGACGGAGCAAGACGCAGGCGGAGTTCAGGAGACGAATAATGAACGGCATACCATTAACGAATTTGCAGCCAAAACGAGCTCAAATAAAACCGCGAAACCACAATTGTTGGTGGGTTCGCCCAGCTAACCACCCTGCCTCCAGTGCCGGTTTTTCACTGATCGAACTCATGATCGTCATAGCCATCATTAGCGTAGTGACGACATTCGCCATACCCGCCTATCAAAACTATGTAGTGTCGGCCAATAGCACCAAGATCAACGTGCACTATCGGCAGGCAGTCAACTGGGCTCGAACGGAAATGGCGCGGCTGCAAACACAGATCGCCGGTGGTGCAGATGTTGCTGCTATCGAGACCACAAGAGACGAGGCCGCCGACTGGGTAGATGCTCTGCTTCAGGATGTGGCTGGCTCAGAGACGGCATCTCCGGTAGGCGGCCCAGCTTTTGCAGTCGCGGCTGACGACGCCGTAGCTGGGGCGATAACCCTGGCTTTGCAGGGCTCTATAGGCGAAGCCAGTTTGCAGCTAACCATTGCCCGCCCCATATTCGGTGATTGGGAAAGTGTGGACACGACCGATTTGTGTTGGGGTGGTGTTGAGTGTGTCGAAACCTCCCCATAACACATCAGTGCATTTTGATGGGTTGTAATTGACGGCGTTTTATTGATTGTTTTTCACCTCCGACCGCCTAAGATCACTGAGGGCGCGAGATCTGGTTTTGGGCTAGCCGACTGCATTCAAAGCCGAGCCTAGGCGAGGGTAATCATGGTTCTAGGACTTAATGCACGTAATCTGATTGGACGCTATTTCTTTTGCTTTGTTCTTTTGTTTACTGGTAGCGGAGGGTTTGCTGTGTCGAACCAGGAGTACTACTTAGCCCCCTGCCCGGCTTCTCCTAATTGCGTCAGTAGCGACGAGCCCGCAACGTCTTCGAAATACGTAGAACCGATCATCAGCGCAGGTACCGGAGGACGGGCCGGAGACCGGTCGAGTGCCCAAAGGCTGCTGGACGCCATAGCCGCTTACTTGTCCGAGCAGCCAGAGTATGAGTTGCTGCATCGTAGTAACGAGCAGTTGCGCGCCAAAGCCACCACGCGCCTGCTCAGGTTTGTTGATGATCTGGAGTTTCGCGTACGAGAGGGCAGCGTGGTTGTTCGTTCTGCGTCGCGAGTCGGATATTCAGACCTTGGCAAAAATCGTCGCCGAATAGAGGCCCTGAGAGACGCCATGGTGCGTCAGGGCTTGGCCATGCCCTCGGCCGAATCGAGGTGATGTCTGTCAACTTGGATCTTCACGGTCACTCGGACTTTGATTCTCAGCACTGGTACACGTGTGAGCGATAAACCAATTCTTCATCGAGGGTTGCTAGAACAGCGCCTCGAACGTCTGCAGGGGCAAATTCAACAGCTAAGAGAAGAAGTGGCGAGTGTCGAATCCCTCAAAGCCATGTCTCCACTGCCGTCCGCGGGCGCGCTTCGGGAACTTGAGCATAGCCTTCGGGCAGAAATCATGAGGCTACAGCAAGAGCTTAATGCTTGTGAGGAGCAGCTTCGCCAAACCCGAGACAGCATAAAAAGTCAGCAGGGATCCAACCATGGCGAAACTGAAGGATGATAACCAGGGGCTCCAAGACTCCGCCGCTACGGCGTTAAAGGAACTGCTAAATCCGAACCAACGCTGGCTTGATGCCTTGACTGAGAACTGTAAGCTTGAGGCGTGAGTTGTGTTAACAAAAGTAGCCAGTGCGCATGAGCGACAATGGTTCAGGGGCTACAAGCGCAGCTTAGTTCCGCACCTTTAGCAGGGACACAGTCTCCGCAAAAAGAGGAACATGAGGACTAAAGGGTCGAAAGAAAAGATCAACAAATCGTGACTGCTGGCTGCCAACGGCAGCTCTCCAGTGACGGGTTTGTGAATAGGAAGAATAAACACATGAACATCATTACAAAGATTAAGAGCGCGGTAGCTGCATGCCTGGTTATCTTGGCATCGGGAGCGCAAGCTTCCCTGGGTGTAGGGGATGTGGCGCCGGATTGGACGCTACAGGCGTCGGACGGTAAGACCTATCAACTATCAGACTTTCGCGGCAAACACGTAGTGCTGGCGTTTTTCCCGAAAGCCTTTACCGGCGGCTGCACTATCGAATGCAAGTCCGTCAGGGACAGCAAACGACAGGTGCGGCGTTTTGACGTTGAGTTCTTTATGGCAAGCACCGACGATCTGGAAACCAATAAAGCCTTTGCTGAGCAGAACAACGCAAACTTTCCTATTCTTTCTGACGAAGCTAAAGACGTCAGCGAAGCCTATGGAGTGTTGGCGTCCATGGGCTTTTCTAAGCGGTGGACCTTTTATATCGATGCCAGCGGGAAAATCGCCAAGATCGACAAAGACGTGAATCCCCGCACTGCGGGCAGGGATTTACTGAAAAGTTTAGTAGCACTGCAGGTGCCAACCAGCAGCTAATGCGCCCCCCATGCCCCAAGTAAAAGTCACTTAATAATAAAAATAAGGAGTGCACACATGAGTAACGAGGTCTTTGATGAAAATAAGGTCGACTGGCAGCAGCTGCCGGACACCGATCACGTTTGGCTTTCCATTTTAGATGTGGATGACACCGCCAAGGTCGTTGACGTACTTTTCAAATTTGCCGCCAACGAAAAAATTGTCATGCACCGTCACGTGGCAGCTTTCAACACGTTTGTTGTGAAGGGTGAGCACCGCATATACACCACGGAAGGTGAGTTGAAGGAAGTGCGCCCAGCAGGAACCTACAAGGCCGGAAAGCCAGACGTAGAACCTCACACAGAGGGCGGGGGAGACAGCGACGTCATTATCCTCTTCAGCCTCCGGCCTTACGATAATGGGCCGATCTACGAAATACTTGACGAAAACTTAGAGGTTGCGTCGACGATGACTTTCGACGAGCTGAAAGAAATGCACGAAGCCGCCTGATTTTCAGAGATTCGTGCAAAACCGAGTAAGCGCTAGTCGCTTACTCGAATAATGAACGTCGATGGGGCTGACCAGGCCTTACGACAAAAGGGGGAAATATGAGCGTTTTAGTCACGCTGGAGATGCCAACAAAACCGGAAACGTTGGATGAATTTTTGGATCTGATGAAAGATGCCCTCGTGGACACCCGCAACTATGCGGGATGCGAGAAGGTGGAAACTTACGTGGACCAGGAAACCAAGAGCATATTTTTGGTCGAGCAGTGGGAATCAGCCGAACACCAGCAAGCCTATATGGGCTGGCGCGTTGAGACAGGCTTTATCGATAAAGTCGGTCCGTTTCTTGCCGGCGCACCCATTGCGAGAACCTTTGACATAAAAGAAAACGTCTAAACGCGTTCCGCAAAGCCACCCATTCCACCAGCTCTCATCGGAGAAAAGTCCAATGAACAGACGAGTGTTTCGAAGCGGGCCCTATGCAGATCTGATCGCTCAAGGCGTCCAGGTGGGCGATGTTCTATATCTATCCGGTCAAGTGGGTGTAGACGCCGATGGCCGCGCACCTGATAGTTTGGTGGAGCAAACGACCCTTGCTTACCAACACGTTGCGGCAGTATTGGCAGAATTTGGTGCCACCCTAGACAACGTGGTTGAGGAAATAGTTTTCGTCACTGACATGTCGGGGATGATGGCGCAGGTGCAAGAGGTATTCAGCGCCCGAGCCGCAGCTTACGGCGGCAAACCAGACGTTACTCAAACCTTAGTCGGGGTCTCGGCCCTAGTGGATCCTGCCTTCAAAATTGAGATTAAGTGCACGGCGCACGTTGCAGCCTCCTAGCGTTAATGCCGGTGGAGTACGTCTGACGGTAACGGTGTTCGAGCCGGCACTGCGAACGTCGTCGTTCCAGTGCGATATGGGCATACCGCCCGGCGAATGAGGAAGACGGAAGATGGGTGTAGCTGATAGTCGATTGCGCAAAGCGCAAAGTGTTTTGGACGGTGCAGTCAGCGCGGGCGATTTACTGTTCGCTGCTGGGTTGGTTGGTGACAAAAGCGGCGTACTCCTGGGTCATGCCGCGGGCAGCCGCGGCCTCGACGATGCATCGCCAGTCCAGCGGGATTCGATCTTTGCTATCGCCTCAATGACTAAGCTGGTTACCACCGTCGCCGCACTGCAGCTCGCAGAGACCGGCGCGCTAGATCTTGATCAGCCCGCTGATCACTACCTGTCAGAGTTGAAGTCGCTGTCGGTTTTGCAGGGTTTTGCGAGTGATGGAGAGCCAGTGTATGCACCGGCTCAGCGAGCGCCCACGGCTCGAGAGCTGATCACCCACACCTCCGGTTTCGTCTACAGCATCTGGAATCAGGACGCCTTTTCACACGAGGCCAAAGGACTGAGTTCGGGTGTGGGGTCTGGCCGCGCAATGCTTGACGCGCCGCTGGCCTTTGAGCCGGGAACCGACTGGGAATACGGAATCAGCACGGACTGGCTGGGTTACCTGGTAGAGCGAATCAGCGGCCAGCGGCTTATGGCCTACTTTGCTGAGCACGTTTTTGCGCCTTTAGGCATGGTGGATACAACTTTTGAATTCGATGCACAGAAACTGCACCGCGCTGTGTCGATGCTGGCCCGCGTGGATGGCACCTTGGTGACTTCCCCGGTTATGCAGCCGGTGCCAGCAGCACCGGGGAGTTCGGAGTTTTATGGCGGCGGCGGAGGGTTGTATTCGACGTTAGACGACTACGGATTGCTGCTGCAGGCCTTATTGAACGAAGGGCATGGGGCGGGAGGTGCCATTTTGCAGCCGCAAACGGTAGCTGCCATGTTTGACAACCAGATTGGTGATCTGCAGATAAAGTCCTGCCAATCCCAAATGCCCTCCCTTAGCCACGATTTGGACGTTGGTTTTGGAGCTCCTGCCACATGGGGATTGGGTTTGCTGATCCATACCGGTGGCACGGTGAACGGCCGTTCAGCCGGTTCCGGCTCTTGGGCGGGGTTGTTCAACTCCTACTATTGGATTGACCGAGAACGCGAGTTATACGGTATTTTTGCAACTCAGGTGATGCCCTTTTTGGATCCCCAGGCGGTCGCCACATTGACGGCTTTCGAGCGCGCAATTTACGGCGTGAACTCTTAACCCTCGATTCGTCTGACCCCTAGGGCACGAGGCCGCTGCTGAAATACCTATGCCCCTGAACCTGGTTGGCGGAGCAAAAGTTCTCTTTCTCAACCTGTTAGCGAGTCGCTATACTGTTCGCCTCGCTCGACGGCCCCAGTCGTTGTTCGAGTCAATCCAATGTTTGCACTTTAAGCATCAACTATGCCGGGATAGCTCAGTTGGTAGAGCGACTGATTCGTAATCAGTAGGTCCGCGGTTCGATTCCGCGTTCCGGCACCAATCTTTTGCTACGAATTAATTCGCCTTAAGTGACCACGTCACGGATGACAGGGCGTCATTTGTCCCAGAGACCTCGGTCGTCGGCACGGGATGACATTTCTCGTCGGATCATCGAAATTGCCGTCAGGTGTTCAAAAGTCGTCTTGCCGTAACACTCAACTGTTCATCTAGGGCTCGTTGATAAAAAAACTTACTAGTGACTTTACATTTGCAATTTACTCAAACTAATCTGCAGATCTACAACAACAAAAAGAGGGAAGAAACCATGAAATCGAAAGTTCTAATGATCATGCTTTGGCTGTCTGGTCTTTTGGCTAGCACTTTTGCGTCTGCGGAGATAGCTGAGGTTTACTCATGGAAAGCGAATCCGGGAAAAACGGGGGCTTTGATGGAAAGCATGGCAAAGGCCAAAGCTATCCACGAAAAATTTGGAATTAAAGTCCATGCCTACGCGACGTCCATGGGCACCGATGGATTTGTTGACTATGTCATGCGCTACGACTCCATGGAGAATTGGGGTGCCGCGCGAGATGCCATGAACAGCAGCGCTGAGTGGAATGCTTATTGGAGTGAGGCGCAAGAAAATGCGGCGGGAACGCTGCTATCCAGTATCACGGGCACCAATATTGATACCTCTGTAAAAGCTGACAGCTTCGCCGATGAGCAGGTATACGCAGTGTTCGTTTGGGAGGCCGCGCCCGGAAGGCAAGGAGAACTTCTAGAGCGATTTGCTGCGGCGGAAGAAATTCACGAATCTCTGGGTGCAAGAGTTGAGGCTTATGTTGGTGGGGTCGGCGCGCCAAATCAGCTTCACTACGTGATGAACTTCAAGAGCTGGAGTGACATGGCTGCCAGTCAGGTCAAAATGGCGCAAAACGCTGCGTGGGCAAAGATGCAGGCGGATCGAGATCCGACACTAGCCACCCTGATTTCCAGTCACTCTGGGCAAAAGCTACCCTTCTAGTCCGAGCTATCTTTGCATCGTATCCAAGGTCCCTCAGTTTCTGAGGGATCCTTTGGCTTATCATAGGCTGCGATCACCCGCGGCAAGCTTGAGAATTTCAAAGGTTTGTTAAGCGCTACCCAGCAAATCTTTGGTGACCGCCGCGGACACCTTGGACTGATAGCGGCCTAGTGCTTTTCTCGTTCTGTTCAAGCACTATTCTGTGCATGGATAATTCTGACAACGTTGGGCGCAAACCCCCTAGCAGCACAGCAGCAGGCGCTAGAAGGGGCCAGTCCGTGGTGGCGCATCATCGGGCGCGCCACGAACTTGAAACAAAACTTGCCAACCCTGAACGCCGGGCCGGTGCGGTGAATGCAATGTACGATCGGCAGTTTCAGGGGCATGGCAACAGTCGTCATGGCGCACAAACCACCTCCGCCCAGCATGGGCAACGAGTTTTAACTGGCGCAAATCCAGACGGTGGTACAGGGCGAGCCGTGCGCAATTCTTCTCGATGGAGCGATCAGCAAACCCAGCTCGCGGCTCGTCACGTTGCGCAAAATCAATTTCAGAGCGACGGCAGGCAAGGCGCGACAGGGCAAAGCTCAGGCAACGGCAATCTTGCTTTCACAGCTGATCTTGGCGGGGGTGTAACCGGTCGTCAGGCCACAAGGCAAGGTTCTGTGAAGAATCCTACCGGGGTGAGTTACTCACCTACGCAAAGAGGCAAGGTTGTTTTGCGAAAAGACGGCGGTTATCTGACGGATTATCCCGAGTAATGGCAAACTTGAGGCGGGCCTGTGGCAGCAGACCAGAAATCTGCAACCACCGATCACGTTAACGCATAAAGCCGTGCTTTATCAAAAGGGCGCTTCCTATGACCGAAAAAATTTTTGATCTGCACCACAAGCGGGTCGTGATCACCGGCGGCGCATCCGGCATTGGGTTTGCGCTGGCCAAAGGGCTTGGCGCACTCGGCGGCAAAGTTATGATTGCTGAGCCTAGCGCATCCCGCCTCGATGCCGCCGTTAATGAGCTACAGGAGCTCGGCGTTAGCGCCGAAGCCCAAGTCTGCGATGTTACGGAGCTTGCCCAAGTCGAGCGCTTGGCGGATGCTGCCTGGGCGGCCTTTGGCGGGGTGGATATGGTCTTTAACAACGCTGGCATTGGTATAAAGCAAAAGCCTATTGTCGATACCGCTCCCGACGATCTGCACGCGGTCTTTAACGTGAATTTCTTCGGCGTGTGGCACGGCTGCCAGGTATTCGGCCAACGCATGATCGAGCAGGGTACGCCAGCAGGCATTTACAACACTGGTTCGGAAAACTCTCTGTTCAACGCAGTGCCGAATAATGCTGCGTACTTGGCGAGTAAACACGCCGTCCTTGGTATGACTGACAACTTGCGCGAGCAGATGCCCGACTACATTCATGTGGGGCTGATTATTCCCGGCTTTGTAAATACCGGCTTGACTGCAGGGGTGGGGCACCTAGCAATGGGGGCTGACGAGTTCGCACAAACGGTACTGGCGCAAATAGCGGACGGGCAGTTTTACATCGTTTCTCATGCCTACAACATGGAGCATATCAAGGCGCGCTATGATGAAATTGCTGCGGCCTATCAATCTTACGCGCCTCGATATGAAGGGGACGAGGAATATGACGTCCGGCATTTGCTCGCGACGCTGGGCCGATAGTTAAATCAAAGCGTCAGATTTTAGTCTTTGGATACTCCTCGGCAGGCTGGACAGCGGCCCGGTTCTCGGGGCAGCAGTTTTTGCCGTAAGCGGCAAACGAAAACGAACCATGCTGAGCTCGGGGAATTGAGTTGAAACTGCAGGAAGTTCAGGCGGATCAGGTCCCCCTTGCATTGCTGTTAGAGGCGGATCCCTCGCCCAGGCGCATACAGACCTATCTACACCAGTCGCGGTGTTTTGCAGCCCTGGACAAAGACCGGGTCGTCAGCGTGTGTGTTGCCAAAGCGCTGAGCGAAGAAGCGGCAGAACTTTTTAATATCGCCACCCAACCAGAGGAGCAAGGCCGCGGCATTGGCTGCGCACTTCTAACTTTCGTTTTAGCGGCCCTTGGTTCTAGCGGGTTTAAACGCGTTGAACTCGGCACGGGTACCTTTGGCTACCAACTTGGCTTTTATCAGCGTCTTGGGTTTCGAGTCGAATCCGTCATCAAGGACCACTTCCTGGACCACTACGATGACGCCATCTTTGAAGGCGGTATTCAACACAAGGATATGCTGCGGTTAGCGATCAACCTATAAACAGCGGTCCTGCTCAGGCTGGTACCTATAGGCGGTAAAGGCGGTAAAGGCGGTAAAGGCGGTAAAGGCGGTAAAGGCGGTAAAGGCGAGATCGACGACTAGCCGCAATGAGTTGAGTGGTTTGCCCCGGGGCCCACGTTGCTCGCCAGCGCCATTTCTGGGCAGGGCTTTTGCGGTTGTTCTTAGGCCTTGTTTTGTTAGTTTAGAAACAGCGGCGAGGGCGTTAGCCAACACCAGCGGTTAACGGCTGGTAGGGATCGATCATTGCTGAATTCCTCCCAGGTTACTGAGGTCAACAATGCAGCCAAATAGAATGTCTGACCCCCAGCAGAGCAGTCCCTGGGTGCTGGCCGCCTACTCCGGCATCACGATGCCCATGGCGGCCATGGGCATGCCGGTTGCCGTCTATTTGCCTAGGTTCTATAGCGAAGGCATGGGGCTGTCTCTGGCAACCGTAGGCATCATTTTCACCCTGGCGCGAATGTGGGACGTGGTGACAGACCCGCTGATGGGTATGGCCATCGATAAATTCGAGACGCGCTGGGGGCGGCGTAAGCATTGGGTAGCATTATCCATACCGATCTTGATGCTCTCGGTCTGGATGGTGTTCATGCCCAATCCCGAATCGGTAACACCAGCGTACTTGCTGTTCTGGCTCTTGGTCCTCTACATCGGATACACCATGCTGGTGATTTCGCACTTATCCTGGGGGGCAGAACTCTCCACAAGCTATGACGCTCGCTCGCGGCTGTTTGGCTGGCGCGAGGTTTTCACCATCGCCGGTATGACCATCGTGCTGGCGATTCCCGCGTTTTTAGAGCTGAGCGGCGAACCGGACCAAAACACCAAAGTGGCCAGTATGGGCTGGTTCTGCTTGCTGTTGTTTCCGCTGCTGGTGATCCCGTTACTGATTAGTGTGCCAGACAGTAAAAGTACCACGACCAACAGCGTTCCTTGGCGACAAGCGCTGGGTTTAATTGTGAAAAACACCGTGCTGTGGCGGCTTCTGGCTGCCGATCTTATGACGGGCCTTGGCACCGCAGTGTCGGGGGCTTTATATATATTTTTTGCCGCCAATTACTTTCAGCTGCCCGATCACGCAAGCATCGCGCTGCTGTTCTATTTCCTTGCCAGTTTTTTTGCCATGCCAATATGGCTCAAGCTCGCCTACCGACTTGGCAAAGATAATGCCTTGAAGATTGCGTTGGTATACGCCGTGGCCATAAACCTCGGGGTTATTCCTCTTGCCGAAGCAGGGAATGTTCCAGTGCTCTGGGCCTTCACGATTTTATTTGGGGTCGCGTTCGGCGCCGCACCTACTTTGCTTCGATCCATGATGGCTGATCTGACCGACGATGATGAGCTGAGGTCGGGCAAAAAGCGGTCGGGCCTTTACTTCGCGCTGCTGACGACCACGAGCAAAGCCGGAGCCGCTTTGGGGGTTGGTCTGAGTTTCATGGTGTTAGATCTGGTTTTTGGATTTCAGCCCGGGCAGAGTAATTCCGCCGAAGCGCTGGAAGGGCTGTTAATCACGTATACGGTCGGGTTCGCCTTACCCATGTTCTTGGGCTACCTGGCGTTAATTGGCTACCCCCTAACCCGGCAGCGCCACGATGAAATCGTCGCCCAACTGCGCAAGGTAAGCGCCGATGCCCATTGATACGCCTGTGTCCGAATGACCTGGCGTTGAAGAGAGCGCAAAAAAGCAAAAAAGTAAAAAAGCAAAAGTAAGTTCAGGTCTGGAGGTCGGACAATGTCAGAGCATCAAGGCATTAAGGTGGTGTACGAAGCACAAGTGGTGCGGCTGATCTTGGATCGGCCTAAACAATTAAATGCGCTCAACGAAGAGATACGCCAGGTCATTTCCTCAACGCTGAACGAACTCATGGAGCGACCAGACATTCGCCTGCTCCTGTTGTCCGGGGAGGGCAAGTCGTTCTGCTCCGGCGCGGACCTGAAGACGACGTCATACCCAAAAGTAGAGGGGGACTGGTCGACGCGGCGCAATCGCACGGCCACGTGGCAGCGGGTTTTAGAGCAACTCGAGCGAATTCCCCAAGTTACCGTAGCCGCCATGCGCGGTAACGTGGTCGGTGGTGGCGCGCTGCTAGCCACGGCTTGTGACTTTCGCGTCATTAGCGACAACGTGGTGCTGCGCATCCCCGAGTTGGCCCTTGGTATTCCTAACGTTTGGAACGGCACGCCGCTGCTGGCTCGGGAGGTTGGGTTGCCTACCGCCAGAGACTGGATCATGACGACTCGCAAAGTGCGCAGTGACGAGCTGAAGCAATCGGGCTGGGCCCAGCGCGTTGCTTTAGATGACTCTCTAGAGGCTACAACGGAGCAATTGCTCGCCGAACTGTTAGCGGTACCAGCGGCGGCTTTAGCGATGACCCGCGCAATGACTTCGGCCCTGGGTCGGTCTGCTTCTGGCATGAGCCTTGGCTGGGCGGATGCGGATTTACAGCAGTGGGCGTTGACGGAAGAGGAATACAAAGAAACTGTAAAGGCCTACGCCCGACAGCTGGCATCCAAGTCGAAATAATATGGCTCATCAAACCTTCACAGCCCTTTTTCATAGTCGGGCAGGGCGGCACCGCTTTGGCATCCGTTCCAGATCGGTTGGTGCCCTAGGATGAGAAAGAGAAATAAAGACTGCGCTAATTGCGCTCAGCCCCAACAACGGCTGTTTCGCTGCAAGTACCTCAGTGTCGATTGGCGATTTCTCTGTGAGGACTGTTTGTTAACGGTGAAGCAACATCACGGGGATACCTACGTGTACGGAGGCACCTGGAAAAGCAGCAAAAGCCGGTAATCGCCCTGCCCAGCCAGGGTGAAATTGTGGCACTCTGTTAATCATAAGGTGATATTTGGGGAGATATCTTCATGCGAGCATTTTCTGGCATCGTCGATTTACCGGCGCTTTTGATGATCATCGGCGCATTGATCGTGATTGCGCTGGCCAACGGTTTTTCATTCCGGCGCTCTGCGGCTATGGCACATGCCATGATGCTCGAGGTAGCCCTGCTATATTTCCTGGTAAGCCTGGTGCCGCTTTTTCAGGACCCACTGAATTTTATGGTGTTGCCCTACATCATTAGCTTTGGCTTGGTGACGTTCGCGCTGGCGGGGTTGGTTACCTTGTGCCTTGGTATCGCCGCGGCGCCAACAGCCGAGGCAATAGCTGGCGAGTTACCAAAACCGGGGTTTCGCATTGTCGGCACGCTGGCTTTTGTAGCGGGTATGGGCTACCTCGCCGCGGGCAATGGTGCCTTGATCGGTTATGTTCAAAGTTCCGCCGTTATTTTTGTCGCGGCAACGTTGGCGCTGGTCGCGTTGTTAGCGCGTTTGTCTGGCAAGGGCGGTGTCGCAAATCGGCTTGGCCAAGCGCTTCCTAGCATCGCTATTTTGGGCATGGTCGTTGGCATTTCGGCGGCGGTTCTGGATGTTTACGAGGTTCAGTTCATGCTGCCGCTGCTGGGTTTTGGCGTTAACGTAGTGTTCTTGGCGATATTGATTAGAGTGTTCATGCAGCTTGTGGGGTGGATCGACGCGGGCCTGGACAGCCTGCGAGTCGTCGTACTTGGTCTTTTGCTGGGCACTGCGGTGTCTTTGGTGTTGCTGTCTCAGGCGCTAATTTAAGGCAGCGCTGTAGTGCGGTTGACCTAACCGCGAGATTTGCCCGATTAAAGAGGAGTTCTCATGGAGCATTTGCCCTACACCGTGGTGACAGATACCGGTGACACCTTCGATATTGCCTTTCCGTTGAGCCCCTACACCGAAGACCGCGTCAGGGTGCATCAGCTGCTCACCACCATCATGAATGCCTTGGCCAACGATCTGAAAGTTCTTGGAGATGTATCTAATGGCGACGTGTTGCAGGCAGTGACTATGGCTGCAGCGATTAGGGCCAGGATGATTCACGCTCCGGAGCAGACCATGAAAGAGATCGTGTCGAACCTTACCGAATCTGCTATGCAAGCCTGCTACGCTGCCGATCGAAAGAGCGAGCCCGCAGGTCACGGCTGAAACATTGTATTAAGTGATTCGCTTGGGTGGGCGCTAAGGAGGAGACATTGCAGATACCGCGTTTTTCCAGTGACACACCGGCTGCGGACATTTCCGCGGCCTTTGCTGAGGCCGGGTGTGCGGTGGTGACTGATGTGATCAGTGATCGGCTGCGCCAAAGCATAGCGACCCAACTTTCCCCGCATATGTCCGCGGTTCGAGTAGCCGAACAGGACTCTCCAGAGGATTTTTATCCGGGCCGTACTCGCCGCGTATCGGCGCTCATTGCCCGGTCTGAGGCGGTGACGGACTCGTTGCTGACTCATCCGCTGTCCATGCAGCTATGCGATGACCACCTGCTGCAAAATGCGCAGCTTGGATACCAAACCCACGTGACCGCCGCGTTAGAGGTTGGCCCCGGCGCTCGGGAGCAGGTGCTGCATCGAGAGGAAGACCCCTTTTCATTCTTCGAACTGCCCAGGCCGAACATCATTCTGGCCAGCATGTGGGCTATCTCGGATTTCCGGGCCGACAACGGTGCCACCCTGATTGTGCCCGGCAGCCATACTTGGCCCGCCGATCGGCAAGCCCAGCCCGAAGAAGTGCACAGTGCCGAAATGCCCGCTGGTTCCGTTTTGTTTTGGGCAGGGGGGCTTCTGCATGGAGCGGGGGCCAACGTTTCCACAGATTGGCGATACGGGGTCATCCTGACCTATTCCCTGGGCTGGGTGCGCCAGGAGGAAAATCAGTATTTGGATTTGCCCCCAGAGCGAATTGCGCAGTTGTCTCCCAGCGCCCGCCGGGTAGCGGGCATTGATATGTATGGGTCGCTAGGCTTTTACGATCCCTCAGTTAATGCGCCATGAACGGACTAGCCGGACAGCGACCTGACGAGATCCATCATCACCGCGGTGGCGCTGATTGAACTGCCAATCATGATGGCTCGGTCACCCCATTGGATACCAACGAATAGCCACCCAACGGCGCTAATGACATAGGCGACTTGGCCCTGCATGACTAAGCCAGCGGACATGAGAAATATGCCGCTGACTGACAGCACCGTTGCCATCCACTTTACGTACCAATCCACGGTGCCCACTGGCGTAGTTGACTTCAGGTCGTCATTCTCAGCCTGTAGCTCTCGCAGTTCATCCTGCAGTCGCTTCTTCTCCGCAGCCAGTTCGATAGCAAGCTGGGCTGCCCGGCTATGCCGGGCAGGCGGTGCAACGTAGGGCTCTGAGATGTAAGTAACGTCTGATTGTAGTTCCGCGTCTCGTGGGCTCATTGGCTTGTCCTATCACCAAAATTCAGGGAATCCAGCTC
>JAYOBI010000014.1:0-78881 GCA_038104735.1 Gammaproteobacteria bacterium | reverse complement strand
GATAGCGGGATAGCGGGATAGCGGGATAGCGGGATAGCGGGATAGCGGGATAGCGGGATAGCGAAATAGAGCTACCGCGGGAAGACTAGGAACCTCGAGAGCTAGCAAGCTAAGGGCCTTACTAACGAAACACAGGACAAAACATGCAAAACGATCCCTTTACAGCCATCGTGGATCCAATTTTAAAGCTGCTAAATCAGGCGCTGCCCACGGACCTGGCGTCCTCAGTTGGCAGTCAAATCGAGGCCACCGCCCAGCGGGCCTGCAAGCAAATGGCCTTAGTACCAAAGCACGAATTTGAGGCCCAGCACGCGCTGCTGGTCACATTAGAAGCTCAGGTCGCCCACCTTGAGGGGCGTTTGCACGCGCTGGAGAACACTAGTCCCACGCACGCTGCTGATTCGAAAGGCCCGAGCCCGGCCGACCACCCCACCGAGCCAAGCTAAGAATGGGGCGTACTTGGGGTGATGAACCGTCGATCCTCAGTGCTAAGCCGCGCGCCTCTTGGTCTGGAAACTCATCTGGTCCACGTTGAGTGTCATTTAACCGGCGGCCTGCCAGGCACCACTATCGTTGGATTGGCCGAAGGCGCTGTCCGGGAAGCCCGAGACCGAGTTAAAAGCGCAATACGCAGTAGCGGGTTCAATTACCCAACCAGCCACATCACCTTAAACTTAGCACCCAGTCACATCGCAAAGTCAGGTACCGGGTTCGATCTGCCTATTGCCATCGCCATCTTGGCTGCCAGCAATCAAATCCCGGCAGCGGCTTTGAGCGACTCCGAGTTTATTGGCGAGCTGGGGCTATTTGGTGAGCTGCGCAAAGCCACCAATGTGTTATCCAGCGCAATTGCTGGTGCCAACGCAGGACACCGGCTTTTTTTGCCCGAGGCTAATGAGCATGAAATCCAGCTGATCCCTCGGGGCGAGTTCCACACAGCTCGAAGTTTGTCTCAGGTCGTGGCGCTGTTGTGCGGTGAGGGGGACGGTGAAATCAAAAATTCAGTACGTTCCACAACACCGCCCATGCGAGGGCCGACAGCGCGTTCTAACAGTTTCGATTACGTCCGCGGCCAGGAGCTAGCCAAGCGCGCCCTTACCGTGGCGGCGGCCGGGGGGCACCACATGTTAATGGTCGGACCGCCAGGCACCGGCAAAACCATGCTTGCCGAAAGCCTTGTGGAGTTATTGCCTGACTTAACCCAGGAGCAAGCGCTAGAAGTTGCAGCCATCTACTCGGCCTTTGGTAATCCCCGCGAATACCACTTCAGGCCGCCTTTACGACGGCCTCATCATTCCACCAGTAGCACAGCCATGAGTGGGGGAGGCCTGGTACCCACCCCCGGAGAGGTGACCTTAGCCCATCGGGGGGTTCTGTTCCTGGACGAGTTGCCTCACTTCAAACCTTCAGCCTTAGATTTGCTTCGTGAACCCATCGAAACCGGCGAAATTGCCATTGCCAGGGCCCGTTATCGCACCATTTTCCCATCTAGATTTCAGCTTGTAGCAGCCATGAACCCGTGCCCTGCCGGACGCTCATGCAAAGAGCAAACTTGCCGCTGTTCAGCGAGCCAAGTTCAACGCTATCAGAGCAGGATTTCAGGACCGCTGCTGGATCGGATTGATTTACACGTGCTGGTAGCAGAGCTTGATCCGCAGGTAATGCTGGACGTGACCCCAGATACAAAGGCCGGAACTCCCCGGCTTGCTTTACGCGAAAGCAAACGCGCGGTGGCGCTGGCCCAAGCAACCCAGTTCCGTCGGCAAGGCTGCCTCAACGCGCAGCTCCCAGGAACCCATTTATCAAAGTACATGGCCGCCGCCAACATTGACCCGAAGTTTGTTACAGCCATTAGTGAGCGCTTTGAGCTATCGCTGCGTAGTTACCACAAACTTTGGCGTGTGGCTCTGACGTTGGCAGACCTTGACCAAGCACTGAGCAAGAATCTGCAGGTAGAAACCGCACCACCCGCGTCAGGCAGTTGCTTGGTTGAGCAAGCCCACTTGATGGAGGCACTTAGCTTCCGCGCAATGAGCTGGATCAAATACTCGGAATAGTTTGTTTCAGGTCAATGCAGCACAGCCGCCCACAAAAAAGGGTCCCGAAGGACCCTTTGGAGGGGAGGAAACCGTTTAGAAGGATTTGCCGATCGAGAACACTACTGCTTCGCCGTCCGAGTCTTCTCCATCGTCGCCCTCGAGATCGGAGCTAGGAATTATAATTGCAACACCCAGGTCGATGTCCGATACCGTGGTGCCGTAACCCAACTCGAAGTAGTCTCCGTCAAAGTCGTCGCCAAACGTCCCGTAGGTACCGTAGAAGCCAGCGCCCAGATCAACTGATACGTCTAGGAAATCGTAGTCCTGACCGCCATCGCCGTCCCATTCGCCAATTGAATAACCAATCGACACTGGGCCGTAGCCAATGCTTAGGTTGACTTCTTCGTAGGTTTCATCAAAGTCATCAGTGTAATAGTAACCAGTGAAACCAACACCCACGGAAACTTCGCCGATATCCATGCCGTAGCCAGCGTAAAGGTCATACTCTAATCCTTCACCCACGTCGGCTGTCCACGCTCCGACGTAAAAGCCGTCTTGCTCGTAGTCAACACCCGCGCTTGCCGAGGAGTCGGTCTGGAAAATCCCTCGATAGTAGTACTCGGATACGAATCCGACGTTATATGACACTTCTGCGTTAGCCACGGTAGTGACGCCTAAAGATCCCGCGGCAACCGCCGCCGCCGACATGAGTTTGGTTAATGTTTTCATAGTCTCTCCTGACTGTTCAGTTTAGTAATGCAACAACCCACTGTTGGTGCTTTGCAGCGTTGGCCGCTTGACGCGGGTCTTCTATCGCTGTCGTGTGTGAAGCAACAAGCGGGCCAACTTTTTGTCTAACGACAATTTTTTGGCCAAAGACCAGTTAACCTTTGTTTTTGCAAGTTTTTTTGGCGTCTTTCTGGACAGATCGGCATCAGGGGCTGCCACTGACGTGCATTCCTAATCAGGAGCGGTATTTATCATGCCTACCTGTGGTGCACATTGTGTGCGTGGCGCATTGGATTGGTGCAAGAATCTGCATTGTGGGTGGAATTCACCCACAGAGAGGGGGCCCGCACAGGTAATCCGCTGTGCGGGGGTTGGCTCGTCGGTTACTGAGCCGCGTCGACCATATAGATAACGGCTTCGCTTAATTCATTGTCTGAGCAGGACATGCAAAGGCCTTTAGCAGGCATCGCGTTAATGCCATTCAAGGTACTGGCCATTAAGGTGTCCATACCTTTGGCAATACGAGGGGCCCACGCATCCACATCGGCAAAAGCCGGAGCTCCACCGATACCCATGGCATGACAGGTGGCGCAATAAGTATCGTACACTTGCGTGCCTGTTAACGGTGCAGCTGGCGCTGTCACTGCAACCTCTAGAGATTCCGCTCGGTTGACCGAACCGTAAGGCTGCAGCCGGGCGTCGATCTCGTCGTCGCTGCCTGGAGGGACCGCATTTGCGGCCAGGGCAAATAGCAGGGTTGAAGCAATAGCGATGAATCTCAGTCTCAAGAGATCTCTCCTTATTAAGCGATTAAATGTTTTCATTACAGCCTGTGGTACAGCCCTTACGGGTGGTCGACCTTCGGCATTGCCCTAGGACGCGGGCGCGGGATCGGCAATGATCCCCCACAGCTGAGCAAGCTGGCGCCGGATTATAGCCTCAGGTACGGGTCGCGTCGAATAACTCCCGCCCAATCAACATACGACGAATCTCGCTGGTGCCTGCGCCAATTTCATAAAGCTTGGCGTCGCGCAGCAGGCGCGCAGCAGGAAAATCGTTGATATAGCCATTACCACCAAGGGCCTGCACCGCCTGCAATGCATGCTGAGTAGCGCGTTCGGCAGCGTACAAAATACAGCCCGCTGCATCGATGCGAGTTGTGCGATCTGCATCACAAGCTGCGGCAACGGCGTAAACATAAGCCCTGGCGGCGTTGGTTTCGGTGTACATATCTGCGATTTTCGCCTGCATCAGCTGAAATTCTCCAATGGGCCGTCCAAACTGTTGCCGCTCGTGCACATAGGGCATGGCAACGTCCAAGGCCGCTCGACTTAGGCCCAAGGCACCCCCTGCGAGCACCACCCGCTCATAGTCTAGGCCGCTCATTAAAATGCTAACGCCCTGCCCAACCTTACCCAGTATCTGGCTCTTCGGTATCCGGCAATCTTCAAAAATCAGTTCAGCTGTATCAGAACCGCGCATGCCCATCTTGTCTAGCTTGGTTCCGGTGCTAAACCCGTCCATAGTTTTTTCTACTAAAAACGCGGTGATGCCCTTGGAGCCCAAAGCTGGGTCCACCGTGGCATAAACCACCAGCACGTCGGCTCCTGGGCCGTTGGTAATCCACATTTTGTTACCGTTCAGCACATAGTCATCGCCGTCGTCAGTGGCTCTGAGACGCATGCTAACCACATCAGATCCCGAGCCCGGTTCACTCATGGCCAAAGCTCCGAGGTACTCGCCGGATACCAGCTTTGGTAGGTATTGCTGACGCTGCTCTTGGGTGCCAAAACGCACGATTTGATTCACGCATAAATTCGAGTGCGCGCCGTAGGAGAGGCCAACCGATCCAGACGCTCGGCTGATTTCTTCGAGCACGATGGTATGAGCCAAATACCCCATATCCACACCACCATACTGCTCGGGAACCGTCATACCCAGCACCCCAAGATCCCCTAGCTGTGGCCACAGGTCTCGCGGGAATTCGTTATTGCGATCGATTTCCGCCGCCCGAGGTGCTAGCTCTTTTGCGCAAAACGCCGCAACACTGTCCCGCAGCTGCCCGATGATCTCGCCATGGCCAAAGTCAAAATCCGGTACCAAATGCATCGTCGCGTCCCCTTCTTGATGAAGCAACATAGTACCCGATCACTTACGAGGGACGCGGATAAATTTGTGCAATGTTGGTCAATTCAAGCCAGTTGGAGGCGAGAATTTGCCCACGAGCTCGGACATGCTAGGCTGCCGCGAATCATCGGCACGCGCCCCCTGAAATCAGACGGTTATTGATGCTCATGAACGATACCCTCAACGCCAAAGACGGGCCGGAACTGGAAGTGCTACTGGAGAATAACCGTGCGTGGGCCGCGCGGTTGCAACAAGACGATCCCGGTCTCTTGCCCCGATTAGCTAACCAGCAAAAGCCAAAGTACCTGTGGATCGGCTGCTCGGACAGTCGCGTGCCAGCCAACCAGATTACCGGCTTAGCGCCCGGGGAAGTGTTTGTTCATCGCAATGTGGCTAATGTCATTAACCACAACGACCCCAATTGCCAAAGTGTTGTGCAATACGCTGTCGATGCTCTCGAAGTGGAACACATCATTGTCTGTGGTCACTACAAATGCGGCGGCGTGCAAGCAGCCATGGAGGGGGCTGCGAGCGGTACCGTGGCGCAGTGGATTGCCGGCATCGCGGACATTTGGGCGCAACAGCGATCGGTGCTTGAAGCGCTACCGGAAACCGAACGGCTGGCCAAACTATGCGAGCTTAATGTTCGCCACCAACTGGCGTCCCTAGCCAAGAGTCCGCCGGTTAGCCAAGCCTGGGCCGCGGGTCGAGCACTGAGCCTGCACGGCTGGATTTACGACATCGCAGACGGCCGGCTGAAAGACCTCAACCTGTCGCTGCACAATCAGCTGGACGCTGACGCGCTAGACTGATTCACGCCTACAGCAAACCTTGTTTGTGCGCCCAATCCTGGGTCTGATCGATGGCGCCAGCTAGTTTTGACACCAGTTCATCAATCTGCGCTTCGTTGATGATCAGGGGCGGGCAAATGGCCATGGAGTCCCCCATGTTGCGCAGCACCAGTCCAGATTGGTGGCAGGCGTTGGCGCAATAGACTCCCACACCATCCGCGGGTGCGAAGGGTTCCCGCGGCGTAGCACGACGCACCAGCTCGACAGCGGCGATCAATCCCTTGCCGCGCACTTCACCCACCAGCGGGTGTCCAACGAACTGCTGCAGCCGCTGCTGTAAAACCTCTCCCATCCGAGCCGCGTGATTGAATAGATCCATTTCCTCCATAAGCTCAAGATTGCGCAAGGCAACAGCGGCACAGACCGGATGACCGGAATAAGTAAAGCCGTGAGCGAAGTTACCCAACTCCCCAGATCGCTCGGCGAAGGCTTCGTACATGGTCTCTGGCAGCAGCACGGCGCTAATCGGCAGGTAGGCCGAGGACAGTGCTTTGGCGATGCTCATGGTGGTCGGCCTGATGTCCATGGTCTGGGCGCCAAACGGTTTACCTGTGCGGCCGAAACCACAGATCACCTCGTCGTCAATGAAAGCAATGTCGTGTGCATCAAGGACTTGCTGGACGCGCGGGAAGTAATTTTCTGGCGGCACCACGACCCCGCCAGCGCCCATTATGGGCTCGGCAATGAAGGCCGCGATGGTTTCAGGGCCTTCGCGCTGAATCATTTGTTCAAGGTCGTCTACAAGGCGCTGCAGGAACTCGGCCTCGCTCTCACCCGCGTGGCCTTCGCTGTAGTAATGCGGTGAGGATGTATGCAACACGCCTGGAATGGGTAGGTCAAAAGCGGCGTGGAAAGGCGGCAGCCCGGTTAACGATCCGCTGGCAACGGTGACGCCGTGATACCCGCGCTTGCGCGAGATAATCTTTTTCTTTTCCGGACGGCCCAGTGCGTTGTTGTAATACCAGATGAGCTTGATCTGCGTGTCATTGGCGTCGCTGCCAGACAAGCCAAAGAATACTCGCCCGGCGTCAAAGGGTGCCATGGCCTTGAGCTTTTCAGCCAGTAGCACAGACGGCTCATTTGTTCTCCCAGCAAACAGCTGAGAATAGTTGAGTTTCACCATCTGTTCGTAGGCAACCTTGGCTAACTCTTCCTGACCATAACCAATAGCGGTACACCACAAACCCGCCATACCTTCTAGGTATTGTTTGCCGTGGTTGTCGCGAATGTACACACCGCTGGCGCTCTCATGCACGACCGGACCCTGTTGTTGATGCTGGGCGAGGTTCGTGGACGGATGCAGCAGATGCTGCAGGTCCATTCCTTCAATAGAGTCGTCGGGATACTCGTTGTGCGTTGCAAACTTAGAAATTTCCGTCATCTTGATCTCTTCCCCTCACTCAGCTCTGACAAAGGGCCTTAAGCTGGTCATTGTTTCGCTTCACGGCCTGTTAAATTAACGTTGCAGCGCTCAAAGAAAACTCTTCCATCACCGCATCGGCGTAGTCGATGCGGCCAGTGAGCGCATTTGGATCCCCATGGCACAAACGCAGGCAGGCCTCTGCCATATGCTCCACCGGCGTGACTCGCGCCTCATTAGACTCATTGATTAACTTGTGGTGCATCACTCCTGGTGTTGCTACCAGGCCCGGTGAAATCACGTTCACGCCGATACCGTCATCGTAAACCTCCTGGGCTAGCCCAGTGGTAAAACGCTCCAGTGCGGCTTTGCACATGCCGTATACGGTACCGCCTCGCCCGCGCTGAGTTTTTTCGGGATGCAGCGCAGCGTGGGACGAAACGTTCAAAATCCAGCCGGAACCTCTTTCCTGCATGCCCGGCAGCACCAGCTGGGCCAGCTCAAACGGGGCCCAAACCTGCACATCCATCATCAGTCGAAAGCGCTTTTCGGGAAAGTCGCTCACCGGGATAAAGTAGGTAATCGCCGCATTGTTCACCAAGATGTCGATGGCTCCAAAGGCGGCAAGCGCTTGGTCCACGAGATTCTGCCGATCTTCGGCGATGGCAAGATCCGCTTTCACCGCCAGGGCCTCCCCGCCTGCAGCATTAATCTGGGCAACGGTTTCATTGATCGACCCCGGCAAATAATGGTCGCCGCTCTCCACAGTTCTGGCCGATACGACTACCTTCGCTCCCTCCATTGCATAACGCCGAGCAATGGCGTCGCCAATACCGCGACTCGCTCCAGTAATTACTGCCACCTTTCCTGCTAGCGCCCCTTGGGGGTTAATTAACGCTCCCACCATCTTCTCTCCTTTATCGACCTACCTTGATTGGCGAAATGTCTGCACGTTCTCGGGCCGCCATCCGACAGCTGGCAATCCCCGAGCCATCCTTGTTTCTATCACTCCTGGCCCTTGGGAGAAACCGTAGTCTAGCTAGGATACGCGCCTAACCCGAGGGCCGATCCCCGTTAGGATTTCATAGCTAATGGTGTTGGCCTGGCGGGCTACCCTCTCCACCGGAATATTTGCACCGAAAACCTCCACCCAATGCCCCTCGCTTAAAGAACAATCGTCAGGCAGCTCGACCACTATGGAGTCCATGCTGACACGACCGACTACAGCAAGCATGTGACCTTGCCAATAAACCTGGCCCTGATTCGACAACAGCCGCGGCACGCCGTCGGCGTAACCTACTCCTATGGTGGCCAGCCTCCCAGCGTTTTGGAGTCGATAAGTGGCGCCGTAACCAACCTCAGCCCCAGCATTCGCCGAACGCACCTGCAGCACTTGGCCCTCTAACGTGGCGACGGGCTGAAAAGGCTGTGCCTCCGGTGTCGGCTGCGTTTCCTCTTGGGGATTGACGCCGTACAAACCGATACCGAGGCGGTCCAGCCAACGCGTAGTTAGGTCGCCCAGCTCGTTTTCCGATAGGGCCCCAGCCGTGTTGTTGGCGCTAATCAAAAAGTTCTCATGCAGCGGACGTAGAGACGCCAAACTACGACTAAACAGCTGACGCTGCTGTACTGTCATCGCGTGACCCCGTTCATCTGCCCGGGCAAAGTGCGTCATCACCAGTGCCAAATTCAATGGCGGCAATTTGCTCAAGTCCATGTCGCTGGGTAAACCCAACCGGTGCATGCCCGTATCGATGTGCAGGGCGGCTGGCAGTTCAGGCTCGCTAGCCCAAAGTGCGCACTGATGTACGGTATTGAGGACTGGCACCAGGGCGTGCTGTTTCAGCAGCTGCATTGTCTCTGCAGTGGCACCGGCTAACACGAAGATCTGGGACTGGGGTAAAAGCTGCCGCAGCTGAACTCCTTCATCAGCTACCGCAACAAAAAACCGTCGGCAGCCCTCCTGCCAGAGACGGCTCGCCACTTCGCTAAGGCCCAATCCGTAGGCGTTGGCTTTAACTACCGCACTGGCCTGGTCGGGGGCAACCCGCTGGGAACCACGCTGACGCAGCGCACGGTAATTCTCAGCCAGCGCGTCTAAACTCAGCCGCAACCTTGGCGACGTCACGCTGGTTCCTGGTGGCGCATTTGGTTTCTGATGCTAAGGACTAAGCGTGTTGATGTAAGCAATGACAGCTTCATAGTCACCAATGTCCATTAATTCACTCATGGCCACGCGCATTTGTTGGCCGCCAGTATCCGCAGGGTCGTAGCCCCGCCTGCCTTGGGCGAAATGTTTTAGTTGCGCCATAAGGTACCAATCGTTTTGGCCAGCCAAGCGCGGTGCCCCCAGGGCTTCAAGCCCTTGACCTGAGGTTCCATGGCAGCTTGCACAGCTGCTGAATAGGTCTTTCCCTCGCTGCAGGTCCCCGGTGATGGTCGGCGAGGCCGGTTTGTCTGGCAACGTTTGAATGTAGGCTACCAAGTCCTCCAGCGCGCCATCCCGATTGAGCCTCCTGGATTTCGACATTGCGGCCATTTGGCGGCCCTTAGCGTCACCGGCCGCACCACCACGAATACCGCTTTGAAAGTGCCGTAACTGCTTGAGCAAATACCCGTTTTGATTGCCCGTTAGCTTGGGTCCTGCCATAGCAAAATTACCTTGGCCCCAGGCCCCGTGACAGGAGGTACAGACTGAGTAAAGCCTTGCGCCGGTATCGGCGTCACCGCTAGCCCAAGCACTAGGCACCCCTCCAGCAAGGAGTAGAGCAATTAACGTCCCCCGGAACAACAAGGCGCTCCATATGGTGGCCCTTACTCGAATTAATGACGGCGCATTTGCTTTCACGGGAAATCTCTTCTCCTGTTAATCTGGGGTTGAGGCCACTCGACAGCGAAGCATTCAGATCTGGCTTCGCTGCTCAAATCCGCTGCTAAAAACTATAATCCCGGTGTCAGGTGCTGCATAGCAGACATCGACAATGAATTCGTAAAGTCAGGAAGCGCCAACCATGTCTATGGCAAAAAACTCTCGGCCCGGTGGCAGATTAGTCACGCTGGCCCATGAATCTCAGGTGTTGCATGGCAACCCTCTTGGCGACCCCCATGAACGCCAGCTAGCAGTCTATCTGCCCGCTGCCTACGACCAGCCGAGGCAAAAAAATCGCGCGTTTTCGGTTCTTTACGACCTAGCGGGGTTTACCAGCAGCGGTCCAGCCCACCTCAACTGGCGAAACTTTGACGAGAACCTAGTGCAAAAACTCGATCGCTTAATCGCCGAGCGGTCCATGCCTCCGGTAATCGCCGTGTTCCCAGATTGTTTTACCCGACTGGGCGGCAATCAGTATCTCAACTCTTCGGCCATCGGCCGTTATGCCGACTATCTCAATGAAGAACTCGTACCCTTCGTCGACAAGGAATTTCGCACGGGCGAAGGGCCACAGCACCGAGGCTGCTTTGGTAAATCCTCTGGGGGCTTTGGCGCCATGCGTTTGGGCATGAGTCGTCCAGACATCTGGGGCGCTGTTGCCAACCACTCCGGCGACGCCCACTTCGATTTCGTTTACGGATCCGAGTGGCCAGCCGTACTCACGCACCTGCAAAGCTTCAAACAACCAAGCCTCAAAGCCGGGCGCCAGAGTGCGCAACCTCAGACCCAGCCAGGCGTAGATGACGGCCGCGTTGCGCGCTTTTTACAGTACGTTGCTGATTGTCATCCCAACGGTGAGCGACCATTGTCGAGCCAAGACATTATGTCTCTCATGCTTTTAGCCATGGCCGCAAGCTATGACCCTAACCCCGACGCCCCCAACGGCTTTAATCTGCCTTTTGATTTGAATACCGGACAGCGCATCGAGAAGCGGTGGCGGGCTTGGTTGAAGCACGACCCAATTAACTTGGTCCGCAAAAACAAGGCTCGACTGGCGAAACTACGTGGCCTCTACATTGACTGCGGTTGGCAGGATCAATTTCACATTCACTATGGATCCCGGCAGCTGTCTGTGCAGCTGCAGCAATGTGGCATTAAACACCGTTACGAGGAATTTCCGGGCACACATTCAGGTATCGACCACCGGCTGGATATAAGCCTGCCGTTTTTAGCGAAAGCCCTGGATTAATCGCAGATCACCGCAGGGTTTTGCGCAGCATAGAGTCTAGGTCAGTCAGTTCAGAGAGTCTCAGCATCTGCTGAGCTTTGGATACATCGATCGCATCGTCGTGATCCAAAACCCCTAACATAGCCCGGGTCACAGGTGGCTCAGAAGAAAATAGCTCGAGCAGCCAAGCGATAGCGTAACCAAAAAATATTGGCACCGAACGTACTAAGGTGGTGCGCCCCAAAACCGCTGCCGCCCTTTTATAAAGATCCTCTCGGGACAAACTTTCTGGTCCTGCCAGATTTAGCCCGCCATCAAGGCCAAGCCGCGCTGCGGCGCAAATCGCCTCTACTACGTCGCCAGCATAAATTGGTTGTTCCAAGCTGGACGCTCGAAAAGTTACCGAACTTTTGAGTTTGGCGCGCTGAGCAAGCATTTTGCTGGCGTAGTCGCGCTCCCCTATGACCATGGGCACTCGAAGGGTACAAGCGGTAATAGGGCTGCGATGCAAAATCCGTTCAGCATTGCCCTTTGAGGACAAGCAGGCGTTACTCGAGCTTGGCTTGGCTCCCAAAATCGATAAATAGGTGATGTGCTCTACAGACGTATCTTTGAGTGCTCGCACTAGGGCCGTGCAGCTGGCCTCATGGGCATTAGCGTAGGTCGCGGTCTTGCTGGCTTTGAGGATACCAACCAAGTGAACTGCGTATTTGGCACCGTAGGCCGCCTGCGCCAGCAGCATGGTTTCTGCGTAGTCGATAACCTCGATGCGCAGCTGTTTGTTGAAGTTCAAGGCTCGTGACAGGCTTTGTTCTGCCCGGCCACTGCGAACCACGGCGGTAACGCTGGCACCCTCAGACAGCAGATGGCGGATAAGCCGCTGACCCAAATTCCCATTCGCACCCGTGACAAACCAACTTTCTGGTGGCTTGGATTCTTCTTCGTCTGCGGGATCTTCAGCCTGCTCTGCACCGAACTCTGCGCTTTTGCCCCGCTCTTGCTGTTGGGAGGAAGGCTCGGCGTGCTCGTCGACTGGAGCCCCTGCCGTTTGCCGGTCAGGGCTGCCGGATTCTTCGGTGACGCCTGATGTACTCTCAGGCTCAGAGCTTTGAGTCGGTTTTTCTTCTGACATTTTGCACCCTGAGTTGGACGGCGTTACGCGAGGCCGCAAAATCCGATGATAGCGCGAAATTTGCAGTATGCTTATGCCTAAATCGGCTAACGCGACCCCCTATGCTTTCTTTCGTCCATACAATTTTCACCAAAGCTCCTGCGTTCACGGTGACCGCCGTTCTACTGGGAGCCTGCGGTGCGCCACTGGGCCCAATTCCCGGGGGCGCCTTAGATGGCGAAATCGTCCCTTGGCCGGAGAACTGGCAGCACGCTGAAGAGTGCGAAAACGTCCTCTTACAAACCAATCCGGACGCGCCCTACTCCGTCACCATTTGGGGTGTGGGCATTGGACAAGAATTCTATGTAGGTGCTTCCAAACGTTCGCACCAATGGGCGCGCTATGTAGAGGCAGACCCCAGAGTGACACTGGAAGTTGACGGCCAGCTTTACCGCGCCCTGGCAAAGCGGGTTACCGACCCCGCCACCACTCAACAAGTAGCCGAGCACTTTGTTGCCAAATACGACATGGACCGCGACAACCTTTCGGGCGACGGCGCGTTTTATCGTCTGGTGGGAACCCCTTAAATCTCGGCTACTGGCCTGACTAAGCTTCAACGAATTGACGTTAGATCTTGCCTGGACATCTGCAAGGGATTTGCCCAAGGTTTCCTTCGAGTTCCAGATACCGCCGCCCATGAGTAAAAACTCGTCTGAACAAGAGCGCCAAGCCCGTCACGCGCCAATTACCAACTTGGCCAATGGTTTGACGAGTGTCCGCCTTTTACTCGCTCCGGCTCTGGGCTGGGCACTTACCCAACAACTTTGGTGGCTTGGGTCGTTAACAATCGCCATCGCCGTAGTGACCGATGTGTACGACGGCAGAATCGCCCGTCGGCACCAATACACCTCACCGTTTGGAGGCTTATTCGATCACGGCACTGATGCGTTTTTTGTCAGCGTCGGCGCTTGGGCACTGGCGACCCATGGGCTTGTCAATCCGTGGTTATGGCCGTGCATCGCCCTGGCATTTCTGCAATACGCTCTGGATTCCAACGCCCTCGCAGGCCGACATTTGCGTACCAGCATACTCGGTCGCTACAACGGCGTTGCTTACTATGCTCTGGTGGCCACTGCCGTGGGCTCTCAAGCCCTAGGTGAATCAACACAGGTGCTGGCTACGGAGCACCCAGACATGCAGGCTTGGCTTGCCCGAGGTCTGGTGCTTTTGGATCGTGCAGTGTTTTGGGTAGCTTGGCTGTTAGTGGTCAGCACCGTGGCGTCCATGGCGGACCGTCTCTGCCACTCCTTAATGGGTTCGCGTCAACAATCGAGCTAGCTAACTTATGGTCTGTTGCGCCTGAGCGTTTTGATCGAACAACTCCGCATTAGCCTTGGGCAGAAATACCACGCCAATGACCGCATTAAAAAGCACGAAGAACGTGTGCATGATCAGACTGAACACGCCAACCTCAGGAAACTCCGGAAACAACACTGTCCAAAGCAGCAGTGCGCCAGCATGAAATGGTAAGGGCAAGGCAGCAGCTAAAAAAATCACGGGCAGAAATGCCAGCATTTGTCCGAACCCAACGTCCACGTTAAACAGCTGAAGCGCGAAGGTGTATACCATTACTGCCCCGAGCAAATTTGGTGCCTTGAACAACAAAAGCAGCAGATAGTGTATTGGGCGAGCCTCTCGGAAGGCGCGAAAAATTTGTGCGTCTCGAATTTTTGGAAAGGCGCCAAAGGCGCCACGGAAAAAAAGAATGTGTAGCGGCAGGTAGCATACGGCGAGGCCAAACACCGTGGGCAAAATCAGGTCTAGGCGCACCTGGGTAGACGCTTCTTGCACCAGCTCGTAGTAAAGCAAAACACCAATGCCAGAGAAAAAGAGCAGCTGGTAAATTTCCATTAGACCAAGCATGACCATGGTAGAGAGCGCCTGCCACCCCGGCACTTCGTGGCGTTTGGCCAAGTACAAGGACATAGCACCCTTGCCCACCTGCTCATTTAGCAGGGACAAGATGTAGGCGCTGGCGCGAATGGGCAGCACCTGCGTCAATCGCAAATGGGGCGCGTTGAACCAGCGAATAGCCCGCCAGCTCGCATGGGAGTCCACAGAAAAGAAAAACAGTGAGTAAGGGATCATAACCATTAACCACACGGTCCAATCCGCATCCGCGAAAAAACGCAGCAAGTAGTCTGCCACCGACAGCCCCTCGCGCGCGGCAGTAGCCTGTGTGCGGGAAAAAACTAAGTAAAAACAGAGGACAGTGATCAGCCAGGTAGCTACCTTGAACAACCAGTTAACAGCAGACTTAGGTTGCAACCCATTCGAGTCGTCAGTGCTCTTAGACATGTTATTTCCTATTCAGCCTCGAACCCTGCAAGGCAAAAAGCGTGACGGTTTAGGTCACCGCCGCGTAAGTTAGGGTTTTAAACTCTTGGCTGAAGGGGTGCCAAAACCCCGGGAGTCGCTGGGTAAGACAAAATCCCGTCAGGTCTGCGTCTGGTGCCATCCAGCTGTGAGTCCCAGCCAAGCCACCCCAGTGATATTCTCCCAGCGCCGCCCCAGGCTCGTCGGGTGATAGCTCGTTTTTAATCGCAAAGCCCAGACCAAAGACGGTACCCGGCATCACCCACATAGGGAAGGCGACCTTTACCTGATCAGCTAACTGGTTGCTGCGCATCTGCTTAAGAGTTTCTGGCTTGAGGATTCGCGCCCCATTCCATTCGCCTTCATTCACGATCATGCGTAAGAAGGACGAATAGTCGCTTACCGTGGATACCAAACCACCGCCACCGCTTAGGAATTGGGGTGCCGTGCTGTAAGGCCCCTCCTTTGGATCTTCATAGGTCGCTAAACCCGGCTTCATGGGATCGAGAAGGTCGTGAGGCGCATACAATGTGGTGAAGCGGTGCTGCTTATCTTCGGGAACCCAAAAGCCTGTATCCGACATGCCGAGGGGCTGGAATAGTCGCTGCTGCAGGAAAGCATCGAATGTTGTGCCGCTCAGCACTTCAATCAGCCGAGCGCAAATATCCGTTGCCACGGAATAACGCCATTGGGTGCCGGGTTCAAAGGCCAAAGGTAGCTCGGCAATGCGAGCGCAAAACTCCTCTAGGCTCACATCCATAGCGCTCAGGACGTTTATGCCCTTGGCAGCGTAGGCCTGATCAATAACCGACGTTGGCTCCACAAACCCGTAGCTAAATCCAGCAGTGTGACTGAGTATTTGACGTACCGTGATCAGGGTCTGCACAGGCTGCACGTCGGTAGCGCTGGAAGCATCAGGCTTCAGCACGTGCAGCTCGGCGAACTCCGGCAGAAACTTAGCGATTGGGTCATCCAGATCAAACAATCCCTCTTCCTGCAGCATCATCAGCGCTACCGAGGTCACAATCTTTGTGTTGGAGAACATGCGAAATATTGCGTCCGGCAGCAGGGGGCGCTGACTTTCAATATCCATGTAACCAAAGGTTTTGAAGTCGACCAAATCCGTGCCCTTAAACACCGCCGTTGCACAGCAGGGCAAAATATTTTCGTCCACATAAAACTGCATACGCTGATGCATCTGGGAAAAGTCGTAAGGGGAAGCGACAACCTGCATGTAATTACTCGTTCAGTAGATCTGTGATTTAGCGTTGCCGAACGGCAAAGGTTTGCAGCAGCTCGTAAAAAGCCTCTACGCCTTCTTCCACATTCCTTATGCTAATGCGTTCGTCATTGCCATGAATGCCGGTTGCTTCCGAGGCGCCAAAAACAAAAGGTGAATAGCCATAGCTCGTAATCCCCATGTCGCGGAAAAAGTGGGAGTCAGTAAAACCACCAGCCACCGTCGGCACAACGCGAGCATCATGCCGTTCCCCCGCGACCTTCTCAATGGCTGCAAACAGCGGAGTGTCTGTTCGGCTACTTGCTGGCGTAAAGCCCATCAATTTCTCTATTCTGATGGCATCGTCATTGATGATTTGCGTCAGTTGATTGAAAAATTCCTCGGGGTTTTGATCCGGCAGCAAACGGCAATCTAACTCAGCCGACGCTTCGGCAGGCACCACGTTGATTTTGCTGCTGCCCTGCAGCCGAGTAATAGAGCAAGTATTTCTGAGCAATGCGTGGGCGCTGGGATTCTGCAATCTCAAGCTCAGCAAAAAATCTGAGTCTTGGGCCGCCTCCGCGATGTTCGCATACTGGCCTCGCAATGAGTCGCCTTGATAGGGCGCAAGACCCTCAAACATGGCCGCGACGGGAGGCACCACGTTCACCGGGAAATTGGTTTCGCGAATGCGCTCCAGACCCCGGACCAGGCGTGTAACCGACGTCGCAACCTGCGGCGCAGAGCCGTGGCCGGGGCGGCCGGTAGCGGTTAGTCGCAACCACAGGGGGACTTTCTGGGTCACCTCAACCATTGTGGCAACGCCTTGTTCGTAGCGTCGCCCGGAGCCTCCCTCATTAAGCAAGTAGCCTACGCCAGCAAAAACCTCTGGCCGATTTTCTACCATCCAGCCGGCACCAAATAGTCCGCCGGCCTCTTCGTCTGCTGTCGCGATGTACCAAACATCCCGATTGAGAGGCGAGCCGCTGGCGGCCAGCGCTAGGAAAGCCTGGAGCTGCACCATACCGAGCCCCTTGGTATCTATCGCACCGCGACCGTAGATGTAGCCGTTGACGATGTCGCCGGAGAGAGGGTCTACCTGCCAATGGGCAGCATTGGCGGGCACAACGTCGATGTGATGGAGTAAAACTAATGCGGGCAGTTTGCGACCGTCAGCGGTGGGCTCCCCTGCCAACTTCGCCCACAGGTTGCCGCGACCCGGAGCAGATTCCGCGCTCTCATAGGCTATGCCAGCCTCACTTAACAGACCGCCCAAAAATGCGACACCCCGAGATTCATTACCAGGCGGATTTATCGTGTCGATATTGATGTAACGAACCAGATTTGGAACGGCAGCATCTACGTAAGACTGCAGGTTGAATCCACGAGCTGGTCCTGCAGCAAGCAGCATCACTGGCAGCAAACAAAGGCTGACGACAATGGACGGTAGGTTTTTTAGATTCATGCGGAACATCCCCGTGTCTGAGATCCGGCGTTGAAAGCACTTTCTCTGACCATGCCCAAGTAGTCATAATCCCGCAATACCAAAAAGGGGACGTTCAGTGAAAATTTCAACGCTCATGAGCTATGCCGGCGGCTTTAAAGAAGCCGTCGCCGAAATACAATTGTTAGAAAAAGCGGGGCTAGATGTCGCTTGGGTGCCCGAAGCCTATAGCTTCGACGCACCGTCAGCCATGGGCTACCTAGCCGCAGAAACCGAGCGCGTCATCATCGCGTCGGGCATTTTACCTATTTACACCCGCACACCCAGCGTACTGGCGATGACCGCCGCGGGTGTGGACTATTTATCCGATGGCAGGGCCATGCTGGGCTTAGGCGCCTCTGGGCCTCAGGTAATTGAGGGCTTTCATGGCTTACCCTACACCGCACCAGTAGCCCGTACTCGTGAGGTCATTGAGATTTGCCGCCAAGTTTGGCGCCGAGAAAAAGTGCAGTACATGGGGGATCATTACCAGATTCCTCTGCCCCAGGACAAAGGAACTGGACTTGGCAAGCCGCTGAAGCTCATCAATCACCCGGTGCGCTCAGACATTCCCATTGCCATTGCTTCGTTGGGCCCCGCCAGCGTCGCCGCTACAGCCGAGTTAGCTGATGCGTGGCTGCCGGCCTTTTATACTGCCGAAGCCGCTGATGCCGTTTGGGGTGACGCGCTGCGCAAAGGCGGCGAAAAGCGTGCAGGGGATCGTAAGCCCCTAGACATTTATGCTGGCGGCAGCGTGGCTATTGGTGAGGGCACTGAATCCCTGCGAGATCGTGCTCGGCCTGGTGCAGCGCTGTATATCGGCGGGATGGGCGCTCGGTCAAAGAACTTCTATAACGACATCTTCTCCAAGAGTGGCTACGCAGAAGAAGCCAAAATCATTCAAGACCTTTATTTGGCTGGGGAAAAGAAAGCCGCTGAGGAGGCCATTCCCGATGACTACCTCGCAAAAAGCTCGTTGATTGGGCCAGCCGGTTTCGTTAAAGAACGCTTACACGCGCTCAGGGAATCTGGCGTTACCTCTCTTAACGTGAGCTTTGCTGGCAGTGACGCCAAGGAGCGCGCGGCCCAATGTGAGCAGCTGCGCAATCTAGTAGATTCGCTGTAGCAGGCCCTGCACGCCAAGGCCTAGGGATTACGCAAACGGATTAACCCTTCCTGAGTGGTGGACGCAATAAGTTCACCGCTCTCAGTAAAAATATTACCGCGGGCGAACCCTCGAGCCTGGGACGCACTGGGTGAATCAATAGCGTACAAAAGCCATTGATCGACTTGAATCGGGCGGTGAAACCACATTGCGTGATCCAGGCTTGCCACCTGCATGTGTTCTCGTTGAAAACTGCCACGGTGAGGCAGGCGCGCTGTGCCGATGAGTACGTTGTCGGATTCGTATACCAACAGACACGCCGCCGTTAGCGGGTCATCGGGTACCGGCCCCGTTGGCTTGAACCAGACAAACTGCTCCGGCGGCTGGGGGCTCTCAGACTGCAAACGCCGAAATTCGTGGCGCCAAGTTATAAACGGTGCATCTCGCAGCGCCGCGGGAATTTTCTCTTCGCCAGGCGGGACAAGATCGGGCATTGGTGCCTGGTGCTGTAAGCCGGACTCTTGAATCTGAAAAGAGGCGTCCATGTTGAAAATGGCTTCGCCACGCTGAGTCACCAAGATCCGGCGGGTTGCAAAGGACCGACCGTCACGAGCCCGCTCGACTCGAATAATTGCAGGCACCTTCGGGTCGCCAGGACGCAAAAAGTAACCGTGTAGGGAGTGGACACGCTGGTCTGCAGACACCGTTCGCCCTCCGGCCATCAGCGCCTGGGCCATTATCTGACCGCCGTACAGCCGGCCCTGCCGACCTTCCGGGTGTTGTGCGCGAAAAATGTTTTCCTCGATCTGCTCAAGATCCAATAAACCCAATAATTCCCGCAGCTTCTCGCCGCCTTCTACCATTGGAAATTACTCGCGCTCTCGCTACTCCGCACAATACGGCCCATACAGCGGATGATCCTCTAACGCCCGACGGCGGCTGCGCTGATCAACGATATCTGGGTAGTTCCAAAGCAAATTCATGGACAGGTCAGATTGATCAGCCGGGTTGTGCAATGCATCAATCATGACTTGAGCATCTTCCTCAATCCACAGGTCTTGCGGCAGTGCGCAGAGCATTTCCATTACGGCGACAATCACCGCGTCCTCGGCACGACGCTGCTGAACTGCCGCAAGAGCCCACTGCCAAACTGCCTCGCTATCGATTTCTTCCGCCTGCCAAGACTGCAGCTTGGCGATTAACTCTTGGCGTTCCAACGCACTCATAGTTTTTCCTTTGCTATTTCTTCACTCTCAGGGCCGCCATTGCAGCCTTTGGCATTGCACTGTTATGTTGTCGCCATAACTCTCATGGGAGACCTGTATCTCTCAACCCAGTGTCGGCATAGTTTACTCAGCAACATCCAAGAAGCCCATGCGTTGCCGCACGACTGCGCGCTTATTGTCTACTCAATCATCGGTAACTTAACGGCAATGGATTAAACCGCGGGGCCTCTATGAGTACGTCTAACACAAGCCACATTCCCTCCGGAGCCTGCGAATTTCAATTCATTCACAGTTCCGGACCCGGCGGGCAACACGTAAACAAAACGTCCACGGCCGTAGAACTGCGAGTCACCATCGAGCGGCTGGAGCTGGATGCTTATACCCTGCGGCGCCTGAAACAGCTCCAGGCTAACCGCATTAGCAAACTCGGTATTTTGGTTGTACAAGCAAGTAATCACCGCTCGCAGCTAAAAAACCGTCAACAAGCCCTGAATCGCGTTGAAGCCATGATTCGCGAGGCCCGCCAGCGACCGAAGAAACGATTGGCGACTGAACCCAGTAAATCCGTCAAACGTAAGCGGGTAGATCGCAAAAAGAAGCACGGTGCAACCAAACAGCAGCGTCAGCGCCCCCTTTGGTAGCGGGCCCTCTGCAAAGCGCTTAGGCCTAGCGATCGGCGCTTTCTTTTTCCACCAGATAGTTCACGACGTCTAGCATGGCCTCGTTGGAGCCGGCCATTTTGCCGTTAACTCGGTACTTCCCGTTGACGATTAGGACGGGCACCCCGGTGATGCCATAGGCCTGGCTCTTGGCCCGTGCCTGCATGACTCGGCTGCGCACGAAGAACGAATTGTAGGCCTTTGTGAATTCCTCTTCGGCTACTCCGGCAGACTCTTCGAACAGCTGCGCCATCTTCGATTCGTCTCGAAGGTTCCTAGGCTTTACGTGCACTGCCTCAAACAACGGCCCATGCATTTGTGCGCCGACGCCGAGAATCTCTGCGGTGTAGAAAGCCTTGGCCATCAGTGACCAATCGCTGGAAAACACGGCGGGTAATCGATTGAAAGCTGCGTTGGCAGGTTTGCCGTCAGCCTTCCACTGCTCAAGCACTGGATCAAAGCTGAAACAGTGGATACACATGTAAGAAAACACTTCCACCACCTCCACTTGGGGAGGCTTAGCGTCTTCGAGCCCGGTTTTTACCGGGACATCAATGCGCTCGTAATGGATGCCTTCCAGGTACTGTTCTTGAGCCAAGGCCCAAGGCGAGACAAGGCAAATTGCTAATAAGGTGATGACAGTTCTAGCAGTCTTCACGTTCATCGCCCTCCCTGTTCAATTGGGCTTGGTTACCAAGAAGCTCTGGGGATCAATTCAAGCCGCTGATGTAGTCAGCCAGTACCGCTATTTCTCTGTCCGACAATCCGCGCGACACACCTCTCATCATGCCCCCGTACTCTTCGTCAGAGCGGCGGGCACCCTCTCGATAGGCCGTCAACTGAGCGGCAGTATAGGCAACCGACTGACCGCCAATTCGGGGAAAACCCGCCTGGGCATTACCGGCGCCATTGGGTCCGTGACAGGCGCTGCAGGCCGCAACTCCCTTTTCGGCAATACCACCTTTGTAAATCTGGCGCGCCAGTGCGATCTCGTCATCACTTCCCGACGCCAGCGCAGACTTCGCTGGCAGGCTCGCGTAATAGGCAGCCAAGTCGTCTAAATCTTGCTCGCTTTTGCCAATCAGCTGAGCCGTCATTAGCGCAACGTCACGCTCACCGGACTGGAACATTTTCAGCTGTTTGGCCAAGTAACGCTCGTTTTGTCCAGCCAATTGAGGGTAGGAGGGGTCAATGGCCGAGGCACCATCTTGGCCATGGCAAGAGGCACAAACCATAGATGCGGCTTTACCCGCCTGCGCATCACCAGCGGCCAGGGCTTGCGGCGCACTGACGCCCAGAAGCATAGAAAGGATCATTAGTTTTGCTGCAGCTGTGCGAACACTCATTTATGTTTTCCCTAATTCACTGACAATTTTTGACGCCCCATCGCCCAGCAAGCGAAAACAAGCTGTCTTAATGGGCGTCGCTAATACTCGTGGCCTTTGCAAGGACTGAATTCACGTAGCGTTTTTCGATCCGAATCTGCGAGGCTCCGCTGAGCTTATTGCACCAGCGGTGATACACTGGTTCCCGCCTCCAAATCCAACTGACTTCAGGTGCCGGCAGCTCCACGCGGCCCGACCCAGAAGCGCCGCGAGATTATATACAAGATGACTGAGAATGTGTCTTTGCCAGAACGTTTGGAAGCAACCTTTTTAACCAGTTCACCGGATTTAAAACGTTGCCCTCCCATGGACGGCGCCGAGGTCGCTTTCGCAGGCCGGTCCAATGCGGGCAAATCGTCGGTGCTGAATCAGCTCACCGGCAATCGACGGACGGCCAAGGTCAGCAAAACCCCTGGCCGCACTCAGCTACTTAATTTTTTTGATGTGCGCACCGGCGGGCGACTGGTAGATCTGCCGGGCTATGGCTACGCAAAGGCGGGAAAAGAAGCGCAAAAGGCCTGGCAAAGCGCGGTTAACCAGTATTTGTCTTACCGCGATGCCCTGGCCGGCATCATCCTTGTTATGGATATTCGCCATCCGAATCAGGCTTTTGATCAGGAAATGCTGAGCTGGGCTGAGGCCAGTGAGCTACCCATTCACGTGCTTCTCAACAAAGCCGACAAGCTTAGCTTTGGCGCCCAAAAGCAGGCTGTGACAAAAATCCAAAACCTATACAAAACTCATCCCACTGCGTCTTTTCAGAGCTTTTCGGCGCTGCGAGGACAGGGCAAACCCGAGCTCATTGGCACCTTGCTGCAATGGCTAGACACGCCCACAGGCCAAAAGACCTGAACCAAGAGTCCTGAACCGAGAGTCCAGAACCAAGACAGCAGTGCCTCGACCCAAACCGGAGATTTGTTTGCCGCGCTAGTGCGCCTGATCCCAGTTTTCGCCAACGCCGGTATCCACCACCAAGGGCACGTCGAGCTGAGCCGCCTCAGACATGCGGGTAACGACGCCACTATTCAGGGCCTCTACATCAGCTTCAGCCACCTCGAAGACTAATTCATCGTGCACCTGCATGATCATCTGCGCGTCCAGACCGCTGTCGGGTAACCATTGTTGCACTGCAATCATCGCAAGCTTAATGATGTCGGCTGCAGTTCCCTGCATGGGTGCATTAATCGCGGTGCGCTCGGCAGCCTGACGCCGAGGCACCGCCTTTGCATTTATCTCTGGCAAATAGAGTCGGCGACCAAAAACGGTCTCCACAAAGCCCTGCTCAGCGGCCAGCGCTTTTGTCTCCTCCATGTATCGCGATACGCCCGGGTAACGGTCGAAGTACCGCTCAATGTAGTCTGCTGCAAGGCCTCGGGAGATATTCAGCTGCTTGGCTAAGCCAAAAGCCGACATGCCGTAAATCAGCCCAAAGTTGATGGCCTTGGCACTGCGGCGCTGCTCGTCCGCCACTTCGTCCGGGGCGAGCCCAAAAACCTCTGCTGCAGTTGCCCGATGAATGTCTTGGTTTTCTGCAAAAGCCTGCCGAAGCCCGCTGTCCGCGGATAAGTGGGCCATGATCCTCAGTTCAATTTGCGAGTAATCGGCAGCCAACACCACGCTGCCCTTTGGCGCCACAAAGGCTTGGCGGATGCGGCGGCCTTCGGCGTTGCGAATAGGGATGTTCTGCAAATTGGGGTCAGAAGACGACAGCCGCCCAGTTGCCGCAACGGCTTGATGGTAGGAGGTGTGAATTCGACCGGTGTCACGGTTAATGTCCAGTGGCAGTTTGTCTGCGTAAGTTGACTTGAGCTTCGCCAAACCCCGATACGTTAGAATTTTTTCCGGTAACTCGTAGTCCTGAGCCAGGTCCACAAGCACCGGCTCGGCGGTAGATGGCTGTCCTCCCGGTGTTTTCTTCAGCACCGGCAGGCCCATCTTGTCGTATAGGATCGCCTGCAGCTGCTTGGGGCTATCCAGATTAAAGTTCTCACCGGCCAAAGCCCAAACCTCCTGAGTCAGCTGATGCAATCGATCAGCCAATTCAGCGCCATGTTGTTTTAGCATCCGCCCATCTACGAGTGTGCCGCACCGCTCCACCTGGGACAGTATTCGCACCAACGGCATATCAATTTCGTTGTAGACTCGAATCAGTCCAGGTTGCGCCTGCAGCTGCGGGTACAAGCAATTGTGCAGCTGCAGCGTAACGTCAGCATCTTCCGCAGCGTAGTCGCCTGCGGTTTCCAGCGGCACCTGGTTAAACGTCAGTTGTTTGGCACCTTTTCCTGCCACATCTTCAAAGTGGATGGTTTTTCGATCCAGGTAATAGCTCGCTAACGCATCCATATTGTGCCGAGTTGCGACGCTGTTAAGCACATAGGACTGCAGCATGGTGTCGTGGATCGGCCCAGCGATCTCAATACCGTATCGAGCCAAAACACTCATGTCGTATTTTAGATTTTGACCAACCTTGGCGATGCTTGGGTTTTCAAGGATTGGTTTTAGCGCGGCAATGGCGGCGGCCAAAGAGATCTGAGTGGGTGCACCAGGGTAGTCATGTGCCACTGGCAAGTAAGCGGCTTGACCAGGGCTTACGGCAAAAGAAAAGCCCACAAGTTCGGCATCCATGTAGTTGATGCTGGTGGTTTCGGTGTCAATGGCAATCAACTCTTGGGAGCCTAAACGGGTAACCCAAGTGTCTAGATCGGCCTCGCGCAAAATTAGGTCATAGTTGGCTTGAACTTCCGCAACCTGGGCTGCCGCTTCTGCACTTGGCGCACTGCCCGCGTCGTCCGGCTGTTCTACCTCCTGAAGCCAAGACTTAAATTCGAATTCGCGATAATACTGCCCTAGCACCTCGACATTGGGTGGCGTCGGTACCAGGTCGGCAAGGCTCAGCGGCAGATCAACATCACATTTGATCGAAGTCAGCGCCTTGGACAATGGCAGCTGCTCGACACTGTCCCGCAAGTTCTCGCCGATTTTGCCCTTTATCTCATCGGCGTTAGCCATCAAATTGTCTAGTGAGCCGTATTGGTTAAGCCACTTTGCCGCAGTTTTAGGTCCCACTTTCGGCACACCCGGAATGTTGTCAACGCTGTCTCCCATCAGCGCCAGGTAGTCGATAATTTGCTCTGGTTTAACCCCAAATTTATCCACCACGCCTTGGGCGTCCATTGTCGTTTCAGTCATCGTATTCACTAGCGTGACAAACGGCGTAACGAGCTGAGCCATGTCTTTGTCGCCAGTAGAAATAACCGTGTGCTGTTGTGATGCGGTGGCTTGGGTGGCATAGGTGCCAATCACGTCGTCAGCCTCAACACCCTCAATCATAATAAAAGGCAGTCCCATGGCCTTGATCATTTCATGCAGCGGCGCAATCTGTTCCCGAAGATCATCGGGCATGGAGCTTCGATTCGCTTTGTATTGGTCGTACATATCATCGCGAAACGTCTTTCCGGGCGCGTCAAAAACCACCGCCAGTGGACTGTTGGGATAATCTTTTGCCAGTCGGCGAAGCATGCTGATGACGCCACGAATGGCTCCCGTTGGGTGCCCACTCGTGCTTCGCAAATCGGGCAGGGCGTAGAACGCTCGAAACAGATAGGACGATCCGTCAACAAGTACAACCGGACCATGGAGTTCTGCCGCCTTCGACGTTAGATTATCTGTCACGTTACGCTCGCTATTTAAAGAACCGGTATCAATTATGGCCTCACTTGCACGACTTCTGCTAGAAAGTGTGCGACGGCAATCCGTCAGAGCACTGCCCTGGTGCCTATGTGCTGGGCTCGTTGCGGCTGCCCCGGTCCTGTCTCATGCCAACGGCAGGGGGCCAGACGTGGTAGTGATCGCTGAAGAAAATCGCATGGTTTACGAGTTCAGGCAGAACGGGCAGTTGCGCATGATTCGCATCGTGCCCTCTTTCGGCAAACCTTATTACCTGGTGCCGAGAGACCCCACACAAGCCAACGGCGATTTGCGCCGGGTCGAAAGCCTGGTGCCAAGCTGGGTGCTTTGGGAATTCGAGTAACCCCAAACCCATGCCCCTATCTTTTCGCCACATAACGCTTTTTCCGCGATACGGAATCGACGGTAAGGCTATCGAGCCTGGAGAAGATAAAGGCCAAAATAATCGCGCTCATCCAGCCAGTGTTTGAGACAACGAAACCCGGAACGCTCTGCGAGCGCCAGGAACTCTGAAGGCATGTACTTATAGGAATTCTCAGTGTGCAACAACTCTCCGGCATCAAAGCTAAAGATCGTTTCACCAATGTTCACCTGCTGGGCGCATTCACTGCGCAAAAACATCTGGATACAGCCTCGCTCTTGGTTGTACTTGGCCACGTGCTGAAACTGCTCAACGCGAAAGTTCGCTCCAAGCACTCGGTTTAGATGCACGAGCACATTAAGGTTAAATTCTGCGGTCACCCCGGCTCTATCTGCATACGCTCGCTCGAGTACCAACGGGTCTTTTTTACAGTCCACGCCGATGAGGAAGTAACCGTTAGAGCCAATAGTCGCGCCAACCCGCTGCATGAACTGGAGCGCCTGTGCCGGTTCAAAGTTGCCGATGCTGGAACCCGGAAAAAACCCCACTCGCTGCAGGTTTGCTACCTGGGTAGGCAACACCATGTCTTGGGTAAAATCCGCGCAAACTGGAAACACATCCAGACCAGTAAAATCTGCAGATAACACTTTAGCGGTGTTCAAGAGGTAGTCTTTGGAAATATCTACAGGTACATAGGCCGCTGGCGACAGCGCTTGCAGCAGCTGACGAATTTTTAACGACGAGCCACTGCCATACTCAATCACGCAGCTTCCCTTACCAATCAAATCCGCGATTTCTGGTAGGTGCGCTGCAAACAAGGCCAGCTCGGTACGAGTTGGATAATACTCTGGCAGTTGAGTAATCGCCTCGAATAGCTGGGATCCTCGCTCATCGTAAAAGAACTTTGGCGACAGGCTTTTGGCGTTCTGATTTAGGCTAGTGCAAACCTCAGAAAGCATGTCGTTGAGCTCGGGCTGCAGATCCAGAAATGCAAATTGTTGACCGGCGCCACTCACAAATCTTGCGCCAACCGAATTCCACTGAACTGCCAAGCGTCCTTGGGGTAGAAAAAATTGCGATAGCTAGGGCGGATATGACTTCTCGGCGTGGCGCATGAACCGCCTCTGAGCACCCACTGACTGCTCATGAATTTTCCGTTGTATTCGCCCAGTACGCCGGGTAACGGGCGATATCCTGGATATGCCCCATAACTACTGCTGGTCCATTCCCAGACGTCTCCAAACATTTGTTTATTCGCGCTCGTGCTTGCTACTGGGTGGTACTTACCGCTTTCAACAAAATTACCGCTAATCGGCTGCCCCTTGGCGGCGACCTCCCACTCAAATTCTGTGGGCAACCGGGCGCCCGACCAGGCAGCAAACGCCGCCGCCTCGTAGCCATTAATGTGCACGGCCGGTGCGTCCAGCTGGAGCTTGGTTAAACCGCCATTTAGCTGATATTCAAACCACTCATCATTGCAGCTTCGCCAATACAAGGGATGGTGAAGCGCTTGATTTTGTCTTGCCGACCAAGCCTCCGATAGCCACAAGTCCGGCCGGCTGTAGCCGCCATCGCGAATAAACGCCAAAAATTCACCATTGGTCACCAGCCGGTTCGCCAGAGAGAACGGCGCGACGTATACCCTGTGACGAGGCAGCTCGTTATCAAAACAAAAGCTTGAGGTGGCGCCAATTTCCACTAAACCAGGTTCAAAAACATCAAATCCCAGCGGATTAGGCTCGAGCGATTCAGTCCCAACCGCATTTTCTGTGGGCTGAATTTCCTGTTTGAGTGACGGAAATAACGGATTGTGACCAAAATTGTATTTGATGTCGGTTAATAGCAACTCTTGGTGCTGTTGTTCATGGTGTACCCCCAACTCGAGCCGCTGACCGATCTCTGCCCATTGATGGTCTTTTTCAGCTGTCTCAAGCAATACGCAAAGAGCCGCATCGACGCGTTGCCGATAGGCCATGACTTGTTCCACCGTGGGGCGCGATAAGTTGCCTCGCTCGGCCCGGGGAAATGGTTTACCAATGCCGTTGTAATAGGAATTGAAGAGGTGCGCAAAATCTGGATGAAAGGCCTTGTAGCCCTTACTGAAGCTTTTTAACAGGAATGTTTCAAAGAACCAGGTGGTGTGCGCCAAATGCCACTTTGGCGGACTGGCATCCGGCATGGGCTGTACACCAAAGTCCTCTGTCTCTAACGGCGCGCAGAGCGCAACGGTGGCTTCACGTGTTTCGATGTAGATCTCTGCTGCTGTTTTGGCGCTCGAAAACCCTGACGATGACACAGAAGAATGATCTTTCTCTGGCTGAGAAGAAGTGCCCGTGCTCATAGACCGCCTTAGTCAGGAAAGCTTGAAGAACCAACGGCAGCCTTGGCAACAAGCCAATTCACCCATCACATTTCGAATGTCTTAGGGATTAGGCAGTTTGGCCTATGCGAGCTGCGCACCGTTTAGCGCGGGACAAACGCCCCTATATCTCAGGCCTAAAACTGCGCCGCCAACGTTTGAAAAGTCAGCCTAATGGTCTCGGCATCATGTGGCAACTTAATGAATCCGTGATAGTGACCTTTCGGATTAACAATCACGATATTGCCAGTGTGGTCTACGGTGTAGGCGTTCTCTGGGGCCTCTACTGTCGCTGAGCCTGCAGTGCTTAACGGCACTTTGGCAAAGGCCACGTTAAGCTGGCTGGTTAGCGTGACGAGGGCCTCCCTAGCCCCGGTTACGCCTAAAAACCGAGGGGAAAATGCCGTGGCATAACTGCCTAGCTGCTGCAGCGTGTCTCGCTCGGGATCGACGGAAACTAAAATCCCCTGGAACAACTCGGCCAATGCCGCGTCTTGTGTTCGAAGCTCACGCTCTGCGGTCCCCAACACTGCCATGCTGGTTGGACAAACGTCAGGGCAATTGACGAAGCCAAAGAAGATAAAGCTCCACTGGCCTTCCAAATCCGATCGACGAAAAGGCTCGCCGGTGTGGGTTTCTAACTGAAATTCGGCAATATCCCGCGGTTTGGGCAAAATGAACACGCCTTTCGCCCGCATTTCTTCTTCGGATAGCTGAGGGACCCGAAGTACGCTTATAACGAACATCACCAGCACAATGGAGATAAAAACTAAGCAGAGCAGGACGGTGCTTTTAATCGTATTCACAAGTTACGCCGAGATCGGTGTCATTTGAATGGGCGCCTCAAGGCTGATGCCTAAGAATAGGTAGTGATCTACCAACATCAGCACAAATAACGCGCCCAGGTAAACAATCGAGTAGCGGAAGGTTTCCATAGGCGCCTTCGCGTTGTTGTTACGAAGCAAGACGATAGACCAATACAAAAACCCTGACCCTAGGGCCAACGCGCCAGCGAGGTAAATGGGTCCTGACATGGCAATGACAAAGGGCAGTACTGAAGCAATGACCAACAAAATGGTGTAAAGCAGTATGTGCAGTCGCGTGAAGGCGTCGCCGTGGGTGACAGGCAGCATCGGCATACCCACATCGGCATACTCTTCTTTTCTCTCCAGCGCCAAAGCCCAAAAGTGCGGTGGCGTCCAAGCGAAGATAATTAACACTAGCAGCAGCCCGCCCGGATCGACGCTATTGGTGACCGCTGTCCAGCCGAAAAGCGGTGGCGCGGCGCCAAAGATTCCACCAATGACAATATTTTGCGGGGTCGCTCGCTTTAGATACATGGTGTAGATGAAGCCGTAACCCACCCACGATGCAAGGTTCAACCATGCGGTGAGCGGGTTCACAAAGAACCACAGAATAAGCATTCCAGCGACACCGGTGATCGCACAAAACACGGACGCTTGTTGATTCGTCACCCGGCCGGTGGCAACCGGTCGGTTGTCTGTGCGCGCCATTTGCGCGTCAATGTGCTGGTCTGCAATGTGATTCACCACTGCCGCAGAGCCCGCCACCAGCGCTATGCCCAAGCTGCCAAAAAACAGCGTGGCCACAGGGACCATGCCAGGCGTTGCCATAAACATCCCGACCACGGCACAGAGCAACATCAGCACCACAACTCGAGGTTTGCACATCTCTAGGTAGTCTTGCCATGTAGGGCTAGCGATTGCTTCGCTCATTGTAACTTGATACTCAGACATTGGACTGCAGAGTCCGCAGCCGGGGCGCGAAGTTTATAGTAACCAGCACAAGCAGCAACAGGGCTCCCACAGTATTGTGTGCGGTAGCGTTAAGTAGCGGTAATACCCAGACCACGTTCAAAATGCCAAGCGTTATTTGAGCAAGTAACGCCGCCAATAGCGTGTACCCAATTAGAGGCAAGCGCTTGACCAACTGAATTACTAACCCGCCGACAACGAAGAGCACCACAACTGCACCTATGCGGTGGACCCAATGAATGGCCGTTCGCGCTTCACTTGTCATTATCCCGCCCAAGTAATTTGGACCTACGCTTTGAAAAATGTTGAATCCTTCCTGCAGATCCATCGGCGGTGAAAAAGTGCCGTCGCAGCTTGGAAAGTCGTAACAAGCGAGGGCCGCATAATTGGAGGAAACCCACCCACCCAGCATTATTTGGATTACCACGGCAACAAAAGCAACTTTAGCCAGCATGGTCGGTGCGGGTAAGGCTTGCACTACAGAACTTGCGCCACCCTGACGCAAGTAGAGCAGCCATATCAGACTCAAAGTTGTAAAACCGCCTAGCAGATGACCCGTAACCACCTGAGGCCATAGTTTTAAGGTAACGGTCCACGCACCGAACGCCGCCTGACAAAGAATTACGATCATTAAAACGCCGGTCAGGGCAAGCGGCGTGTCCTCGTCATTCCGGCCGCGGAAAGCCTTTACCAACATGATAAACACCAGCACCAACAGGGCCCCAGCGATGTAGCGATGGCCCATTTCCCACCAGGCTTTGACGAACTCAACCGGCGCGTCCGGGTAAAGCGCCTCTGCGGTTTGAATCTCTCCCGCTTGGTCCGGCACGGTAAGAAACCCGTAGCATCCAGGCCAATCCGGGCAGCCCAGCCCTGCATCCGCTAGGCGCGTGTAGGCGCCAACGGAGACCACCAAGAGCGCGAAAATCACACCAAAGCCAGCGAGTTTTCTAATTTGCGTATTAACCAATTTGTGACACCTTCAGTAGCCTCTTAAGATCCGCCAACAACAATTTTGGGTTGATATCCAACGGGTAGTGGAAAACCAAATTGCCATTTGGGTCGACGATGTAAATTCCTTGAGGGGTCTGCTCGACAGACGAATTAATACGGAGCAGATCCGGTTGGTCCTCCGGCACAGTAAACCCACCTTGGGTAGTTATGCCCCGGCGAACGCGCTTAGCTTCTTTGTTCAACAATATGTGGGCGGCCCTTAGTTTCTGCAATGCGTCGCCGCAAATAGCGTCACAGTTTTCTGCCACGACCCACAACCACCATTGGTCCGACGTAGATAAGGTCAAATCGTCTGTGGTTCGCCACTGCAGGTCTGCTATGGTCGTGCGAGGTTGCACGAAGGTCCCGTTGTTTGTTGTGCCCCAACTGCTGCCGCTTTTCGCCGCAAAAAATAGCGCGTAAGAACCCCCGAGAGAACAAAGGGCCATTATCAAAATAATGGTCAACTGCTTGCGGCCACTGGTCCTCGCAGATTGTTTTGACTGCTGCATTTTCCTTCCGTTTTGTTAGAGGTCGACGCTTACGCCTTCCTGGATGTCGATGTTAACTGGCAAGCCGCGCCGGCACTCAGTTTAGTGTCGACCGGACCAGCCTAAGTAGAGGTAGCCCAATAAAAGCACCGTCGCCAAACCGAACCAGGTCGCCGCGTAGCCCCTATGTTTGTCATCAGATAAACGCGAAGCGAAGGGAGCAGGCTCTAAAACGCTAGGCTGGCCGGGCTCCAGTCTGAGCTCTACCGGCCAGACGGCGGCAACTTCTGCCATACGAGATATATTGGAGCGTTGCACTACCTTCGGCCAATCTGAACTCCAGGTTTGTTCGCCCCAAGCGGGGATTAGACCAACATCCGGCCAAACAGTAGCGATGACCGTGATCTCGGCAGCAGGCGCTTGAACGTCGGGAAGACTATCCCGGCCGGTGGATGCCACAAAACCACGATTGATCAGCAGGTTGCCCTGAAGCTGATCTTCGAACACTTGATAAACCCAAAAGCCTACGGTTCCCTTCGAGACTTGATTATCCAACAGAAAGATCTCGGGGTGGTATCGGCCAACTAACCGTAAAGCTTGAAACGGCTGGGACAGGGACTCGGGCGAAGGCCTCACAGGCAGTTCTGTCAGTTTTGCAAGGTACTGATTCTCGAGGGAGCGTTTTTGTTCGCCACGCTCGACCTGCCAATTACCCAACAACAGCAGAATCGGCATCATGATGAGAAACAGCGCCGTCATCCGCCAACCTGGGTTGAACCTAGTCATCACTTAACGCTCACAGCAGATCGGTACAATCTGCAGCTACCACATAGGAGTAACCTAGCCGTGTTGAAAATCATTATCGTCATACTACTAATTTGCGTGATACTCAGCCTCATGAGCGGCCTGGTGTTTCTGTTCAAGGATACGGGTAAACCGGACAGTCGCCGGCTTTGGTACGCCCTCGGTGTGCGCATCACCTTCGCAACTTTGCTTGTTATCGCCATCGGCTATGGGTTCTACACTGGTGAACTTCGAATGGGGTTGAACGCCCCTTGGCACGGCGCCACTGGGGCGGTGCCCAGCAGTGCAGAGTCAGAACCCGCTGCAAATAACGCACAGTAAAAACAAAAAAGGGGCTTACGCCCCTTTTTCTAATGCTGGGTTTTGTTACCCAACGTCTTTACACCACATAGACAAAGATAAAGAGCCCGACCCACACCACGTCAACGAAGTGCCAGTACCAACTCGAGGCCTCGAAACCAAAGCAGTCTTTGGGTGAAAAATGCCCTTTAAACGCCCTGAATAACTGTATTAGCAGCATAAAGGTGCCCAGGGTTACGTGAAATCCGTGGAACCCCGTAAGAATGAAAAACGTGGAGCCGTATATTCCGCTTCCAAGGGTTAGTCCTAACTCAGTATAGGCGTGGATGTATTCTTCGACCTGCAAAACTAGGAATACGAAACCCAAGAGCACGGTTAAGCCTAACCAGCCGATCAGCTTGTTCCGGTTCTGCGCTTTAATTGCGTCGTGAGCAAAATGTACAGTGACACTGGAGCTAAGCAGTATGACGGTGTTGTAAAAGGGCAAATACGCGCCCCAAGCGCTAACGTCGGTCACCCCAGGGGCCTGCATACTCTGGCCAGGATTCACGAAAATCGCAGAATCCGGATTCTGCACCACTGGCCAGGTTGCCTCGAAGGCCGGCCATAAGTAGTTCGTAATGCCCTTTTCGCCTTCGCCGCCTAACCATGGCACCACAAAGGTACGCACATAAAACAAAGCTCCGAAGAAGGCTGCAAAGAACATAACCTCAGAGAAAATGAACCAACCCATTCCCCAAACGTAACTGCGCTGTACCGACTCGTTATTAAGCCCCGCAGTGTTTTCTTCAATAACCTTGGCGAACCAGCTATACAGAACCAGAGCTACAACCGCAAAACCTATGGTTGACTGCGTCGCATCACCGGTGCCGCCAGCGCTGACATCATTCAGCCATCCGGCCAAGCCCGTCACCGTTAACATAAGGCCAAAGGCCAGGAATACCGGGTACCAACCCGATTCCGGTACGTAGTAAATCGACTTATCGACGTCGGCCGAATTAGCCATGAGACTCCTCCACTAGAACTGTTTGTTACCCGCCAGCTGCTGCCAGTCGGGTCGATGCACCATTACCTTCAATGGCAGATAGATCAACGCGGTCAGTGATATCAAAAAGAGCGTAGCTCAGATTAATCGACCCTACATTTTTCGGCAGTTCCCGCCCAACAATGAAACGCATGGGCATCTCTACCTCTTCCCCAGGCTGCAGTAACTGTTGCTCGAAGCAAAAGCACTCAGTTTTGTGGAAGAACTCTGTTGCCGAAAATGGCACAAGCGATGGTATCGCTTGAGCTACCATGGTTTTGTTCGTCGTATTCTTTACAAAAAAGCTTACGGTCTTAGCCTCGCCAGGGTGGACCCTCACCGCACCCTTACCCGACCAAAACTTCCATGGCATACCTTCATTGGTATTCGTTAAAAAATTGACTTTTATCAGTCGAGAGCGATCTGGTTCAGTACTCGCTTCATCAAAAACATATGGCCCGCCGGTTTTCCCGTTTAAACCTGTCACCTCACAGAACAGGTCATAAAGGGGAACTAAGGCGAAGGCAAACCCACACATACCCAAGACAATTAGCGAAGTCTTGCGCACAGTCTTCTTGATTCCTGCTTGTTGTGTTTGCTCCGCCATAACGCTTCAGCTTTAGCCTAGTACCTCTTCGTCTTTCACAACCGGAGGCTGTGTAAAGGAGTGGTAGGGCGCTGGTGATGGCAAAGTCCACTCCAGTCCTTTAGCGCCTTCCCATGACCGGCCCGTCGCTGGCTCGCCAGAACGCAGGGACTTGATGATCACGTATAGGAAGAACACTTGAGACAGACCAAAGATGAACGCGCCAACACTTGAGAGCATATTGAAATCCGCAAACTGTAGCGGGTAGTCAGGAATTCTACGCGGCATACCGGCGAGTCCCGAAAAGTGCTGAGGGAAGAACGTGATGTTCACACCGATAAACGACAGCCAGAAATGGATCTTGCCCAAGGTCTCGTCGTACATCTTGCCGGTCCACTTTGGAAACCAAAAGTACACCGCGGCAATGATGGAAAACAGTGCACCGGGCACCAACACGTAGTGGAAGTGCGCAACCACAAAGTAAGTATCGTGGTACTGATAATCCACAGGAGTGATTGCAAGCATCAGGCCGGAGAAGCCGCCCATGGTGAATAACACGACGAAAGCGATGGCAAACAACATGGGCGTTTCAAAGGTCATTGAGCCGCGCCACATGGTAGATATCCAGTTGAAAACCTTAACCCCAGTCGGCACCGCAATGAGCATTGTGCTGTACATGAAGAACAGCTGACCCGCTAGCGGCATGCCCACAGTGAACATGTGGTGCGCCCAAACGATAAACGACAGAAAGGCGATCGACGCCACGGCGTACACCATGGACGTGTAGCCAAACAGGCGCTTGCGCGCAAAGGCGGGAATAATGTGCGAGACAATGCCGAACGCCGGCAGAATCATGATGTACACCTCAGGGTGTCCGAAGAACCAGAAAATGTGCTGGAACATGACGGGGTCACCACCACCAGCAGCATTAAAGAAGCTTGTGTTAAAGTGGATGTCGAACAACATCATGGTCACCGCACCAGCCAGTACTGGCATTACCGCGATTAGCAAGTATGCGGTAATTAACCAGGTCCAAACGAACATCGGCATCTTCATCAGCGTCATGCCAGGAGCACGCATATTCAGAATCGTCGCAATGATGTTGATGCTGCCCATGATCGACGATGCGCCCATGAGGTGCACGGCGAAAATGAAATAGGTAACTGACGGGGGTGCGTAAGTAGTGGACAGCGGCGCGTAAAAAGTCCAGCCAAAGTTGGGGCCGCCGCCTTCCATAAACAACGTTGAAATCATCATACCGAAGGCAAACGGCAGAATCCAAAAAGACAGGTTGTTCATTCGAGGCAAGGCCATATCTGGAGCTCCGACCTGCATGGGGATCAACCAGTTCGCCAGGCCAACAAACGCGGGCATGATGGCGCCAAATACCATGATTAATCCATGGTTTGTGGTCATTTGATTGAAAAACTCTGGCTGCACGAACTGTAGGCCAGGCTGGAACAGCTCAGCTCGAATCACCAGCGCTAAAACCCCGCCAACGAGGAACATGGCAAAGCTGAACCAAAGATACAGCGTTCCAATGTCCTTGTGATTGGTAGTGAATAACCACCGCTTTAAGCCTTTCTCAGGCCCGTGTGCGTGGTCGTCGTGATGATCTGCGTGAATAACTTCGCTCATGACTATTCCTTACTGACCGTTAGAAAGATTAATGACATCTTGTGGCTGGGACATATCCCCAACGTTGTTACCAAACGCGTTGCGCTGATAGTGCACCACCGAGGCCAATTGTACTGGATCCAGCTGTCGCCCGAAGGCCTGCATCGCCGTGCCAGCGACCCCGTTAATGACGAGACTCAAGTGGTCATCCCGAGGCCCCAACGCAACCGAGGAGCCCGCAATCGCTGGGAACACTGGTGCTACGCCTTCGCCGTTAGCCAAGTGGCAGGATGCACAGTACGTTCCGTATACCGCTTCGCCTTGCGCCATTAACTCTTCATGGGTTAGATCGTTTCCAATGGTCTCTTGTCGAACCATCTCTGAGGAAACCTTGGAAGCGTACCAAGCGTCAAATTCCGCCTCTGGCATGACCTCGACCACAATAGGCATAAAGCCATGGTCTTTGCCGCAAAGTTCAGTGCATTGACCACGGTAGATTCCTGGCTCCTCTACAATGGTCCATAACTCGTTCAACATTCCCGGAATCGCATCTCGCTTTATGCCGAAGTCCGGAACCCACCACGCGTGAATTACATCCTCGGCGGTGATTAAAAAGCGCACTTTGCGGTTAGTCGGGATGCGCAAGTACTCGTCAACGTCGAGCAAGTAGTTCTCATCCTTAACGGACTGATTGTAAATTTCATCTCGCGGCGTCGACATTACGGAGAAGAACGACAACGTATTGTTGTAATCGTCGTCTAGATACTTGTATTGCCACTTCCACTGGTAGCCGCGCACCTCGATAGACATATCCTCGCCGCCGGTGTCGTACATGGCAACCAGCACCTGGGTAGCCGGTATGGCCATGACGATTAAAATCAGCGTTGGCACAATAGTCCAAGCCAGCTCCAGTTTAGTGCTTTCGTGGAAAGTCGCTGGCTCGACGCCCTTGGACTTACGGTGGGCAAATACAGACCAAAACAGTACACCGAACACCACGACACCAATCGCTACACAGATCAGGAAAATCGTCATGTGCAGGTCATACACCTGACGGCTGATATCCGTCACTCCAACACGCAGGTTCAACTCGTCAGCGGCAGCTATGCCACTTAGCAACATCGTTGACAGCCCGACCATCCCTCGCAAAAGCTGATGTTTCATTTTGCTCTTTCTCTCTACTTAGTCCATGGCGCCCGAAGGCCCTGTATATTTCGTTCTCGCCCGCCTTATCGGCAAGCAAACTGCTTCCCCGCTCCGCTTCTCTGCGGGGCGCTTATCTAGCGATATCGGGGAATCACGCTATTTTGTTGCTTGTTGCACGTTGCCGTTTTGTTGTCGTCGATCTTTGCTCTTCCGGAGGCCTTCGCTGCTGCTGGAATAGTCTCCCACTGCTTCAACAGGCCGGGACCGGCGCTGCCGTACAACGTTCCACCTTGCTTTCCCTGCAGGCTTTTCCTACGGGCTTTTCCTACGGGCTTTTCAGTCCTCTGCGTTTGGTCCCTTCTCCTCCCAAAAACAAAAAGCTGATTCCGAAATAGCGCATGGCAATAATTTCGTGGCATTTCACTCGAATTGACTCGAGCGCGAGCGCGGCGATTATAGCAGTCAGGTATCCCCGGGCAACTTGTTAGCATCAATAAACTTGGACAATTCCAACTATTTGCGAAGCTTTTCTCTTTGCTCTAGGAGGGTTTGGGCCCGCTTGGATCAATAATCTTTACCGGGGTGGCGCGAGTGGTAGCGACTCGGCTTCGCTCATGCCTAGCTCTGGGTATGGCCGCATTTACCGCGTTTTGCCCGGACTCCAGAGCTTCGATAAACCCACACGCCACGCATCTGCGCTGAATGTGCTCAGTCGGCAGCTCGTCTAGAGAGATTTCAGAGCTCGCGGCAGCAATGCCCTCAATCACGGTGCGATCCACCTCTCGGCATTGGGGACATACCGCGCCCGAGATAAAACGCTTAGCCTTACTCACCTGAGGTCCTTAGGGTAAAGATTTTACTCGTCATACAGTTCACTTAATCACGTTAATTTCTGTTTTAGAGCGCCGTAGATAGGGTTGGTGTCCGGACGACTGCCCAACCAAAGATCGAAACTTTCCGCAGCCTGCTCTACCAGCATACCCAATCCATCGAGGCTCCTTGAGGCTCCATTGACCTCAGCCCACTGGGCAAATCGAGCCTGCGCCCCGTAACTGAGGTCGTAACATACGCGGCCAGCCACTATCGCCGTGGGTAATTGGATATCGCTGTTATCAAGACCTAGGGCGGTGCTGTTGAACACTAAACCGGCCTCTGGTGGGTTTGAGCCCAATGAATCCAGCGCCACGGCCGCTAGGGCGCCACCGTGATCCAGTGGAAATTCGGCGACCACCTCGTGTGCGCGCTCCAAGGTTCGATTGCCGACCCAAATCCTCTTGACCCCGGCATTCAGCAAGGGCTGGATAATTCCACGGCAAGCCCCGCCAGCCCCAAGGATCAGCGCGGCGGCACCCTGCAGCTCCACGTTGTGCCGTACTTGCAGGTCCCGAACCATTCCTACCCCATCCGTGTTGTAGCCGCAGACGCCATTGGCTCTTTTAACCAGCGTGTTGACTGCCCCTGCCGCTCGCGCCAGCGGGTCCAACTCGTCAGCGAATTTGTAGGCATCCTGTTTAAAAGGCACCGTAACGTTCAGGCCCTGAACGCCCTCTTCAAACAGGGCCTGGGCCTCATGTTCAAAACCTTCGTGAGCAAACAGATATCGCTCGTAGGTGATTTCAATACCCAGCGATTTTGCGAACGCGTAATGGATATCTGGGGATAGCGAGTGCGCTATCGGATTGCCAGCCACACCCAAACGCACTACTCACCTCCCGGGCGCAGGACGGAACCGTCTAAATGGTAAATAGCGCTTGAACCGCGCAAACCACTGGTTCGACCCGGGACAATAAGGTCCACGAGGTCACCATAGGCGGCCAATGCTTGAGCATAATCTGTTATCGGCGGCTCTCCGGCCCGGTTCAGCGATGTGGAAACCAAACTCCCGCCAAAGGCCTCGGCAATTTGCCTTGCCTGGGTGTGATCAGGAACACGGCAGGCAACTGTTGCGTGTTTTCCTTTGATGGCCGGTGGATAAGCATCACCGGGCAACAGCCAGGTGATGTGCCCGGGCCAGCTGGCCTCGATTGTTGCCCTGACCTCGGCATCTACCGCATTCAGTGCATCTGCAAACACGTTCGCCGATGCCCCAATGAGCAGGAGCCCTTTGTCGGCATCCCTGCCTTTTAGCTCAATAATCCGCTGCACGGCCTGTACGTTGTTAGGGTCACAGGCCAAACCCCAAACGCCTTCCGTGGCATGCGCAATGACACCGCCCGCCGCTACACAGGCCGCGGCGTCACCTGGCGATGTCACGACTTCAAAGAGCTCTGTACGGATTCGTTTTGCGCCTCGACTTTTTCTCGATTATCGCTGCGATCCTTCACCACCACCTGGTGCAGAGCGTCGTCGGCTACCGCAAGGATTTGTGCAGCCAAATATGCTGCGTTTTTCGCACCAGCCTTGCCTACGGCTACCGTCGCAACTGGGATGCCACCGGGCATTTGCACGGTCGAGAGCAGAGCATCGAAACCCTGCAGTGGCCCGCTATCGATTGGCACACCAATGACCGGCCGCTGGGTGTGGGCGGCAACGGCACCTGCAAGATGCGCGGCCATACCCGCCGCACAAACAAAGACCCGGCATCCCCGCTCCTCGGCGTCTTGAACATAGGCTTGGGTGCCCGCTGGTGTGCGATGAGCGCTGGTTACTTTGACTTCGAATTTAATACCCAACGTCTCCAGCATCGACGTCGTTGATTGCATGACCGGCCAATCCGACTCAGAACCCATTAGTACGGCAACCCAGCTCATGTTGATCTCCATTCGTGTTAGGGCACGCGAATATACCCGTCAGCCCCCTGTCGGACAAATCCAACCAGCTGCAGTTCAACCAAGCTCTGGCTGACTTGTTGAGCTGACAACCCAGTAAGCTCAGCAACAGCGTCAAACTGCACAGGTTGCCCAGCCAAAACTTCGTATACCTTGGCGGCAGGCGTTGATAGCGTCGAATCGTTTGGGCGCTGTACCTCGAACCCGCTGCTAGTCTCAGATCGAGTCAGCCCAGGCGTGCTATGGGTTGCTGGCTCTGGGTGTGGTAAGCCCAGCTCTTCCAACACGTCTTGAGCGCAGGTTACCAGTGCGGCGCCCTGGCGAATCAATCGGTGGCACCCTCTGGACACCGGACTGGTTGGCGGTCCGGGCACGGCACAAACGTCCCGGCCTTGCTCCAACGCCAGGCGCGCTGTTATCAGCGAGCCGCTTTGTTCGGTAGCCTCCACTAGCAATGTGGCGGCAGACAGCCCGCTAATCAGGCGGTTACGCTCCGGGAATTGATAAGGCCTGGGCTGCATATCACCTGGATACTCAGACAAAATCAGTCCGCCGGCTTTTAGGATCGTGGTGGCCAGCCCGCGGTTTTGTTTTGGGTAGAGCCATCCAAATCCTGAGCCCAACACAGCGGCGGTTTTGACTGAACGGGCGGGTATCGCAGCGGGTTCGATGATTTCACCTTGAGCTTGCATGCCTGGACCAGGGACCGAGCTATTGCCAGCACCGTTAAGCGCGCCTTTGTGGGCGGCGGTGTCGATACCCAGCGCCAGGCCGCTGACAATACAGCAACCAGCAGCGGCCAATTCTGCGGACATGCTTTGCGCAACCGCCTTACCCATGGTTGTACAGCGACGCGCTCCTACTACCGACACACAGGGACCATCGAGAACGCCCAGGTCACCGAGACAAAACAGCACCAGCGGTGGATCCGGTATGTTTCTTAGAGCCTCAGGATAATGAACGTCAAAAATGCCCACCGCGCGGTGGTGGAAACCTCGAAAGCCCAGCGGCAATTTATTCGCGGCGGTAAATTTATCGTTGGGGCTTTTGCGCTGCCAATGCTTCGGCGGTTGTGCCTTAGCTGCCAGCGCGTCGATAGGAGAAGCCTGGTCAGCCAACCAACGAAATAATCTTTGACGAGGCCAAGCGGCCAGCAAGCTGCAAAGCCGTCGAGTTGAATCACTAATCTGCACCAGGCTGCCTACCGGTTAACGATGAACCGGTTGTGTAACGCGGAATACCGTCAGAATCAGCGGTTTTTGGCGTCAATGGCGGTAAGTGTTTTGCCGGCTAACGGGTATACTCCTCGCCTTTAACGCCTGTATTACGCCAATTCCTTATGCCTTTATTGAGAATTTTGCACCACCCAGATCCCAGACTCAGAACCAAGGCCACGCCCGTCGAGGTATTCGATGATCAACTCCGAGTCTTCTCAGAAAACCTGTTGGAAACCATGTACGCGGCGCCGGGCATTGGACTTGCGGCAACTCAGGTCAACGTTCACAAGCGCCTTATCGTGGTCGACGTCAGCGAGGAAAAAAACCAACCCCACATTCTGGTTAACCCCAAGCTTGCGCCCTATGGCGATCGCGTTAAAGGCGAGGAAGGCTGTTTGTCGGTACCCGATGTGTATGACGTGGTCGAACGTTTCCAGCACGTTGACGTCCAGGCCCAAGATATAGCTGGCAACCCAATAGAGTTCACCGCCCAAGGCATGCTCTCCATTTGCATTCAGCATGAGTGTGATCACCTGGACGGCAAGCTGTTCGTCGACTACCTATCGAGTCTCAAACGCGGACGCATCACCAAGAAGCTGCGGTCTCGCTCGAGTTCGCGAGCGCACTGAGATGAAGACCGTCGCCTTCGCTGGGAGCCCAGAGTTTGCGGCAGTGATTTTAGCGCGACTTCAAGAATCGCCCTTTCCGGCTAAGTTAGTACTTACTCAGCCCGACCGTCCCACAGGCAGGGGCCGCAAGACCACAGCCAATCCGGTTAAAACCCTGGCGACGCAAGTAGACTTACCCGTTTTGCAACCGACAACACTGCGGCAGACCGATGCTCAAACAGCATTGCAGGAGATTCAGCCTGACGTTTTAGTGGTGGCGGCCTACGGTTTGCTCTTGCCCCCGGAAGTGCTTTCTATCCCCACTTATGGCTGTATTAATGTCCATGCATCGTTGTTACCGCGCTGGCGCGGCGCTGCCCCCATCGAGCGCGCCGTCATGGCCGGAGATCAACAAACCGGCGTAGCCATCATGCAAATGGAAGAAGGGCTAGACACTGGGCCGGTTTACGCCAGTCAGGCCGTGGCTATTGCGGATAGTGAAGACGTATTGGCTTTAGAGCGCCGTCTCGCGGTTCTCGGGGCCGAGCTACTCATCGAGGTACTGGGTCGTTTGCCAAAAACACCGGTACCACAAAGTGATGAGGGTATTTGCTATGCCCACAAGCTGACGCCATCAGACCGGGTCATAGATTGGCGCAATAGCGCCAACCAAATTGCCCGCCAAGTGTGGGCTCTGTCGCACAGAATGCCCGCTCATACTCAACTTGACGGCGTGCAAATACAGCTACTCAAGGCCAAGGCACTGCCGCCCACAGCCAACCACCAGCCAATGGCTGCGGGCACGCAGCTGGACGCGGGGAAAAAACGCCTTGTGGTTGCGTGCGGCAACGGCTGCCTTGAAGTGGAACAACTCAAAATTAACCGCGGCAAGGGAGCGGCGATGAATGCCGCTGCTGCGCGTAATGGCTACGCCGATGTCTTCTCCCCGGGCAGGGTATTCACTGCTGGCCAACCTGCATGACCGCCACCCCCAACCCAACCCCTGAATCTACCGCCAGCAACGAGCGATTGGCCGTCGCCAGGGCGCTAAGTCAGATCATCAAACACGGCAGGACGATTGAATGGCTGCGCATCCACCGTCCTCAATGGCTTGAATCGCCGCTGCAGCGAGAGCTTCTCTATGGCACCAGCCGTCATTATCTGTCCCTAAGCAAAACCATCGGCGCTTTGCTTAAAAAGCCAATTAAAGCCAAGGATCTCGATGTGCAGCACCTCTTGTTGGTAGGCGCATACCAACTGCTTCACATGGAAACCGCCGAGTACGCGGCGGTAAACGAGTGCGTTGCGGCTTGTCGTAATTTGGGAAAACCTTGGGCTAGCGGTTTAGTGAACGGTGTTCTGCGATCAATTCAGCGGCAACGCGACGATCAGGATGCTAAAGGGTTTGGCCCGGATCAGGCCTTGGCAGATCACCCACCTTGGATGATTAACAAACTGCGCAGGCAGCACGGCGAAAAGGCCAATGCGCTGCTGCAGGCCAATAACCAACGCGCGCCCATGACGTTACGCATTAACACCGCTGCCATCGATAGCACCGCCTATAAGGATCTGCTGAAAAACGAAGGCATAGGCTTTGACGACGGACCTTGGCCTGAAACCATCGTCCTACATCAAGCTCAGACAGCGGCCAGGCTACCTGGTTGGCAGCAAGGTTACTGCGCGGTACAGGATCTGGCGGCGCAGTACGCTACACACCTTTTGCTTGAGCGCTTGTGTGAAAACCCAAATCTGGCGGAACCGGTTCAAATTTTGGACGCCTGTGCAGCACCTGGCGGAAAGCTGTTTCACTTGTCAGAAGCGCTGAGGGAGCGAGGATTGAGCTGGCAACTCCACGCCTTAGACAATAGTGAACGCCGCCTATCGGATACCGCAGCCATAGCCGCAAGATTGGGCCATAAAACTTGCGAAGCTGGCAGCCCTAATGTCACTGAGGCCGTTGTTTTACATCTCGGCGATGGCACCGCAGGCGATCTGCCGTTCCCAAAAGCCTTTGACGCCGTGCTGATCGACGCCCCCTGTTCGGGCAGCGGGACCATACGTCGCAACCCAGACATACGTCTACTTTTGGAGGAAAGCGCGGTGCCTGAGCAACAGAGTCTACAGCTGTCTTTGCTGCAGAATCTGTGGCAACACGTTAAACCAGGGGGTAGTCTTCTTTATTCCACATGCTCTGTTTTTGCTGAGGAAAACGATCAGGTGATCGACCAATTTCTAGGAAACTCTGCCGACGCCAGCGTCCAGCCCCTGAATTTGGCTTACGGCCACCAAACCGAGTATGGGTGGCAGCTGCTGCCCTCCCAATCCTGGACTGATGGTTTCTATTACTGCGGATTAAACAAGGCGCCAACCACGTGAAAATCCTTATCTTAGGCGCAGGGCAAGTTGGTGGGACCTTGGCTGAAAGCCTTGCTCAAGAGGCCTTCGACATCACTCTGGTGGATATCGATGCTGCGCGGCTACACGACCTGGGCATGCGTCTGGACATACAAACCATCGAGGGCTCTGCCTCTCATCCCGACGTGCTCCGCAAGGCCGGAGCCGATGATGCCGACATGCTGATTGCAGTCACCTCCAGTGACGAAATCAACATGGTCGCCTGTCAGGTATGTTATTCCTTATTTCGCACGCCAATGAAAATTGCCCGGATCCGCGCCTCTGCTTATATGGAAAGAGAGGGGTTTTTCCACAAAAACCACATGCCCATTGATCGCCTGATTAATCCTGAGGCCGTGGTTACGTCGCAGATTCACGAATTGCTCAGCCACCCTGGTGCCCTGGACGTGGCGGATTTCGCCGACGGCCGCGCCCAACTGGTGGCTATGAAAGCGCTTCACAACGGCCCCTTGGTCGGCCACGCCTTAAGCTTCCTAAGAGAAGACATGCCCAGTGCGGACACCCGCGTTGCCGCCATCTTCCGGCGAGGGCAATCCATCGTTCCTGAGGGCAGTACGGTAATTGAGGCAGATGACGAAGTATTTTTCATCGCCGCACGAGAACACATCAATCGCGTCATGAGCGAGCTGCGCAAAGCTGAGGAGGCATATCGTCGGATAACAATCGTTGGCGGCGGCAATATTGGGGCTCGCCTGGCCTCTGAGATTGAAAAAAAGTATGCGGTAAAGCTGGTGGAATTGAATCATCAACGAGCCAAGGAGCTTGCGGATCGGCTCGACGGTACCGTCGTTATTCAGGGGAATGCCACAGACCGAGAACTGCTGCTTGAGGAAAATATCGAACAGTGCGATGCGTTTTGTGCACTGACCAATGACGACGAGGTCAACATCATGTCGTCCCTGATGGCAAAACGATTGGGTGTTCGACAGGTAATTACGCTGATAACAAAACCGGCCTATGTGGATCTGGTTCAAGGCGGTGAAATCGATGTGGCCATTTCGCCCCAGCAAGCCACAACTAGTTCGGTGCTGTCACACGTGCGCAAAGCAGACGTTGCTCGTGTGCACAGCTTGCGCCGAGGAGCCGCCGAAGCCATGGAAGCCATCGCCCACGGTGATGCAAGTAGTTCAAATGTGGTGGGCCGCAAAATACAGGAACTTAAGCTCCCAAATGGTGTCACCATCGGCGCTATCGTTCGCGGTGAGGAGGTTTTGATTGCTCACGATGACGTAATCATTGCAACAGACGACCACGTTATTCTGTTCATGGTAGACAAAAGCAAAGTCGCCGCCGTGGAAAGATTGTTTCAAGTCAGCCTGAATTTCGTTTAACCGATCTGGCATGCACTTTTCCGTTATCTTTCGTGTCACCGGAACGTTGCTCACGTTCTTTAGCGCAACCTTTGTCCCACCCATTTTGGTGGCGCTGTATTTTCAGGAACAAACTCTCCACACTTTTTCGATCGCCTTGCTGCTCACTCTCAGCGTGGGATTGGCCCTGTGGCTGCCGCTGCGGGGGGATCGAGAACTGCGCGGAGGCGATGGGTTTCTGATCACCGCACTGTTCTATCTTGGTTTGGGGCTGTTCGGCGCCATTCCATTTCTGTTGGCGCCAAATCTCAACCTAACCTTTGTCGACGCGGTTTTTGAGTCCATGTCTGGACTTACCACCACTGGCGCTACGGTTTTAGTGGGCTTAGATGACATGCCGAAGTCGCTGTTGTTCTATCGCCAGCAGCTCCAATGGTTTGGCGGTATGGGCATCATCGTGCTGGCGGTAGCCATCTTCCCCATGCTAGGCATCGGCGGCATGCAGCTTTACCGAACAGAATCGCCAGGGCCGGTAAAAGACAACAAGCTAACCCCGCGCATTACCGAAACCGCCAAAGCCCTCTGGTATATCTACGTTTTTCTGACGGTATCTTGCGCCACAGCCTACTGGCTGGCTGGCATGAGCGCTTTTGACGCCATCAGTCACAGCTTCGCGACGGTAGCCATTGGCGGATTTTCTACCCACGATGCAAGTATTGGCTTTTTCGATAGTGCCCTGATTGAAAGCGTAGCCTGTGTCTTTATGGTGCTGTCTGGCATCAACTTTGGTCTGCACTTCTTGGTGTGGCGCCGGCGCAACCCATTGCTGTACTTCGCTGACTACGAGGTGCGAACGTACTTTTTGGTTTTACTCTTCGTAACCGTCGCCGTGGTCAGCATTTTGCTAGGTGCTTCACAAGACCGCGACATCCCATTGCGTGAAGGCATTTTTCAGACGATCTCTTACGCAACCACCACCGGATTTGTCACCGAAAATGTAATGAACTGGCCGGCATCGGCTGCAACTTTGCTTTTGCTAGCCGCCTTCGCTGGAGGCTGCGCCGGCTCCACTGCTGGCGGCATTAAGCTGGTGCGAGTGCTGATGATCTACCTACAGGGCATGCGTGAGGTGCGCCGGCTGATCCACCCGAACGGGGTATTCCCTATTAAGCTGGGCAAAACACCGGTTTCAGACCGACTAATCGAGTCGGTATGGAGTTTTTTCAGCGTCTATGCACTATTGTTCTTTCTCTCCGTCATTTTAATCATGCTGATCAGTAACTTAGATTTCCTAACGGCATTTTCTGCCGTCGGGGCAACGTTGAACAATCTCGGCCCAGGATTAGGGGGTGTGGCCGAGAACTATGGGAGTCTTGATAGCGGCGTTAAGTGGGTTCTGATGTTCAACATGATGCTCGGCCGCCTGGAGATTTTTACGCTTTTGGTTCTTCTCACCCCAGCTTACTGGCGGCGATAAATCGCATCGGTTTCATCCGCAAAGCCCTTGAACCGTTTGTAGGTCCACTGATATTGAGCCGGCGCGCGATTGGTTATGCGCTCAAGGCCTAGGTTCATTGCGGTTGCGTGAGCAATATCATCGTCACTGTAAATCTCTGGCTCCGGCTCCTCAAAACACACGCGATACCGCAATTGCCCCTGCTGGGTGTCGCGCCAAGCTGCTGCCATCAATACCTTGGGCGAACCAACTCTCATCAGCCGCTTAGCAAGCGACATCGTTAAAGCTTTACGCCCAAAAAAGGGCGCGATTATGCGGCCTGCGGACTCAGGCGGCACCTGATCTGGAAGTACGGCGACCAAGTCGCCGGACTTCAAGCCCAGAGTTAAACCCCGAAGCCCCGATGCCGTGGTGGGGTGCATCTTCGTCCCCTGGCGCTGTCGGGTTGCCACGATACTGTCTTCTAACGCCAGCACTTTTGGAGGGTCGTACAGTGCCGAAATTGGATACTTTTGGCCAAGGTAGGTATTCAAAAACTCCCAACAGCCAAAATGCGGCACAAGCAATATGACCCCTTCACCTGCAGCCCAAGCTTCTTTTAATTTGTCTTCCCCTTCAACGCCAGCCACCAGATCTAACAATTCGTTTATTGGGCGGTGGCGGAAATAAGCAAACTCGAAAATCAACAACGCGGCATTGGCGACAGTCTCAGATAACATTCGTTGCTTTGCCTTGGTGCTAAGCGAGGAAAAACAATGCTCAATGTTCGTTCGAGCCACCTGAACAATTTTGGCATTGAGCAGTATCAGCAGCCTGGCAATGCCTTTGGTTGCGGCAACGGCCCAGGTCATCGGTACCAGATTCAGCATGCGAAACAGGGCTTTTACTACATAGCTCATCGACTGCTTAGTGCCTTGCAAACCGCCTGCTCACAGGTCTTATAGCGCCAACAATCGGGTTCGTGATCATTTACCATGCCCGCGCTTTGCATAAAGGCATAGCAGATTGTCGGCCCCACAAAGCGGAACCCGGCTTTTTTTAATGCCTTCGACATGGCTTGAGATTCTGCAGTTTGGGCAGGGATTGTGGTGGTGGGATGGTGGCGCGCTGGCGCTGCAAAAGACCACAGCCAGTCACCAAAGTCGGGAATCGATTGAGCCAGTTGCGCGTTACTGACCAAGGCTTCCAATTTACCACGGTGTCGAATGATGCCCGTATCTTGCAGCCACCGGTTAATGGAACTACACCCCTGCCTGGCAAGAAATTCGATATCAAAACCTGCAAAGACTTGATCCATATGGGCGCGTTTATTCAACACCGTAATCCATGCAAGGCCAGCCTGCTGGCCTTCGAGCATCAGTAACCGGAACAACGGCTGGGTACCTTTAAGTGGCACACCCCACTCATCATCGTGGTATTGACGATAAAGGTCACTGGAATTGCACCAACCACAACGGGCTTTTGCCTGCACTTTTGCTTCAACCTAAAGCCGCTGTCAAAGACCCTCTGATCACACGTCTAGATTCACGACCGAGAGCGCATTTTTTTCAATGAAGTCTCGTCGAGGCTCAACATGATCCCCCATTAGAGTCGTGAACATTTGGTCGGCACCGATGGCATCGTCCACGGAAACCCGAAGCATGCGCCGCACCGATTGGTCCATAGTGGTTTCCCAAAGCTGTTCCGGATTCATTTCACCCAAGCCCTTATAGCGCTGCAGGTCCACACCACGGCGAGCCTCCTTTTGCAGCCAATCAAAGGCGTCGGAAAAGTGTTGAACATCGCTGCGTCGTTCACCGCGTTGAACGTAAGCGCCCGGCTCCAAAAGACCTTTAATTTGATCGATCATCGCCGAAATCGCTCGATATTCGGGGCCGTTGAGGAAATTCAGCGGCAGGGCTATTTTTTCGGCCACACCCTTCAGCAGCAAAGTCACTTCCGGCACGAAAACATTGGTCTCCTGATCTAACATCACGCTGATTGCAGGATTAGCGTCCGGATTTAGGCGTAGCAGTTCCACTAACGATTCAGACCACTGAATCATTGCAGCTTCGTTTGCCATAAGTTCCGGCGTGAGTTTTTCCACTTTTACCAACGCCTGGGTCAGTTCTTCTGGGTACTTGCGCTTGGAGTCCGACAACGTCTGCATAAGGGCTTGATAGGCGACGATTAGGGTTTCCAACGCTTCACCTTGAATCGCCGGCGCTTCTGGATTAACGAACAACTTTGCGTCTTGAAGCGACATACCCAGGAAGTACTCCTGCAACTCCTCATCGTCTTTTACGTAGCGTTCTTGCCGGTTTTTCTTCACCTTGTACAGCGGTGGCTGAGCGATATAAATGTGCCCTCGCTCAAACAACTCCGGCATTTGCCGGAAAAAAAAGGTCAGCAGCAGCGTGCGAATGTGGGAACCGTCCACATCGGCGTCAGTCATAATGACGATGTTGTGGTATCGCAGCTTATCTGGGTCAAACTCACCCTTGCCAATACCGCAGCCCAATGCGGTTACCAAGGTACCGATTTCTTGAGACGACAGCATTTTGTCGAAACGCGCTTTTTCAACGTTAAGGATCTTGCCTTTCAACGGCAAAATCGCCTGGGTCCGGCGATCTCGGCCTTGTTTTGCCGACCCCCCCGCAGAATCACCCTCGACCAAAAAGAGCTCCGACAGGGCCGGATCTTTTTCTTGGCAGTCTGCCAATTTGCCGGGCAAGCCAGCGATGTCTAAAGCCCCCTTCCGCCGCGTCATATCCCGGGCTTTCCGCGCCGCCTCCCGGGCTCGGGCGGCATCAATCATCTTACCCACAACGGCTTTCGCGTCTTGCGGATGTTCCGCCAGATAATCGGCAAAGTACTTACTAAGTTCTTGTTCTACCGCAGTTTTTACCTCACTAGACACCAATTTATCCTTGGTCTGGGAGGAGAATTTAGGGTCCGGCACCTTAACGGAAACTACGGCCGTAATGCCCTCTCGAGCATCATCACCAGTTGTGCTCACCTGAGCCTTCTTGATGAGATTTTCGTTTTCAATGTAGGTATTTAAGGTTCGAGTTAACGCGCCACGAAAGCCTGCTAAGTGGGTTCCGCCGTCTCCTTGAGGAATGTTGTTGGTGTAACAAAACACCTGTTCCTGGAAGGTGTCATTCCACTGCATGGCCACCTCTACGCCGATCCCATCCTCTCTTTGGGTGCTGAAGTGAAAGACTTCGTTGAGCTGCTGCTTGTTCTGATTGAGGTACTCGACAAAAGCTTGCAGGCCGCCCTCATAGAAAAAAGTGTCCTCTTTGCCAGTGCGCTCTTCTTTCAGGACGATAGAAACGCCGGAGTTCAAAAAAGCCAGCTCTCGCAGGCGTTTTGCCAGAATTTCGTACTGGAACTTAATATTGTGAAAGGTTTCTGGCGATGGCCTGAAGTAGCACTCGGTGCCCCGCTCTTGAGTATCCCCAGTCTCCGCTAAGGGCGCCACTGGTACACCGTGGGCATAAGTTTGTTGATAGACCTTATTGTCCCGCCGAACCGTTAACCGAAGCTCGTCTGAAAGGGCGTTAACCACAGATACGCCGACCCCATGCAGACCCCCTGAGACTTTGTAGCTGTTATCGTCGAATTTACCCCCAGCGTGAAGGGTGGTCATAATCACTTCCGCAGCACTGACATTTTCTTCGGGGTGCAGGTCAACGGGTATGCCTCGACCGTTATCGCGTACGGTGATTGCTTCTTCCGGGTGCATTGTGACGTAGACCGTATCGCAGTGCCCTGCAAGCGCCTCATCAATAGAGTTATCCACGAGTTCTTGAACCATGTGGTGCAGTCCAGTGCCGTCTTCGGTGTCCCCTATGTACATGCCGGGGCGTTTCCTGACCGCGTCTAGGCCTTTGAGGACCTTGATGCTGCCCGAGTCGTAACTATTTTCGTCTGACATGGAAGTTTTCCTAATGAACGCGAACCACAGCGACACAAAGTACCATAAAACCGGCGCTATTTCTGAGTGAAGACACCGTGTTCCACATGGAACACAGTGGCCGATTGAAGGACCGAGTCACTCACCAGCTGCTGGGGGTCCTCTGCCGTGGTCGCAATCACCTGACACCCCATCTCGACAAGCTGCCGAAAAAAATGTTGTCGATGAAATTGATCCAGCTCCGCACCTAAATCGTCTAGCAGCAGCACGGGACAAGCTCCGTTTTTCGCCTCAAGAACGGCGGCATAGCTCAACACCAGTGCGCTAGCGATCAATTTAGCCTGGCCTCTGGAAACCACGGAGCGTGCAGGTACACCGTCGATCAAAATCGTCATATCCGACCGGTGTGGGCCAACTTGCGTTGCACCCATTCGCCGATCACGGTCAAAAGAGCGCTCAAGGAGGCTAAGGGCTTGGGTCTCTCCCTCTGCAAAACCCTCGCCGGTGTAAGCAAGCTGACAGGAAAATTCAACGCTCAAAGACTTCAGCGTTTTCGCCAGCTGCTCATTGATCAGCTCAATGAACTGCTGGCGCCACCGGGAAATTTCAGCGCCTGCGGCAGCCAATGCCGCAACCCAGGGATCTCCTTGAAACCCTTGATTGGAAACCTCTTTTAGCCAGGCTGCTCGCTGACTGAGCCCGCGCCGATACCGCTTCACTGCCGACAAATACTGTTGTTCCACGTGGAACAACCCCCAGTCCAAGAACTCTCGCCGGATTCCCGGGCCGTCCAGTACGAGATCCGACACGCCGGGTAGCAGGGCTTGAAGGGGCAGTATTTCAGCAAACTTCGATTGGCGGCTGGCGTTCTCGCCATTGATGCGCGCCTGATTGAACCCAGAGACCCCTTTGCGCCGCGCCAGTAAGTGTTGTGTCTCGCCAGCCTTTACCTGGCCGCGGACCACCAAATCCTCTTGCTCTCGCTGAATTAATTGCGCGTTTTGACTTGCGCGGAAGGAACGGCCCCGGCTCAGCAAATGCACCGACTCCAGAAGCGCGGTTTTGCCAGCACCATTGTCACCGTAAAGGAGGTTAATGCCCGGCCTGAGGAAAAGGTCCGCATCAGTTATATTCCGAAACCGCGCCAGCTGCAGGTTAGCGAGATACAACCGCGTTCTCTGCTACAGCCTCATAGGCATAACAACATAAACAGCACTATCGTCCTCGGATGATTCAAGCAGCGCGGAACTGTTGGCATCGCTGACGCTAATGCGCACCGCTTCTCCATCCACCACCGATAAAACGTCCAGCAGGTAACTTACGTTGAATCCGATTTCAAGCTGATCACCCGAGAACTGCACCGGTACCGTCTCTTCTGCTTCTTCTTGCTCTGGGTTATTCGCTTGTATGGTCAGCGATTCAGGGGAAATATTCAGCCGCACGCCTCGATACTTTTCGTTTGATAAGATCGACGCTCGCTGAAAACCCTGCTTGAGGGTTTCACGGTCGCCCGAGAGCACACGAGAAGCATCTTTGGGCACTACTTTCTCGTAGTCCGGAAACTGACCGTCCACAAGTTTTGTTGTCATCGTCACCGGTCCCTTGGACACTTTTAAGTGATTTGACCCAAACTGAATGGCTAGATTTTCGTCTTCCTCATCCAGCAGGCGACCCATTTCTACCACGGCTTTACGCGGAACAATGGCTTGTTTCAACGACTCCCCGCCGCGACTGGTTTCACAGGTTTTGTTTGCCATGGCCAGGCGATGACCGTCGGTGGCGACTGCACGAACCGTCGTACCATCTACTTCCAGCAACATGCCATTTAAAAACACCCGCACATCCTGCTGGGCCATGGCAAAACTCACCTGATCCAGCAGCTTACGAACCTGGTTTTGCGGCAGCGAAATCACTACATCGCTGTCACCACTTTCGACTTTTGGGAAGTCTGTTGCCGGTAACGTCGCCAGAGTGAAGCGGCTTCGGCCGCTCTTTACCGTTGCCCGTTCTCCCTCGACGGACACAGAAACCGAGGCTCCATCCGGTAAAGCACGCCAGATGTCCGCTAACTTGCGAGCAGGAATTGTTATTTCACCAGCCTGCTCCACGGGGACGCTGCAATGCGCAACCATTTCGACTTCCAGGTCTGTTCCCGTCAGTGAAAGCCCATTTTCATCTGCCCTTATCAGCAGATTTGCCAATACAGGAAGTGTTTGCCGACGCTCTACCACGCCAGTCACCAGTTGCAGGGGTTTCAGCAACGCCTCTCTGGGGATTGTAAATTTCATCGTCACTACTCTTTATTTGTTCGATCAGGCGCACTTTCCAATGTCGTCGTCAGTCAGGCGCTTTGTCTTTGGCTGTAGGGGTTAAACCGTAACCCTTTACGCTTTTGCCACCAAAGCATTAAACCATAAATCTATCGTGCGCTTTGGCATCCGGCCAAGCAACCTATCACCAGATTACTGGCAGTGGATTACACCGAGGCTAGCCACTTAATAAACGCGTTAGGTTCCGATAGTCCTCGGCAATGTCCGCATTCGAGGCCCGTAATTCGGCAACTTTGCGGCATGCGTGCAAGACGGTGGTGTGATCTCTTCCGCCAAAAGCATCACCGATCTCCGGCAGCGAGTGATTGGTCAGCTCCTTTGCAATGGCCATGGCCAACTGACGTGGACGGGCTATGGTTCGGCTTCGGCGCTTAGACAGTAAGTCACCCACCTTGATGTTGAAATACTCAGCCGTAGTTTTCTGAATATTGTCGATGGATATCTGCCGATCTTGAATGGCGAATAAATCTCGCAGGGCCCGCTTCACCTGCTCAATCGATATTCGACTACCGGTGAAACGTGCATTTGCTATCACCCGGCGCAACGCCCCTTCCAGCTCTCTGACATTAGAACGAATTCGCTCGGCGATGAAAAAAGCGACTTCCTGATCTAGCGGCACGCCGTCGGCTTCTGCTTTCTTCATCAAAATCGCAACCCGCGTTTCCAATTCAGGCGCCTCGACCTCCACGGTTAATCCCCAAACGAAGCGGGACTTTAGCCGGTCTTCTAAACCATCGATCTCACGCGGATACTTATCGCTGGTAAGGATCATCTGTTGGCCTCGCTCCAGTAGCGAATTAAACAGGTGGAAGAACTCCTCTTGGGAACGAAGTTTCTTTGCGAAAAACTGGATATCGTCGATTAACAGCGCATCTACCGAACGGTAAAACTGCATAAAGTCCTGCATGGTGCCAGTCTGCAGCGCTTTTACCATATCCTGTACGAAACGCTGAGAATGCAGGTACATCACTTTAGCCGTTGGTTTGCGCCTTAAGATCTCGTTGCCGACCGCCTGCATTAGGTGGGTTTTGCCCAGACCTACGCCGCCATACATCAACAGCGGGTTGTAGCTTTGTCCTGCATTGTCTGCCACCTGAGAAGCCGCCGCCTTAGCTAACTCGTTAGACTTACCTTCAACGAAGGCGTCAAACGTGAAGTCACTGTTCAAGTTGTGAGCAACCTGCACCAACTGTTCTCCGTGCTTCAAAGCAGATGCTTGGTTGGTCTGACCTGAAACTGGCGAACCGAAGTTGGTTTTTGCTGCAGCACGCAGCGGCTGAGCTTCACGCATGCCTCCTACCGATAAAAGCACATCCCGCTGGTCACTGACCTCTGCAAGGTAATCGCTGATGCGAGCTAAATAGGTGGAGCGAACCTTATCCTCTACGTATATGTTGGGGGCAAGCAGTGTCAGCTGGCCTTTGCTGAAGTCTGCTTGCAGGGGACGCAAATAGGTTTCGAACTGATCGCCGCTGATTTCGCTTTGAAGCTGGCCTAGACACTGTTGCCATATTGCTTCTTTCACTCGTTGTTGCCCCCTGTCGACCACATGCTCTGTTCTATCCGCTTTGTTCTATCCGTTCTGTTCTATCTGCTCTGTTCTATCCGTGCTGGTGTTGCTGGTTCTCGATGCAGCTAAATCGTGCTCTGAGAGAGCTGCAACCTCTTTGTTGAGGCCGCGATCCACGATAGTACTCAGATAAAAGCCAAACACCTTTTAAGAATTTGCCCTCGTTTGAACAAATTCTATGTTGGAACAGGTTCTATGTTGGAACAGGTTCTATGTTGGGAGAGATTCTATGCTTACGGCCGCGTAAGACGCTATCCAAACCCGTAGAAAAAAAAATTTTTATTTTGCGATTCACGCAGAATCAGGGGGTTAGGCAGCAAAGCTTCCCGAGTAGTCAGAAACCACCATACGATATTCTGTGTGCAAAAAACTTAAGAACCTGTGGATAACTTTTCGCTACTGAGTTGTCCCAACATTAGCACCACTTCTTACATGGGTTGTTAACACCTTCCAGCCGACGAAAAATCTCGCACGGACGTCGTTTCGTAAGAGATACACACAGTCAGCAGACCGCTTAACAAACAACAACAAATTCTTATATATAAATCTATTTAATTGACACTCTATGCATGTGTTCATAGAATCCCGCGCCCTTCGAGAAAGCCGAAGTTAACGTGTCGCGGCGAAGGCGACTACAGTCCTATTCACAGCCCGAGATAAACGAGCTTTGTCATGAAAAGAACATTTCAACCAAGCAATTTAAAGCGTAAGAGAACACACGGTTTCCGAGCGCGTATGGCGACGAAAGCCGGTCGACAGGTCCTTAACGCCAGGCGAGCAAAAGGACGCAAACGGCTTACGGTCTAAGCTGTTATTACGGGGTCTCAATTTCCTCGCAGCCAACGGCTGCTAAAGGCATATCAATTTACCGACGTGTTTAAGCGAGGTCGCTTCGTTCAGCGACACGGAGCCGTGCGCGTGCGCTGTCTGTCCAACGGTCAATCAGATGCCAGATTAGGCGTCATTGTCCCCAAACGCGGTAACAGAACTGCTGTCCGTCGCAACCGAATAAAGCGTATCATCCGGGATCAGTTCCGGTGTTCACAAAGCCAGCTATTGGCATTGGACATCATCGTTCACGTAACCGCTCCTGTAGCTGACAGCGAGCTGCGCAAAACGGTAGCAAGGTGCCTCAACGAAATGACATCAAAGGCGTAACCCAGAGAGACATGAACACGTCAACGCAAACGCTTCGAAGCTGGACAGTCTCACTCTTCACCGCTGTATCAAAAGTAGGTGTAGGGTGTTTGAAACTGATTGTGCGCTGCTATCAGCTAGGGATCAGTCCTTTTGTTCAGCCCAGATGTCGGTATCAACCAACCTGCTCTCACTACGCAATGGAAGCGTTGGAAACTCATGGCTGGATTAGCGGCACCGCGCTGGCGGTGAAGCGGCTGCTAAAATGTCATCCCTGGGCTGACGGTGGTGTTGACCTAGTGCCGCAACCTACAACCGACGGTTCGAAAAGCTAGTCATAATTTGCCGTGAATCGGCGTTAAGGGATTCAGGTTATGTTACCTCCAGAAATACAACGAATTGTGTTGCTCATTGGCATGGCAGCCACAGCTTACCTGCTGATTTTGGCCTGGAATGAAGATATGGAGGCGGCAAAAACACCGACGGTTTACAGTGACGCGCCTATCGTTGCGCAGGGTTCGCCAGATGTAGAACAGTTAACCGCAGCGCCAATGTCGGATGCTCTGGCACCCAGCGACATGGATATACCGCCGGTAGTTCAACAGCCTCAAGCAGCGACATTAGACGTGGCTAGCCAATCGAACTCCGACCGCCTGATAACAGTCGAGACCCCAGTACTGAAAGTTTGGATTGACCTGCTTGGTGGGGACATCGTGCGAGTGCAACTGCCTACTTTTCCAGTTGCTCTGGACGAAAAAGAAACTCCTTATTTACTGCTCGACCAGAATCCTACCCACACTTACGTAGCTCAAAGCGCATTGATCGGCCCAGACGGGATCGACAAGACTGGGGCGCGACCGCTTTACACCAGCTCGGTAACGAGCCTCACCGTGGACGACACTGCGCGATTGGTTTTAAGTGCCATGGGAGAGGGTGTGGAGGTTTCGAAAACCTTTGTTTTCCGGGGCGACACTCATCTCATCGACGTGGCGTATGACGTCGTAAATGTCAGCGATTCCCCCAAAACCATGCGGATGCTCTCGCAGATTAAGCGCGACAGGCGGGCCCCACCTACGGATGAAAGCGTACCCTTGGCGCCTTCGCCCTATTTGGGTGCCGCGTTAACGACGGCGGAAAACAACTACCAGAAAATCGATTTTGACGACGTAGATGAGGGCAGTTTTCAGGCCACCACCAGCGGTGGTTGGATAGCGTTTTTACAGCACTACTTCATCTCAGCGTGGATTGCTCCGGCGGATCAAGCAACGGCTTACCACGCGAGAAAAACTACCGACGGGTACTATCTGTTCGGCTTTACTGGTCAAAATCAAACGGTGCAGCCCGGCATGTCCGCTCGTTGGACGGCAGCGTTCTACGCTGGGCCCAAGGATCAAGTAGCGCTAGAAGAGATTTCTCCCCATCTCAACTTAACGGTGGACTATGGTTTTCTGTGGTGGATTGCGATTCCGCTGTTCAAAGCACTGACCTTTTTCCACGATATGGTAGGAAACTGGGGGTTGGCGATTATTCTGCTCACGGTGCTGGTGAAAGGGTTGCTTGCAGGGTTTTCAGCAAAAGGCTATCGCTCAATGGCCAACATGCGCCGGGTAGCCCCGGCAATGAAGCGCTTGCAGGAGCGTTACGCCAATGACCGGGAAAAACTCTCCAAAGAAATGATGGCGCTCTATCAAAAGGAAGGGGCCAATCCCCTTGGCAGCTGTTTGCCCATGCTACTGCCCATGCCGGTATTTTTGGCCCTGTATTGGGTGTTGCTGGAATCCGTGGAACTGAGGCAAGCCCCATTCATTTTTTGGATCGAAGACTTAGCGGCAATGGATCCCTACTTCATATTGCCGTTACTGATGGGAGCCAGCACTTACCTGATGCAGGCGTTGAACCCCCAAGTGGGAGACCCCATGCAGGTGCGGATGATGAAACTCATGCCCATCATGTTCACGGTGCTGTTTTTGTTCTTCCCTGCGGGTTTGGTCCTGTATTGGTTGGTTAACAACTTGTTGTCACTTGCTCAACAAACTTATGTCTATCGGCAGGTGGAGCGTGAGCAGGCAGCGAAAACCCGGTAAATCGTGGCCTCATATTCGCGACACGAAAGTTTGCCAGCGAGCTTGGTTTGACCATGTCTGCGGTAGATAACGACCTCATCTGCGCCGTTGCAACGCCGCCGGGTGAAGGCGGTGTTGGAATCCTGCGTTTATCCGGCCCCGGCGCACAACAGGCGGCCAAAGCGGTCTTTCTAAAAGAACTCTCTCCCCGTCTGGCGCGATACGGCGTGTTTCATGTTGATGGAGAGCCCGTGGATGACGGCATTGCGCTGTTTTTTCCCGGCCCTAACTCTTTTACTGGTGAGGACGTTGTTGAGCTTCAGGGTCATGGCAGTCCGGTGGTGCAACAAATCTTGTTGCAGGCACTGTGTAATGTTGGCGCTCGCCTGGCTCGGCCCGGAGAGTTTAGTGAACGGGCGTTTCTAAACGGCAAACTCGACCTGGTTCAGGCTGAGGCGGTTGCCGATTTAATCGCCGCAAAATCCCAAACAGCAGCCAAAGCCGCTTTGTCATCCTTTCAGGGCGTATTTTCCAGCAAGATCACTGCTTTGGCGGATGTACTGCTGGGACTGCGGATCGAGGTGGAAGCCGCAATCGATTTTCCTGACGAGGACATAGAGATCCTTGAACAAGCAAAAGTATCCCAGACCATTGCTGAACTGTTAGATCAGCTAGAGGCGTTAATTGCTCAGGCAGAACAGGGGCGGCGTTTAAACCACGGCATTACCGTAGCTTTGGTCGGTGCACCAAATGTGGGCAAGTCCAGTATTGTTAACGCCCTAGCGAGGGAAGAGGCTGCCATCGTCACCGAAATACCCGGCACTACCCGAGATTTGCTGAGAGTGGATGTGGTTTTTGACGGGCAGTCACTGCAGCTGGTGGATACTGCAGGTCTGCGTGACAGCGACGATCCCGTGGAGCAAATTGGCATCGAGCGGGCCCGGCAACAAGTTGGCAGGGCCGATATCATTGTGCTCGTGGTCTCTGCTGAGACGCTGCTCGAACAGCAGCCGGAGTTAAATTTAGACGATTACTTTCGTCAAATGAGCCAACTGATTGGCTTGGATTTGAGTCAACAAGGGCATCAAGACGTAGTACTGGCAGTGAACAAGGTAGATCTAGGCCGACCGGTCATTAACGCTGCCTGGCAGGAAAAAGCCTGCCTGGTTTCCGCCGCTTCCGGCGATGGTCTCGATGAATTGGGGTCGCGACTGATCCGCGGTCAAACTTCGTCAGGGGAGACAACGGTCTTCACTGCCCGGCAGCGACACATTCAAGCTCTGCAGCGAACCCGAGATTTATTGTGCAACGCGGCTGCCGGCTTGGGTCAGCAAGCTGGCGCAGAACTTATTGCCGAAGACTGTCAGCTTGCGCACCAGGCACTAGGGGAAATCGTAGGGCAGCTGACGCCAGATGACTTGTTGGGTGAGATCTTTTCGTCGTTTTGCATTGGTAAATGAGATTTCAGCACGGCTTTTATTCCAGAAGTATGTCTCTATACTAGCGCGCCCCCGAATAGCTCGGCATTGCCATGAACTTTCCAGACACTTTTGACGTAATCGTAATTGGCGGCGGTCATGCTGGTACCGAGGCAGCGGCAGCGGCGGCGCGCATGGGATCACGAACTCTATTGCTAACCCAGAATATCGAGACCATTGGCCAAATGTCTTGTAACCCTGCGATTGGTGGCATTGGTAAAAGCCACCTGGTCGCAGAAATTGATGCGCTGGATGGCGTCATGGCCAAAGCTACAGATCAGGCGGGGATCCACTTTCGAGTGCTAAACGGCAGCAAGGGGCCAGCAGTTCGAGCGACTCGAGCACAGGCAGATCGGGCGCTGTATAAAAATGCTGTTCGGGACATTCTCGAGCACCAGCCAAACCTGAGAATTTTCCAGCAATCGGTAACGGATCTCGTGGTGGAAAAAGGGCGAGTCGTTGGGTGCGAAACCCAAATGGGCCTGACATTCCGCAGCACTGCAGTTGTTTTAACCACGGGTACTTTTTTGGGTGGAACCATTCATATCGGCCACGAACAACACCCAGGAGGAAGAGCAGGAGATGCGCCAGCCAATGCCTTGTCCCAGCGTTTACGAGCCCTCCCCTTCCGTGTTGGTCGATTAAAAACAGGAACGCCGCCCCGCATCGATGGGCGCACCGTGGATTATTCCCAACTGGATTTTCAGCCCGGCGACGATCCACGACCGGTCATGTCCCAGATGAGCCGCCGCGAAGACCACCCCAGGCAAATTCACTGTCACATCACCCACACAAATGCCCAGACGCATCAAATCATCCGAGACAACCTGTCAAAAAGTGCGATGTACAGCGGCAACATCGAAGGGGTGGGCCCAAGGTATTGCCCGAGCATTGAAGACAAAGTAGTGCGCTTTGCTGACAAAACCAGCCATCAAATATTTATTGAACCCGAGGGATTAAACACCACGGAACTCTACCCCAACGGTATTTCCACCAGTTTGCCGTTTGCGGTGCAGTTAGACTTCGTGCGTTCAATGGTAGGTTTTGAAAAAGCGCACATATCCCGGCCCGGTTATGCCATTGAATATGACTACTTTGACCCGCGCGATTTAAAGCACACCCTAGAAACCCAGGCACTGGAAGGGTTGTTCTTTGCCGGTCAGATAAACGGCACCACGGGATACGAAGAGGCAGGTGCTCAAGGCTTGTTGGCCGGAATCAACGCAGCGTGTTTAGCCCAGGGCAAACCCCCGTGGGAGCCTCGCCGAGATGAGGCTTACATTGGCGTGATGGTAGACGACCTGATTCATCTGGGGACAACCGAGCCCTATCGAATGTTCACCAGCCGTGCTGAATTCAGGCTACGTTTACGACAAGACAATGCCGACCAGCGGTTGATGCCGGTGGGTTTGGCCATGGGGTTAGTCGGCGATGAGCGCCAAGCGGTGTTTACGGAAAAAATGCAGGCTTTCGCGGAGAAGCAACGAGCGTTCAGCAAAACCCAAGTTTTTCCGGACACTGACTTAGCGCGGGCGTTGTCGCTAACGCTGCGTCGCGAGACCACGCTAGAGGAGTGTTTGAAGAGGCCGGAAATTAGCGCCCAAACTATGGCCACAGCCTTGGGCGTACCGGTCGATGAAGGCGTGGAATTTAAAGCGCTAAAGCAGCTTGAGATTGAAACGAAATACGCCGGATACATAAAACGCCAGAACGATGAAATTGAAAAAATTCGGCGTCACGAAGGGCTGCAAATTCCTGCTCAGCTGGACTATCTGCAGATAGAGGGATTATCCAACGAGCTGCGCCAGAAGCTCGACCATCATCGTCCAGAATCACTGGCGAGAGCGGCCAGAATTCCAGGCATGACGCCAGCAGCCTTGTCTGTGTTGCTAGTTCACGCCAAGGCATCTCAGCATCAGGTGGCAGAGCGCTGAATCAACGAAGTGCATTGATCTTGCGGGGCGCCGAAGAAATGAGCGTCGATTTAACCCAGTCACAGGCCCAGCAACTGGACGCTTTTGCGGGTCTGGTTGAAAAGTGGAACAAAGGGATGAACTTGGTTTCGCGCCAGGACATCCAGCGCCTAGTGCCCCGGCACCTTTTGGATAGTTTAGCCGCTGCCCCGTTTGTTCACGGCCATTCATTGTTGGATGTGGGTACAGGTCCAGGTTTACCCGGGCTGCCCCTGGCAATTGCAAACCCTGAGGTCTCGGTGACCCTATGGGAGCGCATGTCTAGACGAGTGCGGTTTTTACAGTTGGCCTGCCGAGAGCTAAGCCTGGACAACGTCCGCATACAGGAGCGAGACCTGTATCAACGAGAGCCCGGCGAGGTCCCGGAGCAATTTGATGTCATCGTTGCTCGGGCGGTGGCACCAATTGCGACCTTATGGCCGGCCATGAGAGGGTGCCTCAATGCTCAAGGACGGCTAATCGTTTACTCTCACGTAGCAGATGCCGAAGAAAGGCGTGCTGTGCCAGCAGAATTAGAGGGCTTGGCCGAATATTCCTACAAGGTGCCAGGACTTGATAATGAACACTTTTTGCAGATTGCGCCCAATCCCACAATCCCAACCCAAGGAGGGTAAGGTAGTAGCTTCGTGTCCCATGTAATTGCAGTCGCAAACCAAAAAGGCGGTGTGGGTAAAACCACCACCAGCGTGAATTTGAGTGCTGCCTTGGCCAGGCTTGGCAAGCGCGTGCTCTTGGTGGACCTGGATCCCCAGGGCAACGCCACCATGGGTAGCGGCATTGACAAGCACGACCTTCCCTTGAGTATTTACGATTGGTTGATGGGCGAAACCACGCTAGCGGAAAGCCGAAAGGAAACCGTGGGCGGCTACGATTTGCTGCCGTCGAACATTGACCTAACCGCGGCAGAGGTTGCGCTGCTGCAGGTAGCAGAGCGCGAGTTTGTGATCGCCAAAGCCTTGAATGCCCAAGCGCAACAGTACGACTACACCGTTATCGACTGCCCGCCGTCACTCAATATCCTCACCGTTAATGCTCTTGTGGCCGCGACAGGTGTGCTGGTACCGATGCAGTGTGAGTACTATGCCCTAGAGGGCCTGTCTGCCTTGTTAGATACCGTAGAGGGCATACGCAGCGAGGCCAACCCTCAGCTGCAAATAGATGGTTTGTTGAGAACGATGTACGATGCGCGCAACAGCTTAAGCCGAGACGTTTCGCGGCAACTGATCAAGTATTTTGGCGACAGAGTTTATCGCACCGTCGTACCTCGAAATGTCCGATTAGCCGAAGCGCCCAGTCACGGATTACCCGTCATCATGTACGATTCCGGATCCCGAGGCTCGCTAGCCTATCAGGCTCTGGCCAGTGAAATGCTGAAACGGCACGGTGAAACCGGTACCCCGGTGCGTGACTGACCCCTGAAAGACAAGACAGAGCCCAAGCCAAGAATAATGCAAAAATTTTCCACCAAAAAAGCGGCTGTGCCGCTCACGAGGATGAAGGCGGAGAAGAGTCAATGAGTAAATCTCGACTTGGCAAGGGCCTAGATGCTTTGTTATCCGCTGGCGTTTCCCCGGCAACACAGAAGGCTGACACAACCGGGCTAGCGCAAGAAAAAGCGCAACAGTCGAGCCTATTCGATGTACCCGTGGGCGAGATTACCGTCAGCCCCTATCAGCCCCGGCGACACTTTGAAGAGTCAGCGTTAGACGACCTGGCAACCTCCATTGCGTCACAGGGCCTACTGCAACCGCTGGTAGTACGATCTCGACCACAGGGTGGCTATGAGCTCATAGCCGGAGAGCGACGCTGGCGAGCAGCCCAGCGCGCGGGCTTAACCCACGTTGCCGTGGTAAAGCGCGAAGTTTCTGATCGAGATGCTTCCACCATTGCTCTCGTAGAAAACATGCAGCGCGAAGACTTGGGAGCGATGGAACAAGCCGCAGGGCTAGAGCGCTTGCGCACAGAGTTTGAGCTGACCCAGCAACAGCTCGCGGATGTGGTCGGTAAATCTCGGGTAACCATTGCCAACAGCTTACGGCTGTTGAATTTAGGCGCTGTAGCACGCGGGCTTTTGGAATCAGGGGAGCTCGAAATGGGTCACGCTCGCGCCCTGCTCGGGCTGGCTGGCGCTCAGCAAGATGGATTGGCGAAGAAAGTCGTAAGTCAGCGCCTTACGGTTAGAGAGACAGAGAGTCTTGTTCGCCAGCATCAATCTGGAAAGGCGACGAGAGCAAAACAACCATCGGCGGTGGATCCAGATGTGCAGTCTTTGCAGCGCAGGTTAATGGACCATCTGGGAGCAAGCGTCAAGATAAAACAAAAAAGTAATGGCGCAGGGGAAGTCGTTGTCCAATATGCGAGCCTGGAAGAGCTCGACGGGCTGTTAAAACGCTTTGATCTTCCGGACTAATATTTCGGTAAATCCAATTGAATGGCAGTGAACCGGTCTCTATACTACGCGCCGCTTGAAGACCGGTCATAATACGAGTGCACAAATCTGGTCCTTGGGGAGTCATAACAAAACAAGCCCTAATCGGCCTTGTTGGCGTAGTGCCCGCCAGCGCGATTGCTGGCCTTGCGGGCGCGTTGGGGTTTGCAGCAGGTACAGGGTGCGTGGCGATACCGAGCGCCTATTTTGCTTGGTCCAGTCAGCGCACCATGGAGCCAGGACGCATTGTCGTTCAAGGCATTACTAAAGTGTTATGCACCGGGGTGTTTATGGCGATAGTAATCGCCAGCGATACGGTGGAGCCGCTCTGGTTTTTCGCTGGGTTGATAACTAGCCAAGGCGGATATTGGTGGGCGTTGGTTGATCAAGACGAAAAGAGCGCAAAAAAAGCCGAGATAACGAACAATGCGCCAGCAAAGGGGACGCCCCCTGATTTGGTGTCGAATAAGAACGCGACGAACAGTACTAGGACAGTGAAGACGCAATGAGCAGCGGCACAAAAACCACAGCAGACTATATTCAGCATCACCTAACGAACCTCACTTACGGTCAGCTGCCTGACGGGAGCTGGGGGTTTGCACACAGTGGTGCAGAAGCAGCCCAGATGGGCTTTTGGTCCATCAACGTCGATTCTATGGCTTGGTCTATTGTGTTGGGTTTGGTATTCGCCGTGGTGTTTCGTGCCGCGGCTGCGTCTGCTACCGCCGGCGTGCCGGGCGGCCTGCAAAACTTTGTTGAAATGGTCGTGGAATTTATTGATGACACCACCAAGAGCATTTTCCAGTACAAGAACGACCTGATAGCGCCGTTGGCAATGACCATTTTTGTTTGGGTCTTTTTGATGAATTTGATGGATCTGGTTCCTGTGGACTGGATCCCAGAGCTAGCAGTGGCGCTGGGCATTTCGCACATGAAGATCGTTCCCTCCACTGACCCCAACATCACCATGGCATTGGCGCTGTCTGTTTTTGCCTTGATTCTTTACTACAGCATCAAATGCAAAGGGGCTATTGGCTTCTTGAAAGAGCTAACTTTGCATCCCTTTCCATCAATCTTCGCCATCCCCGTGAATTTCTTGCTTGAGTTCGTCTCGCTCATCGCGAAACCGCTTTCTCTGGGTCTGCGGCTGTTCGGCAACATGTACGCAGGGGAAATGATCTTTATTTTGATCGCACTGATGTTCGGAGGCGGTATTGGCTTCTTTATTTTTGGGGGCGTTTTGCAGTGGGTCTGGGCGGTATTCCACGTCTTAGTGATTACCCTGCAGGCATTTATTTTTGCTGTTCTCACGATTGTGTACCTGGCTCAGGCGCACGACTCCGAGGAACACTGATCGGCCTTTAGATGGGCACAATGCGGCTTTGTCGCGAACCTTAACTGTTAGAGTGGAGTTGAAATGGAACTTACGGGTCTTTTGTTTATTGCCGGTGGACTGATGATGGGCTTAGGCGCTGTAGGCGCGGCCATTGGTGTGGGTGTTCTCGGTGGTAAATTCCTCGAGGGTATTGCGCGTCAGCCAGAGTTGTTGCCTATGCTGAGAACGCAGCTGTTCATCGTTCTGGGTCTAGTAGACGCGGTTCCGATGATTGCGGTAGGTATTGGTCTCTACGTTGTATTTGCGGTGGCTGCGTAACTTACGCCAATCATCTTAGCGGGCAGTCAATACCGCTCGGAACCGCAAGGCCAGGGTCGTGAGGGGGTACAAACCGCCTGGACCAAATGCTAGGGAAGGGATCGTCTCGCGAAGGCTATCGAGTCTTGCTGCAGGCAGCCCAATGAGACGGTTCAAAAATACGGGCAGGGCACGGGTTCCTGCGACGATTGAGACAATAAATTTGAAACGGATAAGAAGAGAACTGCGATGAACCTAAATGCAACGCTACTAGGCCAGAGCATCACGTTTGTAATCTTTGTTTGGTTCTGCATGAAGTATATTTGGCCCATGCTTGGAACGGCTATGCGTGAGCGTCAAGAAGCTATTGCTTCGGGGCTGCGCGCCTCGGAAGAAGCCGACCAAAAGCTTGCCAGTGCAGCAACGAACGCAGAAGCAGAGCTGGTTGCGGCTAAGACCGAGGCGAGCGCGATTATCGAGCAAGCCAGAGGCCGCGCCAACCAAATGGTAGAAGAAGCGAAAGAAGACGCGCGCCAAGAAGGCCAGCGTCTTCTTGAAGCTGCCCGGGCTGAAATCGATCAAGAGATGAACCGCGCCAAGGAGACCTTGCGTGCTGAAGTGGCCACCCTGGTAATTGCCGGGGCAGAGCGGGTCATCGAAGACAACATCGATGCGTCCAAGCACGAGGCTATGCTCACCAAACTCGCGGCAGAGCTGTAAGACATGGCAGAGTTAGCAACCCTCTCTCGCCCCTACGCCAACGCGGTGTTTGAGTTAGCCCAAAGTGCCGGCAATTTAGAGACTTGGTCTAAGTCGTTAGACACGCTGGTGGCAACCAGTCTCGACGAGCTGGTTCAAACCATGCTCAACAGCCCTGATCTTGCGGCAACAGACAAAGCGGCCCAGCTAGCCGCACTTTGCGGTGATGAAATAGACGGGCAAGCCGCGCCATTTCTGCAGGCGCTGGCGGAACACGATCGTCTAGCCCTGCTGCCCGAGGTGCGAGACCAATTCGAAGCCCTGCGGGCAGAGCAAGAGCAAACGTTGGATGTAGAAATCGTTGCCGCTTATGAGCTAACCCAGGCACAGAGCGACTCGCTCAAAGCGGCATTGCACGCCAAGTACAATAAAGAAATCAACATCAGTTCTCGCGTTGACCAAGGCTTGGTTGGTGGCGCAATTATCCGTGCCGGTGACATTGTCATCGATGGCTCAGTAAAGGGCCGATTAACAAAATTAGTTGAAACGTTAGTGCAGAAATAGCGGCACGGCGTAAAGCCACCGTTAATGCAAAAACAGAGTTAAAAGGAAGCTAGCATGCAGCAACTGAATCCATCGGAAATCAGTGACATCATCAAAGGCCGTATTCAGGGGCTCGATGTAAAAGCAGAAGCCCAAAACGAAGGCACCATTGTTGGTGTTTCCGACGGCATCGTGCGTATTCACGGTCTTGCCCAAGCTCAGTATGGCGAGATGATTGAGTTCGACGGCGGCCTCTACGGTATGGCCCTAAACCTCGAGCGCGATAGTGTCGGCGTGGTGGTGCTGGGCGATTACGATGCACTAACCGAAGGCATGACTGCTCGCTGCACGGGTCGTATCTTGGAAGTCCCGGTGGGTCCCGAGCTCTTGGGCCGAGTGGTTGATGCTCTAGGTAACCCCATCGACGGCAAGGGGCCGTTGAACGCTCAAAGCTCATCACCCATTGAAAAAGTTGCGCCCGGCGTTATCGCCCGGCAATCCGTAGACCAGCCTGTGCAGCTTGGCTTTAAGTGTATTGACGCCATGGTGCCAGTTGGACGCGGCCAACGAGAGTTAATCATTGGCGACCGCCAGATTGGTAAAACAGCCATTGCGGTAGATGCCATCATCAACCAGAAAAATAGTGGTATTAAGTGCATTTACGTGGCCATTGGCCAGAAGATGTCTACCATCGCCAACGTCGTGCGCACCTTGGAAGAAAACGGCGCAATGGAATACACCACCGTGGTAGCCGCCGGTGCTGCTGACCCAGCATCCATGCAGTTCATCTCTGCGTACTCAGGTTGCACCATCGGCGAGTACTTTCGTGACACTGGGGAAGACGCCCTGATCATTTACGATGATTTGACCAAGCAGGCATGGGCCTACCGACAAATTTCGCTACTGCTGAAGCGACCCCCGGGTCGTGAAGCCTACCCCGGTGACGTATTCTATTTGCACTCCCGCCTGCTTGAGCGAGCGGCAAGAGTGAATGCTGATTATGTCGAGCAGCAAACCGGTGGTGCAGTCAAAGGCAAAACCGGTTCATTGACGGCGCTGCCGATCATTGAAACCCAAGCCGGTGACGTATCCGCCTTCGTACCGACCAACGTGATCTCCATTACGGACGGTCAGATTTTCTTGGAAACGGAAAATTTTAACTCTGGCCTGCGACCGGCCATGAGCCCGGGTATTTCGGTATCTCGAGTGGGCGGATCAGCCCAGGTGCCCTTCATGAAGAAGATTTCCGGCGGTATTAAGATGGCGCTGGCGCAATATCGTGAGCTGGCAGCGTTCTCCCAGTTCGCCTCTGACCTAGACGACGCTACTCGCCGACAGCTCGAGCACGGTGCACGGGTTACCGAGCTGATGAAGCAAAAGCAGTTCTCGCCAATGTCCGTTGCGGAAATGGGAACCGTGTTGTTCGCAGCTAACGAAGGTTACCTAGAGGACGTGCCGGTAGAAAAAGTTCTGGACTTCGAGGCGGGTTTGTTGAGCTTCATGAATGCTGAGTACGCAAGTTTCGTGCAAACCACCAACGAAACCGGTGCCTACAACGACGACGTCGTAGCAACGCTGAAAGAGATCATCGAGAAATTCAAAGCAACCCAAGCTTACTAGGCGCGGCGAATTACTCCATCGAATCAGCGCGAAAGGATAAAATATGGCCGTCGGCAAAGAGATTAAAAACAAGATCGGCAGCGTGCAAAACACGCAAAAGATCACCAGCGCCATGCAAATGGTGGCAGCAAGCAAGATGCGTCGTACCCAAGATCGCATGCAGCAAGGTAAACCTTACAGCGACAGAATACGCGGCGTCATCAGTCATTTGGCGAATGCAAACCCCGAATACACCCACAGCTTTATGCAGGCCCGGGAAGTAAAGCGTGTTGGCTTTATTGTGGTGTCGTCAGATCGCGGCCTGTGCGGTGGCTTGAACGTGAACTTGTTCCGTTCGGTGGTAAAGCAAATGGCGGAACTGGATGCCAAGGGCATTGAAGTCGACATGGGGTTGATTGGCAACAAGGCAGGCCCGTTCTTCCGCTCGGTTGGCGCCAACATTGTCGCCGTGATGCCCGACGTGGGGGAGACGCCGGCCATTACGGATTTAATAGGTGGGATACGGGTGATGTTGGATGCCTACTCCGACGGCACCATTGATCAGTTATTCATCGCCAGCAATGACTTTGAAAACACCATGACCCAAGCGCCAACCATCCGTCAGCTGCTACCCTTAGACCCCAGCGACGAACAGGCCTATCAGCATCGCTGGGACTATATCTACGAGCCAGATGCGCGCCAGCTCATCGAGGGATTGTTACTGCGTTATTTAGAGTCTCAGGTATACCAAGCCGTGGTTGAAAACGCGGCCTGTGAACAAGCGGCAAAGATGATTGCCATGAAAAACGCCACGGAGAATGCTGAGAAGCTCATCGACGAGCTGCAGCTGATTTACAACAACGCTCGTCAGGCCGCGATTACGCAAGAGATTGCAGAAATCGTTGGCGGTGCGGCAGCGGTTTAGCACGAGCTTGAGCCTTAGATGCTCTAGCAGCGATACCCAAGAAACGAATATTTAAACCAAAGAAATAAAGAGGCTAGAAATGAGTAGCGGTCGAATCGTACAAATTATCGGCGCGGTCATCGATGTAGAGTTTGATCGAAACGATGTACCCAAGGTTTATGACGCACTTTCCGTGACGGAAAGCGGGCTGACCCTCGAAGTACAGCAGCAGTTAGGCGACGGCATTGTCCGCACCATTGCGATGGGTATTTCTGACGGCCTATCCCGAGGCTTGGAGGTCACCAACACTGGAGCGCCCATATCTATTCCGGTCGGTGAAGAAACCCTTGGCCGCATTGTGGACGTGCTAGGCACTCCCATCGACGAGAAGGGACCCGTAAACGCCCAAGAAGTCATGCCAATACACCGCAAAGCTCCGGCTTATGAAGACCAAATCGGCGGCAACGAAGTCCTCGAAACCGGCATTAAGGTCATCGACTTGATCTGCCCCTTTGCACGAGGTGGTAAGGTCGGGCTGTTTGGTGGTGCTGGTGTGGGTAAAACCGTGACGATGTTGGAGCTCATTCGAAACATCGCCATCGAGCACTCCGGACTGTCCGTATTTGCCGGAGTAGGTGAGCGCACCCGTGAGGGCAACGACTTTTACTATGAGATGGAAGAAGCCGGCGTACTCGACAAAATTTCTCTGGTGTTTGGCCAAATGAACGAGCCTCCTGGGAACCGTTTGCGAGTGGCGCTAACCGGTCTAACGATGGCTGAAAAATTCCGTGACGAAGGCCGCGACGTTCTGCTCTTCGTTGACAACATTTATCGCTACACCTTGGCGGGTACCGAGGTGTCGGCGCTGCTTGGCCGTATGCCATCGGCAGTAGGCTACCAGCCGACGCTAGCTGAGGAGATGGGTGTACTGCAGGAGCGAATCACTACGACCAAGGCTGGCTCCATCACCTCTGTTCAAGCGGTATACGTCCCTGCTGACGACTTGACCGACCCTTCCCCAGCCACAACGTTCGCGCACCTGGATTCAACGGTAACCCTGTCGCGAGCCATTACGGACTTGGGCATTTACCCAGCGGTGGACCCGCTGGACTCAACCAGCCGACAGTTAGACCCGCTGGTCGTTGGTGAAGAGCACTACAACGTGGCACAGCAAGTACAGCAGGTGCTGCAGCGCTATCAGGAACTTCGAGACATTATTGCTATTTTGGGCATGGATGAACTTTCCGAGGAAGATAAGCAGTTGGTTTACCGTGCGCGTAAAGTACAAAAGTTCTTCTCCCAACCGTTTTTTGTCGCCGAGCAGTTCACCGGTAACTCCGGTAAATTCGTCAGCCGGGAAGACACCGTGCGCAGCTTCAAGGCCATTTTGGATGGGGAATACGACGATCTGCCGGAAGACGCGTTCTACATGGTAGGCGGCATTGAGGACGCAGTCGAAAAGGCGAAGACACTCTAAAGCAGCTTTCAGTTCTCTTCGGGGTTTGGGTAATCCAGACCACACGAAGCAAAGAAGGATAAGATTGTGGCAACAATACAGTGCGAAATCGTGAGCGCCGAAGAATCATTGTTTTCCGGCGCAATTACATCGGTGTCCCTGCGTGGAACCATCGGCGAGCTTGGGATCACGCCGGGCCACGCACCGTTATTAACGGGAATTAATCCGGGCGCGGTGACGCTGCGCATGGAAGACGGTAGCGAGGAGGTCTTTTTCGCTTCGGGCGGCTTTCTTGAAGTACAGCCAGGGTTTGTCACTCTGCTGGCCGATACCGCTATTCGGGCAGAAGATCTGGATGAGGCCCAAGCCGAAGAGGCCCGGCAGCAAGCGGAAAAAGCCATGGAAGATCGCAACGCAGAAGCAGAGTTCTCCTCTGCCGCCGCGATGATGGCGGAGGCTTTAGCCAAACAACGTACCCTGGAAGAACTGCGCCGCCGCCGTCGCTAACCCCTTGAGTTACCCTTTTAGAGCGCAATGGGTACACTAATCCATGCCGCGCTCGGCCGCCGCAACGGGTAAATCATCATGAAGCTTAACGTCACCATTTTAGCTGCGGGTAAAGGCAGCCGAATGAAATCCGATCTTCCCAAGGTGCTGCATTCAATCGCTAACCGACCCATGCTGCACCGAGTGATCGAAACAGCCGGTGGTCTGGATCCAGACAACATCAACCTGGTGCTAGGGCACGGACGAGAGCAAATCGAGCAAAGTCTTGTCGGGCTTATGGCATCGACGCAAACCATTCTTCAGGCAGAACAGCTGGGCACCGGCCACGCCGTTAGCCTGGCCTTGGCTCAGGTGCCAGATGACAGCATTACCCTGGTGCTCTACGGCGATGTGCCGTTAATTTCCACGAGCACACTCCAGCGCTGCGTTGACGCGGCTCAGCAATCTGAGCTCGGCGTTGTCACGGCAAACGTTGCGGACCCAGCCGAGCTTGGAAGAATTTTGCGCGATGATCGTGGCGGCATTCAGGCCATTGTCGAATATCGAGACGCAACGGCGTCCCAGCGGGCAATAAGCGAGATCAACTCAGGAATTCTAGCGGCGCCGACCGGCATGCTGCGAGCTTGGTTAAAGAACCTGAACACCGATAACAGTCAGGGCGAATACTATTTGACTGACGTCATCGCTATGGCCGTAGCGGACCAGGTGCCGGTAACGGGCGTTGTGGCTGACGACGAAGCCGAGGTTTTGGGCGTCAACGATCGTGTACAGCTGGCACAAGCTGAACGAATTTTTCAGCGCCGGGTGACGCAGGAGCTAATGCGCGCCGGGGTAACCTTCGCCGACCCGGACCGCGTGGACATCCGAGGCAGCTTAACCTGTGGGACTGACTGCTTTATCGACGTCAATACAGTATTTGTCGGTGACGTCACCCTGGCCAATAACGTCGAAGTTGGGCCGGGCTGCGTCATCGAGGATAGCGTCATTGGTCAGGCCGTGACGATTCACCCTCACACCTTAGTGGAAGGCGCTGAGGTTGATGCGAACTGCAGTTTAGGTCCGTTCGCTAGAATTCGCCCGGGGAGTAACTTCGCCGCCGGGGTTAAAGTTGGCAACTTTGTTGAGACCAAAAAAGTCGCATTAGGCGCCGGGGTCAAAGCCAGCCATCTGACCTACTTGGGTGATGCCAGCATCGGCGCGGACACCAACATCGGCGCAGGTACCGTGACCTGTAATTACGATGGTGTGGACAAACACCGAACCGCAATCGGTAACAACGCGTTTATCGGCACTAACAGCACCTTGGTCGCCCCGCTGGAAATTGGTGACGGCGCTTTTGTTGCTGCCGGCTCTACGGTTACCAGTAAAGTAGAGGATGGAACCCTGGCTGTAGGCCGCGCTCGGCAGCGTACGATTACCAGGTGGGTCAGCCCAACCCTTAGAAAACAGGAATCCGAATAATGGCTGCAGCCTGTTGTGAGTTTCGTAAGAGAGGGGTCATGCTGTGTGCGGCATTGTAGGCGTTGTCGCCCAACGTAATGCGATTCCCATTCTAATTCGCGGGCTCCAGCGCTTGGAGTACCGCGGCTACGATTCCGCAGGCGTCGCCGTTCTGGACAGTGAGAGCATCATCCATCGGAATCGCCAGGTGGGCAAAGTTCAAAACTTAGTAGATGCGTTAGCTAAACAGCCACTGTCCGGAGGCACTGGAATCGCCCACACCCGGTGGGCAACGCACGGCAAGGTTACCGAAGAAAATGCACACCCCCATCGATCTGGTGGAGCCGCGACTGCAGGCGATTTGTGTCTGGTCCACAACGGGATCATAGAAAACCACGCCGCGCTGCGCGATGAGCTGCAGCAATTGGGTTATGTGTTCGACTCCCAAACCGATTCCGAAGTAATCGCCCACTTGATTCATCACCACCGGCAAGGCGGTGATGATTTATTGGTGGCTGTTCGTCAGACCTTACAGCGTCTCGAAGGCGCCTACGCAATTGCCGTTATCGCCGCTGGTGAAGCCAATCGCATGATTGCCGCACGGCAGGGGTGCCCGCTGATTCTGGGTAAAGGCATTGGCGAAAATTACTTGGCTTCGGACGTGTTGGCGCTGCGTGCGGTCACCGATCGCTTTATTTACCTGGAAGAAGGCGACCTAGTGGATCTAAGCGCAGACTCCGTTTCGATTTGGAATATCGACGATGAGCTGGTCGTACGCTCGGATGTCCGCGTCGAGATGGAAATCGATGACATGGAGCGCGGTAATTATCGCCACTTCATGCAAAAAGAGATGTTCCAGCAGCCCGAGGTTATCCGACGCACGCTGGAAGGCAGGGTGAGCAAGACGCGCGTGCTGGATGCCGCTTTGGGTGAAGGATCCCAAACCCTGTTGAGTAAAGTAGAGGCAGTGACCATTGTTGCCTGCGGTACCAGCTATCTTGCGGGCAGTGTTGCCCGATACTGGATCGAAGAGTTGACCGGGCTGCCCTGCCAGGTGGAGATAGCCAGCGAGTATCGATATCGGCAGCCGGCAACACCGAAAAATAGTTTGTTCCTCACGATCTCTCAGTCCGGCGAGACAGCAGACACCCTGGCCGCTCTGCGGCTGGCGAAAGAAAGCGGTTTTCTGGCCACCCTGACACTTTGCAACGTGGCGACGTCGGCAACGGTTCGAGAGTCTGATCTGGCCATGATGCTCAATGCCGGGACAGAAGTTGGGGTCGCCTCGACCAAGGCCTTTGTCGCCCAGACCACGGCGCTGATGCTGGTGACGCTGCTGTTGGCCCGTCATCATGGGCTTTCCCGAGATTTTGAAATCGAGATTGTGCAGGAGCTTCACCGCTTGCCGGCCATCATCAAGGAACTGCTGGCGCTGGATGATGCCATTGCTGCGATCGCCAAGCGTTTTGCCAATAAGGAACACGCCCTTTATCTAGGGCGAGGCAGCTTCTATCCCATTGCGCTGGAGGGCGCGCTAAAGCTTAAGGAGCTATCTTATATTCACGCAGAGGGCTATGCGGCTGGCGAACTGAAGCATGGCCCCCTTGCCCTGGTGGATGAATCCATGCCGGTGGTGGCAATTGCGCCCAATGACGAATTATTGGAGAAGCTCTATTCAAATCTTCAGGAAGTGCGCTCCCGGGGTGGCGAGCTTTATGTGTTTGCTGAAGAGGGCGTTGATACACAGGGTGAGGAAGGCGTTGCCCACATTAGCTTGCCGGCCTGCAACAAATACCTTGCTCCTATTGCCTACGTGGTGCCGCTACAGCTGCTGGCTTATCACATCGCCCTTATCAAGGGCACGGATGTAGATCAGCCGAGAAACCTGGCAAAGTCCGTCACAGTGGAATAAGCCACAACCGCTTGGAACCGGAGAAAATTGGTGCGCGGGAACTCAAACGATCTTTTTCGCATCACTGTAGTTATGCTGGTCGAGTTCGACCAGCAACCAGCAACAGCGTAACCCGTAAGGATTTCTGCCAGTGGATGTAACCGCGCTGCAAACCCCCATTGTCCTAGCGCCAATGGCAGGCGGATTTAACACGCCGGAGCTTGCCGCGGCGGTGGCGAACAGCGGCGGTGTCGGCAGCTTCGGTTTTGCTTATTCAAGTCCTGAGGCTATTGATCGCTCGCTGCTCAGCGCCAGGCAGCTTACCGCCGGTCATTTGAACGCGAATTTCTTCATTTTTTCTGACGTGACCGAGCCCGAAGCCGATACCTTCCAACGGGCCATCGCTGCAATTACCGGTCTGGTGCAGCCTAAGGCCTTTGATGCTCAGGTCCCTGCCCGGCCATTTTTTCCCGATTTAGAGGCTCAGCTAGAACCGGTTTGGGCACACCGCCCCGCGGTACTGACCTTCCATTTTGGGCTGCCCAGCAAAGCCGTTCTGGAGCGAGCCCACGAGCTGGGTATACGCGTTGGTGTAACGGCAACCTGTGTCTCGGAAGCCCTGAGCGTTCAGGCTGCCGGAGCGGACTTTATTGTGGCCCAAGGCTGGGAGGCGGGCGGTCATCGGGGCTGCTTTGATCCAGAACTTGCCGATGACGCTTTGGACACTAAGACGTTAACGGCCAAGCTAGCTCAATCCGTTGACCTGCCAATTGTTGCCGCTGGTGGCCTGATGACTGGTAGCGATATCGCCGGGGTGCTTGAAGCCGGTGCCTGCGCGGCCCAGTTGGGCACCGCTTTCCTGACCTGCCCAGAAGCGGGAACTCCTGATCTGCATCGGCAATTTATGCTGCAGGCAAAAAACCGTGAAACGGGTTTTACCCAGGCATTTTCCGGGCGGCCGGCAAGAGGTATTCAAAATGCGTTTATGCGGGAGATGGAAAACAAGCCGCGGTTGCCCTTTCCGCTACAAAATACGCTCACCGGTGGACTCAGACGCTGGGCAGGCGACACCGGCAACTACGAATATCAAAGTGTTTGGGCGGGTACCGGTCTGACGAAACTCAGATCAATGCCAGCCAGTGGGCTGGTAGCGCTGCTAATGCAGGAATGCAGCGCCAGCGCGATGAAAGGGGGCGGGTGAATTAATCTGACGTTTCTGCCTCGTCAGAGGACTCGTCAGCGGAATCGCCGGCCAAGAACTGCAGCGGGGTCAGTGGGTGATCCAGCATCAGGGCTTCTGTAATTTCTTTAGCAAGGGTTTCTGTGATCTCAAGCACGGCTGCAGGTGTGATAATACTTTGCTGATACTTTGAACCCAGGGCAAAAAACTGATCACAATAGCTTTGGGGTAAGTAAACCCATACTGCCCCGCCGACGGTTTTAACCTCGCGGTAGCACGGCGCTTTGGGTTTCTCCGGCGCGGAACCACCATGTGCTTTTGCTGCCTCGGTGGCGTCAATAAAGGCTTCCGTGCGTTTTGCACCGTCAATGAAAGTCATGTCGATGAAGGCGGATGTTCGATTACCCAAAACAGAGCGCAGCTTGCGAGTTTCTCGCGAATCCGAAGGCAAATTAGCGGCGCTTTCGTAAAACGCTTTAGCCTTCTGCCGCTCTTTGGATTGCTTCATTCCTTTGAAAAGGCCCATAGTCTTTTTCTCCGCACTAGGTCTTGGGAGGATACCACCCAAGCATGCTGCCTATGTCATTAAGAGCCGAAGTTTACCGGCAGTTTCGGAGATGATCTGGCTAACTCGCGACTCGCTAACGTCCAAAATAGCGCCAATCTCTTTCAAATTCATTTCTTCTTGGTAGTACAGCGCCAAGACCATACGCGAACGTTCCGGCAGCTGCTCAATAGCATCGGCCAGCTGCTCAATCACCTGCTCTCGTTCCAGCGTCTGGTCAGGGCCAGACTCCAGCTCACTGGACTCTTCCAGATTTGCCGGCAGCGCGTCAGAGCTCACCACGTCAACCCCTTCAGCAATCAGCCGTTCCTTTTCATAGGTGGCGATATCTTTGCCCAGATAGTCCGCTACCTCGGCACTTTTGGGTGCCCGCCCATGCTCTTTGCTGAGCGCGGCGATGGCCTGATCCTGCTCACGTTTAATGGTAATAGCCGATCGCGTGGAATAAGAGATGCGACGCACTTCGTCGAGCATTGCTCCGCGAATCCGCGTTTTGGCGAACATCTCAAAGTCGATTCCGCGCGAGGGCTCAAAGGCGCGCTGAGCGTGAATCAGTCCCTCCATGCCGGCTTGAATCAGGTCGTCGGTGGCAATGCTAGCGGGCAGGCGCGTGCGCAGGTGATAGGCAATGCGTTTCACGAGCGTGTAGTGCTCGCCAATGGCGATACCCGATTGGTCGCTGTGCTCTTCGTAGGCGTCGATGGTGGCCATCTTAGGCATGCTCCAACGCTTGGCTGGCATCCTGCCCAGGCAGCTTCGCAACCAGCAGATCGGCTAGTTGGTCAAAATTCTGCGCCGCGGCGCTGGTTGGGTAGTTTTCGATGACCGTCTCGCGTTTGCGGGTCACCTTTGCCAGCAGCTCGTCCTGCAAGATGCAGGCAAGGTAATTTACCGGCTCGTCTAAGAACTTCATGCAGACTACGTTCATTTTGTCGAACAGGCTTTTACCCGCTTGGGGCGACTGAACCCGGTTCGGTACCAAGTACAGCTCTTTGAGGCGATCCTTGCGGCTCTCCAGCTTAATAAGGCCGTAGGCGTCAGCGATCGAGGCAGGCTCATCTTGCATCACCAGGGCGCGCAAATGGCAGGCGTCTAGGAAACTCATGTTTGCGCTGGACAAGCCCGCAGCGGAGTCGATGAGCAGCACATCAAGTTCCGGATACGACTGCAATATTTGATCGATTAACGACGTCGCCTGAATCGGCGTGATGTTGGCTAGCGCCTGATTACCCGAAGCGCCAGGAATCAGCAGCAAGCCCTGTGGTCCCGATACCGCCACATCTTTGACGGTTTTTTCGCCGTCGAATACGTGACCGACGTTGAACGGCGCATTAATGCCCAGGAGGATCTGCGAGTTTGCCAGCCCAAGGTCCGCATCCAGCAGACCAACGCGAAGGTTTTTGGCGCACAAAGCAAGGGCAAGGTTAACGGCGACGGTGGTTTTACCGACGCCGCCCTTACCGCTGGCAATGCCAATGACCTGGGTTGTGGTTGTGGACTCAGACATGTGAGAAAAGTATCTCCTTGTGTGACTAACAAGTATATAGATTATTCCTCTAAGGTATTGGTTAAATTGCCTTTTTTATTTTTCTCGTCCGGATCATCAACCAAATGTCCATTGATGGCGGACAACCGAGCCGAGCATGCCGCCAAGCCATCGAATAGGCCTTCAACATCTGATGCTAGGTCAAATCGAGTAATCACCACCGAAGAGACAAGCCAGGGAATACGTTTGGCCAACCCCTGCAGCGTGGCAACCGACATGTCTGCGCCAACGCACAGGTGTGGAAGCACCTCATGCTCAGCAATCAGGTTGATTAGCCCCTGCTCATCCGTTAGCGCCGCTGCCGCGGTATCAATGAAAACGCAGCTATCTTGTTGGTGACGTTGCAGCAGGCGCCCTAAGTGTTCATGACTGCTTGCCTCGAGGAAAACAATGCCAAGGCGCTGACACAGCTGGGCTAACCCAGCGTTGCTGGTATCGAGGTTTAACACCCGCTGTTCGTTCTGTGTCTCGTTGCTCTGTAGCGACACAACCACAACGTTTGTTTCGGGTTCTGCGTCCAGCAGCTGTTGGGCCAACGTTGCAATAGCCGTGGTTTTACCCATGCCGGGCAGGCCGATAAATGCATGAATACCGGCCCAATCCCGCTGCTGGCCAAAGGGCTGACCCAGCAAGGTTTCGGCTTGCTGCTCGGGTTCCGAAGGGCCATCGCTGTGATGCGCCATGCGTTCGTTAATGGATGCCATTGCCAGTCGTGCCTGACGAATGGGGGTTTGGGCGGCAGCCTGGCGCTCCAGCTGGGAGCGAAGCTGCGCTAAATCTTGTTGAATGGTTTGCATCATGGCGTGCATGTCTTCGCCGCCGGGCACCGTGGTTCGTGCTGGCGTAAATGGCGCAGGATCTGCGGCCTCCGGGTTGATCTGGTTTGCTGCTGGTGTTTCGGGATCACGTTGCTTGCGCAGCGCGGAATTGAGCTCCTGACCAAATTCCTTGGCCACGCGCGACGCGCCAAGCCCTGCCTTCACGCCTCGGCCGTCCTGGTCGGATTGTTTAGAGTGGTTTTCCGCTGCGGCGTCTGCGGCAACCCGATTCAGCAGCGAGGCAACAGTTGATGTGGCCTCGCTGATGTCCAGACCCTCGGCGGCATTCTTTTCAGACGGCGGCTGCATGGCGGGTTCTTCTACGGCGCAAATCATTTCGGTTTTATTACCAACTTTGTTGGTAGAAATGATTAATGCGTCGTCGCCGTAGCGGGCGCGGACTTGATCCATTGCGGCTTTGCTGTCACTACCAACAAATCTTTTTAGTTCCATAGGTCTTTCGGCAACCGTTAGGTTTGCTCGTCCTCACGTTCGTTTACTTCGATGGATGACACAACGCTGATGGGTTGGTCGTC
>JAYOBI010000013.1:56899-79141 GCA_038104735.1 Gammaproteobacteria bacterium | reverse complement strand
TGGTAGGCGATCTCAAGGTGATGGTGCCGCTGGCTGGCTTAATTGATGTGGCGGCTGAGCAGACCCGAATCAACAAAGAGGTTGGCAAGGCCCAGCAGGAGCTGGAAAAAATTGAGAAAAAACTGGGTAACGAGGCTTTTGTGGCGAAAGCACCGGAAGCGGTAGTCGCCAAGGAGCGAGACCGGGCAGCGGAGCTCCAGGCGACGCTGACAACCCTGGAAAACCAGATCCAGGCGTTGGCCAACGCCTAGCGCGCAACTGGGTTAGCGCTTTGTGTGCCGCTCTGACGTGCCGTGCCAACCGAAGTCTTAAGGGGATTCTTCGTCTTGGCCCCAAATCCAAATCGCCGCCACGGTGCTTGGGCTATGGGCATGTCGGCGTAACCAGCCCCTGACCGTAGGTGCCGGCTGCGCTGTCCCCGCGCTTGAGCCTGGCGTTGGCGTTGGCGTTGGCGTTGGCGTTGGCGTTGGCGGCACCAGGGTAAACAGCCAGGTATCCGCGGCAGAGCTTGACCCCGCAAAATAAACGCAACCGTTCCCTAGCGAATGGCAAATAGTGCTATCCACGTTCGCGGTCAGAAAACCCGGATCGAAGCCATACAGGTCAACCAGCCACTGACGCTGACTAGTCTGCTCCTGGGCTGCCCGCGCCCAATGCCGGGCGGTTTGCGTCTGCCACATCAGGGTGGTCGCTGCTTCCGAGGCCAAAAGACTCAACAGCATCAGCAAGCCGATCACGCTCAGCAACACCAATCCGTCCTGAGCGGGATTGCCCGGCTCAGTACTACGGGCAGCGCGCCTCATGGGACGGGGGCAGACGTTAACGGCACGGCGATCTCCACAGGCCGCCAAACGGGTTCGCTATTCTCTCGCTCAACGCGCAGAAAAAACCGCACCGCAAGCAACACCACACGCGCATCTGTGGGCAGCCTGGCCCGGTCAAAGTAACCCATCTGCCCGCTGCCACCGGTGCGGATTGCGCCGTACCGAAAATGCAGCCGCTGCACCCCGGTTACCAGTTCAAGGGCATTGCCGCGAACCGGCTTTTGCCACAGCCCGTAGCTTTGCGAGCCGTCTCCTCTGACGCGACTTTCCGCCACGTACAGCCGGGAACCCGTGGGTGCCCAGAGCCTGGCGTCTGCTGCCAGACCAAGCTGATCCAGGTCTGCTGACACCGGCGTGCCATCAAAGGTTACGCCGGTGCTGGCGTTGTCCAGATCGCCGCTGCCTGCATCCCAGGAAAAACGCACCCGGCCTTGGGAATGCCAGGTTCTGGTGGCGCTGAACAGCACTCCCAGCTGGCAATCGCTGATGAACACCAGGTCACCAGAATTGACGCGCCCGTCCGCCCGGTGAAGCGCTGCCTCGCCCCGCCCCTGAGCTAACGCCTGATTCAGCGTTGCAAGAGGCCGACCGTAGCCACGCACCAATAGTGCTTGGGATCCTCTCGCCAAACCCTGGATATCCGCAAAAGACGGCGCGCTGTGGGGGTCGTCGACAATTTCAACGGCAGGCCAAGGCTCCAGTGCGCCCAGATGCTCCCAAGCCAGGTTTAGCGTGTTGACCGTGGTCTGGGGCCCCGCCAAACAGCCCAAATGTCCGGCACCAGCCAGGGCCTGACGGAACATCTGGGTCACCAAACCAATGCTTTCCCGCTCACTGGCTCGGTAACCCAGGTGCTTGCTCGCACCGCTTCCCGCAACCATCAGATGAGCACCCACCGCCAACAGCAGCAACCCCAAGCCAAGAGAGATCAGCAGCTCCAGCAAGCCAAAGCCTCGAATCCCTGCAGTATCCGTTGGGCCACTGCTCATCTCACGCCCAGGCGGATCTCGCGCCAATCGTTCACTGGGGTGCCAGCTATCGGCCCCGGCCCAGCAGTCGAGGCACCGGCGCCAACAGCTCCGTTACCAGGCCAGCCCACCACCACGCTGAGGGTGTCGGCCACTAAAAATGACGCCTCAAAACCCTGCAAACGCGGCGTCCATAGGTTTTCCTGCGAAGTTGCAGTGGTCGTCTGACCGCTCTCCCAGTCCAATACGGCTTTACAGGTAGAAACCGCCAGGCGATAGTCCAATGTGCAGCCCAGCACCAAGTGCTCATAGGCCACCCACTGATCCGCAGAGCACCAGCGATTTCCGCAGTTAACCGACGTGGACAGCCCTCCGGAGGAGCCCACGGTCCCGGCAAACTCGGCTAACCAATGGCCGGGGGCAATATGGTTCTCAGGCCAAAGACCCAAGGCATGAAAGCCAAAGGCCCGCTGCAGCGCCAATTCCGCAGCCTGCAAAGCCAGCTGCTGATGCTCTAACTCCCCAGCGCTGTTGAGAGACCGCAGCATCAGGATTTGAACGCCAGCTACCGGCAAAGCCAGCAGCAACATGGCCAGCAACACCTCGATAAGGGAAAAGCCGCCACGGGCGCGAAGGTCGGCGTTACTAATTGTTCGACGGGGTCCGGTCATCATCAGCGCTCAGTCCGAGGCCCAGCTCTGGCGTCCTAGCTGATCCACGGTCCATTGTTCTTCTGCACCGGGGGTGGGATCCCGGGCGGTCAGCTGAAAACCCTCAGCGCTGCCACGAACCTGAATATCAAAGGCGCGCTTGGTGGCGGAACTAATGGGACAAAGCGCTTCTGCTATAACGCCATTGGCCTGATCTCCGACGCCGTCACCGTCGCCATCGGCCAGGGTCAGCCACGGACTGTCTTCGTCGGGATTTGCCACCAATGCGACACTGTGCAAGGTTTGAACACAGCCCAGCAGCTCCAGCTGCATGGCGGTCACGGAGGCCTGATGCTGTTGCGCTTCGTAACGGGGCACTGCCAGCCACATCAGCAGCGAGATCAGGGCTAGCACCACCACCAGTTCCAACAGCGAAAAGCCGCTAATGCCTACGCCGGGACTTTCTGGCTCTGAGCCTGGATGCCGAGGATAAGCGAGTCTTGGAAGGCTTGAGACGCTAACAAGATTCTTGAGTTCCAAGCAATCAAGGATTGGCAACTTAAGGGTTGGGGCCTTAAGGGACGGCATCTTTAGGAACTGGATAAACTGTGCTGCCATGACGTAAGCATGGCCGATCTCAACACCCTCGCCAGCGGCCTTACCCCATCACCCCATAGGCCACGGCGCAAAAATGCCTCAGCCCGCTAAGACCTACACCGTGAGAAGAATCTTACCTACCGTGTCGTTACCCGCCATCAGCGCGTGGGCATCGGCAGTTTGCTCGATGGGGAACTTCGCCTCGATAATCGGCGTGATTTCCCCGGCCTCAATTCGCGGCCATACGTCCCGGCGCAAGCCATCCATTACCAGGGCTTTTTCACCAATGGCCCTGGCACGCAGAGTTGAGCCAATGACCCGGATGCGTTTGCGCATCAACAGGCTTAAATCCGCTTCGGCTACAGCGCCACTCATCAAGCCAATAAGCACCAGCCGCCCACCCAGTCCTAGCGCCGTTAGATTGTCCATCAGATACTGACCGCCCACGGGATCCAGGATCACATCCACACCTGCCGCGCCGCTGGCTTCCAGCCAGTCCTGTACCCCAGGCAAAAAGGACCCCTCATGACGAATCGCGCCGCCGCTGGCACCCAGTTCAACACATTGAGCAAGCTTGTCTTGATTGCCTACGGTGACAAAGCAGGGATTGTTGGTGTACTTGAGCATTTGCACCGCCGCCGTGCCCACACCGCTGGCACCGGCATGCACAATCACCCGCTCGGTTGGGGCCAACGCTGCTTCCATATACAAATTCAAATAGGCAGTGGCGAAAACCTCGGGCAGAGCCGCAGCGTCCACGCAGTCTACGCCCTTGGGCACCGGCAGCACTTGGCCCGCCGGCACTACGGCTTCCTCGGCGTAACCGCCGCCGGCTAGCAGCGCACAAACCTCATCGCCCAAGGCGAAGCTGGCAACCCCTTCCCCAAGTTCGGTAACGACGCCTGAGCATTCCAAACCCATGATGGGACTGGCGCCGGGAGGCGGGGGGTAAGCGCCCCCGCGCTGCAGCAGATCCGCTCGATTAATGGCCGACGCTGCCACCTGTATGCGAACCTCACCGGGACCGCAAACCGGCCGCTCAAACTCCGCCCAACGTAATTCATCACCCGCTACTTGAATCGCTTTCACCGCGCCTGCTCCTTTTTTTGGTCCTAAATCAAAGGCCTACCAAGACATGCGAATTTTCAAACCCCGGTCGTGCAGGTACTGCTTGAGACCGCTGACTCGATAATCTCCATAGTGCACCATGGAGGCCACCAGCGCGGCATCGGCCTTACCCTGAGTGAGCACGTCGTGCAAATGCTCTGGTAGACCAGCACCCCCGGAGGCGATTACGGGTATGCGCACCGCCTCTGCAACCATTGCGGTTAGCGGAATGTCGTAGCCATCTCGAGTGCCATCGGCATCAATCGAATTCACCACCAGCTCGCCGGCCCCGCGCTGTTCGCCTTCCAGGGCCCAGGCTAGCGCATCACGACCGGTGGGTGTGCGCCCGCCATTAATGACAATTTCAAAGCCGCTGGGCTGCTGCGCATTGGCGGCAACCCTGCGAACGTCCATAGACAGCACAATGTTTTGATCACCAACGGCCTCCGAGCACTCGTTGATCAGATCCGGCCGTGCGACGGCAGCGGAGTTCACGTTGATTTTTTCTGCGCCAGCCAGACGCAGGTCCGTGGCATCGGCCACGCTGCGGATACCCCCGCCCACGGACAGCGGTATAAATACTTGGCTGGCCACGGACTCCACCACATCCAGCATGATGTTGCGCTTATCGCTAGACGCTGTGATGTCGTAAAACACCAGTTCATCCAGCCCGTCCAAATAATATTCCCGTGCCTTTTCAACGGGATCACCGATGTTTTTGGTGTTAACGAATTTAACGCTTTTAGCCAGGTGCCCGTCCCTGACATCCAGACAAGCCACCACCCGTTTACTGAGCATGGTTTTTTTCCTTTGGCTCATTTGGCTGCCACCGGCCATCCCACTTGCCGTCCCACTGGGCGAAGTTTTCAAATAGGCGCAGGCCCACTCGCCCACTTTTTTCCGGATGAAACTGGGTGCCCACGTAGTTGTCTTTGCCCAGCGCGCAGACAAAGTCGTGCTCGTAGTCGGTTACCGCCAGGGCGTGCTCCGGTGAGCTGGGGTTAGGGTAGTAACCGTGAACAAAATAAAATTCGTCGCCGGGCTCGATACCGGCCAGCACCGGATGGGGCTGTCGCACCCGCACCTCGTTCCATCCCATGTGCGGGATTTTCAGGTCCGGCCGATTCAACTGAAAGCGCTGCACACGGCCGCCGATAAGCCCAAGGGTTTGCGTATCGTTTTCTTCGGAGTAATCCAGGGACACCTGCATGCCTAGACAAATCCCCAGCACCGGTGTGCCGCTGGCAATGGCTTGTTTCAAGGCAAGGTCCAAACCGCGTTCGCGCAGACTGCGCATGGCCGCACCGGCGGCACCAACGCCGGGAAAGATGATGCGTTCCGCCTGGGCCAGGGCATCAGGCTCCGCGGAGAACTCAGCCGCCAGCCCCACTTCGCTGCAGGCGCGTTTGACGCTGCCTAGATTTCCTGCGTCGTAGTCCAGTATCAATGTCACGATGAAAAGCGCCCTGCTGCGAGGGCGCAAATACTAGCCGAAGCCGCAAAAATTCACTAGATGTACACGCTTCCACTGGAACCATTGCGCCCTTCCAAACCAGCCCTGAGGCACAGCCACTATGAGCGAGCATCCCAGCAAGATCGGATATTTGTTGATCAATCTCGGCACCCCGGATTCACCCGAGGTCAAAGATGTGCGCCGCTATCTGGGCCAGTTTTTGATGGATCCTCACGTTCTTGACGTACCTTGGGCCTTACGGGCGTTGATTGTGAATGCATTTATCCTGCCGTTTCGGCCGAAAGACAGCGCCGAGGCTTACAGCAAAATCTGGACTCCGGAAGGCTCACCGTTGCTGGTAAAGAGTCAGGCGTTGGCGGACAAGCTGCACCAGCGGCTGCAGGCGCCCGTGGCCCTAAGCATGCGTTATGGCAAGCCTTCCATCGCCGACGGCCTGCAGAGCCTGCACGAGAACGGTGTGACCCAAGTGTGCATCGTGCCTCTGTATCCCCATTATGCGGACTCCACCATTACCACCTCGGTGAACGCCGCCGTCGAGCATTTGCCCACCGGTATGCAGGGCGATGTCATCCAGCCGTTTTACCAAGCGCCGGAGCATACCCGGGCCTGGGGCGAGAACATTCGCCGGCATCTGCCGGAGCAATGGGATCACTTACTGTTTAGCTATCACGGCCTGCCGGAGCGCCATCTAACCCGAACCGATCCCACTAAGGCTCACTGTCTGAAGCAAGAAAACTGCTGTGAGGTAGATTCCCAAGCCCATAAAACCTGCTATCGCCATCAGGTGTTCGTAACCTCCAAGGAAGTCGCCAACTATCTTGAGGTTCCCACCGAGCGCTACAGCGTCAGCTTTCAGTCCCGGCTGGGCCGCATTCCTTGGCTAACCCCGTACACGGATCAGGTACTTGAGCAAATGCCGAGTCAGGGCATCAAGCACGTGGCCGTGGCCTGCCCCGCCTTCGTGGTAGATAACCTTGAGACACTGGAAGAAATGGGCATGCAGGGCGAGGAGACTTTTCTCGAAGCCGGCGGCGAGTCCTTTACTCTGATCCCCTGCATTAATGATGACGACCTGTGGGTCGAGGGCTTAGCCGCTCTATGCCTGCAGCAGGCCGAAGGTCTTAGCGCCGCCTGAGCCGGTCGCAACGGGCCTGCGCTGCTCATTCCACAATAGCCGCCGTGAGCGCAGAGACCTCACTGTAGAAGGTGCGTACCAGGGGCTGTGCAAACATCGACTTGCGAGCTACGAAACGCACCGGGCGAGCCAACTCTTCAGCAGGCAGGCGAATGAGCTTGCTCTCGGCGATGCCCAGGGTTTTTGCCACCCCCGTTGGCACCAGACCATGACCAAAATCCGACAGGGCCATTTGCGCCACCGCAAAAAACGATTCCAAAGACGTGCTGCGGACTAAGTTCAAGCGCTGCATATCTTCTTCGATGGAGCCCCAAGCACCAGACCGGGACTCAATGGTCATAACATCCAGGGGCGCGCCGCTGCGATATCGAATCTTCTTCAAACCTGATGGAATGATCACCATGGGTTCTTGGCGGATCACCTCAGACACCAGATCCGTATCCGCGTCAGGGCTACCGGTGCAAATACCAACCATGTATTCGCCGGAACGCAGTCGGTCCAGAACCACGGGAGACCGCTGGGCATGAAACTCGAATTCCACCCCGGGCATGCTGTCACGAACCTGCGCAAACAGTGTTGAGCCCCAGCTGGCCAGGATAGCCTCGGAAACGCCCAGAATAATCTTGCCCTTGCGCAGCGCATTGTCCTCTAAAAACACGCTTCGCAGCTCTGACAACAACGGCGTCACCCGCTCTACCAGACGCGTGCCGTGATGGGTTAGCACCACTCGACGGCCGTGGCGTTCAATCAAATCCCTATCGTAGTAGCGCTCAAGGGCGGCAATGCGTTTAGATACCGCAGACTGAGAAATCCGCAGGTCAGTACTCGCCTCCATCATGGTGCCTGCCTTGGACAGCGCTATCAGGGTTTCTAAATTTTCGATCACAGGCAGGCTCTCCAGTCGCCAGCGAGTTCGGTCTGAACGCGCATGGGCAGGTCGGCTAATTAGTTTCGTTTAACTCATCAATCATATTCTAATCGGTCCCTTTATTCATATATTCGTAACCACTAACGTATCGTTATGTTATCTGCCCCACTTCTTTGGACCCTCGTCACACTTAGCGCCTTCGCCACCAGCGTGCTATCGGGCATTGTCGGTATGGCTGGTGGCATGGTGCTACTGGTCATCCTCGTCACCGTGCTGCCCGTCAGCAGCGCCATGGTTCTTCATGCGGCAACCCAACTCACCGCCAACGGCTCTCGGGCCTTTATGCTGAAAGCGCACATTCTGTGGCGCCTGCTGCCCCTGTATTTGCTGGGCGCTGGCACCGCCATTGCCGTCGCCACCTATCTGATCATCGTTCCCGAGCCCGCTTGGGTGCTGATTCTGATCGGCGTGTTTGCTTGGGCGGGTCGTTGGAGCCAGTCCCTGCGGGGCTTGAACATCACCAAGCCGCTAACCACAGTAATGTGCGGATTTGTGGTCACCTTCGCGCAGCTGATTGCCGGCGCCGCAGGACCCCTGTTGGATCTGTTTTATCTCAACAGCGGTCTAGGACGTCAAAGCATTGTGGCCAACAAAGCCTTAACCCAGACCATTGGACACAGCCTGCGTATCGCCTACTACGGCATATTAATCAGCGTGGACAGCCAGCTTGCTTGGTGGATTTTTCCCCTCGTGATCCTTGCCGCAGTGTTGGGCACTCGCACCGGCGTTAGCCTGCTGGCACGCTGGCACGATGTCGGATTTCAGCGTATCAGCCAGCAAATCATTCTGATTATTGCCACCGTTTGCATCCTGCGCGGTGTCTATCTGCTGCTAGCGAGCAGCCCACTGACCGCCCCCTAGGTCCACCCGCCCGTTTTTTCGGGCTTTTTACCTCAAAGTGAGATGCGGCCCACAGGACTGCGATGGCCCCTCCTCGCTAAATCTCCCAACATACTCAGGCCGCAATAGGCACGAAGCCATGCCCTCAGATTGCCTTTTTCAACGAGCAAAAGCTGGGGGACAAAGGTGAAAGCCGAGGCGCAAAGGCAAAAGCCGAGCGGCAACACGCGAGCAAATATGAACCGGCGAACTGGGAGGGAGCCATGTCACATATCAAACCATCAATCGTTCTTGTCGGAGCCGTAGTCGCCCTAATCGTTGGCGCCGCCGTTATAACCGTGGGCCTGATGTTCGTTGATTCGCTGCTGAGCTAAATCCGCAGCCTGCGGTTTTACGGCCAACAACGTATCCAGCACCCGCTAAACCAAAAGCGCCCTTTCTATTGAGCAACTCTAATGCTGGCAAAGCGAAGCTCTGGCAAAGCGAAGCTCCAGTAAAAGAAGCTCCAGTAAAAGAAGCTCCAGTAAAAGAAGCTCCGATAAAGCGCAGCAAGTACCAAAAACAAGAGCAAGTACTAAAAACCAGAGCAAGTACCAAAAACAAAAGAGAAGCGGCTATGACTAACAACCCAATTCTAACCGCCCTAGAGGCCAATGACGAAAGCAAGCACGTATGGGCCGTGGCCAGCCGCGTGGCCAAAGACCGAGATGCCGAGAACCACGTCATTAACGTCATCAAACCGGCCACCAACGTTTATACCGACTTGGATTTCGCCCCAGTCGCAGGCTATCTCACAGGCTGGGTAAAAGAGGCCACCGAAGCCAACCGAACCTACTTAAGAGACTTAACGGGCCTTACCGACGATGCCTTGCTGGTTTTAGAAGGCAATCCCGCCAGCGAGATCGCTGCCACCGCCGAGAAGCTGGACGCACAACTATTGGTCATGGGCGTACACAATCGTCGCGGCATGCAGCGGCTTTTGGGTTCCACCACGCAAACAACATTGAATACCACGCACTGCAATGTACTGGCCGTACACCCGGAAAGCAGCGACCAGGCCTACGAAAATGTCCTTATCTCCGTAGACACCGGGGCTCCTATGACCACTGTTTTTGATGACGCGGCAAAGTTTACTAATGCAGCCAAGGTCAAAATCCTCTCGGTCATTCCCCCACTGACTCGGGCCTTTGCCGGGCCGGATGCCGCTGCTGCCCTAAGCTGGTCTTTTGCTGAACTAACCGAAGAGATTAAGCAGCAAACTCAAGCCAAGGTAGATGCGGCAGCGCTGGCGTCAGGTTTTGATGCCCAGTCCGTCGAGCTGCACATTGGCGATCCCAAATCGGAAATTTTAGCGGCAGCGAAAACCTTCGGAGCCGATCTAATCATCATGGGCAGCAATAATCGCAGCGCTATCAACCGCCTGCTGATTGGGTCAACGGTCCAGGGCGTCCTGAACCGCACGCCCTGTGACGTGCTAATCTGTCGCCACTAAACCGGCGCGGCCCTGACCGCCAGCCGCTTGGGGCTAGACCGGTGCAACGACGAAGAGCAAATCACCCACGTTGACCTGCTGGCCATTGCTGATGTTCACCCGAGTAACGCGGTAGCGGCGCGATGAGTCATAGACTTCACCCTCGGCGTTGAAATCTTGCAGCGCCAGGGGATTGAAGATTTTCATCGCCTCAAGCTGACACAGGGTGTGGTCGAGGCCGACGACGTCGCCAACACTGACGTATTCCGGCTCCGACGGTGATGGAGCGCTATAGAAAATTGCCGTTGCCGGGGCAAGCACCTTCAACTCGTCTGTACCGTCGATCTGAATGCTCTCCACATCAATACCGCCACCGGCACCACCACCGGCGTTAATCTCCTCAATGAGCTTCTCAATATCCGTACGCTGCAGCAGCTGGGGCAAATAGTCCGTATCGTATTCACCTTTGCGGAATACCTCGTCGGCTAACACCAGGCGCAGCAGCGGAATGTTGGTGCAGATTCCCGTGATGGTGACCTTGTTGAGATATGCGATCAGCTTATCAGCGGCAGCGTCTCGGTCTTTGGCGTGAACAATAATCTGCGCCACCATGCTGTCGTAGTAGGGCGAGATGAACTTACCCGGGCCTACCGTGGTAATAATTTCAACGCCCTCTTCTTCTGGGAATTCGCAGGCTTGAACCTCACCGGGATGTGGCCGGAACACCAAAGAACCGTCGCTTTGCTGCAAAATGCGCTCGGCGTTGACCCGAGCCTCAATGGAGTAGCCGTTGGACTTCACCTTCAGCTTGGCGATGGATTCCCCGGACGCAATGCGAAACTGCTCGGCCACGATGTTGACGCCAGACGTCCATTCGGTGACCGGGTGCTCCACCTGCAGGCGAGTATTCATTTCCATGAAGTAAACCGCATCGGATTTCAGGTCGTAGATAAACTCAACGGTTCCCGCACCGATATAGCCAACTTCGTTGGCAATGTCAGCGGTGGAACGAATCACTGTATCGAGGAGCTTCTTGGGCAACATGGTGGAGCCCGACTCCTCGATGACCTTTTGTTTGTCGCGCTGGACACTGCAGTCGCGAATCCCCAGCACGTGGGTATTGCCGTGGGTATCGCGCAGCAGCTGCGCTTCAATATGGCGTAGCGACGTCACGTACTTCTCTAGGTAGACGTCACCATTACCAAAGGCGCTGCGCGCCTCAACGCCCACGCGATAGAACAACTGTTCGAATTCGTCGGGGCCATTAACCAGCTGAATCCCCTTACCGCCGCCACCATGTACGGCCTTGATCAATATGGGATAGCCAATTTCTTCAGCAACTGCCGCCGCTTTTTCCACGTCGGTCATGATGCCGTGGCTACCGGGCACCACCGGCACGTTCAAGCGAATCGACGTGTTAATGGCGTTCGACTTATTGCCCATGGTTTCCATGCTTTGTACCGGCGGCCCGATAAAGTTAATGCCGCGATTACGCACCATGTCCGCAAAATCGGAATTCTCAGACAGAAAGCCAATGCCCGGATGCAAACTGTCTACATCATGCATTTGCGCCACGTTCAGTACGCTTTTGGCGTTCAGGTAACTCTCGTCCGGCGTATTACCGCCAATACACACCAAGGTGTCTTGCGGGCGCAGCTGATCGGCAGCCATGGACTCCATGTCCGGATCGCTTTGTACCAGTACCACGTCGACGTCTTGCTGTTGGGCGATGCGAATGAGCTTGGCAGCCGTGCAGCCTCGGGCGTGGATCAGCACTTTTTTCACTGGCCGAATGAGATCTTCCGGGGCAAAAACTTCCCGCTGAGCCACCACGATAGGCCGCTGCTCGACCAAGCCGCCGCTCAGTACTCGCCCTACCACATCTTCAACGGTTTCCTGCGGCGTTGGGATCGACGGATCCACACCGCGCAGCTGCTCATCGATGTCGTCGTAAAACGGATGCTGTACCAGCCCCTGCATCGACCCGGGAGTGGCGGAAAGATAGTTCGCCAGAATCGACTTCAATGGCAAATTCGATGACACCACGATCTGACCGGCAAAGGGCATACTGGTGCCGGAAAAATAAAAGGTATTGGCCAACGGGTGGGTCACAAAGCTGGCTTGGGCACCGCCGGTGCAGTCGCCGAACCCAAAGACAATTACCGGCAGATCATGGTCGCGTACAAAGCGTGTGATGCGGTCGTTGACCGCCGCCATGGAAAACAGCGCCCCAGCACCTTCCTTTGTTTGCATGCCGCCGGAGGAGATGAAACAAATCACTGGCAGACTTTGCTCAGCGCATTCCACTAGCAGGCGAATCACCTTCTCGGCGCTGGCCATGTCAAAAGCGCCGGCCTGGAATTGCACGTTGGAAATCACCACGCCAACCCGGGTTTTGGATTCACCCTTGAACTCACCGATGCCGGTGACCACGCCGCATGGCGGCAGATCTTTGTTCAAGGCCCCTTCAATGGACAGACGAAAACCCGGGAACGAACAGGGATCAGAGCTGAGCAAATCGTTGTAGCGACTCTCCCAGCCGTCAAAGTAGCGATCAATAATGTCCTGATAGGAAAACGTTGTAGCGGCCTTCACGTCCTTCAGAACCCGCTGGATTTGCAGGTCGTTGTAGGCCATATCCAAACGATTCCAGAAGTCTTTGCGGCGACCAATATTGCGCGGCGCAATTCGGCCCTGATAGCTTTTGCCGTCGCGCTGGGCGCCCTGGTAGCTTTGCAGCAGGTTCGTAAACAGATACGTCACCACCACGAACAAGGCATCGGATAAATGCGTAAAGCTGAGCTTTTTCCACTCCTCTACGGTTTGGAAAAACTCTGCGCTCCTGGGCATTTTGGTAACGCTGTCGTACCAATCGAAAAATCTCGCTTCGTGCTCAGCCAAGCTGTCCTCTGGCGCCGCCGCAGACAGTGCCCCCTGCAGGAACTCACCCAGCGACTTTTGCGACAGCGACTGCGACCCCTGAGCTTCCTGCGCCACGCTCTCCAGCCGCGCCAGCGCTTGATCGTATACGCCGTCAAACAGCAGCAGGTTCTGGCATTCGCTGATGAAGTCTTGACGCAAGTCCTCATGCAGCAGCACGTCAAGCACATTCATTTCCGCAATGGCTACAGGTACCGCCCGGTCCACCAAGGCCGGGATGAAATCCGGCAGCGCCGCCGCCAGAAACCCACGGTTGGCCTGAATATCACTGGCCCCTTCGGCGCCCTCTAAACGCGGGCCGGTAATGACCATGTTCAGTTCAGCAACCAGCTGTTTCGCTACGTAGCTGTCTGAGGCGCTGTCTTCGCTCAGAAGCTTGCGACCCTCGTACGAGAAGTGACTGCGCAGCACGCTGGCTAAATCGTCGTTCGCGCGAATCGCCTGCAGCAGATCCCGCGGCGAGGCAATGGACTCAACCTGCAAAATCTGGCGCGTATCGGTCACGCTATGCAGGTAGTCTTGCAGTGCCGCCAAGTTGCCTGCGGCTTCTTTTTTCCAGCGGTTATACAAAAACGCGCCGAAGGTTGAGACCACCGTTTGCCGCGCATTTTCATAGTTCTGCTTGGGCTCACCGAAAATCATCTGTGCGATTCGGCCACGCTCATCGTTCACCGCCTGGCGCTTATCCAAATAGTTGCGCCAAGCCTTCGCCAGACTGTCGTCGTACACCACCTTGTCCGGGTCCTGGAGCCAGTACAAAAAGGTTAGGCGGCGCTCGCGGTCCGCTCGGATGTGCAGCTCTCCCGAGGGTATTTCCTGGGGCGCCAGGCGTCCGTACTGCTGGGTGCTGGTCGCCTTGATGCGCTTTCTTACCCGCAGGTAACGCAGGTAGCGATAGGCAATACCGAACACGTTTAAGTATTCGGTGGGGTTGCGGGTGCCGCTGAAACTCATTGGACTGACCGGCTTCGCCTCGTCACCTTCGGTGTGTTTTTTCAGGTAGCGCAGCAAGCTTTGACGGTAGTGGTCGAGTATGTACGGATTTTCCGCCACGAACTCTGCCGTTTGACTTTCAATATTGGTCAGACTGCCCACGATGGCTGCCCGTAGATTCTCGATTTTTTCCGGCGAATCCGTGGGGCTGTAATCTACGATGGCGTCGATATTGCCTTGCTTGTGCAGCTCCGGGGCCGAGACGCCCACGTACTTGGCGCACTCCTGCCAAGACAGGTTCAAACGCCGTGCAATGCTGGCCAAACCGGCCGGCTGAATGGTGCTAAACACCCCGTCGCGCAGGGACAAAATCAGGTTACTGGCCGCCAGCGGAATGGCACCGCCAGAGTAGCCGACACCGAAAATGATGCCCACGTTGGGTACGTGGACGTTGCTCATAGCGGTGATCAGCCGAGAGATGCTGTGAGCCTGATTATTCGCGTTGGCCTCTTCGCCGGCGTCTGCTCCGGGGGTGTCCATGAAGGTGACAATGGGCATCACCCGTGCCGAGCACTCTTGGGCAAACTCCACCGCCATAAGGTGATGCTCGGGCATCCAGCTGCCCAGTTCAGTGGAACGATCCTGGGCGATAAACCCGATCTGCCGGCTCTGGCCACCACCAAAGTCCATCTCCAAGACCGCTTGGTAGTAGGGGCCGCTGCTTTTTTCTTCCAGCAGCCGTCCGAGCTGACGCACAATTTCCGGCGCGGCCTTGCGTCCTTGCGCCTCGGCAGGGGCGATAACCTGCTCTACATAGGCATCGATATCCAGCGAGGCAATGTTTTCGTTGAGCTGATTGATTTCACGCTGAGAGAGCAATCCGGGGGCCGGTTTTTGCTCTGAATCAGTGTCGGGAAACGAAGAAAACTCCTGCGCCAAGCTCTCTGCGATGAAGAACAGGCGATCGCCTTCAATTACTTGATTTGCCACGGTTTTGGACTGTCCTGAAAATGCGGGTACTCTAGCCACTCGTTAGAAAATGTGCAATTGACCCTATGTCCAATCTCCGCGTCGCAATCCTCACTATTTCAGATTCAAGAACCCTGACAGACGATAAATCCGGCGACTTACTCGCGGCTTTCGTCGAGGCGGATGAACACCAACTTTGTGACCGTCAGCTGGTGCCCGATGACCTCTACGCCATGCGCGCCACCGTGTCGGCCTGGATCGCCGATCCTCAAATTCAAGTGGTGGTGACAACCGGGGGAACTGGCTTCACCGGCAGAGACAGCACACCAGAAGCATTGTCCCCGCTATTCGACAAGCACATCGAGGGATTTGGCGAACTGTTCCGGCAGTTGTCCTACGAAGACATCGGCACCTCGACCATTCAATCCAGAGCCCTGGGCGGCATTGCCAACGGCACGTTAATCTTCAGCCTGCCCGGCTCCTCCGGGGCCGTGACCCTGGGCTGGGAAAAGATCCTGCATAACCAGCTGGACAGCAACTTTCGGCCCTGCAACTTTGCTGAGCTGATTCCACGGTTTTTAGAGCGCTAGCGCCAGCTGCACCCATCAGCCGATGTTGATTAGCGCTCAGTCACGGCAGTGGCATCCCGCGCTGGCTGCGAGGGGCCTACCCCAGTAAACTCCGGGTTTCATTTGCACACCACCGGGAGAAGACAACCCATGAGCGAACCCATTTACATTCTTGGTGCAGCGCGCACCCCTATTGGCAGCTTTCAGGGCACCCTGGCCAAGCAGAGCGCGCCCGAGCTGGGTGCCCACGCGATCCAAGGTGCATTGGCCAACGCCAACGCCGACCGCAGTGAGATTCAAGAGGTGATCATGGGTAACGTGGTCAGCGCGGGACTCAAGCAGGCCCCTGCCCGACAGGCCATGCGCATGGCGGACCTGCCTGATGGCGTTGCGGCCACCACGCTTAACAAAGTCTGCGGCTCTGGCATGAAAGCCACCATGATGGCTATGGACCTGATCGCTGCGGGCAGCGCGGATACCGTGGTTGCCGGCGGCATGGAGAGCATGAGTAACGCCCCCTACCTACTGCCCAAAGCCCGGGGCGGTCTGCGCATGGGCCACGCCAATTTACAGGACTCGCTGTTCACCGACGGATTGGAGGATGCAGAAACCGGCGGCTCCATGGGCTCTTTTGCCCAATCCACCGCTGACAGTCACCAACTCACCCGAGAAGCCATGGACGCCTACGCCATTGAGTCCGTGAATCGGGCACTGATGGCTATCGAGAAGCAAAGTCTTGCGGCGGAAATTTCTCCCATGGAAATCGACGGCAACACGGTTAGCGACGACGAGCAGCCCGGCAAAGCCAAGGTGGATCGCATTCCGACTCTGCGCCCGGCGTTCAAGAGTGATGGCACTATTACTGCCGCCAACGCCTCATCCATCTCTGACGGTGCATCGGCCTTGGTGCTGACTCGTGAAAGCAACCTCAACGGGCACAATCCGCTGGCGCGAATCGTCGCCCACAGCACCCACTCCATTCATCCCAGCGAATTCACCCTAGCGCCCATTGGCGCGATCGAAAAGTTGCTGGAAAAAACCGGCTGGTCCGCAGACTCGGTAGATCTGTTTGAGATCAACGAAGCCTTCGCCATGGTCACCATGCTGACCATGAGCGCGCTGAATTTGCCCCACGAGAAGGTCAACGTGTACGGCGGTGCTTGCGCCCAGGGTCACCCCATAGGTTCTACCGGCAGCCGCTTAATCGTCACGTTGGCACATGCCATGCAACAGCACGACAAAAAGCGCGGCATCGCTGCCTTGTGCATTGGCGGCGGTGAAGCCACCGCAGTGGCCTTAGAGCGCGATTAACCGACAACCGTTGAGTTTCGCTCCCAGACATACCGAGATCACCAGCAGGAATAAGCCGTGAGTCAACAGCGCACCCCTTTACCCATCATCGTTGGCAGTGGCGGCATTAGCCCCGCGGGACGGGTGTCCTTCAATCATGCCTACCGGCGCATGGTCTTGGACGCGCTGCCAGCACAGAAGCGTACCGCCACGCTGACGAGTCTGGGGCGGCTCATGGGGCTGGGCGAAAACGTGGCCGACGAGACCGTGGATCAGGCCATCCGCAATGGCACCTTGGTGCGCAAAATCGAACACTTCGATGTGGAGCGGGTGCCCTGGAATAACGCCATGACCCTGGGGGTCAACAATCCCGACGGCTGTATCTTTCAAGTGGCGAAGCGGCAACTGCCCCAGCACATCCCGGACAACTGGTCGGTATCGGATGTGGACGACAAGCACGTGCTGGTGCATTGCCAGGGCGATTTGCACATATTGACCCAGGACCTGCGCCCAAGCCGGGTCACCAGCGCTGGCCAGCTGCCCACGGGCTTTGACCCCGCAGCCCTGTACGCCAGCCGCAGCCATCCCCGCGGCCTGCAAATGTCTGTTTATGGCGCTTCCGACGCCCTGCGATCCACGGGTTTTGCCATCGACGAACTCAAAGGCATGGTGCGGCCAGATCAACTTGCCGTGTATTCCGGCTCTGCCATGGGCCAGCTAGACCAAGACGGCTACGGCGGCCTGATGCAAAACGCCTTCACCGGTAAGCGACCCACGGCAAAAAACTTGGCCTTGGGTCTGCCGGAAATGCCCGGAGACTTTGTTAACGCCTACGTCCTGGGATCCGTTGGCGAAACCGCTGGCATCATCGGCGCCTGCGCTACGTTCTTGTACAACGTAAAACGCGGCATGGACGAAATCCGCAGCGGCGCTAAGCGGATTGTTATTGTTGGCAATGCCGAAGCCCCGGTCACACCCGCGGCCATTGAAGGCTACCGCACCATGGGCGCCCTGGCCGAGGATGAAGCATTGATGGCGCTGGACAACAGCGCCACGCCAGACAATCGTCGTGCCTGCCGCCCCTTCTCCAGCAACGCCGGCTTTACCCTGGCGGAATCCTCGGTATGGATTGTGCTCATGGACGATGCCCTGGCACTGGAGAGCGGCGCGCAAATTCTAGGGTCCGTCGGAGACGTTTTTGTCAACGCCGACGGCTATAAAAAATCCATTCCCGGACCGGGCATAGGCAACTACGTTACCGTGGCCAAGGCCATGGCGTCGGCCCGTAATTTGCTCGGTGAGGACGGCTTACGCACCAGCACCTACATGCACGCCCACGGCACGGGCACACCGCAAAATCGCGTCACTGAATCCGCCATTATGAGCGAATTGGCCAAAGCCTTTGACATACCCACCCTGACCATTGCCGCCATTAAATCCTACGTCGGTCACTCCCTGGCGCCTGCCGGTGGCGATCAATTGTCGGCGATTTTAGGCGCGTGGCAGGACGGCATCGTGCCCGGCATCAAAACCATCGACCACATTGCCGATGACGTAGCCACGGATCGACTGCACTTTCCCCTGCGGGATGAAGAACGCGACATCGCCACCATGCGCGGTGCTTTTGTGAACTCCAAAGGCTTTGGCGGCAACAACGCTACAGGCTTGTTTCTGTCCCCAGGGCAAACCGAACAAATGCTGAAGCGACGCTGGGGCGCTAGCGCTCTGACCCAGGCCCAGCATCGCCGGGACAAAACCTTAGAGAACGCGAGCGCCTACGATCAGATCGCAGACAGCGGCAGCGTGGCGCCTATTTATCGGTTCGGCGAAGGCGTGCTGGAGGGCAACGACCTCGACATCAGCCACAGCGCGATAACGATTCCCGGCTTCCCTCACCCCATCGAGCTGAATTTGGATAATCCCTTCGAGGATATGACCTAGCCCACAGTTCAACGTAAGACCACGACTTTCAGGTTGGGGCGTCTGGCTGGGGCTGTTTCGGCTCACCTTTCGGCGAGCCGCGATAGCCTAGTGCAAAGGCTGGTCTTGTTGCGGCGTTAGTTCGCCAATGCGCTCTTGGGCTCGGGCGACAATGTCGGGATCTTCACCGGTCTCTACGCACAGCAGAAAACTGGCCAGCGCCGCATCCGCATCGCCCATCTGCTGCTGATAGTTGCCGCGCTCAAAATGCACCAGGCTCTTCAATTCATTTTCTTCATGGACAATGGCCAGCTGAAAATCCGTAGCCGCCAACGTCGCCTGCCAGTTACCCAGCCGCAGATAGTAGGCCTTCAGGTTATTCAGCATGCGAAACCCCAAAGTGGCTGGCGTGGCTTTCATCAGCACCTGATCCTGAGAGTAGCCCTTGGGCATTTGCAGACTGTTGGGATCGATCACCGCCAGCGCTAAAGGATCAACCAAATCACCTTGTACCCGCAGCAGGAAGTGGCCGGGATAATTAACGCCGTGGGCTTCGAGCCCAAGCGCCTTGGCCAAAGTAATTAGCAAAACAGCAACCACGATAGGCAGGCCCTGACGCTGCTGCAGCAGCCAGTCGATACTGCTGTGGGTGAGGTCTACCCCCTCCAAGGACCATTGCGCAAAACCCTGTCCGCGCAGAAACGCGAGCAGCCCCTCAAGGTCCATTACCCCCTGAGATTTAGCCGCAGCCAGCAAAGATTGAATATGTTCTCGGACCCTGGCCCTATCCATTTGTTCGTCGATGACCTCCGCAACCAGCAGCGCCGCATCCAGCTCCGCCGCTGAGTCGCCGGACAGCTCGTTAAAGCCCAACATCAGTTGTTGATGGCTACGGTTTGCGTCGCTGGCATCCGTCATGGCAGGTAACCTCTTTCCCGTTGCGGCTAATGTTCGCGGGTTTTGCTGAACACCACGTCTGGCCAGCGGTCTTGGATTACCTGCAGGTTCACGCGACTGGTGGCCAAATAGGTCAGATAACCGCCGCCATCAATGGCCAAGTTTTCTTCGTTCTTCTTGCGAAAGTCTGCCAGCATTTTGTCGTCATCACAGCGAATCCAGCGGGCGGTAAACGTGTTGGTGTTCTCCCAAATACACTCGGCCCGGTATTCGTCGCGCAGGCGAAAGGCCACCACGTCGAACTGCAGCACCCCTACGGCGCCAACGATCAGCTCGTTTTTTGCCAAGGGCTTAAACATCTGGGTCGCGCCCTCTTCCGCCAGCTGCTGCACGCCTTTTTCCAGCTGTTTGCTGCGCAGCGGATCCTTGACCCGCACCCGACGAAATAGCTCTGGGGCAAAATTTGGAATGCCAATGAACTGATGATCTTCGCCCTCAGAAAACGCATCGCCAATCTGTATCGTACCGTGGTTGTGCAGGCCGATAATGTCGCCAGCGTAGGCCTCTTCGGTTTGCACTCGGTCACCAGCCATAAAGGTCACCGCATCAGCAATGCGCACGTCCTTGCCCAGCCGCTGATGGCGCACTTTCATACCCTGACGATAAGTGCCGGAACACACCCGCAAAAAGGCAATACGATCGCGGTGCTTGGGGTCCATATTCGCCTGAATTTTGAACACAAAGCCGCTGAAGGCTTTTTCCTCAGGCTCGATCACCCGATCTTGAGTGGCGCGGGGCTGAGGCTTGGGCGCTTGTTCAACAAAGCCGTCGAGCATCTGCTGCACACCAAAGTTGCCCAAGGCCGTACCAAAGTAAACCGGGCTTACCGTACCGTTTTCAAAGTCGCCCTGGTCGTACTCATGGCAGGCACCCCGAACCAGCTCGATTTCCTCCACAAAATCGTCGTAGTCCGGCCCAAGGAGTTCCCTGGCCGCGGCAGAGTCCAACCCCGCGATCACGCGATAGTCGTGAATACGGTGTCCCTGGCTTTTTTCAAAGCAGACAATGCGGTCAGCAGCCAGCTCATAAACCCCCTTAAACTGCTGCCCCATACCAATGGGCCAGTTCATGGGCGCGCACTGGATTTGCAGGATGTCCTCAATCTCGTCCAGCACCTCAATGGGGTCACGAATCTCACGATCGAGTTTGTTGATGAAGGTGATGATGGGAGTATCCCGCAGCCGGCAAACCTCCATCAGCTTGATCGTGCGCGGCTCAACGCCCTTAGCGCCGTCAATGACCATCAGCGCCGAGTCCACGGCGGTTAGGGTGCGGTAGGTGTCCTCGGAAAAATCCTCGTGCCCAGGAGTGTCCAGCAAGTTCACTACCCGATTTGCGTAGGGAAACTGCATCACCGACGTGGTCACCGAAATACCCCGCTCCTGCTCCATGGTCATCCAATCTGAGGTGGCGTGACGATCGGACTTACGCGACTTCACCGTACCCGCCAGCTGAATGGCGTTGCCGAACAGCAGCAGCTTTTCGGTCATGGTGGTTTTACCCGCGTCCGGGTGCGAAATGATGGCGAAGGTTCGACGCTGCTGAATGTGCTGCAGAAATTCGGAACTCATAAGGCTTGGGCCGAAAAACCGGGATCTTAACACCAAACCGCGGGGCGGGCTGTAGGCCGGGCCTGTAGGTCGGGCTTTAGCCCGACAACAACACGTCGGCCTGAAGGCCGACCTACAGGGGTGATGCACGTAAGCCGACCCACGACCTAACCCACTGACAACAAAAAAGGCAACTGTCGCTGCCTTTTTGATTACAAGCTACAATCGATGCAAACGTTAATCGAATTGGTAACGCAGACCGACTTCCACCATGTCAAATTCAGTGGCGTAGCGCACATATTCCGCACCCAAGGAAACGTTAGAATCGACGAAGTGATAGCGGCCACCAACCCGGAAGCCGGTTTCTGAGCCACCAATATCAGATTGGACAATGGCAACATTGTACTCAACAGAGTCGGTAGCCAAACCTCGGACCCCTAACTCAATAATATAGCCATCGTCGTCCGCAGATATGCTTCCAACTGTCGTTTCCAAATCCACGTAATCCGCCAAAATAACCCAGTCCAGCGTTTCGGAAATTTGGCTGTGCATGCCCAATCCCGCCCGAAGCACTTCAAGGTCTGTTGAATAACGCTTGGCACCTAAAGTGGAGTCGCCACTGCCGTCGTGATAACTAGCAGACACGAAGAACCTCTCGCTAAACTCGTAGCTAGCTGCAACCCCAAAACCGTCGCCGTCAAACTTATCCCCATCACCGTAATCCAGCTCCACATCGGCAATGTACTCAAGCTCTACATAGCTGTAGGAAAGTTCCGACGCCCAAACTGACTGCCCGGCCGCGAAGCAGATAAACAAAGCCAACATTTTACCTAAGTTCACAAAGCTTCTTTTAGTTCCAATCATTAGTTCATCTCCCAATTTAACGTTTTTCGCAATCGTGATTGCTTTAACCATGGGCCGGTGCTGCTAACCCGCCGGGCAGTTTCAACGGAGCACACACCGACGCACGGCTTTTTCGACAAAAGGAGGTTTAAATAAGATGAAAGGTGAAGCGTTTGAGGCTCATCAATCAAAAGTAGAAAGGCGGCTAACATTAAATCTCTGCGACAGTCCCATAGTCCGGCAGACCGGGACTGTATGCCGGGCCTGTAGGTCGGGC
>JAYOBI010000013.1:2686-56799 GCA_038104735.1 Gammaproteobacteria bacterium | reverse complement strand
CGGGCCTGTAGGTCGGGCCTGTAGGTCGGGCTCGTAGGTCGGGCTTTAGCCCGACAAAGACACGTCGGCCTGAAGGCCGACCTACGGGGGTGATGCTTGTGGGTCGGGCCTATAGGTCGGGCCTGTAGGTCGGGTCTGTAGGTCGGGCTTTAGCCCGACGAAGGCGTGTCGGCCTGAAGGCCGACCTACGAAGGTGATGCATTGACGTGTCGGCTTGAAGGCCGACCTACGGGGGGTAATGTTTGTAGGTCGGGCTTTAGCCCGACGAGGACGTGTCGGCCTGAAGGCCGACCTACGGGGGGTAATGTTTGTAGGTCGGGCTTTAGCCCGACAAATCTTTCACCATTAAAATCGCGTCTTCCCGACCTTGCTGGGCGGGGTAATAATCGTTGCGCACACCAACCTCCTGCAGGCCCGCAGACCTGTACAGCCGCCGGGCTGGGGTATTGCTTTGACGAACCTCCAAAAACAACCGCCGGGCGCCGTAGCTGACCATCAGGTGTTGCAGTTGATCCAAATAACCTGCAGCCATGGCCTGCCCGCGGCGTTCTGGCGCTAAACAAAAATTCAGCAGCTCGGCTTCGTCTAACACCACCGTGAATACGCCATGCCCAATAATTTGCTCATCGGCCAGCAGGACACAGCAACGATAGCCTTTGGCATCGGCCTCCAGACAACCTGCGAAGGTATTAGCGCTCCAAGGGTCGGGATAGCTGGCAGCTTCAATGGCCACGACCACGTCAAGATCCGACGCCGTCATGGGGCGCAGCCGCGCTAACGGCTTAGCTTCGGGCACCGCTGGCCTGCCTTTACCCTGTTGCCAGTACGCGCTGCAGCAGCTTGTGCCACAGTGCGCGCTTGGTGTCACCTTGCGACGCAGCTTGGGCCAAACCGTCAATGGCCTGCCAGTGGGTTGGCGGATCAGCAACCCATTGGCTCAGTGTCTGCAGTCCGCCAGGCGTACCCATGACAGCAGTACCGGGCAGGAGCATTCGATGCTTTTCACAGAAAACGTCCACGGCTCGCTCGGGAGTGCCTGACGTTTCCACTATGGGCCAGCGAAATTCGCTGTTGCCTGCCTTTGTCTTTAGGGGTTCCCCGGTAGCGGCTCGGTGCAGGGCCCCAGCGAGATCCTGAAAAAAGCGCAGCTCGAGCTCCGACAGAGGGGCTTCGCCAACATAGACCAACACAGGGGTCGCAACAAAACTCAGGGCAATTGCGGTCTCAGCGGGATTTCCTATGGTGGTATCGGCGCTCGGGGGCGGTGTGGGAGCTGCGGTGAGATCCGGGGCTGGCGCGCTGTCCGGCATTGTCGCCGCTAACGCTGCCCGGGCCGCCGCGGCGGGTGAGACCTGGTTTGCCCCGGACTGACCCGGTTCCCTAGCGGTGTGCCCGGCGGACGCCGTTGCCTGAGCAGTCGCTGCAGACTCTGCAGCCGGCATTTCACTGACGGCCTGACGAGAAAAAAACACGTCGATACCCATGTCCTGCAGCATGCGATGCTGGCGTTTGCTTAGCGATAGGCTGGGGTTGTCCGATGGGGGCATAGGTTCACGGTGTTAATAAGCAATTGACCACATGCTATCTCAAGCCACTGGCGAGGTGGGTGTTTTTCGCTGCCGAATGCGCCACGCATACACCCGTTCACCGGCCAAGAAAGCGGCCCACGCCGCAAAAAGCGCCACCTCGCCGTAACCGTCCTTGGTTAACCACAGCAGGTGGGCCAGGGCCAAAGCCAAAGCTGGGTAGACCCACCGGTGCAGGGCTTTCCAGCGCTGGCCAAGTCGCCGCTGCCAGCCTCGGGTGGACGTGATGGCCAGCGGAGTGAGTAGCAAAAGACTGGTCATGCCCAGCGTAATGTAGGGCCGCTGTGCCACCTCTTGGAGCAGCAACGTGCCGTCAAACTGCACATAGAACACGGCATAAACCAGGGCATGGCAGACTACGAAAGCAAAGGCAAAGAGGCCCACCATGCGGCGGCATGGAATCAAGATAGCCCAGCCCAGCTGTCGCTGCAGAGGAGTGATGGAGAGCGCGCAGAGCAGGACAATTAGCGCCCACTCGCCTAAATAGTGCAGCAGAGCCTCGGCGGGGTCTGCCCCCAGTCCGGTACCGCTTTGCACAGTTTCCAGGTAGATCAGGTAGCCAAGCCAAAACCACGGCGCCATCAGGGCTATGGCGACGCCTGGTTTTACTAACGATCTTTTTGTCAGAGGTCTTTTGATCAGACGCCTTGCTGTCAAGTATTTGGACGCTGCCACTTGCCGGCCTGCCCGCTAGTAATACTTACGCAGATCCATCCCGGCGTAGAGGTGGGCCACCTCTTCTTCGTAGCCGTTGAACATCAGCGTCGGTATGCGGTTGCTGCTGAACAGCGAACCCGGCAGCCGCCGCTCGGAGGCCTGACTCCAGCGTGGGTGGGATACGGTTGGATTGACGTTGGCGTAAAAGCCGTACTCGCTGGCCTGAAGCTGTTTCCAGGTATTCACCGGCTCGCGCTCGGTGAAGCGAATGCTGACGATGGACTTGACGCTTTTGAACCCGTACTTCCAAGGCACCATTAACCGCCAGGGCGCGCCATTTTGATTGGGCAGGTCTTTGCCGTAGAGACCCGTTACCATCAGGGTCAGCGGGTGGTAAGCCTCATCCATCCGCAGCCCTTCTAAATAAGGCCAATCAATACTGGAGAAGAAACCACGCTGACCGCGCATTTCGCTGGGCCGGTAAAGGGTTTTAAATTCCACGAACTTAGCGTTGCCCCGGGGCTCAAACTGTTCCAACACTTTCTTTAAGGGAATGCCCATCCAGGGCACCACCATAGACCAGGCTTCTACGCAGCGAAATCGGTAGATGCGTTCTTCAACATCAAGACCTTTAATGATGTCTTCAAAGGCAAACTCGCCGGTTTTGTTGGCCTCGCCTGAAACCGTCACCGTCCAGGGATCTGTGGTCATCTCATGAGCATAGGCGGCTGGATCACTTTTATCCGTGCCAAACTCATAAAAATTGTTGTACTGGGTAACGATATCTTCCGGCGTGACTTTATCGCCGGCCTGCAGACCGGCCTGCAATCCAAGCGGCAGCGCGGCTGCGGCTGCACCTAGAACTCCAGCGGTCATAAACCGCCGCCGGTCACGGTAGATTTGCTCTGGCGTGATCTGCCAGTTGGGGATTGATGGAGGCTTAGGGATCAACATCGCTGGTGCTGACCGAGTTGGGCGACTTCAGGCGTCGCCAGAGATCTTGTGCTGGACCCGAGGCCGCATAAACCAGGGCCATGCCAAACATCACCATGGGCGGATCGACCATGGCGACGGCAAAACCCATGGCAATAAGCACCAAGGTCACGAACGGAATGCGCTCGCGAAAATTAATTTTCTTGGGCGAAAAGTAAGTGTAATTGCTGACCATGAGCAGTGCCGCGGACACGGTCAGCACGGCAAACACCAGCGCCACCAACAGCGGTGGTTCGCTCATGCCCTGCTCCAGGGCCACCCAAATGCCAAAAACGATGAGCCCTGAGGCAGCGGGGCTGGCCAAGCCAGTGAAGGAACCTTCGTCACCATCCACATTAAAGCGCGCCAGGCGCAGCGCCGCGCAGGCCATGTAGGCGAAGGCGGCTACCCAGCCAATTTGACCAAGGGCAGACAAGCCCCAAGAAAATGCCACCAGCGCCGGGGCCACGCCAAAGGCCACGAGATCCGAAAGACTGTCGTACTGGGCGCCAAAGGCGCTTTGGGTACCGGTCATGCGGGCGATGCGCCCATCAGCGCCGTCCAGCATCATGGCAAGAAAAATCGCGATACAGGCGGTGAGCGGCTGGCCGCTCATGGCCGTAACGATGGCGTAAAAGCCCGCAAATAATGACCCTGTGGTGATGAGATTGGGCAGCAAAAATACGCCCCGGCGTCCAAGCCCGCCCTTTACAGAAGACGTTGCCGTGGTTTGCCCTGAGCCGCTGTGTTGCGTTTCGGCTTGGCTGCCTTCTTGGGCTAGCTCGGGTGGCTGGGTAGCAGGGTCATCTCCCACCACCTGCAGTGCCGGTTTGTCGTCGTTGTTCATCTACTGCACCGTCTACCAGGTTTCATGCCCAACACTGTGGCAGCTAACGCCGAAGAAAAAAACCGTTTTTCGACTGTGTCCCAGCCAGTGGCGCAAAGCAACCACTGGCCCATATACCCGGTTCGTTGCCGTCGTTTAGTTGATTTCTTTGTTAACCAACCGGTTGGCTTGAATCCAAGGCATCATGCCGCGCAGGCGCTCACCCACTTCTTCAATAGGATGCTCGCTGGTTATGCGGCGCATGGCCTTAATGCTGGGCGCGCCAGAGCGATCTTCCAACACGAACTCCTTGGCGAAGTTACCGGTTTGAATTTCCGTCAAAATGCGCTTCATCTCGGCCTTGGTTTCCTCGGTTACAACTCGAGAACCGCGGGTTAAGCCACCGTACTCCGCGGTGTTGGATACCGAGTACCACATATTCGCCACGCCGCCTTCGTAGAGCAAATCGACAATGAGCTTCAGCTCGTGCAGGCACTCAAAGTAGGCCATTTCCGGGGCGTAACCAGCTTCTACCAGGGTTTCGAAACCTGCCTGAACCAGCGCCGTAGCGCCGCCGCAGAGTACCGCTTGCTCGCCAAACAGATCCGTTTCTGTTTCTTCGCGGAAGGTGGTTTCGATAACGCCGGCGCGGCCACCGCCGTTAGCGGAAGCGTAGGACAACGCGATGTTCTTGGCCTGGCCGGTGGCGTCTTGGGCTACCGCGATGAGGCTGGGCACGCCGCCGCCTTCAACGTAAGTAGAGCGAACGGTATGACCAGGGCCTTTGGGGGCGATCATGATCACGTCCACGTCTTGGCGCGCCTGAATCAGCTCAAAGTGCACGTTAAAACCGTGAGCAAATGCGATGGCGGCATTTTCTTTCAGGTTTGGCTCGATCTCCTGGGTGTACAGGGCTGCCTGCAGTTCGTCGGGCACCAGCACCATGACCAGGTCGGCGCCTTGTACCGCGTCAGCGACTTCCGCTACCGCAAAGCCAGCGTTCTCGGCTTTTGTCCAGGAGCCTGAGGCCTTGCTGCGCAGGCCGACGACGACGTTTTCCACCCCGGAGTCGCGTAGGTTGTTGGCGTGGGCATGGCCCTGAGAGCCGTATCCTACGATCACCACCTTCATCTTTTGGATGATGGATAGATCCGCGTCTTTGTCGTAATACACCTGCATGGTTTTTTCCCGTCAGTTGGTTTGAGTAATCTAGATATAAAAATCTAGCTTTAAAAATCTAGGTTTGAGTTATCTCGTTGTTAGCGCCGGTTTATACCGACAGCACGTGATCGCCGCGCCCGACTCCGGAGACGCCGGAGCGCACGACCTCTAAGATGGTGGCGTTGACGCCGCTGTCGTCGATGGCGCGGACAAACGCGTCCAGTTTACCGCTGGGGCCGACCAGCTGGATAGTATAGGTCTGGGCGGTGACATCGACGATCTGCCCACGAAACACGTCCGCCGAACGCTTAATTTCCGCCCGGGACTGCCCTTCGGCGCGAACCTTGATCAGCAGCAGTTCGCGCTCCACGTGGTCGCCCTCGCACAGGTCAACTACCTTGACCACTTCCACCAGCTTGTCCAGCTGCTTCATGATCTGGGTGATTTTTTCCTGGTCCCCGCTGGTAGTTAGGGTCAGCCGGGACAGCGTTGGGTCTTCGGTGGGGGCTACGGTCAACGACTCAATGTTGTAGTTGCGCTGGGCGAACAGGCCCACGACCCGCGACAGTGCGCCGGCTTCGTTTTCTAACAGTACCGCTAAAATTCTTCTCATGACGTGGCATCCGCTGACTTGCTCAGAATCATGTCATTCATGGCTCCGCCCTTGATGGCCATGGGATAGACGTGCTCATGGGGGTCGACCCAGACGTCAACGAACACCAGCCGCTGTTTGTTCGCCGCGGAAAAAGCTTCGTCCATGGCGGCATCCAGCTGGGTCGCGTCGCTGACTTTGATACCGACGTGGCCAAACGCCTCCACCAGGGTTTTGAAGTCCGGGAGAGAGTCGCTGTAGGTACTTTGGGAATGACGCCCACCGTACTGCATGTCCTGCCACTGCTTAACCATGCCCAAGGCCTGGTTATTCAGGTTAATGATCTTAATGGGCAAACCGTATTGCAGACAGGTGGACAGCTCCTGCATGTTCATCATGAACGAGCCTTCGCCGGTGACGCAGGCCACAACAGATTCCGGATTGCCCATTTGCACGCCCATGGCCGAGGGCAGGCCAAAGCCCATGGTGCCCAGGCCGCCAGAGTTGATCCAGCGACGCGGCTCGTCAAAGTGATAGTACTGGGCCGCGAACATCTGATGCTGGCCCACATCCGAGGTAATAAAGGCGTCGCCCTTGGTGGCCCGATACAGCGACTGAATGGCCAGCTGGGGCAAAATGTTTTGACCCTCTTTAGCCTGCAAATTGTGGTTCAGGCCGTGGGCACTGCGCCACTGCTCGATTTGCTGCCACCACTGCTCCAGCGCTTGCTGCTGCTTTTGCCGGGCGTCATCACCGCGCTCCGCGTCCCGGGCCTGATAAGCTTCCCACAGTGCGTTCAGCACCCAGCCCGCGTCGCCAATCAGGGTGATGTCTGAATGGATGATTTTGTCCACCGAGGCAGGGTCTACATCCAGATGGACGATGGTGGCCTTGGGCGAAAACTTATCCGGGTTATTGGTGACCCGATCATCAAATCGCGCGCCCAACGCGAAGATCAAATCCGTGTCGTGCATGGTCATATTGGCTTCATAGGTGCCGTGCATGCCCAACATGCCCAGGCTCTGCGGGTCACTGCCAGGGTAAGCACCCAGGCCCATAAGGGTGGAGGCAACCGGCACCTTGGCCGCTCTGACCAGTTTTCGCAGCGGGCCTTCGGCATCAGCCTGCACGACGCCGCCGCCCACATAGAACACCGGGCGTTTCGCCGCCATTAACGCGCCAATAGCCTGATTGACGGCGTTGCTGTCGCCTTCAAAGGCGGGCTTGTAGGAGCGCATGCTCACGCTTTTTGGGTACTCGTAAGCGTAGGTCGCGCTGGGGTCCGTGGTGTCTTTGGGCACGTCGATGACCACCGGGCCGGGACGGCCAGTGGTGGCTATGTGGAATGCTTTTTTCACCACGCTGGGGATTTCCGATGCATCGCGCACCATGAAGCTGTGCTTCACCACCGGGCGCGAGATGCCCACCATGTCGGTTTCCTGAAACGCGTCGGTGCCAATGAGGTCGCTAGGCACCTGACCGGAAATCACGATCATGGGAATGCTATCCATATAGGCCGTAGCGATGCCGGTGATTGCGTTAGTGGCACCAGGGCCTGAAGTCACCAGGACCACACCCGGGTCACCGGTGGAGCGGGCATAGCCGTCAGCCATGTGGGTGGCCGCTTGCTCGTGGCGCACCAAGATATGCTCAATCTTTTGCTGACGAAAAATGGCGTCGTAAATGTGCAGGGCAGATCCACCGGGGTAACCGAATATGTATTCGACGCCCTCATCCTGTAATGCGCGGATCAGCATATCGCCGCCGGACAGCATTTCCGTCATGTTTCGTCCTCTGTCGTTGCCTGTGTCAATGATCCGTCTCGACCCTGCCAGCGGTAGTTCTTTTAGTTTGCAATTTGTCTTGCAGTCGTCGTGCTTGCGGTAGCGGCAGCACTAAGTGCTGTGCAACCTGTGCTCTTCAGTCCACCGTTTTTAGCCTGCCGCCAGTGGCCTGTGGGTAGTCACTACCTCCACGCGCACAACCTTTCATAAAGATGCGCAGAAGCTCTTGTAAGCTATTGATTTTGAAATGGACTAAACGAGTTTGCCTTAGCTGCTGCGGGCCCGGTTTCGCGCAAGCGCGCTATTCTTGTGATTCAGCGCCAACATGTCAATGAACTTACCCATTTGCTTAACCAAGCTGCATCCACACAACTGAGGCCATGCGGCCGGTTCGCCCCTGAGCGCCCTGCTGGTGAGTGGCCTGACGATGGGAATAAAAGCGCGGCTCGGCATAAGTGCACAGGCCGCTTTGAGCCACAGATACCACGCCGCAGGCGTTAAGCTGGTATTCCGCTAGGTGCGTTAAATCCACCAGACGTTTGGCCGGGTCTGTTGGATGCTCGCCGATAGCGCTTGCGCTGACCCGGGACACTGGCTGCCACACCTGCGGGCCTACTTCGAAATGCCGGGGGCCGATACAGGGCCCAATCCAGGCGCACAGCTGCGAGGGCGCGACGGGCATGGCCACAACCAACTGCTGGATGACCCCGGCCAGCAGACCCCGCCAACCGCCATGGGCGGCACCAATACAGGGCCGACCGGGATCCTGTGAGGCCAGTAGAATCGGCACGCAGTCGGCGCTCTGGATGGCTAGCCCAAGTGCCGGCTGATCTGTCCAGACGGCATCCGCTTGGGGTTCTTGCTCTTGCTCTTTCCCTGTCCCTGCTTGACCGCCGGCATAAATACAGCGGCTGCCGTGCACTTGCTGCAGCCACTGCAGCTGCGGGGCCGGACCTGCGCCGATCTCCGCCAGCAGTTGTCCCAGGCGGCCTCGGGCACTGTTTACTTGCTGGGCAGACTCACCGCTATTGCGTCCTAAATTGAAACCAAGATTTGCACCAAGGCTGGTGACCGCTGCCTGCGGATGGTGGCGAGTGGTCGTACCGGCAAACACGCCGGCCGGGGCCGCCCACTGGGCCGGACTCCAGGCGAGATTATTGGGCATCGTCAGTCAGCACTTGCATCAGGTTCCCTAGGTCTGGAGGTATGGGCGCGGCAAAGTTCAGGTTTTGGCCGGACAGGGGGTGAGCAAAGTCCAGCTTGAGCGCGTGCAGGGCTTGGCGCGGAAACTGCTGCAGCAGGCTCACGGTCTGCTCCGCTGCCCCGCGGGGCAAAATGCGTCGACATCCGTACTTGGTGTCACCCACTAGGGGGTGGCCAATGCTCTGCATGTGGACCCGAATTTGATGGGTGCGGCCGGTGCCCAGCGTGACATCCACGGCGCTGTGGGCGCGATAGCGCTCGCGTACTCGAACCAGACTCAGGGCTTCTTTGCCGTCGGCACGGATCACCTGTCGGGTCCTGAGTTTGGGGTCGCGGCCAATGGGCCGGTCAATGTCCTGACCGGACACCATGACGCCCTCGCAGACGGCCACATAGCGGCGCTTCACCTGGCGCTGGGCAATGGCTTCCACCAAGCGCTTGTGCGCACCGGGGCTGGCGGCCACCACCATGATGCCGCTGGTCTCCTTATCCAGCCGATGCACAACGCCGGCCCGAGGCAACGCCTGCAGCTGAGGCCGATGATGCAGCAGGCCGTTCACCAGCGTGCCGTCGGCATTGCCTGCACCGGGGTGCACGACCAAGCCTGAGGGTTTGTTGAGCACCAGCAGGTCGTCATCTTCGTAAATGATGTCCAGATTCATGGCTTCGGCGCTTTGCCAATCTTCTCGCGCCTGACGCTGCCCCAGCAGCTGCAGCCGCTCACCGCCAAACACCTTGTACTTGGGTTTCACCACCTCACCGTCCAAAGTCAGCGCGCCCTCGCCCAGCCAGCGAGTCAGCTCGGCCCGGGAAAACTCCGAGAGCAGTTGCGCGGCGACTTTGTCGACGCGCTCGCCGCCTAATTCCGGAGGAATGAGCACCTGATATTCGAGTTTCTGGGAGGTTTCGTCGGTCATAACGGTTGCAACCCTACCGAATTTGGTAAGAATAGCGACTGCCGTCAGAGGACGTCTCAATTTGGGGCGACGGCCACCCACATTCGACACGGGCAAACCGTCACCGCCCACTGCAAATAAAACACGAAGAGGCTTCACCTTGCTCGATTTCACCCAACCGTTGTGGCACACGCGCCGTTTAGGTCTCTTTGCTGCCGTACTGGCGGCGCTAATACTCAGCGGCTGTAGCAGCATTCCCTTTTTCGGCTCTCTTGGAGGCGGGGAGGATGAAACAAGCGATGAGGAACTAGCGGAAATTGATGCCACCGAAGCGCGGGTTTATCGCACCGCCCAGCGCGCCCTGCGCAGCTCCAATTACGCCGTGGCCATTGAACAGCTGGAACTGTTGGAGGCGCGTTTCCCCTTTGGTCGCTTTGCCGAACAAGCCCAGCTGGAGCTGATCTTTGCCAACTATCAAACCCGCGACATGGAAAGCGCCCGGGCAGGTGCCGATCGCTTTATCCGTCTGCACCCGACACATCCCAGCGTGGACTACGCCTACTATCTGAAAGCCCTGGCCGCTTACCGATATAACGCAGGAGTCCTTGACCGTTTATTTTCAGCCGACCCGGCCAGCCGGGACATGGCGCCGGTGCGAGAGTCCTATTCCGAGCTGGCGGTGCTGCTGCGAGAGTTTCCCAACAGCCAATACGCGCCGGACGCGCGGCAGCGGATGCTGTTTTTAAGAAATCTGCTGGCTAAGTCCGAGCTGTACGCGGCGGATTATTATTTAGAGCGAGGCGCCTTCGTCGCCGCCGCCAATCGCGGCGCCTATGTCATTGAGAATTACCCCGACACCGAAATGCGCGCAGACGCTCTGGCGGTGATGATCGAGGCGTATTACAAGCTTGGGCGATTAGAGGAAGCCAACCGCTCCTTGCGCGTGCTGGCGCTGAATCACCCGGACTACCCGGAGTTCAATTCCGCCGGTGATTTGGTGCTGGAGGAACGCATCCGCAACCGCGACCGCTCCTGGACCAACATCATGACCCTGGGGCTGCTGGATCGCCCAGCGACGCCTCCGCCCATTACCATTAACTACCCCGACGATGCTGGGGATGCGCCTCGCGCCAGCGCTACAGAAGGCGCGGAATCTGATGACGGCGCTGAGACCGCCGAAAAACAGGGCAGCTTTTTGCGCTTTTTACCCTTTATTGACTGAGCTGTTATCGACTGAGCGTTTATCGACTGAGCCGTTATCGACTGTACCCTTACGGGCTCACTCTTTGCCGGCTTCGGCTGGCCGCCCCGAGAGACTTGGCTGACACGGTATAAAGCCCTAACGACACTCGGCGCCTTGGCGCTTCCCCCATCCTTTTGGTTTGTGTCAGCGAAAGCGGGCGGTAGTCCACGTGAAAGCAGCCACACTGCAAGATCACCGCTCTGGTTTTACGTTAATTGAGCTTATGGTCTGCTTGGGCGTGCTCAGTGTACTCAGCGCCCTGCTGGTGCCCCGACTCATGGAGCCTTTGCCCGATATCGTCCTGGAGCAACAAACCCAGCAGCTGCAGGCCTTGCTGCATCAGGCTCGCACCCAAGCCATGGTGACCGGCCGCAACGCTATCGTCTGTCCCGCTAGCCCCAGCTCGCTTAGCCCGGCTTCTGACCCAAGCGCCCTGCCCCCTGGGGGTGGATTTACCGGTTCGTGGTGCGGCGCCCAGGGCCAATGGCAAACCGGCGTTAATGTGCTGCTGGATAGCAACCGGGATGGCTTGGCTAATGAGGACGATACCCTTGCGTTGCAGCTCAATTGGCGCGGTGGCCCCGGCGATGCGCCACGAATGCAGTGGCGTAGTTTTCGCGATACCGACCGCATCGTGTTTCTTACCAGCGGTATGACCCGATGGCAAAACGGCCGCTTTTTGCTTTGCAGCCCTATTAGGCAGACACCCGGCAGAGTTCTGGTGCTTAACGTGGCAGGACGCTCTTATATTCAGGCGGCAGCGCCAGAGGATTGCCCCTAGGTTGCGGCGCAATGGCTTGGGGTCTTCCGGCTATTTGACCTGCGGCTTAGTCCGCGGCTTCGGCCAGGGGTTCTTCCACAGACAAAATAGATACGTCGAAGGTAATGTCGGCACCGCTCAGCGGGTGATTGAAGTCAACTTGCACGGTGTCTGCAAACACCGCTTTCACCACCCCGGGCAGCTCGCCGTCTGGCGCTTGAAACGACACGACCAAGCCTGGCTCCAGCGGCTCATCGTCGTGTAGCTCATTGAATAACGAGCGATTCATCAGCCGCACGTTGGCCTCTACCCGCTCACCAAAGGCTTGCTCCGCGGGTATCACCAGCTGGGCATCGTCCCCGGCCGCCAGTCCCAGCAACGCTTCCTCGAAACCGGGCAGCAGGTTGCCGTCGCCTAGCGTTAGCGCCGCAGGCTGGCCCCGCCGGGTCGTGTCGATCTCCTCACCACTGGGCATCAGCAAGGCAAAGTGCAGGGTTATCCGGGATCCCATGCGAATTTTTTCGGTGGCGCCTTGAGAGGCAATGATGTCTGCCATGCTGTTTACTCTGTGTCATGAGTTGAATTGGAGTGAGCTTGATCGCAGTTTGCGCTGCTGTGGGCATTGAGTGTGCGGCCCAGGATCAAAGATGCAAGGGCGTGATTGAACTCTTTGTTAACCACAGGTGGGGTTTACTGGGCCTGGACTGCACGGGGCGAGTCAGGTACCCGGCGGGGCTTTAGCCGCCCGGCCCTCCTGAAACATCAGATAAAGCCACAGGGCCACACCCAAAAACAGCGCCGAGTCCGCTACGTTAAAGGCCGGAAAGATGTGCTCGCGATAGTGGACAAGAATGAAGTCCACCACATAGCCGTTCACCAAGCGCCCATAGAGATTGCCCAACGCGCCGCCTAAGATGAGCCCATATACCAGCCCCATCCATCGCTCGCCCAGGGTCAGTCGGGAAAGTTCACGGATAATGTAGGCGGAAAATCCCAGTCCGATGACCACGAAGAACCAGCGCTGCCAGCCCCCGGCATCGGCTAAAAACGAAAACGCCGCCCCGGTGTTGTGCCAGCGCACCCAGGCGAAAAAAGGCAGTAGCTGGATGCGCTCGCCGTACACCATTTCCGTGGCGACAATCCACTTGCTGCCTTGATCTAAGGCGAAGATCCCCACCACCAAGATCAGCCAGCGCCAGCGCCAAGGGTCGAGTGTTGCAGGGGCCGTGCTGTGGTTAGTCATAGCGGTCACGCTAGTGGTCTGCAAACCACTGGCGAGCCTGAGCAAGGTCCGCATCAATCTGCTGCTTGAGCGCATCGATGGACTCGAAGGCCCGCTCGTCACGCAGCTTTTGCTTGAAGGTCACCTTGATTAAATCGCCGTAAAGATTGCCCGCGTAGTCAAATACGTGAACCTCCAGCAAGGGCTCTTTACCGTCTACCGTGGGCCGCACCCCGATATTGGCTATGCCCTGCTGCACACCGTCGCCGACCCCTTCAACAGTGACGCAGTACACGCCTTCCAGGGCTGCGCGATAGCGCTGCAGGCGGATGTTCGCCGTGGGCACGTCCAGCTGACGGCCCAGCTGACGACCGTAGACCACGCGGCCCATAATGAAATACTCGTGGCCCAACATCTGCGCCGCCTCTGGAAAATCACCCGCCGCCAGGGTTTGCCGGATCAGCGTACTGCTGATGCGCTCCTGACCCTGCAGCAAGGTGGACATAGCGCTAACCTGATAGCCCAGATCGTCGCCGTATCGCTTGAATAAGTCGAAGTCGCCCTCGCGGCCCCGGCCAAAACGAAAGTCATCGCCTATGACCACGTGTTTGGCATCGACCTTGTCGACAATAAATTCCCCGGCAAACCAGTCGGCTTCTATGTTGGCGGTGCGCTCGTTAAAAGGCAGGCAGAGCAGGCGGTCGAGCCGGGTCTGCTTTAGCAAATACACTTTTTCCCGGAACCGGGTTAACCGCGCCGGGAGCTTTTCACCGGCAAAAAATTCTCGGGGTTGGGGTTCGAAGGTCATTAACATGCTGGGTACGCCATGGGCGTCTGCTTCATCGCACAGGGCGTCGATTAACGCCGCGTGGCCCCGATGCACGCCATCAAAGTTACCGACAGTGAGCACGCAGCCGCGGTGGCGGGGTCGAAGGTTATGCAGTCCGTTAATGATTTCCATAGCCGATTATAGGCCCATGACCGGCCCCTAGTCAGCGGCCTGCAGCAGATGATGACGCCGCACGCCCATGACCAACAGCATCAGCGCGTATACCACCAGACCGCCTGCGCAGGTAAGCAGCACTCGCAGGGCGCGATCCGATCCTGACATTGCCAACCACTGCTCCGAGGACTGTCCAAAGAACCACAGCATGGCCGCTAGTCCACCACAGGCTATGACAGTGCGCAGCAGCACGAAGACCACCTTGGCATCAATCTTGATCCAGCCCAATCGGTGCAGGCCGACGTAGAGCAAAATGGCGTGAGTCCAAGCCGACAGTGCTGTCGCCAGAGCCAAACCAACGTGGCCCAGCCACGAGAACGTGGCGAGGCTGCCCACTAGATTCACCGCCACCGCTATGGCCGCATAGCGAAACGGGGTGGCCGTGTCTTGATGGGCGAAATAAGCAGGCGCCAGCACTTTTACCAACACGAATCCGGGCAGCGCGATAGCGAACATTTCCAGCGCCCCAGCCGCCATTACCACGTCTCGATCAGTCATCGCGCTGCCGGCAAAGGTCATATACAGGAATGCCAACAGCGGTTCCGCCAGCAAATACAGGGCTGTAGCTGCCGGCAGGCCCAACATTAAACCGAGGCCAAAACCCCAGTTCATAGTGCGCAAAAAACCTTGGCCGTCGTTGGCGGTAACCAGACGCGACAGATGCGGCAGCATGACGGTGCCCAGCGCCACGGCAATCAGGCCCACAGGCAGCTCCAGCAGGCGGTCGGCATAATACAGCCAGGCGATACTGCCCGTAGCCAGGGTGGACGCGATCATGGTGTTCACCAGGGCGTTGATTTGACCCACTGAGGCGGAGAACACGGCGGGCACCAACAGTTGCCCCACCTGCTGCACGCCGGGATGCTTGCGCTCAAGTTTCGGCGGTGGCAGCAGGCCCATGCCCATCAGCCCGGGTACCTGCATGAACCACTGCACGAATCCAGCAATCAGCACGCCCCAGGCCAAGATGACAATCGGCGCTGCCTGAATCCGGTCCGTTAGCGCAACCAGAGCGGCCGCGGTCAGACACACATTCAGCATGACCGGGGTAAAGGCCGGCAGCGCGAAGCGACCGTGGGCATTCATGATTGCGCCCGCGTAGGCCGAAAGTGAAATCAACGCAAGATAAGGAAAGGTAATGCGAACCAGTTGGGTTAACTGAGCAAAACGATCCGGCTGATCCAGGTAGCCCGGCGCAAACAGGGCGGCTAACGGGCCGGCCAGGGCAATACCGACGATGGTTACCGCCACCAAGGCTAGGGCGAAGACCCCGAAAAGATTGGCCAAAAACAAGCGCAGGGCGGCATGCCCCTGCGCTTTGTATTCCACCAAAACCGGCACGAAAGCCTGATTAAATGCGCCTTCGGCAAACAGACGGCGGAAAAAATTCGGTATTCGAAAAGCGACAAAAAACAGATCCGCCGCGGCAGAGGCGCCAAACAAGTAGGCTAGCACCACGTCGCGCACCAGACCGCTGATCCGCGACAGCAAGGTCATGCCTGCCACGGTACCCGCCCGCCGGTTCAAGGGCGCGGATTCTTGATCCTGCCCTTGGCTACTCACTTGATGATCGCTGATCCCCTGCTCTCCAAAATTGTGCTGCCCAGATTACGCGGTTGACATCTCATCGACACAGCGGCATATTCCCGCCTCATTTTTTTGGTCCCCACTAGGAGCTACCTTGGCTAACAGTCCACAAGCCCGCAAGCGCGCTAAGCAGTCAGAAAAACGCCGAGCGCAAAACGCCAGCCAACGTTCTATGGTTCGTACGTACATCAAGCGCGTCCACGGAGCCGTGGAATCTAATGATGCAGAGGCCGCTGGCGCCGCATTGGCCCAGGCTGTGCCGATCATAGACAAAATGGTTTCCAAGGGCATCATGCACAAAAATCAGGCCGCCCGGCAAAAATCGCGTTTAAACAAGCGCGTTAAAGCTCTCGCCACCGCCGGTTAGGCTCTTCGCCTGCAGTCTCTTGGGGCCGGCTATTCTTCCGGCCTCCTCCTCTTGTTAAACCAACACTAAGTTGTCGCGGTGCACCACCTCGGCTTCCGCCGCATAGCCAATTGCTTCGGCATAGCGATCACTGGACAGCCCCTGAATACTCTGCACCTCAAGGCTGGGGTAATTACTTAGTCCCTGGGCGACCACCCGACCCGACTGATCCAAGCAGCGGACCACATCGCCTCGATTGAACTCTCCCCGAGTGGCCACAATGCCCGCCGCCAGCAGACTTACCCCGCGCTCTTCGATCGCCCGCACGGCACCGTCGTCCATCACGATATCGCCCTTGGCCCGCAGATGCCCGGCAATCCAGCGCTTGCGCGCCGCCATGGGCGACATCTCGGCATACAGCAGGGTGCCGAGATCTTCGGCTTGGGTCACGCGAGTTAACACCTGGGTCTCGTGACCTGACGCAATGACGGTATGAGCGCCAGACCGCGCCGCCAGCCGAGCCGCTCGGATTTTGGTCACCATGCCGCCCCGGCCCAAGGCCCCCGCACCCTCACCTGCCAGTGCGTCTAGCGCATCGTCTGTTGCCGGGGCGCTGGGAATGCGCTGGGCGCTGTCGTCAACTCGGGGGTCCGCGCTGAGCAGGCCGTTGACGTCGGTCAAAATCACCAGCAAGTCCGCTTCCACCAGGTTAGCCACTAAGGCTGCCAACGTGTCGTTATCGCCAAAGCGAATCTCGTCCGTGGCCACGGTGTCGTTTTCATTAATGATAGGCACCACGGACAAATCCGTGAGCATTTTCAGGGTTGCTCGGGCGTTCAAATAACGCTGGCGGTCGGCCAAATCCTCGTGAGTGAGCATGATCATGGCAGAGCCGCAGTCCAAGGCTTTCAGAGCCTGCTCGTAAGCCTGCATTAGGCCGATTTGTCCTACAGCCGCTGCCGCCTGCAGGCGATGGACTTCCTGGGGACGACTGTTCCAGCCGAGCCGCATGCAGCCCTCGGCTATGGAGCCTGAAGAGACCAAAATCACCTCTTTGCCGGCCTTGGCCAGGTAAGCAATATCCGCACAGTAGCCCTGGATTTTGTCCCGCTCCAGCCCTGACTCTAGGCTGGTAAGCAGGGAACTGCCCACTTTGACAACAATACGCTGAGCTTGTGTTAGCGCACTGCGCGTCACCAGGGCTTTTGTCCCATTACTCTCGGACATAGATCACCTCGGTTTCTGCATCGTCCTGGTCATCATCAAACTCTTCCCCTAGCAGATCAGAATCGTCAGTTGCGCCAGCTTGCCGGCGCTGTCGCATTTGCTCGGAATGGGCAAAAACGTCGTCGCTGATGCGTTTTTCCAGATCTTGCAGATGCTCAGCAAAGTCCGCATCCTCGGCAACTTGCTGGCGCTCCTCCAACAAAAACTGCATTAGGTCTTGGGTTAGCTCATCCAAACCCACGTCCCCCAAAGCAGAAATGCCATAAATCGGCCGGTCGGGAAAGGTTTCCGCCATCTCTGCCATAAGCGCATCCACGTCAGCTTCTTCCAGCTGGTCCACTTTCGACAACGCCAACCAAATGGGCCGCTCCATGAGCGCCTCGGAGTATTCGGCCAACTCTTGTTCAATGGCCAAGGCGTTATCGATGGGATCGCTTTGATCTTCGGGCAGCACGTCCACCAGATGCAGGAGCACCTTGGTGCGAGACAGGTGCCGCAGAAACTGCGCGCCCAAACCCGCGCCTTGAGCGGCGCCAACGATGAGTCCAGGAATGTCTGCCATGACAAAGCTGGCGTCGGCGGCAATACGCACCACGCCCAGGCTGGGTGCCAGCGTGGTAAAGGGGTAATCCGCCACCTTAGGGTTGGCGGCAGACACCTGGCCGATCAAGGTCGATTTACCGGCATTGGGCAGACCTAAAAGGCCCACATCGGCTAATAACTTAAGCTGCAGACGCAGGCGGCGCACGTCACCCATTTGGCCCGGCGTGGTTTTGCGGGGCGCGCGGTTGGTGCTGGATTTGAAGGTGGCGTTACCAAGGCCTCGGGCTCCGCCTTCGGCCACCAGCAGCGTTTGCTCCGGCAGGCTCAGATCGCCCAACACCTCCTGGGTTTCCTCGTCCACCACCGTGGTGCCCATGGGTACTTTGACGTAGATATCTTCGCCACCAGCACCGGTTTTGTTACGACTCCCGCCGCCCTGCCCGTTGCGAGCCTGATAAGCCGGTTGGTAACGAAAGTCGATGAGGGTATTGAGCGCTTCATCCGCAATTAAATAAACGCAGCCACCATCGCCGCCGTTGCCGCCATCCGGCCCGCCGCGCTCTACGTATTTTTCTCGGCGAAAGCTCAGACAGCCGTTACCGCCTTTCCCTGCTTGCACTCTGATGCTGGCTTCATCGATAAACTGCATGTTTCTCTCTGGCCTGTGGTTGGCAACGACTCGCTTTGTCAGCGCATACAAAAAACCCCGCATTAGCGGGGTTTGATTCTTCCAGCTGGCGCCGCTGATCTGCTGGGCCTGCTGACCTTAGTCAGCAGAAGCTAAATCTTCCTAGGCAACCGGTACGATGTTGACGGTCTTGCGGCGCAAGTGGCCTTTGACCGTGAACTGCACTTCGCCGTCGGCCTTGGCAAACAAGGTGTGGTCGCGACCACAGCCAACGTTTTCGCCGGGATGAAACTTAGTGCCCCGCTGGCGCACGATGATGTTGCCGGCCAATACTTTTTGTCCGCCAAATTTCTTCACGCCGAGTCGTTTCGACTCCGAGTCGCGTCCGTTACGGGTACTGCCGCCTGCTTTCTTGTGTGCCATAAGTCTTTCTACTTATCTCTTTCGTTAAAACGTTGCTCGATTCGTCTTTTTATCCGATCCGTCTCTTTGTCCGATCCGTCTCTTTGTCCGATTCGTCTCGTTGCTTATCTCTTACGGCTTTCCGGCCCGTTTTCACGAGCGGCCTTGCCGCTGTCCTTGACCGCCCGGTGTGCCCAGAGGTCTTGGGGTCGCTTAGGCTGAGATACCGGTGATCTTCACCTCGGTGAACCACTGCCGATGACCTTGCCGGCGCAAAAAATCTTTCCGGCGCTTGAACTTGATGATCCGCACTTTCTTTGCGCGATCTGAGCGCACGACTTCCGCTGTCACCTTGCCTGATTCAACGTAGGGGGCACCCACGTTAACGTTGTCGCCATCGGCTACCATCAGCACTTTGTCGAATACGACTTCTTCACCTGTTTCTGCCGTTAGCAATTCAAGCTTGACGACATCGCCTTCGCTTACGCGGTGCTGTTTCCCGCCGCTTTGGAACACTGCAAACATATCGTTCTCCGGGTAGCGCAAGTGACGCACCACCATTACCAATTCTTGTGCGAACCACTTTCTTTCGCACACCCTTTTTCGGGAAGGCGCGAATTCTACGGCGATCATCCGTTGAATACAACGAGTTGTGCCCCAGTTCTGTACGACCTGTCTGCACAATCTATCTGCACAATCTGCCCGCGCAGGCTGTCCGCAAAAACTTGCGACTCGGACTGCCTGCACAACTTGCGCGACATTTTTCCGTCCTGGGTCTTTCGGGGGGTTCGCGCCGCTACTCGAATACGAACCCTGCGTAACCCTGTTCGGCTACCTGGGTGAGTTGATCAAAATATTGGGAGCCCCGAAGGTGCCCCAAAAACTGCCGAGGTTTGCCGGGTATATTGGCACCCAGGTACCAGCTATCGGTTTTCGGATACAGGGTGCCGTTAGCAATCTGCTGAATCTGCTCATCCCAGGCCGTTTCCGCCTCTGGCGTGGTGTCCATGGTGGAGAAATCGTGCTGCTCTAAATGCCGGATGCAGTTGCCAATCCACTGCACCTGCAGCTCTGCGCCTAATGGCATGGAGAAAAAAACGCCCGGGGAGCCCGGGCCGTGAATCATAAAGAGATTTGGAAAGCCCGCCACGCTGAGCCCAAAGTTAGTGGTGAAGCGGTCCCGCCACTTTTCCGCCAGCGCAATGCCGCCGCGCCCGCGAGGGTTTAAGTTCAGCATGGAACCGCTAACCGCATCGTAACCCGTGGCCAGCACCAGCATGTCCAGGGGATAGTCCTGTATTTGGGTTGTCGCCCCGGTGGCGCTGAAGGATTGGATCGGCTCTTGGCGCAGATCTACCAGGGTCACATTGTCACGGTTGTAGGTTTCAAAATACCCGTTATCCAAGATCATGCGCTTGGTGCCGATGTGGTAATCCGGCATCAGCTTTTGCGCCACTTCGGGATCTTTGACGATGCTTTTGATTTTGCCCCGCACAAACTCCGAGATTTCCTCGTTGAGCTCTGGGTTCACCACGGCACCAGAGAAGCTGTTAATGAGCAGGTTAATGCCGCCTAGGGCCCACATTTCTTCAAAACGCGCCAATCGCTCTTCGGCCGTGGCCTCAGAGGCGCGCAGCTTAGTGGTGGCAAACGGCCAACCGCCCCTTCTGCGCATGGACTGGCGATGGTCCTGCCAATTCTCTTGATACTGCACGGTTTCGCCTTCAACCAAGCTGCGGTTGCGGGCGGGCAGCGCAAATTGGGGCGTGCGCTGAAACACCGTCACATGGGCGGCTTCCTTGGCGATTTCCGGGATCGCCTGAATACCCGATGAGCCGGTGCCAATGACGCCAACACGCTTGCCGGCAAAAGACACCGGCTCGTGGGGCCACCGCCCGGTGTGGTAGCACGGCCCAGTAAAATCATCGATACCCGGATAGTCGGGCTTATGGGCCAAGAACAGGGCCCCTACAGCGCAAATCAAAAAACGGGCCCGGTAACGTTGGCCGCTATGGGTGCGTACTTCCCAGCGCTGGTCGCTGTCGTCAAAAGCGGCGTCTTCCACCCAGGTGTCAAATTGAATACTGCGGCGCAGGTCGAAACGCTCGGCTACATGCTCCAGGTAAGCCCGTACCTGGTCGCTGGAACTTTGGGTTTCCGACCAGTCCCACTCATCAACCAGTTCCTGGGAAAAGGTATAGGCATAGAAGGGCGTGCTTGGGGCATCCACCCGGGCACCTGGATAACGGTTGTACCACCAGGTGCCGCCTACATCGCTGGCGGCATCAAAACTCTGCACGTTTAACTTCATTTCATCGCGCAGGTAGTGCAGGGCGTAGAGGCCGCCAAACCCGGCGCCAATGACGATGGCATCTAATTCTTTCGAGGAATTTTGTTCCGCTGCTGACATGGTGTTCTCCCCCCGCGTCGTTGACCCTGCCCTGGCCCGCTTTTGCTGTGTTGCAGGCCAAGAACCTTCCACCGAATTCGTGTTCAGGTCAACACAGCACCAAGCCAGCCATGATCGATAGTTTGTCCAATTTATGCCAACAACCGCCGACGCGAATTTGGCGGGGACGTTGCTAACCGATCTGGTTATACTGCGGCCCTTCGCGCCCGGCCAAAGCTGGCCTTGGGGCGGCTTCATTTACGCTAAGACAGGCTCAGTAGATCTCATGCAATCAAATGCCCTTGCAACTCACACCGCGCATGATCGGCCTGTGCCAATGACGCGAGGGTATGCCCCATGACCGCCTCTTCAAACGGCCCGGCGGTTTCTCCAATCCAAGACGCCTCTGAGAGCCCTTTGGCCCACATTTATCAGCTGGTAGCCTCGGACTTCCAGCAGGTGAACGAACTGATACCGCGCCGTCTGACCTCCGACGTCACTATGGTGGAGGAGATCGGCCATTACATTGTGGAGAGCGGCGGTAAACGGCTGCGCCCTATGCTGGTGCTACTGAGTTCCCAGGCCCTGGGCTTTCAAGGCAGCGGCCACGTCCATCTGGCTGCGATCATCGAATTTCTCCATACGGCTACCCTGCTCCACGACGACGTGGTGGACAGCTCCGCGCTGCGCCGGGGTCGAGCCACTGTGAATGACCGCTGGGGCAATGCGCCCAGCGTTTTGGTAGGCGATTTTTTGTATTCCCGGGCCTTTCAGCTGATGGTTGAACTGGCCAACCTCGATGTTATGGCCGTGTTGGCTAAAGCGACCAACACCATTGCCGAAGGCGAGGTCATGCAGCTGACGAATATCGGCAATTGCGCCATGACTGAGACCGATTACCGGCAGGTGATTCGCAGCAAAACCGCGCTGCTCTTTGAGGCCGCATCCCACACCGGTGCGCTGCTGGCTGCGCAAAGCCTGACGAGCTCTGCTACCGGCGCGGCGCCAGTTGCCAAACCCAGCGACCAACAGGTCACGGCACTACAGCAATACGGCCTGCACTTCGGCATGGCTTACCAGCTGATTGATGATTGGCTGGACTACGCTGGCAGCACCGAGCTGATGGGCAAAAACGTCGGCGATGACTTGGCCGAAGGCAAGCTCACCCTGCCTTTAATTCACGCTCTTGGCGCGGGCACGCCGAAAGATCAACAAACCATTCGCGCCGCTATTACCGCCCGATCCTGCGACAACATGGAGAACATTCGGCGCATCGTGCAAGACAGCGGCTCCCTAGAGTACACCCGCCTAGCCGCGGTCATTGAGGTGGAAAAAGCCCTGGAGCAGCTGCGAGTTCTGCCGGAAAGCGCTTACCGAGATGCGCTGCAGTCCCTAGCAGAATATTCCCTGGCTCGACTCGCCTAACAGTCACCCAAGCTTTAACCCCAGTCTACGCAGTTACAACATGACCCCAACCGCTGAAGATCTTTGGTTCCTACCCTTGGGCGGCAGCGGCGAGATCGGCATGAACCTCAATCTTTTCGGTCACGACGGCCGCTGGCTCATGGTGGACTGCGGTGTCACCTTTGAGGACACCATGAGCGGCAACGAAGTGCAGATGGCTGACCCTCAGTTCATTCTTGAGCGCGTAGAGAGCCTAGTGGGTATCGTGGCGACCCATGCACACATGGACCACATTGGTGCTTTGCCCTATCTGGCGGATCAATTCCAGTGTCCGATCTACACCACGCCGTTCACGGCACAAGTGCTCAAACCAAAGCTGCGGGAGGCTGGCTGCAGAGCGAAAATTCGGATTGTGCAGCCGCGAGAACAGCGCGCTCTGGGGCCTTTTAATTTGCGCTGGCTACCCATTACTCATTCCACGCCGGAGACCAATGGCCTGCTGATTGAAACCGCCGCAGGCACCCTGGTGCACACTGCAGATTGGAAAATCGACACCGGACCCGTGGTCGGCGAGGGTTTCGATCATGGGCTTTGGCGGGGTCTGGGTACCGGTTCAGGACAAAATACCGTGGACGCGGTGATTTGCGACTCCACCAATGCCCAAAGTGCCGGACACTCCCTCTCTGAAGCTGACCTTTACGACGGCTTACTGGAATTGGTCTCCAGCACTACTGGACGAGTGGCCATCGGCTGCTTTGCCAGCAACATTGCCCGACTGCAAACTCTGGGGCACGTTGCCCGAGCCAGCGGTCGCTATCTCTGCTTGCTGGGGCGCTCGCTGATCTCGATGACGGCGGCAGCCAAGGCTTGCGGTTATCTGGCCGAGGATTTCGATCCCATACCACCCCACGACCTGGGCTATCTGCCCCCAAATGAGGTCATGATTCTAGCAACGGGAAGTCAGGGTGAGCCCGGTGCGGCGCTGACCCGACTGGCCGCCGGTCGGCATCCGACCTTGGAACTGGTCAGTGGAGACCGAGTGATTTACAGCGCCAAGGCCATTCCCGGAAATGAGGGCAAGATCGCCGCCATGGGCGCACAATTCACTGCCGCCGGTGTTGACTTGGTGCACGCAGATCAAAGTAACTTGCCCCTGCACGCCTCCGGCCATCCCAACGCTGACGAGCTTCGCCACATGTATCGCTGGCTTGCGCCGAACATTGCCATCCCCGTGCATGGCGAGGCGGCACACATGGAGGCAAACGGTGCATTAGCAAAGCAGGCGGGCGTGCCGAAACAATTGGTGGGAAAAAATGGCGACCTGTTTCGCATCGCGCCAATGCCGAGCCTGCTGCGTGGCGCCGTAGAAACCGGACGTTTGTTTGTGGATCGGGGGCAGTTAAAGCGGGTGTAACAAACTGGCGGGGTGCTAACGGGACTGGGGGTGTTTGGCGGGCGCAAGCTCAGGCTTCGTTTTTTCGTCGGGACAGGCAAAAATCGCGCGTTGGTTTTCGTCTACCACTTGGCCGTCACATTTCATAAAACAGCTGTAAACGGACAGCACGGGTATCATCGCGAAGGCGGAAATCAGCATGCCCACGGCATTGAGCATCATGCCGCTGCGAAACCACTGTTCGTGAAAGTTGTCGACGATGCGAAAAAACGCGGCAAAGTAAAAGAACATGGCAATTACCGTGACAACTGCCAGGGCTCGCGCCCAGCCAAAGCCGATGTTTCTGCGCAGGCTTATCAAGGCCAACAAAGCGCCGCCAAAGTAAATCAAGGTCAACACGGGCGTTTTTGGAATGAAAGCGTGCAAAACCGCCAACGCTAACAGTGCGCAACCTGTGGTGGCATTGATTACTCTCACCGCACCTCCGTGTCTTTCGTGCTTTTTGTCGGCTGTGTACTTTCGGTGCTCTTTGCACGTCTTGTACGTTGGTTTTGGAGTTCCGACTGCGGCGTTTTGCCGCGTCATTCGGGCAGCCAGATTTGGCCTATGGGAGAAAATGAAACAGTGGCCTCATGGTGTCAACAGTTTTGTTACAAAAAGTGACGTTTTGTTGCGGGGACCGAGGCCAGACAGTGATTGTTTAGCTTGGCTAACCCTCTATTTTTTATCGGGTTTACTGCGTTCCTCGCACCGATTACTTGACCTTCAGGTCCCAGTCCGGCACCCCGTCATCCAACTGCACCCCAAAGCTGTTCAGGGCCATAGAGACCAGGTTGTACTGGCCCACGGTGAAAACCAAATCCATCATCTGCTGCTGATTCAGGTGCTCGGTCAGTGCCTGCCAGGTGGCGTCGCTGATGTGGGCGTCCTGGTGCAGTTCATCGGTGGCCTGCAGTAGCAGACCATAAAGCGGCGACAAACCGGGAGTTTGCGGGCCGCTTTTGCTGGCGAGAATGTCCTCATCAGTCATACCCGCATTTCTGGCGATGACCACGTGCTGACCCCATTCGTAGCCGGATTGGCACAAGTAGCCGATGCGCAGTATCACCAGTTCCCGTTCCTTCACCGGCAGCGTGGATTTGCCCAGGATGTGGTTCGCAAACACCATCCAGCGCCGCGCCAGCGCCGAGTGATTGGCTAAGGTGCGAAAAATGTTTAATACCCGGCCGCCTTTGGCAATGGGCTCGAGCAGAGTTTTAGCGTCTGCATCTAACTGATCATCCGCCAGAGGTTGAATCCGTGGGGTTGTCATCCGCATCATAGGCCTCCGAAAAACTGTCACTATAGCCCAAATTCCTTAACGCAGCGGCCACCGCCGCCACGGGAGAATAAGTTCTTGAAACACCTGCTCGTGGTCTTTCACTCCAAGACCGGCAACACCCAACAGCTAGCCGACGCTGTAGTAGCCGGCGCCACCGCCGAAGACGTCACCGGCGTCCAGGTCAGAGTGCTGCGCGCTGCCGATGCAGGTCCGGCGGATTTGCTGTGGGCCAATGGCCTGCTGCTGGGCACACCGGAGAACTTCGGCTACCTCTCCGGTGCGCTGAAAGACTTTTTAGATCGCACCTTTTACGAGGTAGAAGGCAAACTGACGCCCCTGCCCTACGCCATGTTCATCAGCGCTGGCAACGACGGTACCGGTGCCGTGCGCGCCATGGAGCGCATTGCCAATGGCTATCCTTTCATCAAGATCCAAGACCCTCTGATCGTTAGAGGCCAGCCTTGTGCCGACGACTTAGAGGCCTGCCGCCAGCTCGGTCAAGCCATGGCCATGGGGATCGACATGGGAATCTTTTAGCCGCGCGGTCAAACCTTTGGCGAAACCAACTGGGTTCCAACTTTTTTCACTCTTTCTTGCTGTTGACTCCCGTATGCTTTAGCGGCGTTACCAAAGAGACACCTTGTGCCCACTCCCACAGCTAAAATCTGCCACAGCATTACTGAAATCGATGCCGCGCAATGGGATCGCTGCGCTCTGGGCTCGGGTGTCTACAACCCGTTTACCAGTTATGCCTTCCTTTTGGCTCTGGAGGAAAGCGGCAGCGTTGGGCGAGACACGGGGTGGCAGCCCTTTCACGTCGCCGTGGAAGATGGCGATACGCTGATTGGCGTGGTGCCCTTGTATCTGAAAAACCACAGCCAGGGCGAGTACGTATTTGACTACGCCTGGGCAGATGCCTGGCACCGGGCCGGCCACAGCTACTATCCCAAACTCCAAAGCAGCATTCCTTTTACGCCAGCCACCGCTCCCAAGCTGCTGTGCGCAGACAACAGCGAAGCCAATCAGCAGCTGTTGCTGGACGCCTGCCTGCAGGTTGCCGAACAAGCCAAGGTCAGCTCCTTGCACATGACCTTCCTGCCGAAAGCCCAGTGGCAGCAGGCCGCTGAAGCGGGTTTGCTGCAGCGCATGGATCAGCAGTTTCACTGGCACAACGCATCCTATGCCAGCTTCGACGAGTTTTTAGGCCAGCTGGCGTCAAAGAAACGCAAGAACCTGAAGCGCGAGCGCCGAGAGGCACTGGCAAACGACATCACCGTGCACTGGTTAACCGGCGACGAGCTGGAGGAATCCCATTGGGATGCGTTTTACCAGTTCTATCTGGACACCGGGTCGCGCAAGTGGGGCAGCCCCTATCTAACCCGAGATTTTTTCAGCCGTGCCAGCACCAGCATGGCCAAGGACATTCTGCTCATCATGGCTGAGCGCCAGGGTCGCTATATTGCCGGGGCGTTGAATTTCATTGGCAGCGACACCTTGTTTGGTCGCAACTGGGGCTGCATCGAGGATCACCGCTTCCTGCACTTTGAGGTGTGCTACTACCAGGCCATTGATTTTGCGATCTCCCGGGGTTTAAAGCGGGTGGAAGCTGGGGCCCAGGGTGGCCACAAAGTGGTGCGAGGCTATTTACCCGAAGCGACCTATAGCGCCCATTGGATCGCCGACCCGGGTTTTCGCGACGCCGTGGCGCGTTTTTTAGATGAGGAGCGGCGCTACGTTGCCGAGGACATTGAGCACGTTGAACAGCGCAGTCCATTCAATGCCACCGTGGATCTGGGCGACATTCGGCAAGGTTGAAAACCCCGAACCCTGAACAGAAAAAACACAGCGACTGCTTTATGATTCTTGCCGTTTTGATCCCTAGAGCGCTGCCATAACCATGATTGTTGCGATTAAATCCATTCTCCAACACGACACGCCCATCGACAGTCAGGTCACCGTGCGTGGCTGGCTGCGATCGCGCCGATCGTCCAAGGGTGGATTCTCGTTTCTCCACATCCACGACGGCTCTTGCTTTGGCACGGTCCAAGCCATCGCCGATCAAGCCCTGCCCAATTACGACGCAATTGTCGAAACCGGCACCGGCTGCTCTGTCACCGTCACCGGTAAATTGGTGGCGTCTCAGGGCAAGGGCCAAGACCGGGAGATACAGGCGGACACGGTAGTCATTCACGGCCTAGTGGACGACCCGGAAACCTACCCCATCAGCAAAAAGCAGCACTCTTTCGAGTATCTGCGAAGCGTGGCCCACTTGCGCCCCCGCACGAATACCTTTGGGGCTATGACTCGACTGCGCCATGCCCTTAGCACTGCGGTGCACGAATTCTTCGACGCTCAAGGTTTTTTCTGGGTCAACACCCCCATCATTACCGCCAGCGACTGCGAAGGCGCCGGCGACCTGTTTCGCGTTTCAACTCTCGATCTAATCCATCGTGACCAAGACCCAGACCGAGACCCAGAAGACCCCTTCAAGGCGGACTTTTTTGGTAGCGAGGCCTTTCTCACCGTCAGCGGCCAACTCAACCTTGAAAGCTTCGCCTGCTCCATGGGTAAGGTGTATACCTTTGGCCCAACCTTTCGCGCAGAGAACTCCAATACCAGCCGGCATCTGGCGGAATTTTGGATGATCGAACCTGAGGTGGCTTTTGCGGATCTGGCCGCTAACGCCAGCTTAGCCGAGCAGTTTTTATCCCAGGTGATTCAAGGGGTGCTGGCACGCTGCCCGGACGACATGGAATTTTTTGACCAGCGCGGCGACGGTGGCCTGCTCGAACGTTTGAACAAGGTCAGTCAGCAAGCATTCACCCGCATGACCTACACTGAGGCCGTGACGCTATTGCTAGAGGCGAAGCAAGATTTTGAATTCCCCGTGACCTGGGGTGCAGACCTGCAGTCCGAGCACGAGCGTTTCATCACCGAGCAGATTATTCAGGGGCCGGTAGTGGTGACCGACTACCCTAAGGACATCAAAGCCTTCTACATGCGTCTGAATGACGATGAAAAAACCGTGGCGGCTATGGATGTTCTGGTGCCTGGCGTCGGCGAGATTATCGGCGGCAGCCAACGCGAGGAACGCCTGAGCGTTCTTGATGCCCGCATGGATCCGCAGTTAGCCAAGGAGCTTTGGTGGTACCGAGATCTGCGGCGCTATGGCTCCGTGCCCCACGCGGGCTTTGGTCTCGGCCTTGAGCGCCTGCTGCTTTACGTCACCGGCATGGACAACATTCGTGATGTCATCCCCTTTCCGCGGGTTCCCGGCAACGCCGCGTTTTAGCCCGTGAAACCGACCACTGACGAAATCACACTTCCCCCCACCGCTTTGCTCGCGGCGCTTTGGCAACTGCGGCGCTTTATCGGGCCGCACCGCCGGGGCCTTTATGTTGGCATCACCGCGTTTGGGGTGGCGCGTATCTTCGAGGCCATGGTGCCAGTGCTGACCGCGGTTTCCATCAACCGCATGGTGGAAGGCAATTTTGACGTCACCTACCCCGTGCTCGGCATTATTGGGGCGGTGATCACGCGCTACTGCGTCGTCAGCTTTGCGCGCTTTAGCGTGCGCCGGGTTGCCCTGAAGGTCTCCTTTGATTTGCGCCAGGCGTTTTTCCATAAGCTTCAGCAACAGGGCGCGGAGTTTTTCTCACAGTTCAGCATCGGCGACATGATGACTCGGGCGGTGGCAGATATTTCCCTCATCCAGCGACTCATTTCCATGGGCACGATCCTGTTAATCATCATGGTTTACGCCACCGTGGTGGGCTTCGGCTTCATGCTCTATTACTCACCCTGGCTAACCCTGCTGCTGCTACCGCCAATGCCGCTGGTATTTTTCTACGCCCAGTATTCCGCCAAGGCCATGGGCGAGGCCTCGGCTCAGGTTCAAGATCGGCTATCGGACCTGGGCACCCACACCCAGGAAAACCTGTCCGGCATCCGCACTATTCAGGCCATGGTGCAGGAAGAAAATGAAATCGCACGCTTCGCCGCAACCAACCAAGCCTACGCCGACGTGTTTTACGAACAGGGCAGAATCAACTCTGCCATGAGCTCCTGGATGCCAAGCCTGGCTGCCATTTGCTCTCTGACGATTCTAGGCTATGGCGGTAGTCAGGTGCTTAACGGCACTTTGGCGGTGGGCGACTTCGTGGCATTTTTCATGTTCGTCAACATGGTGGTTCAGCCATTTCGTGTCGCGGGCTTCATCGTTAACCTATTTCAACGTGCCGGCGTTGCCAGCCGCCGCTTATTCGAAGTGTTTGATCGGCCCGCGGAAATTGCGGACGAGCCTTCAGCAAGCGCCCCAGTGGAGCTGGCGGGCAGCATCGACATCAAAGACTTGGAGTACCGTTATCCCGGCGCCACGGCGAAGGCCATCGACCGGCTGTCGATGCGTGTAGCGCCGGGCGAAACCATCGCCATTATGGGGCGCGTTGGCAGCGGCAAAACCACACTGCTGAAACAAATTGTTAGGCTTATTGATCCACCCCAGGACAGCATTTTTATTGACGGCCATGCGGTAGCCGACTATCCCCTAACCCAACTGCGCTCTCAGGTCGCCTTGGTGCCCCAAGACCCTTTCCTCTTTGCGGAGCCGCTGAAGAGCAATATTACCTACGACGACCCCCAACGGTCGCTGGAGAAGATATGGCAGGCGGCCACCTCGGCGGATCTGAAGGACACCATCAGCGACTTTCCTGAGCAGCTGGACACATTGATCGGCGAGCGCGGTGTGACGCTTTCTGGCGGACAAAAACAGCGGGCAACCTTAGCCCGGGGGTTAATTCGTCACGCGCCTATTTTGATCCTGGACGATTGTTTCTCCGCCGTGGATACGGAAACCGAAGAGCATATTTTGGGCGAGCTGAAACGATTGCGGCAGCGGCAAACTACGGTATTGGTCTCCCATCGGGTCAGCACGGCCCGCCACGCTGACCGTATCTACGTCATGGACGCCGGTCGCATTATCGAGCACGGCCGCCACGAAGAACTGCTGGCCAATCAAGGGTATTACGCTGAGCTCGAGCGGGTTCAGCGCGAAGGCGGCGAAGAAGATGATCTCGAACGCCTGCGGGAGACCTCATGAACACGGCGCAAAAGAAGAGTCCCAGAGACTATGCCATGTTCGACGCCGACATTAGCGGTGCGGTACTCAACCTGCAGCTACTGCGGCGGCTGTTGAAGTGGCTGGTCCCCTACAAGGCGCCCCTAGCCCTGAGTACGGTGCTTGTTCTGCTGGCATCCACCCTGCAAGTAATGTTGCCCATCATCATTTCCCTGGTCGCCATTGATCACATCATTCGCGGCGAGAGCAGTGGCGACAGCCCGGACTTTGGCCTTATTGATGTAAACACCAATCTGGCTAGCGCTCTTGGCGTGCCAGAGCTTGTCGCAGCCTGTTTGCTGTATGCCGGTATCCAGCTTGCCTGGGCTTTTTGCGGCCATGCGCACCGGATGACCTTGATCGGCCCAGTAATCAAAGGCCTGCGGGATCTACGCTTGGATCTGTTTCGGCATTTGGAAACCCGACCCTCATCCTTTTACGATCGCGTTGCCGTGGGGCGCATCATGACCCGGGTAACCAACGATGTAGAGGCTCTGTACGAGCTGCTGCGGGGCCTGGGCACGTTAGTCGGCGAGTTCGTGCCGTTTTTTGTTGCGTTAGCAGTAATGCTGGCCATCGACGTGCAGCTGACGTTGATCTTGCTGCTGGCCCTGCCAATTCTGGCCATGGTGACCTATTTCTTTCGACGTAAAACTCGCTTCCTGTTTCGCCAAACCCGGCAAACCCTGTCTAACTTGAATCAGAATTTGCAGGAGAACCTTGCTGGCCTGCAGGTGGTTCAGCTATCCGACCGCCAACAGCACAACCTTGAGCGCTATACCGAGATCAACGAAAAGAACCGGCTTTTTGAGCACCGGCTGGCACGGGTAGAAACCTTGTATGGCGCCTTTAACGAGAGCCTGGCTCAAATCGCCATTGGCCTGATTCTGTATTACGGGGCCAGTCAGCTCATGGACATCAGCATGACCGTGGGCGAGGTAGTGCTGTTTACCCAGTTTGTGACCATGCTTTTTCATCCCATTGTGGTCCTCGGCGAACAAACCAACATTTTGTTCCGCGCCATGGCCAGCGGTGAGCGTATTTTTCAGGCCTTAGACTGGGACGAGATTATTCACGAGCCCACTAACCCCGTGGCGCTACCGCCCCGACTGCAGGGCGAGGTGGCCTTTCGCCACGTGAGCTTTGCCTACGACCCCGCTATCCCGGTGCTGGACGATGTATCGTTTACCATCGCCCCCGGCGAGAGACTGGCTATTGTCGGACCAACCGGTTCCGGCAAAAGCACGTTGATTCGCTTGCTCGGCCGCTTTTACGACTTTGACGACGAGCAGATTTTCCTCGACGGTATCGATTTAAATCGTATTCATTCATCAGACCTGCGACGCCGGGTCGGGGTGGTACTGCAGGACTTCCATATTTTTTCAGGCAGCATTTACGACAATATCGCGCTGGGCAATCCCGAGGTCACCCTTGAGCGCGCTGTGGAGGCAGCAACCATCGTCAACGCTCACGGTTTCATTAGCCAGCTTGCCGAGGGTTACAACACGCCGCTGACGGAGCGGGGCCAAAACCTTTCCCAGGGCCAGCGCCAACTGCTGGCTTTTGCCCGAGTGCTGGCAGCGGACCCGGAAATTCTGGTACTGGATGAGGCAACGGCGAACATTGATACCGAAACGGAATTGCTCATCCAAGATGCAGTAGAGCGGCTGACAAAGGGCCGCACCTCCATCATCATTGCTCACCGGCTGCAAACCATTCAGGAAGCAGATCGAGTGTTGGTACTCGAGCATGGTCGGGTGGCGGAGATCGGCAGCCACGAAGAGTTACTGGCGGCCGACGGACTCTACGCCACCTTGCACAGCCTGCAGTTTCAAAGCGATCCCGACGACGCCGCAGATGCTGAAGCAGCGAATCCAACATCGGCCGCCGAGCAATAAATTACAACGTCAAAACAGGTAAGGCGTGGCTAACAATAACGACATCAAAAGCGGCGATAAGTATCAAACGCCCCAGGGTTTTAAAGCCATCAAAAATGGCATTAAGCCCGGCAGCAATAGCGATCATGAGATCCAGCGCAAGCCCCCATGGCTACGAGTCTCCGTGGGCGGTGGCGAGCGCTATCGTGCCGTTAAGGAAACCGTCAGCACACACCGTCTAGCGACGGTGTGTGAGGAAAGCCATTGCCCCAACATCGGCGAATGCTGGAATCACGGCACCGCCACCATCATGTTAATGGGGGCCACCTGCACCCGCGCCTGCCGCTTCTGCGCAGTAGACACCGGCAACCCCAAGGGCTGGCTGGACCCTCAGGAGCCCGCCAACGCCGCCGAGTCAGTTCGCCTAATGGGACTGACCTACGTGGTACTGACTTCAGTGGATCGGGATGATCTTAGCGATGGCGGTGCAGGCCATTACGCCGCTTGCGTGCAAGCGATCCGGGAACGCAATCCCAACACGGCGGTGGAGGCGCTCACTCCAGATTTTAACGGCGATGAAGCCGCGGTAGCACGGGTGGTCAATTCCGGGCTGCAAGTTTTCGCGCAAAATCTTGAAACCGTCGAGCGCCTCACCCACGTGGTGCGAGACCCTCGAGCTGGCTATGAGCAAACGCTCAATGTTTTGGCCCACGCCAAACGGGTGCGTTCCGACGTGCTGACCAAGTCAAGTTTAATGCTGGGTATTGGCGAAACCGACGACGAAGTTCGTCAGGCCATGAAAGACCTGAGATCCCAAGAAGTAGACATCGTCACCCTTGGCCAGTACATGCGGCCGACGAAGAATCATCTGCCTGTACATCGTTGGGTCACGCCAGATACCTTCGACGAGCTAAGAGACTTCGGCTTAAGCCTGGGATTTACCGAGGTCGCTTCTGGCCCACTGGTGCGCTCCAGCTATCGGGCGGATCGAGTGCTGGAAGGCAACAATCTGGGCATCAACCTAGCCGCCGACTCTAGTACCTCACCGGATCCTGATAAGATCCCGCTGCGGCAGCTTTAGCACCCAACTAGGAGCCTTAGCCAGCGGTTTTCTCGCCCCTAACCACCCCAAACACGAAGCACAAAAGAAGCAAACGACATGCAAGACCTAACCCTTGACGATTTTTCCGGCACCGGGTTTCTGCCCTGGGACCCCGATGGGGCAGCGGCGACCCTGTACCTCACCAGCACCGAGACTATCGATCAGCGAATTGGGGCTCTGAGCGCCACAGACCAGCACTGGGTGGCGCGGCAGTCCTTTACCGGTGAATCCGAGCAGTTGGCCTGGCTTGAAAACGGAGATGCCCTGGTTGGCTACAACGGCAAGACCGATTTGAGCACCCTGGGCTCGCTGCCGTTCAAACTACCCGAGGGGGTTTACCGTCTGGCCGAAGAAGCGCCAACTTTAGCCTTACTCGGCTGGGGACTGGGCAGCTATCAGTTCTGTCGCTACAAAACAAGCGATCGCGGGCCGGCCCAGCTGATACTGCCGCCCTCAGCGAATGCCCATGAGCTGGTGCATACCGTTGCGGCCACAAGTTTGGCCCGAGACCTGATTAACACCCCGGCGCAAGACATGGCGCCGTCGCATCTGCAGGCGGAAGTGGAAGCCCTGGCCGCAACCTTTGGTGCGCAGATCACCACCACCGTTGGCGATGAGTTACTGGACATGGAGTGCGGGGCCATACACGCCGTTGGTCGAGCCGCCGACGATCCGCCGCGACTGATGGACCTTGTTTGGGGGAACCCGGAGCACCCCAAAATAACCATCGTCGGCAAGGGCGTGACCTTCGACAGCGGCGGCCTGAACATGAAACCCGCTGGCGGCATGCGCTGGATGAAGAAAGACATGGGCGGCGCAGCCATTGCCTCCGGGCTTGCCTATCTGATTATGGCCCAAGGTCTGCCCGTGAGGCTTCGCCTGTTGATTCCCGCGGCGGAGAACGCCGTATCCGGTAACGCTTTTCGACCCGGGGACATCCTGCACACCCACAAGGGTCTTACCGTTGAAATTGATAACACCGACGCCGAGGGACGGTTATTGCTGTGCGATGCCCTGTCCATGGCGAGCAGCGAAAACCCTGAACTCATTGTGGATTACGCCACCCTCACTGGCGCTGCTCGCGGCGCCGTTGGTGCGGAAATCGCCGCCATGTTCTGCACCGACGATGACCTGGCCATAGAGCTAACCCAGCTTGGCCGGCGCGAGGACGACACCGTTTGGCCAATGCCCCTGCACGCCGGCTACGACTACATGCTGAAGAGTAACGTGGCGGATGTGGTGAACTCTGCGGCCTCGCCCTACGCTGGCGCCGTAACCGCGGCACTTTTTCTCAAGCGTTTTGTCGCTGACGTGCCATGGGTTCACTTCGACGTCATGGCCTTTAACATCCGCAAGCGACCCGGACGCCCGGAGGGAGGCGAAGCCATGGCCCTGCGCAGCGTCTACCAACATCTGAGCCAGCGCTTTGGAGCCGCCGATGACTGATGTCAAAACCCTGGAAACCGCTGCGTCAGGTACCGCTGTAGCGCTTCAACAGTTTCTGGATCAGGTGAAGTTCAACGACCAAGGGCTGGTGCCGGCCATCGCTCAAGACCGCGCCAGCGGCGACGTCTTAATGCTGGCCTGGATGAACCGAGAGGCCATTGAGCAAACCTTAGCCACCGGACAAGTGGTTTACTTCTCCCGCAGCCGTCAGGCCCTGTGGCGCAAGGGTGAGACCTCTGGGCATACCCAGCGCCTAACGTCCCTACGTTTTGATTGCGATGCCGACGCCATCCTGGTCGGCGTGGATCAAGCTGGGCCTGCCTGCCATACCAATCGCAAGCACTGCTTCTACCTCAGGGTAGAGGGCGACAAAGTGATCGTGGACACAGGATCCGAAACCGCGACGGCCCAGGCAGAAAAGCCTACCTAAAAGGAGTATCCTCCCCGCCCCTTGCGACTGTGCCGGCTGCCCGCCGGTGCATGCCATTCACCACAACCAGCTAAATTCTGATCGCCATGAGCCAAGCCGACATTGTTTTTCACAACACGCTAAGCGGAACCAAGGAAGTCTTTGTTCCCAACGACCCCGAACAGGTAACAATCTATGTCTGTGGTCCCACGGTGTATAACCTGGTACACATCGGCAACGGGCGACCCGCGGTGGTTTTTGACGTACTTACGCGGCTGCTGCGCTTGCGCTACCCAAGGGTGACCTACGTCAGCAACATCACCGACATCGACGACAAGATTAACGCCGCCGCGGCCGCAAACGGTGAAGACATTGCAACCCTAGCCGAGCGATTTGCCCAGGCCTACCAGGAAGACGTTGCGGCTCTGGGTGTGCTGCCACCGGATGTGGTGCCCAAGGCAACCCACCACATTGATGAAATCATCCAGATGATCGAAACCCTGATTGAACAGCAGCACGCTTACGCCAGCGCGGGTCACGTGCTGTTTCATGTGCCTTCAGATCCGCAATACGGCACCCTGGCCAAACGGTCTTTGCAAGACATGATTGACGGCGCTCGAGTGGAGGTCGCCGACTACAAAAAAGATCCCAAGGACTTCGTACTGTGGAAGCCCTCCACGGAGGATCAACCGGGCTGGGACAGCCCCTGGGGGCGCGGTCGACCCGGCTGGCACATTGAGTGCTCTGCCATGGTCAAGAAACATCTGGGCGACACCATCGATATACACGGTGGCGGCTCAGACTTGACCTTCCCCCACCACGAAAATGAGGCGGCTCAAAGCCGGTGCGCCAATGCCGGTAAAGGCTATGTGAACTATTGGCTGCACAACGGCATGCTCAATCTGGGCTCAGAGAAGATGTCCAAATCTTTGGGCAACGTTCTGACCATCCGCGACCTGCTGGCAAAACACAGCAGCGAGGTGCTGCGCTATGCTCTGCTATCGGGTCAGTACCGATCTACCCTGGCCTGGTCCGAGGACTTGCTGGCCCAGGCTCGATCCAGCCTGGACAGTCTGTACCAAAGCCTACGGGACGGTGCATCCGAAGTACCGCTGACCAGTACCGACATGCAGGGTCTGGCGGCAGCAGACTACCCCGGCAGTGTCGTGGCGGCTCTGAGCGATGACCTGAACACGCCCAAAGCCCTTGCCGCCATGCACGATCTTGCGGCCCAGCTGCGACAGGCTAAGGACGAGGACAGCAAACACAATGCGCGACAACAATTGCTGGCCGGGGGCTGGCTGTTGGGTCTGCTGTACCAAAGCGCCGAGGACTACTTTACTCAAGGTCAGCCAAGTGACAGTGCGATGCTGTCAGCAGACACCATTGACGACCTCATTGACCAGCGCAAAGCCGCCAGAGCAAAGGGCGACTACGCCGGCGCGGATCGCATCCGCGATGATCTGTTAGCTCAGGGCGTGGAGCTGGAAGATTCCCGGGAAGGCACGCGCTGGCGCCGCATCTAGCTGGCCGCCCACGCCGTGTATCCCGTTGCCATCATTGGACAGACCGCCGGCGCACAGCTGGCGGCGCTAGCGTGCAGCGCCAGTGGCTTTAACCAGTTGAGCCGCTTTCGCGGCGCTGGGGCGCTATCGAACTCACCTCCTGTGCACAGCCTCGGTGCCAACGCCAGCCGCCTGCTGCGGGCTCTGGCACCCACGGTTGTTAAGAACATCGGCTTCGCCCCCGATCGCTTTCAGATCCGCTTCGCCAAAAGCGCCTATCTCCTGGCTGAGCTGCCCCTGGGTGATTTTTACCACCAGCGCTACGGCAGCCCACTAATCAACGTCGCTGGCACAGCGCTGACCGACCTTTTGGAATCGATGCTGGACAACCCCCTGCAACCCCCTGCCGCGCTTACCGAGATCGAACGCGCCCATACCCTAACGATTTTGAGCGCCACCGAGCCAACAGCAGCGCCTGACAACGGCGACTTCCAGGTTTTTCACGCCACTCTCCCAGACCACCCGCTGCGCCGCGCCAATGTCCTGTGGCGAGGCCAAAGCCAGTACATTGAGCAGCTGGCAGACGTCGATTGCGTACACTTTCGTTTTGTCACGCTAAAAAATACCGAATTCTGCCAAGGCGACTGGCATGAAAGCCTGCATGAAGCCTTGGCGATGAAAGAGCAAATGCCGGACATCCAGCTGTCTCAGCTTGCCCATAGTGACACCTTGTTCGCAGGTTCCGTGGCCTATCTCAGCGACGCGGTGATGCCCTGTGTTTCCTGCAAGGTCGATGGTGCCAATACGGCACTCGAAGACGCTTGGGTGCTGTCACGGATGATGGAAAACTACGAAGAAGACGTTGCCGATGGCCTAACGGCCTACGAACGGTTCCGGCGTCCAAGGCATCGCAAGGTCATGGCGGGGCTGCATCGCCATCTGACTCATTTGACCGAACCCTCACCTATGAAACGGCTGGGCCAGCACATCGGCGTGGCGCTGCAGAACCGGTTACTGCCGGAAATTGCCCTGCAGCGGCAGGATTGGTTGTACGATCACGACGTCATTAAGGGATTTCACTAGCGGCACCCTCACCCCTGACCGGCACCTGGATCTGCGCGGCAGTTGGGGCTATTGGCCAGCCAAACGACTGTTGGCGCCAAAGCTCTTGCTCAGAAACGCCATTTGGTCGCCCAAAATACGGCCTGAATTTATCAGCGCCAAGTATTCCGAGTAGTTGGGCACATAGGGTAAGGCGAGCAGTTCTAAACTGGTGTCTTCTAATTGGCGATTGCCCTTGAAGTGGTTACAGCGCCGGCAGCTGGCTACCACGTTGTCCCACTGATTGCTGCCACCCCGAGAGACCGGCACCACGTGATCTCGCGTTAAATCCGCATCGCTAAGATGCTTGCCGCAGTATAGGCACAGATTGCCGTCGCGTTTGAATAACGCAACATTGGTCAGCGGCGGCGTATGCGAGGCACGCTCTACGACCCGGCCATCACAGGCGATAATGCTGTGAATCTCCTGACAGCTGGTTTCGCCGGTGTGTTTGGAGCGACCACCGCGGATGGTGATCAGAGGGTCGCCAACGGTCCAGACCACCAGGTCCCGTGCATACAGGCAAACGGCGTCTTGCCAGGCCACCCATTCCACAGGCTGACCGGCAATATTTAACCTTAGGATACGAGGCACGCGTTCAAAATCTGACAGCGTTGATAGCATGACGACTCCCCTGTGGTCGCGGATACCTTTTACTTGCTCGACACTAACCCGCGCATGGTTAGCGCCCTTGCTTACGATTGCGTGAGATAAAAACTAGGGGAAAATCCGCCAGCTCGCAAGCCAAAGTCCTGACCCAAAAGCCTGACCCAACCCGGTACGATTTTGCCCATTGGTTATCGTAAACTATGCAATGAACAGACGGAGCAAGATGCCTATTACGGCGCGTGTTGACTGCCGGCGCGGTCCACGCCTGGGCGGGTCCGTCAAAAGAGGTTGGAGATTTGCGCCCAGTGCTTTCTAATCCGGCTAGCCGGCTTTGTCACCCACACAGGAGCACAGAATGATTTGTCGTTATTTCTTCGGTGTCCTTGCGCTGACAGCCGCAAGCTGTGCCAGCAACGCACCGGTGCAGACAACGGATCCCCAGCAACAAGCAACAGCAGAAACCAGCTGGCACTGTGAGGACACCGCGGGGACCTGGTCCTGTAAGCGGCGCACCATTAGCGAGATTCAAGAGCGCCAAGCGGCAGAGAAAGCGCGGCAATATGATTGGTCGGCACCCCAAGCGCCAGCAGCAGCGCAACAGCAAGTTACCCCTGCTTCAGCGCCTGAGCAGGCCGCGAAGCAGGTAAGCACCCCAGAGAATGCTCCGACCCAGGCGCAGCCCGAATCTCCCCAAAACTTACCCGCCTACGTGAGGTTGATGTACCAGAGCCAATCACCAGTGTCCCTGGAGGCGCTGCCGAGCAGCTTTTGGACGGTACAAATCATTGCGTTAAGCAGCAGGCAGGAACTAAAGGATTTTCTCGCCGACATTAGACTGGAAGCTCTCACCGGAGCCAGGATACGGTCTAACGGCAGAACGTTTTATGTGGCTTTGCTCGGCGTTTACGAAAACCGCGCGGCCGCAGAACAAGCAGCACGGTTACGCCCGGAAGCTTTGCTGCCCTTTGAGCCCTATATACGCAGCCTTGGATCGCTGCAGGAAGCCATGGCTCGGGCCAGCGAACTGCCTAAATAGCGCTGGAGCCAGCGCAATCAGTTCCCAGCATTGGGGGCTTTCGATAACGGCTTAATGCGACCGCGCCGTTTGCTCAACACTTTGTTGCGGCGAAATCACTTGGTAAGAAGCCCGCTCACGCAGGCGCTGAAAATAGTCGGCCACCTCAGGTGCAGCAGATACGTCCATGCCGTCCACCTCCAGCACCATTGCCACCACCATCATGGGCACATCAGCCAGCGTAAAGTCACCGCACAGATAGTCTTGTCCATTTAAGGTCCGCTGCAGGAAGGGGAATATCTCATCCCGCAAACCCTGCCGGCCACGCTCCATGGCAGCGGCATCCCGCTGATCTTCCGGCGACCACCAAGGCATCCAAATCATGGGCAGGAATTTGCTCAGCACACCCTCGTCGCCATAGTTTTCCAGCGCCCGGGCCTGCCCTCGTAGGGCCACATCACTGGGCAACAGCGGCCGATCCGCCCACTTGTCGTTGAGGTACTCGTTAATTACGGTGGAATCGTAAAGCACCAGGCCATCGTCCTGGATCCAGGGCACTTTTCCTAGCGGGTGGTTGGCCAAAATCTCCGGCTGCTTCTTCCAAACCGCGCCGGGGCTGACGGTTTCCACTTGATAGTTCGCCCCTTTCTCTGCGAGCACGACCTTGACCTTGCTGCCGTTAGTCGACCGCAAGGTACCGTAAGGATAGTCCCGCTCCATGGTGAATAAGGTAATCATGTTAGCTCTCCTCTAACGCTTCGCGCCTGCGACGCATGTCCATCATGTTTTCGGCACTGAAGATAATCAGCGCCAGCCAGATAAAGCCAAAAGTAAGCCAGCGGGTATCAGCCACTGGCTCGTCATACAAAAATACCGCCAGCATTAGCGCGCAGCTGGGCGCTAAGTACTGTACAAACCCCAGCACGGTCAGGGACAGACGCAGGGCGGCAGCTGCGAAAAGCACCAAAGGCACGACGCTGATGACTCCTCCCAGGGCCAGTTGAGCGATCTGAAAACCTGGACGCAAACCTTCGCTGGATACCAACCACACAAAAAATATCCCAGCGATGGGCAGCATCAACAGAGTTTCCACCCAGAGCCCTATGGCCGAGGGCACACTCACCTGCTTACGCAGCAGACCATAAAAGCCGAAGCTAAATGCCAAAGTTAAGGCCAGCCAGGGCACACTGCCCAGGGTCCACAGTTCAATGGTCACGCCCATACACGCCACACCCACAGCCAGCCACTGTATCCGCCGCATTCGCTCGCGCAAAAACACCCAGCCCAGGATGATGTTGACGAGCGGATTGATAAAATATCCCAGGCTGGCGTCAGCAATGCGCTGGGCTTGAATCGCCCAGATAAAGGTGCCCCAGTTGATGCTCAGACACAGGGCCGTCACCAACAGAAAAATCACCTCCTGTCGCCTTAGCCGCCAGACGTCTGACCATTGTCCCGTTAGGCTGATCAGCATCGTCAGCAACGGCACTGACCAAAGCACGCGGTGCATGAGCACCTCCAGCGGCGGCACATAGTTCACCCAGACGAAATACATAGGCGCCAAGCCCCAGAACCCGTAAGCGGCCACAGCGAAGAGCAGCCCTTGGCGCTCTGTGGCTAACGCGCTGGCCGAGTTCGCTCCCGGGCCAGCTGCCAAGCCGCCGATCAAAAGTGGTCTTTGCGCTTGCGCGTCTCAGCAAAAATAGCGACGGGGTCCGCCCCTACTAAATCCATAGTCTGCTGCAGGCTGGCGCTGTGGGGCCGCACAAATGGATTGGTTTGCCGCTCCAAACCAATGGTTGTGGGCACCGTTGGTATGCCCTGAGCGCGCAGATTCGCTATTTCCGCGACCCGAGCCTGCAGGGCTGCATTGTCCGGCTCTACCGTTATCGCAAAGGCCGCATTCGCCTGAGTGTATTCGTGGGCACAGTAGACTCGGGTGTCGTCAGGCAGCGCCATGAGCTTTTCTAAGCTGCCCCACATTTGCTCTGGCGTGCCTTCGAACATGCGGCCACAGCCCAAGGCAAACAGCGCATCGCCCACAAAGGCCGCACTGTCATCGGCGAAATAGTAGGCGATGTGCCCCGTGGTATGACCAGGAACTTCCAGCACTTTCACGGCAGCGCTGCCCAGTTCAAACACTTCGCCATCAGCCACTTGTCGATCAATACCGGGAATGCGTTCTGCGTCAATGGCCGCGCCGATGACCTCACATCCCCACTGGGCTTTCAGCGCTTCGTTGCCACCGGCATGGTCAAAATGATGATGGGTATTCAGGATGTGGGTCAGAGTCCACCCCTGTTCTGCCAGTGCGGCATTAATCGGATCAACTTCCGGGGTGTCGATACTGGCCGTAGCGCCAGTGGCCGGATCGTGGACGAGAAAACCGTAGTTGTCGTCCAGACAAGGGATTTGCTTCACTTGAATGCTCATAATGTCTCCTCAGGCGCTTGCGGGGCAGGCAGTATCGCAGATTGACTGACAACCCTACAGAGAAAGTCCCGTCAACCAGCCCGGCATGCCAAGCACACGGTGAATGGTTTATGCTGCCCTCTCACCGTGACCAGCCAGACAAAACCCCCATGAACAAAATCCTGCAGGAAATCATCGACCTTTTGGACGTGGAGCCCATTGAGGAAAACCTTTTTCGGGGCCAAAACCACAATACAGAGCATGTGTTTGGCGGTCAGGTACTGGCCCAGGCGTTGGCGTCGGCTTTTCGCACCGTCGACGCTGAGCAGAGCCTGCATTCCCTGCACAGCTATTTCCTGCGGGCTGGGGATTGGACCCGCCCCATTCTTTATGAGGTGGACCGTATTCGTGATGGCCGCAGCTTCAGCACCCGCCGGGTCGCGGCCATTCAAAATGGCCGGACGATTTTCACCTTGGCCTGTTCTTGGCAAAAGGCGGAACCTGGGCTTGACCACTCGCTGCCCATGCCGGACGTGCCGCCACCAGAATCCCTGCGCGGTGATCTTGAGACCTACACGGCCCTGGCAAAAGCCAATCCAGACATGGCCCGCTTCACCTTTCGGTTTGAGGCCATCGACTCTCGGGCCGTTGAGCGCATCACTATGCTGAATCGCGGCGAACACCCGCCTTACAAGCACACATGGCTGAAAAGCCGGGACCGCCTACCGGATAATCCGGAAGTCCATTTGGCGTTGTTAGCCTATATGTCGGACCTGGATTTCATGTCCACCTCCATGCTGCCCCACGGGCCACTCACCGTGGATGCTCAGGGTCAAAGGGCCGTGCACGGAGCGAGCCTGGATCATACGATTTGGTTTCATCGCCCGTTTCGGGCTGACGAGTGGCTGCTGTTCGCTAAGGAATCACCCAATGCTGGCGGCGCTCGCGGTTTTGTGCGCGGGCACTTTTTTAACCGCGGCGGCGAAATGGTGGCGACGGCTGCCCAGGAATGCCTGATTCGGCCCGTGGGCGAAAATCGCGAAACTCTGGTCGCTCGGGCTAGCTCTGCAGACAGATAGCCAGAGTCCAGCAATCTGCAATACTACTAGCGCGTTAGTCCACCACCGCGCTTACCGACAGCATGCATCTGGCTAACAGCAGGCAACAAAAAAGGCCCCGCAGGGCCTTTTATCTATCACCGCCGAAATTACAGCGCTTCGAGAATGGCTTCAGCTGCACTGACTTCGAATTTGCCCGGCGCTTCTACCGCCAAGTGCGTCACCGTACCGTCTTCCACGATCATAGCGTATCGCTGCGAGCGCTTGCCTAAACCAAATCCAGAACCGTCCATTTCCAGACCCAAAGCCGCGGTGAAGTCGCCGTTGCCGTCGCCGACCATGGTTAGCTCTTCAGCGTTGGCGCTTTTACCCCAAGCGTCCATCACGAAAGCGTCGTTAACGGACAGGCAGACTATGCTGTCCACGCCCTTGGCCTTGATGGCATCCGCCTGCACCACGTAACCGGGAAGGTGCGCCATAGAGCAAGTTGGCGTAAACGCGCCCGGCACAGCGAACAGGGCAACTTTTTTACCTGCAAACAGCTCGTCGGTGGTTACGGGGGTGGGCTTACCGTCCTGCATCGTATGCAGGGTTGCTGCGGGGAGTTTAGAGCCTGTTGCTATCGCCATACTGATTTTCCTGTAATCCAAAATTGTGAGAGTTTTTGACCAATCCTCTCGCTAGAGGATTTTCCAAAGCGGCTGAGAATTGTGAGCGGTCGCTGACGGTGGGTCAACTCAGCGCCAGGCAAATTCGGGCTGCTCAAAGTGCGCGACCCGCGTATTCCGCTGTAACAGACAGACTTCGCGAAATTGATACAGGATCGCCGCCGTAGGAGCTGCTATGTGGTCGTCACCCACGGGCATGCGCAGGATTGGCGCCTGACTGGTGGTGGCTGGCGTCAGCCGTGGGGCATCGCTGCGAGCGAACTCCCGAATGGGTATGCGGTGTACGCTGGCAACTTCGTCCGGGTTTGGCTGGGTCTCCAGATCCGGACCACCCCAGATAACAACCGGCGTCATCACATAGCCGGAGCGCGTCACGAAATCATCCAGGGTGCCCAGCACTCGGTCTTGTTCCAGGGCGATACCTACCTCCTCATGCATTTCACGCAGCGCTGCTTGAGTCGCAGTTTCGCCGGTGTCGATGCGCCCCCCTGGCAGGGCCCACTGACCCGGGTGACTGCGCAGTGCTTGGGATCGTCGGGTTAAGATCAGAGCCGGCTCCGCGGACCAGGACTCAGGGTTGGTTAACCCCGGCAGGTCAGGTCCCATGCCGACATCCGTGATGGTTAGGGCCACCGCTGCCCGGCGTAATGGTTGCGCCCCATCCCCCGCGGATGCTTCCATCACCGAAAAAGCCGTCAGATTACTCGCCACAAAGCGCCGCAGCGCCTCATCGCACCGATCGAGTTGCGTCTGAATCATTATGCTGGCTTGCTTAACAACCAGAAAACTGAGGCTTACGTTTTTCTAAAAAGGCGTGCAACCCCTCCTGACCGTCTGCTGTTGTTACCAGGCCAGCGATGGCTCTTGCTTCCAGCTCCATTTGCGATTCCAAACTTTGATCAAAACTGCCATCCAGCAGCGCCTTCACCTGCCCGAAAGCCTGAGTGGGCCCGCTAGCCAGCTTGCCGGCGAGTTTCTGGGCCGAAGCCAGCACGACATCATCGCTCACAACCTCATTGACCACGCCCCAATCCAGCGCTTGTGCAGCGCTGAGTACTCGATTAGTCAGCATCAACTCCCGAGTTCTACGGTCACCAATTTTCCGCGGCATGTAGTAGGTAGAGCTGCCGTCCGGGGACAGGCCTGCATTGGTGTAGGCCATGGTCATCACCGCAGACTCAGCAGCAATCGCCAAGTCTGCAGCCATTAACAAGGAAAACCCCGCGCCTGCTGCAGTGCCATTGACTGCCGCGATGACCGGTGCCGAGTTGCGTGCCAGCCTGGACAGGGCCAGGTGAAGATCGCCGGTCATTTTCATAATCAGTGTTCTGGCCCCGTCGCCGGCTGCTGCGAAGGCACCTAAGTCACCGCCAGCACAAAAAACCTTGCCTGCGCCGGTAAGGACAACGGCCCTAACCTCTGGACTGGCATCAATGGCAAGGGCCGCATCATGGAGTTCTGCCGCGAGTTCTGGCGACATGGCATTCATGCTATCTGGCCTGTTCAGGGTAATGGTCGCCACACCGTCGGCCACCTCGTACAGCAGTGTTTGATAACTCATGCGTAAACTCCAAATTTGTTTTTGTTTTTTCCGATCTGCTGTTGGCGCTGGCTATGAATTTGGTCGTAATCAGTCACCAGCCAATGGCCCAGTTGTGGTCGCATCCTACTGCTTAACTTGAAATCCCGAAACCATTACCATGCGGCTCCATCACTACTATCAGGAGCGGTCATGGACGTCGATCTAAGCACTGAGGATCTGGCATTTCAGCAAGAGGTTAGAGAATTTTTGGCGGCGAATGCCCACGACCCCAAGACTGACTACGCTCAATGGCGGATGAATTGGTTTGAGCAAGCCAAGGCAAAAGGTGGCTGGGATGTCCCGAAATGGCCGGTGGCTTTTGGCGGTCCAGGCTGGACCCCAACCCAGCATTATATCTGGGAAAAAGAAACCGCCGTGGCGCAAACCCCCTGGGACCTGCCCTTTGGGCTGTCCATGCTAGCCCCGGTATTGATGAACTATGGTAACGAGGAACAGCAGCAGCGATTTCTTCCGGACATTCGTGCACGCAAGGTAAATTGGTGCCAGGGGTACTCGGAGCCAAACGCCGGTTCTGACCTGGCAAACCTAAAAACTAAGGCCGAACTCTCCGAAGACGGCAGCCACTACACCGTTAACGGCACTAAGATCTGGACCACCCTCGCCCACATTGCCGACTGGATTTTTTGCCTAACCCGAACCAGCGATACCGGCAAGAAACAGGAAGGCATCACCTTCCTGCTCATTCCCATGAAGCAAGAGGGCATCGAAGTTAAGCCCATCATCACCCTGGGCGGATCTCACTCGGTAAACATGGTGCACTTCACCGACGTCAAGGTGCCCGTAGAAAACCGGGTTGGCGAAGAGGGTAAGGGCTGGGGTTACGCCAAAGGACTGCTGGCGCACGAACGCACCGGCCTTGCCGGCATTTCTAAGTCCCTGGTTGCTTTGGATTTCTTGCGTCTGCAGGCCGGCGAAGTGAAACGCGGCAACGGCTCGCTATTAGACGACCCTGCCTACAAGTCTAAGCTGGCGGAGCTGGAGATTGACCTGTTGGCCACGGAATTTACCGAGCTACGCTCCTTAGCCAGCGCCGCCAACGGCGAAGAACCGGGACCAGAATCGTCTATTTTGAAACTCAAGGGCACAGAAATTCAGCAGCGTATTCAAAAACTCACCGTCGAAGCCGGCGGCATCTATTCCGCTGCCTGGGGTAAGCAACCAGTCGGGCACAGCTTCGCCAAGGGCGGCATGTCTGGTTATCTATCGAGCCGCGCTTACACCATTTATGGTGGTGCCTCAGAAGTGCAGAAAGATGTGGTGGCGAAAAACGTCCTCGGACTGAAAAAGGCAAAGTAATTCCAATAACTAGCAACCTTACCCACGCGAACAGGAAAGCAAATCGTGAACTTTGATTTATCTGAGGAACAGCAGCTCCTCAAGGACAGCGTCGATCGCTTTGTCGGCGACAACTATGATCTGGATACCCGCCAATCCTTAAGCAAAAACGACGCCGGGTTCAGCGACGACTATTGGCAAACCATGGCGGAACTGGGCTGGCTTGGGGTTACCGTGCCTGAAGCCCACGGCGGCTTTGGCGGCAACCAAGCCGATACCATGGTCCTCATGGAGGCTTTCGGCAAAGGTCTGGTTTTAGAGCCCTTTTTCGCCAGTGCAGTGCTGGGCACCCGAGCTATCGTCGCCGGCGCAAAGCCCGAGCTGCAAAACAAGCTGCTGCCTGACCTCGTTTCCGGAAAGTGCCGACTGAGCCTGGCCTATGCCGAGGAACAGGCACGCTTTGACCTGGAAGACGTGATCACTCGCGCTACCCGCGACGGCGAGGGCTTCCGCATTACCGGCCACAAAAGCATGGTTCAGCATGGTGGCAGCGCAGACTACCTGGTGGTCAGCACACGGAGCAGCGGCGGACAGCGTGACCGGCAAGGCATTAGCCTGTTTTTGGTTGATGCCAAAAGCGAGGGCGTGTCGATTCAGTCTTTCCCCACCGTCGACGGTCAGCAGGCCGCTGAAATTACCCTCAAGGACGTTGTCGTGTCTGCCGACTGCTTGCTGGGTGACCTGGACGAAGGCTTTAACTTGCTCCAAGACGTTGCTATTGACGGTATTTTAGCCCTGGCTGCCGAAGCCGTTGGCGCAATGGAAGTGTTGTACAAAGACACGGTGGCCTACACCCAAGAGCGTCAGCAGTTTGACCAGAGTCTGTCAGACTTTCAGGTACTCCAGCACCGAATGGTGGATATGTTCATGGAGTATGAGCAGTGTAAGTCCATGCTGTATCGAGCTACCCTGGAGGTTGTGCAGCAAGGCCGAGCCGCCATACGCACGGTTCATGCGCTGAAATACATGATTGGTAAGAATGGCACGTTCATCGGTGAAAACGCGGTGCAGCTTCACGGCGGTATGGGCGTTACCGAGGAGTTGAGAATCGGCCACTACTTTAAGCGACTGCTGGTTATCGATGCTCAATTTGGCAACGCCGACCATCACTTGAGCTGCTTCGCTGGCTAACGGCGGTTCTGCAACGGAGTGCCCATGGTGAACCGGTTTAAAGACCCTCTGTGGACTTTTTTACTGTTCGGCATACTGCTGTTTGCCGTGGCAGCTTGGCAGGACGAGGACCGGATTATTCGGGTCAGTGCCGGGGACATTGAGCGTCTGACCATGCAATGGCAGCAGCAAATGCGCCGGCCTCCGACTGCCGCTGAGCGCCAGAGCTTGATCGACCAATTCATTCGCGATGAGGCGTACTATCAGGAAGCCCTGCGACTGGGTCTGGACATTAACGACACCATCGTGCGACGGCGCCTGATTCAAAAAATCACCTTTCTAACAGAGGACCTTGCGGCATCGACACCCGTCGAGCCCGGAACCTTGGAAAATTTCTACGCCCGCAATATTGAACGATACGAAACCCCAGAAGCGTTTACCTTTCAGCACATATACTTCTCCGCCGACCGACAGTCAGAGGCCGAAGCAGAGGATGCCAGAGTCATGGCAAGCAAGGCCGTGGCGGATCCAGCGATTCCCGGCGACCCCTTTATGCTGCAACGCCAATACGTCCGCCGGTCCCAACGCGAAGTCGGTGATTTGTTCGGCAAAGCCTTCGCCGCAGAACTGGCCGCTTTGGCCGTTCAAGCTAACTGGCAAGGCCCCATCAAATCCGCCTACGGCTGGCATGCCGTGCGGTTAGAGGCTCGGCAACCCGCCCGAGCCCAGCCCTTCCAGCAGGTAAAAGAAAACGTACTGCTGGACTGGCGGCAGCAGCAGCGCACCGCAGCTAACGAGGCTTATCTGGACCAGTTGCTGAGCACCTACCAGATCCTGGTGCCTGAAACCAACAGCATTCCTGCGTCGAAATGACCGCGACCCAATGTCACAGCATAACCCCGGGGCTTGGCGCCAAGGCTGTGGCGGTGCTGCTTTGCTTGCTGGCAATCATCCCATGGCCACAGCAGGCGTTAGCCGATGAAGTTCGGCCTGCCTACTTGGAGCTACGGGCACTGGAGAACACCGGCACGATTCACTATGAGGTGTTGTGGAAGCAGCCAGTGGTTGAGAATAGACGCCTCCCCATTGACCCAATATTTCCGGACCACTGCCAACTTGAGGAGGTCGCCGCGCCAGAGCTGACAGGCAGCGCGCTGATCAAGCGTTGGCGCACGACCTGTGATCTGAGCAAAGCGAGCATCGAAATTGCCGGGCTGAGAACCTCCATTACTGACGTTCTGGTCAGGCTGATTGAGCCAGGTAAAGAACCGGCGAATTACATCGTCCAGCCCAGCGATCCCAAGCTCGCCCTGGGCGGCGGCGCCAGCTCAGTCGGTTACCTGATGATCGGCGTGGAGCACCTCGTCGGCGGTATTGATCACGTGCTATTTGTCATTGGCTTGGTGTTATTCATCCACTCGCCCTGGATGTTACTCAAAACCATCACGGCATTTACCGTCGCCCACAGCATTACCTTGGCGCTGTCTGTGATGAACGTGGTCAGCCTGGCTCAAGGGCCCGTCGAGGCAATCATCGCCCTATCCATTGTCTTCCTTGCCAGAGAGCTGGCCCAACCCGAGGCTGAGCGATCCGCCCTGACACGAACGACCCCTTGGCTGATGGCTTTTGTCTTTGGGTTGCTCCACGGCTTGGGCTTTGCCGGTGCGCTAAGCGACATCGGTTTACCGGAGGATGCCGTGTTTACCAGCCTGCTGCTGTTCAACCTGGGCATTGAACTGGGTCAAATCATCGTGGTCCTGGCTTTGATTTTCACCCTTTGGCTGTGGCGCAAAGCCAGTGCGGCTTGGAACCTGGGCCAGCACTTGGTGCATCAGGCAGCGGCCTACATCATGGGCAGCGCCGCCATGTACTGGACCATCGATCGAACCCTTGTCTTGCTCTAGCTTAGGCTGCCCCTGGATTTTTTCAGCGTAGCGCCAGGACCCGTGTCCCTCAGCTTGCCGCTTCCTCGCCCTGCCGCTCAGCGCGCATAACCGCTAGCTTTTCCACTACCTGGGCGTGCTTGGCCCGATTCAGGCCATATTTGGAATAACAGTAGATAGACACCAGCGCGAAGCCCGAAACGATGGGGCCGTATATCAATCCCAGCCAGGCAATGGTGTCAGCGCTGATATCTGCGGCGGTTTGGATGTCCGCGCCAGTAGGCCAATCGATGAGGGTTAACGCAAACCCTGCGGCGGTGGTGCCAATACCCGACGTCATTTTGTTGGAGAATGAAATCGAGGAGAAGAAGATGCCCTCTTGGCGCAGACCGGTGATCAGCTCGTGCTCGTCCACCACATCCGCCACCATAGAATTGAAGGAGACTAGCGCCTGCACAACGCCAAAGCCTTGGACAAACTTGATGACAATCAGCGTGGCAAGCAGCTCATCGGTGCCGTTTTCGGGAAACCAGCCCAGCAGCCGCAGCACCACTGGAACTACCTGACACAACGCCCAACAAGAGGTGCCGATAATTACCGACGGCTTTTTGTCAAACCAGCGCGTGAAGGTGCTGGCAAACATGGTGCCCAGCAGTGCGCCAACAGGTGTGGCGGCAAAGAAGAACAGGTTGCCCTGACCCTGCAGCTCCCAAAAATACGTATTCATGTGCAGATTTAAGGCGTTGTCTACCCCAACCATGGCAAATACGATGAGAACCCCGGCAAACATCCAGCGAAAGGACCGGTTGGTCAGCGCCGAGCGAATTTCCGACAGGGTTTTTCTTAGCACCAGCATGGTTGAGAGCTTGTCGTTGTTCACGCGGCTAGCGGGAAGGTAGGGAATGCGTTTGCGGGTCCCCAGGGCCGTGAGCAAAACCGCGAGCATCATGATCAGCGCCAGGGTGATACCAAAAGGACCATAGGCTTCCAAGTTGAATTGGGTATCGGGGAAATACACGAGGAACCCGATCACATAGGTCAAGATACCGCCCACGTAGCTAAAGAAGTAGCGATAGGCCACCACTTCCGTGCGCTCGTCAAAGTCCTCGGTCAGCTCGGCACCCAGCGACACATGAGGCACATGGTAGAGGGTCATCAGCGCCCGAGTGGCTACTGAAAACACCGTTAACCAAAGGAAGAGTGAAAACTCGCCAAGATCCGGCGGATTGAAAAGCCCGATAAAGACCACGCCCAGGGGCAAAATGGATGCGTATAAAAAGGGGTGACGACGACCGTTTTTACCCTGCCAGTTATCAGACAGCGAGCCGATGACAGGATCGGTGATTGCGTCTACGGCCATGGCGATACCGATGGCAATACCCGTGTAGGCCGTAGGTAAACCCAGTACCTGGGTGTAATAAAAAAACACAAACACATTGAACGCAGCGGTTTTGATGCCCTCCGCTGCCTGCCCAAGGCCATAACTGATTTTCATACCGCGAGTTAGCGGGGGTATCGTGCTTTGCATTGCTGGAGGTTACATCGCTAGCCCATCTGTGTAACGCTTTGAGTGACAAAAATCGCCTTTATTTACGGAGTAAAGCATGTATGACGATCAACTTTTACAGGCTCCCCTGATCAGTCCAAGCCAGAGAGTCATCAAAGACTGGATCGACTATAACGGTCATTTGAACATGGCCTTTTACAACGTCATTTTTGATCGGGCGGTAGACCACTTTTACGATTTATTGGGTGTGGGCGCCCAATACGCCGAGAGCGGCGTAGGCTCGTGCTTCACCATGGAAGTACACGTGCACTATCTAAATGAGGTGGCCTTGGACGACCAACTGGAACTCCACCTGCAGCTTTTAGACTACGACCGCAAACGCCTGCACTACTTTCAGCAGATGTATCACAAGGAGCAAGGCTACCTGGCTGCAACATCTGAGCAGCTGGCCCTGCACGTGGACCTAAGCACCCGCCGGTCAGGAGAATTCCCCCAGCACATTATGGATAAGCTCGATGCCATGACCGAGACCCACAGAAGTTTGGCTGTACCGGCTCAAGTGGGACATCAAATCGGCATCAAACGAAAATAAACCGGCGGCAGTTACGGCCAGCGCAGAGGCCAACACCCGCCCATAAAAAAGGCGGCAAAGCCGCCTTTTTCTTTAGCAATATCAGAGGTCTAGTAGCCCTCTAACTCGCCATAGCGATTGCGGTGAAAATTTACATCGCCGAACGTCTGCTCGGCCACCGCTGCACGCTTAATGAAGAAGCCGATTTCAAACTCGTCGGTCATGCCAATGCCGCCGTGCATTTGAATGCCTTCACGAGATACCAGATTGAAGGTCTCCCCTACTTTGGCTTTCGCCAGAGAAGCCAGCTTGGCCACTTCAACCGCCTCGCGACCTTCATCTAGAGCAGTCAGCGCCTCAAGCACACAGGATTTGGACAACTCGATTTCGCAGAACATATTGGCTGCGCGATGCTTCAGTGCCTGAAAGGAACCAATGGCCACACCAAACTGCTTACGCTCTTTCAAGTAAGCAACCGTTCGCTCAAAGCACTCTTGCAGGCTGCCCAGCATTTCCGCGGTCAGACCGATACGTGCAATATCCAATGCGGGGTCAAGTACATCGGCGCCGCCATCTACGGAACCGATCACCGCATCAGCGCCAACACTGACGTTATCGAGTACTACGTTGGCAGCATTGCGAGAGTCCGCCATGATCGTGCGAGTAACGGTGACACCAGCTGCGTCTCGGTCCACCAGGAACAGCGTGATGCCAGCACGAGCACCCTGTTCACCAGAAGTTCGCGCAGCAACAATGAGTTTGTCCGCCACGTGGCCGTCAAGCACAAACGTTTTCTTGCCGGAAAGCGAATAGCCCTCACCTGACGCCGATGCTGACGTAGCAATGTTGTAGGGATTATGCCGATGAGACTCTTCAAGGGCTAAAGCCAGTTTGAGTTCACCTGCGGCGACGCTGGGCAACAACTCCGACTTCTGCGCATCAGAGCCGCCTTGATTGATGATGGTGCCACCAACCCAAACTGAAGCAAACAAGGGGCTCGCCGCCAAGGTGCGACCAGATTCTTCGGTGACCACACCGAGGCCCTTGTAACCAAACGCCAAACCGCCATGTTCTTCGCCCCAAGGAATAGCCGCCCAGCCCAGCTCTACCATGGAGTTCCAGGTAGCCTGATCGTAGCCCTCAGCATTTTCTTCGTCCCGCAGCTTGCGTAACTGAGTGATTGGAGCGTTCGACGTGCAAAAATCCTTGGCACTGTCTTTGAGCATGGTCTGCTCTTCGTTGAGTATCATCGCCATAGAAGCCTCTCCTGTAATTCGACGCTTAGTATAGCGTTTTGCCAGAAGGACACTAGAGGTTGAGGAGAAATTCTCAAAGCAGCTTCGTGGAATCCTTAATCCGGCACCAACGTTTGGCAGGCAAATAAAAAAATATTATATTTATACCTTTATAGAGAATCCTCCGATTTAATTTATGCCGAAAATACTTTAATTGAAGGGGTATCCAAACTAAAGTACCCCGACCTTCGATTTAACTGGAGTATTAGTGTTGAAAATATCGACAAAAAAAGCACAACTAGAAAAACAATTAGCGCAGCTGGAAAAAGAGCTGAAAAGCATTGAAAACAGCGCAGCATTTCGTAAAGAAAACGCGGTTAAAAGGGCGCTCGCCAACCTGATGAAAAAACACGGCTGCTCCAAAGCCGATTTAATTGCGCTGCTGCAAGACGACAGCAGCGCACCCGCCAAAAGAGGCAAGAAACCTGCGGCATCGGGTACGCGAAAACCAAGAAAATTGAAAATATTCCGGAATCCAAACACGGGTGAAACCGTTGAGACTCGCGGCGGCAACCACAAAGTACTCAAAGCTTGGAAAGCCGAGCACAACCTCGCCAATATTGACGAATGGCTGGTTGGCACGAAAGACTGATTAGATAATGAAATATCACGCCTTATTGCCAATCGGGCGTGATGTTTTCCCTGAAGATTTTGCAGAAATTAACTGTTAGCAACGTCATGTGACCGCGGCGCTAGTTGCGGCCGTAGCGATCTTCAAGCCGAACGATATCGTCCTCTGCTAAATAAGCGCCCGACTGTATCTCGATTATTTCTAGAGGTATCTTGCCAGGGTTTTCTAACGCGTGGATCACACCGATTGGAATATAGGTGGATTCATTCTCTCGGAGTAAAAACGTCTCTTCGCCATTTGTTACCCGAGCCGTTCCCGCAACAACGACCCAATGTTCAGCGCGATAGTGATGCTTTTGAACACTTAACTTCGCCCCGGGATTCACCGTAATTCGCTTGACCTGATAACCCTCGCCTCTGTCAACAGAGTCGTATTTCCCCCAAGGCCGGTACACCTCGCGGTGCGTTTCCCATTCGGTTCTCGCCTCCGATTCAAGCCGCTGCGCAATAATTTTGACATCCTGAACCCGCTCCTTGTGGGCCACCAAGACGGCATCTTTGGTCGAGACGACGACCAAATCTTCAACGCCAAGGGCCGCAATTAATTGGGCGTCGGAGCGAACGTAAGAATCTTTTGTATCGTGGAGTAGGACATCGCCCAGCGTCACGTTGCCCGCCTCGTCTTTGTGACCAACGCCACAAAGCGAGGACCAAGAGCCGATATCGTTCCACCCAGCATCTAACGGCACCACAACAGCGTCCGCGGTTTTTTCCAT